>BJGV01000005.1 GCA_014190895.1 Nitrosomonadaceae bacterium | reverse complement strand
GCAGGTCGTTTAACCTACAACTTCTTGAACCCAGAAAAGAACCCTGGCTACTACACCAGTGGTACCTACTACGGTTCAGCTGGCGATATTTTAGCCGTTGCGGTCGGTGTCAATCATCAGAAAAATGGTGCTGGTACTTTAAACTATCGTTCTGACTTTACTGGTGTTGTAGCTGACGTGTTGTTTGAAAAAGTATTAGACAACAACATGGGCGTGTTCACGTTCAACGGTGAGTACAAGAGATTCTGGGCAAGTGGCGGCACTCTGAATACCGTAGCCCAACGTACCGCCGCCGGCGTTGCCGATCCTCTTGGCGGTCTTATGTTTAGTGGACAGTCTTGGACGGCTTATGGTTTATACTTGATCCCACATAAGGTCGGTATCGGAAGATTCCAACCCTACGGTCGGTATACCAGTATTCAGCCTGAAATGAGTGGTAATCGTACAGAAGCTGAAGGTGGCATGAACTACGTAATCGATGGTCATAATGCACGTCTTGCTGCATTCTACCAACGTGGTAACTTGTACACCACAGGGCTGAACTATGCGCCTGGTGTTGTTGGACAAACGATCAATGCATTTAAGGTCGCTTTCCAATTGCAAATTTAAGGGATTAGATTCTATTTAGAATCGGTATATCCTGTTGTAAAAGCCGAAGCCCGCATTGCGGGCTTCGGCTTTTTTATGTCTTCATTTTTTAATCGGTGTTATTGGACAAAAATTATGGCCATATAATACGGTTATGCTGTCATCGACGAATCAATCATCTGTCTTAATCAAGAAATTTGGTTAGCGCAGTAATATGGGTTCTTCAACATCTTCCAATAGCGCATATTTTTGAATCCATCCGATAACGCTATTTAGACCCTCCAAGGTCATTAAATTCGTAAATATGAATGGAGCACCACAGCGCATTCTACGCGCATCCGTTTCCATCACCTCTAAACTTGCTCCGACATAGGGTGCCAAGTCAATTTTATTAATGACCAGTAAGTCTGAACGCGTGATTCCAGGTCCCCCTTTACGGGGTATTTTTTCACCTTCTGCCACATCGATCACAAAAATAGTGATGTCTGCAAGATCGGGACTGAAGGTTGCGGAAAGATTATCTCCCCCACTTTCTATTAACATTAATTCAATGTCTGGGAAACGATTGGCCATCTCATCAACTGCCTCTAAGTTCATGCTCGCGTCTTCTCGGATTGCGGTATGCGGACACCCACCAGTTTCAACTCCCATGATGCGTTCTTTGGGCATCAAGCTATTTTTAGTTAGAAATTCCGCATCTTCCTTGGTATAAATATCATTTGTAATGACTGCCATGCTGTAACGATTAATGAGTTGTCGAGTGAGTCGTTCTATTAACGCAGTTTTACCTGAACCAACAGGCCCTGCCACGCCAATTTTTACGTATGTCCTGATCTTATCTGTTTGCATTGTCAGCCCCTCTTTACTTGTTGTTAGTTAATTAAGACATATACAGCCGAGAGTACAGACGCTCGTGCTGCATACAGCGAATATCTAGACCAATATCTAGGAGACCTACCGAGGCTCTTTTTACAATCAAAGTTTCTGCCACCAGATCGATTATGATGGGCTGTAGATGGAATAAGATATCCTGCCCATCTAATTGCCCCAGAGGTATGAGCTTGACGCTATTTGTCACGAGCCCCACCGCGGTGTTGTAGTAGTAAGCGTATAACGTTTCTTCTAATGGGATTTCTAGTAAAAAAGCATACATCCCGAAAGCGATACAATGGTGACCCGAGGCTTCATTATTTTGAATGGCTTGATCATAAGATGCGGCTAACTCATGATCTTGATACCTTCTAAATATCTTCATTAATCTGATGCCAAGCTTTTGACTGGCCTGTCTAATTTCCTTAGCACATTTTAGCGCGGTACATTCCTGATCTAATAAAATGATCTCGCTCAGATGATTATTAGCAGCTGCCTCATAAGCCAAGCGTACAAAAGAGGCATCATTGTATTTAATATTAGATTTTAGATTTTCTGTAATGAATTCTTTTGCTGATGTGGCATCATGCACCATTTTTAATTGGACATAAGTCTCCAGTCCATGCGAGTGCGAGAAACCGCCAATGGGTAACGTGGAATCAGATAAATGAAGCAGGTTTCCCAGGAAGTTATTTTTCATGTGAATACTTGGAGGCAAGATTCGTAATTTTCGTAAACAATGTCTCATGATCATGGGCATGAGCGTGTCCATGGGATGCATCGGTGGATTTGAGCATACTTTTTAATTGTCGCATTTCTTTGACTGGGCGGTATCCACTTGCGTCCAACCACCGCAGCAGAGGCTCTTCAAATGGAATCATGATTTGATCATTCTGAATAAAGATGGGCACATGTTTATTGCCTATCTCGTAACATACGGTACCCATTTCTAACATTGAAATGGGAGTAATGACAATGGCCTCACAGGCCTTAATGTTTACCACAATCGCTTTTTCAGTATCCTTAAATAGGATGTCACCTTGAGATAGTCGCTGACCTGCTTTGAAAAACTTAATAGAGATTTCCGTTCCAGCACAAGTGAGCTTACTTTGAATACGCTTAGATGTCTCAAACCATTCCAACTCTAGCGGATCAAGTTCCAAGCCATCTAGCGATATGCTCGATATATTTCCTAATATCTCTTTGATTATCATATATTTATTTCCTCTATCAGATCCCTAGAAAATAGATAATACATGCACGACAAACCAACAGTTGTCGGTTTGTCGTGTTCCTAGTTGGTAGATTTTAGCATGCCTGCGACAGCGATTCCCTGACTTTCTTAACCCAGAATCTGGGAGGGCTATGTAATATTCTGATACGGGATATATGTCTGGAGTATATCCGTTAATAATCGAGGGGTCTGAGGGGGGGGAGTGTGGGCAATACCATTCCCATGAGCACACGAGATAGTTAGGTCATTGTTATCAATTTAGCGTCACTGATTCTCTCTCTCCCTGATTCGGCGTTGCGCATCATCGGGAAAATTGGAGACATCTTTATCTACAATTTTATCAACCCAAAATTTTTTTTATTTGAGAAGTTATATCTGATACAGGGCACTCACCTAAATACTGATGCCATTGAAGATACTTTTTAGTGATTAGCGAATGGGATCGTGTACTGTGACTAATTTTGTTCCATCTGGGAAAGTGGCTTCTATCTGTATGTCATGAATCATCTCCCCTACACCCTCCATCACATCAGCTCGGGTGAGTAGTGTTGCACCCAATTGCATTAATTGCGCAACAGTTTTACCATCTCGTGCGGCTTCCATGAGCTCGCTACAAATGAGCGCAATGGACTCTGGATGATTTAATTTAACGCCCCTGGCCTTCCTCTTCTTTGCCAGTTCCCCTGCACTGTGCAGCATTAATTTTTCAATTTCACGAGGTGTTAGATGCATAGCTCCGCCAATATTGAGTGAGTTGAGTTTATAGGTTCATTAGAATAAGAAGTAACGTTGCGCTAACGCTAACTGTTTAGCCGGTTCACAAGATATTTTGATGCCATCTACTTTTACCTCATGATTCTCTGGATTAACTGAGATATCAGGCGTTTTATCATTATGAATTAAATCTTTCTTACCGACATTTCTACAATTTGAGACGGGCAATATCATTTTATTCAGCCCATATTCCGCAACAATTCCTTTTTTGATGGATGCCTTGGAGACAAATGTGGCGCAAGTTTTAGATAGTGCGTGACCATAGGCTCCAAACATTTTACGGTAAATCACCGGTTGCGGGGTAGGAATAGAAGCATTTGCATCGCCCATTTTACTTGCAATGATCATACCGCCTTTGATAATAATTTCAGGTTTAACCCCGAACATGGCAGGACTCCACAAAACAATGTCCGCCATCTTGCCAGGCTCGATGGAGCCAACATACTGAGAGATACCGTGTGTAATGGCGGGGTTAATAGTGTATTTCGCAATGTATCGTTTAACTCGAAAGTTATCATTCTGATTATTTTTATCCTCATCTAACGCGCCGAATTGTTTTTTCATTTTATCAGCGGTTTGCCAGGTACGAATAATCACTTCACCTACGCGTCCCATGGCCTGAGAGTCGGAGGACATCATGCTAAAAATACCCCTGTCGTGCAAAATATCTTCTGCCCCCATTGTTTCAGGACGAATACGAGAATCAGCAAAAGATACATCTTCTGGAATATTCCTACTTAGATGGTGGCAGACCATGAGCATGTCCATATGCTCATCAAATGTATTAACGGTAAACGGACGGGTGGGATTGGTAGAGGACGGCAATATATTGGGGTACATCGCTATCTTGATAATGTCGGGTGCATGACCACCACCAGCGCCCTCTGTATGGAAGGTATGAATCACGCGACCACCAATTGCTTTGACGGTATCTTCTAGGAATCCTGCTTCATTGAGAGTATCTGTATGAATAGCCACCTGAACATCGTATCGATCGGCAACATTTAAACAGGTATTGATCACTGCCGGTGTTGAGCCCCAGTCCTCATGTATTTTTAGACCACAAGCCCCTGCTTCGACCTGTTCTGCTATGGGTGCTTCAGTGGAGCAATTGCCCTTAGCAAAGAACCCAAGGTTCATAGGAAATGCATCAGCCGCTTCTAGCATTTTCTGGATATTCCATTTACCAGGGGAAATGGTTGTGGCATTAGTCCCATCAGCAGGACCGGTGCCCCCACCTAACATTGTAGTGACACCGCTAAATAGGGCGGTTTCAATTTGAGTAGAACTGATAAAGTGAATGTGAGTATCGATGCCACCTGCAGTGGCAATGTAACCATAGGCACCATGTACTTCGGTGGAAGCACCAATGATCATATTGGGCGAAACGCCATCCATCATGTCTGGATTGCCGGCTTTGCCAATTCCAACGATTTTTCCATCTTTAATGCCAATGTCTGCTTTCTCGATACCCCAGTGATCAATAATCACTGCACCAGTAATCACAAAATCCAGCACCCCTTCGTCTCTAAGCGCAGTGGATGATTGGCCCATGCCATCACGAATACTCTTGCCACCGCCAAATTTTGATTCGTCCCCATAAGTACCATGGTCTTTTTCTATCTCGATGAAAAGATCCGTGTCTGCCAATCGAACCTTGTCGCCTATTGTGGGCCCAAATAAGTTAGCGTAATTTTTTTTGTTAATCGTTAAGCTCATGATGATTGATCCTTGAAATGATTGCTCTTGAGAAGTCTCATAGATGCTTCTTTGTCAGCATTTTTCGTAACACTACCATTCACGAGATCGTTGTGACCGAAAGCACGACGGGCACCGCCTATTTCAACCAATTCTATTTCTTTTTCTTCACCTGGCTCAAAACGGACAGCTGTACTTGCTGGAATATTTAAACGCATACCAAAGGCTTTTTCACGATTGAAACTAAT
This sequence comes from Nitrosomonadaceae bacterium, assembly GCA_014190895.1. Taxonomy (GTDB): domain Bacteria; phylum Pseudomonadota; class Gammaproteobacteria; order Burkholderiales; family Nitrosomonadaceae; genus BJGV01. The sequence continues at coordinate 58,383 of BJGV01000005.1, read as the reverse complement.
GACCTTGTTGACCTCAAAGAAGTGAAAATGTGAGCCAATTTGTACTGGCCTATCACCCATGTTGGTTGCTTTCAGTTTAATGGTCTTACGTCCGACATTACACACAATGTCGCCTTTTCCTACAATCACTTCACCTGGTATCATAATTTTATTCCCCTGTTATTACTCACGAGATTTGTGGGACACCACTCATTTATTTTATCCGACAGGACTCTTTCTGTAGCTATTAAATGCCGCCTAATTTTTGGCGTTACATACTCTTTGTTAAGCACTATTTTTTAATTATATCTCTAATTATATTAATATTGCGATAGTTTTATCGTTGCATACTAACTACCGATATTAAACCTAGCAGAGAGATAGTCTCTGCTAGGTAGCAAGAGAATATTGATCTTTATTTATTTTAAATTTAGACGGTCTTAGCAGAGCTCAATACATGGGGATCAACCATACCAAATATCATGGCTATATGCGCAACTACCAAGAAAATTCCAACAAAGATAGCGTGGAGTTTATTTCGATCTCTTTGTGAAACAGCGGATGCTATGAGATTCATCCTTAACAAAGCTATACCAAAAAGAGGGATCACCCCGAGCAGATAAAATCCAACAGCGATCACATCTGCAATACCTCGCCATCCATTAGAAGTCGTTAATGGAATGACAGCTGTTAGGAGAAGATTGATAAAAATTCCTAAGAAATACCACCCAACAACGATGCCTGATGTTGTGCTCAGTGTTTTGATTGCCCCGCTATTTTTTCCGGTAAAGAGAAGATACAGCTCAGAAATTGCAATAATTTCGGCAAGTATTACAGGAACTGCCATGTAAATAATTAGGTTCCATGGCTGATTAGTCATCAGTAATTCCATATAATGTGTCATATGAGAGCTCATATCCATGGTGCGATTCCTTGTGAAATTGTTGAGGTTATCAGTGTTCTGATTTTCAATTGAATAGATTCGATTGACTGCAGTACATTCAAGTTTTTATCCCTGGAAAAAACTGTAATAAAGAAAAAAAAGATGAAAAATAAGCCCGATCAGATTCAAGGCAATTTGAATTGATTAATGAAGTGCGCCGTACATGATCCATACTGACCAAAAATTTTGAATTTAAAATGCGCCGTATAAAGTTGTTAAGTTCTAGGGTTAGTCAGGATATACTAAGATCTCAATTTAAGGGAGATTCTCATGACTTTACGTTTAGGTGACATTGTACCCGATTTCGAACAAGACTCCTCCATTGGTAAGATTAAATTTCATGAATGGATAGGAGATTCTTGGGTGATTTTGTTCTCACATCCTGCTGATTTCACACCTGTGTGTACTACCGAGCTCGGCCTGACTGCAAAACTTAAACCTGAATTTGATAGGCGCAACGTAAAAGCGATTGGATTATCTATCGACCCAGTAAATAAACATCTAGATTGGATTAAAGACATTGAAGAAACTCAGAATACGATTGTTGGTTTTCCAATCATTGCGGATGCAGATAAAACAGTCTCAGTTCTATTTGATATGATTCATCCAAATCAGTCGCAGACCATGACGGTTCGTTCATTATTTGTCGTTGATCCACAAAAGAAAATACGCCTTATTATTATTTATCCCATGAGCACTGGCCGAAATTTCAATGAAGTACTGCGCGTCATCGATGCTTTACAATTGACAGATAGTCATACGGTAGCTACTCCAGGCAATTGGTGCGATGGTGATGACGTTATTATTCCATTAACGATTCAAGATGAGGCGATTATTAAACAGAAATATCCTAAAGGATACAAAGCACCTCGCCCTTATTTACGTATCACGCCACAGCCTAATAAATAATAATAGATTCTTAAGTGTTAGCTGTTGTTCTGTTTCTTTTTTGGGTTAATCGTAGGCGCCTCAGCATAGAGATTTCGCTCTGATTCAAACCAGGCAAGTTTGTGATGTAGTTTGACTACCTCACCAATAATGATAAGAGTGGGGGGTGTTAGATTAGCAGAGGCAGTTAAGCCAGGAAGTGTCTTTAGGGAACCGACCAGAACTCGTTGTGTATGGGTGGTGCCTTGTTGCACAATGGCCGCTGCTGTAGATGCGGGCAAACCGTGTGCAATCAGTTGCTGACATATCACGGGTAATCCAAGTAACCCCATGTAGATTACAATGGTTTGATTTGGTCTTGCCAATGCAGGCCAATCAAGATTTACGCTGTTGTCTTTAAGATGACCAGTCACGAAAATACATGACTGCGCAAAATCTCGATGAGTCAACGGGATACCAGCATAGGAAGACACTCCAGAAGCTGCTGTGATGCCTGGCACCACCTGAAATGCAATGCCGTGACTAGCTAACGTCTCAATTTCTTCTCCACCACGGCCAAAGATGAAAGGATCCCCACCCTTTAAACGTAATACACGTTTACCTTCTTTCGCTAATCTGACCAGTAGATCATTGATTGATTCCTGTGACATCGTATGCTTTTGTCGTTCCTTGCCTGCATAAATACGTAGGGCATCTCGACGCACCATATCTAATATGGGAGACGAAACTAGGTGGTCATACACTACCACGTCGGCTTGCTGCATTAGACGCATTGCGCGAAAAGTCAGCAGATCTGGGTTTCCCGGCCCAGCTCCCACTAGATAGACTTCCCCACTTGGCGCATTATCCGCCCGATCATGTAATAAATTTTGTAGATAATCTTTTGCGGCTTGATCATTACCAGCAAACACCATTTCAGCGAATGGCCCCTGTAATTCCTTTTCCCAAAAAATGCGACGTTTTCCTGGATGAGGAAAACGTAGTTTTACCTGCTCACGGAAGTGAGCTGCGTAACTTGCCAGCCTTCCATAAGCTTCTGGAATGATAGTCTCTAGATTGGCACGTAATACTCTTGCTAAGATTGGTGATGTTCCGCTGCTAGAAATCGCGACTAGAATAGGGGATCGATCTACGATAGAGGGCATAATAAAAGAGCACAAACTGGGGTTATCTACTACATTGACTGGGATACCAAGTTTTTTGGCAGATTCGGAAACTCGCTGATTGACCGAACGATCGTCAGTAGCTGCGATTACGAGTACAACATTGTCAAGATGACCAGCGTGAAATACCTCGGCACGATGGATAATTATTCCTTGTTGCAGTAGTTCACTAAGCCCTGTATCAAGTTCTGGAGCGATGACAGTGATTTTGGCACCTGCTTTCAAGAGCATGCTAATTTTACGGGTAGCTACCTCCCCGCCACCTACCACCAAGCAGTTGCGATTTTTAATATCAATAAAGATAGGTAGAAAATCCATACGAGACCTGAATAGCTATCATTCTTGAGTGCGACCAGTGTTCATTACCTAGAGCACATTTTAAAGTGAATTCAAATATCAGAAAGGCTCAACTTACTCATTTTTCCATCACCTGGCTATTGAGACACAAAGTCTGGCTAGCGCTTATTACAAGAGGCTAGAAAGTTAGTAAAGAAAGCTTCTTACATTAAGTACATTAGTCCTATTTCATTGAGCCAGCACTAATATGCACACATTATTAGCATTAGGCTGAACTTAGTTTCTCTAATTGTTCTTGTAGTTTCTTTAAAGTGGCATTAAAACCAGAGAGGCGATCTTTTTCTTGCTCTACCACCTTTTCCGGTGCGCGCTCAATAAACCCAGAATTAGCAAGCTTAGCGCTTGCTTTGTTTGCTTCTATTGTGATGCGTACTATTTCTTTTGTGATGCGTTCACGTTCTGCGACTACATCCATTTTAATTTTCAGCATTAGTCTGAATTCACCAACAATTGCAACTGGTGCATCAATATTAGGCAACGTAGATTGCATAATTTCTACAGCTGATAATTTCGCTAGTGTTAATAAATAAACAGAGAAGTTCGCTAAAGTTTCTGGATCGCCTGCGGCTAGCAATGGGATCCTTAATGCCGGTGATAAATTCATTTCGCCACGAAGAGCACGACAGGCATTAATCATTTCTTTGAGTTCGGCAACGCAATTCATTGCATCTACATTAATATTCTTTGAATCAATTTTAGGGTATGGTTGTAGCATGATACTTGCTCCTTGTTTACCAACAAGAGGCGCTATCTTCTGCCACAATTCTTCGGTAATAAACGGGATAATAGGGTGAGCAAGCCTGAGTATTGTTTCTAGTACAGATACTAAAGTGTATCGAGTAGCGCATTGTATCAACTCATCACGATTACTTAATTGCACTTTTGCGAACTCTAAGTACCAATCGCAATACTCAACCCAGATAAAATTATAAATCTCACGCGCTGCAACATCAAATCGATAGTCCTGAAATGCTTGCTCTACAACTTTTGTCGCCTCTTGTAAGCGGCTAATAATCCACTGATCAGCAAAAGAAAGTTTTAATGGCAGATCGTTATTAAGATCTGTATTTTTGCCCTCGCAATTCATCAATACATAGCGGGTAGCGTTCCATAATTTATTACAAAAATTTCGGTAACCTTCACATCGTTGTAAATCAAATTTTATATCGCGACCATGGGAGGCAAGACTGGCAAAAGTAAAACGTAGTGCATCGGTGCCAAATGCAGGAATACCATCAGGGAAGTGTTTGCGCGTAATATTAATGATCGACTCAGTTTGTTTTGGATTCATGAGACCGGCAGTACGTTTGATGATTAGATTCGGCAAAGTAACGCCATCGATAAGGTCTAGTGGGTCTAGGACATTACCTTTGGATTTGCTCATCTTCTGGCCTTCCGAATCACGGATAAGGCCAGTTACGTAGACCTCATGAAATGGTACTTTCCCAGTGAGATGAAGTGACATCATTACCATGCGCGCTACCCAGAAAAAAATAATATCGAAACCGGTAATAAGCACTGAGGTTGGTAAAAACTTCTTGAATTCTGGTGTTTCTTCCGGCCAACCAAGTGTTGAGAATGGCCATAGTGCTGAAGAAAACCAAGTATCAAGCACATCCTCATCTTGCTTAAGGTTCTTATGACCAGCTAATTGCTGTGCCTCCTCTAGACTATTTGCAACATAAATTTTATTGGCTTCGTCATACCAAGCGGGAATTCGGTGACCCCACCATAATTGTCTGGATATACACCAGTCCTGAATATTTTCAAGCCATTGATTGTAAGTATGACCCCAATTTTCTGGGGTAAATTTTATCTCTCCATCAGCCACCACCTTGAGCCCTTGTTTAGCCATATCTTCCATTGCAACATACCACTGATCAGTTAGCATTGGCTCAATCACTGTATGAGTTCGATCACCACGAGGCACCATTAATTTATGTGGTTTTATTTCAGCCATTAATCCTTCACTTTTTAGATCAGCGATAATTTCTCTTCTGGCATCAAAGCGATCAAGACCTCGATATTTTGGAGGCGCTAGGTCGTTAATTCTCCCATCTAAGGTGAGAATATTAAACATCATAAGCTTATGCCGTTGACCAATCTGGTAGTCATTAAAATCATGTGCGGGTGTGATTTTTACGCAACCAGTTCCAAATTCAGGGTCTACATAAGCGTCAGCAATAATAGGAATGGTACGTTGACATAAAGGGAGGCATACATGGTGACCAATTAGATGCTGGTAACGTGGGTCATCCGGATGAACTGCGATTGCCATATCACCCAACATGGTTTCCGGGCGAGTAGTTGCAACAATTAATACTTCTATTCCATCTACTGCTTTTTCCAATGGATAGCAGATATGCCATAGAAATCCATCTTCTTCAGTTGACACTACCTCCAAATCAGATACTGCTGTTTGGAGCACTGGGTCCCAATTCACCAATCGCTTTCCGCGATATATTAATCCTTCACGATGGAGTCTTACAAAGACCTCGGTGACGGTACGAGATAAACCATCATCCATGGTGAAACGTTCGCGCGACCAATCACAGGAGGCGCCCAAGCGACGCATTTGTTGGGTAATAGTAGATCCTGATTCCTCTTTCCATTGCCACACACGTTTAAGAAATTCATCGCGCCCTAGATCACGTCGATCAATATTGCGCTGGTCTAGTTGACGTTCCACCACAATCTGGGTAGCAATACCGGCGTGATCGGTACCAGGTTGCCATAGCGTGCTATCACCACACATACGATGATAGCGGGTAAGCGCATCCATCAAAGTATGTTGAAAGGCATGTCCCATGTGTAGTGTGCCAGTAACATTAGGCGGTGGCAGCATGATGCAGTAGGGCAGGGTTGTTTGATCAGATATCTTAGTTAAAATCGGTGTAAAGTAACCAGCAGCTTCCCATATAGGATACCAATGATCCTCAATAGGTCGCGGTTCAAAGCTTTTAGCAAGTTCCATAAAGAATTAATTGAATTTGTTAGCGTTCAGAAATTGTTATTGTAGCGGATTTTTTGACCGCTTCTTATTGAGACTGATGGTCTATGCACGATGTATTTCGCATTCTTTCACCGTATCTGTTCGCCATTAAGTTTGTGAATACGGATTTCGTATCCCCTGTCTTGATAGAAGCGGTAGCGTTTTCTTGCTGCTTGTATATCTTCTGATGTAGTTCCTATAATTTCAATTAGTCGCTTGAAACGACTAAAAAAAGAAGGGTAATCAATATTTAAATTCAGAAGCACATCGTCGTGCAGAAATTCCTCAGATTGTTGGCTCAGTACCACTGGAACTTTGCTAGCCAGCATGTCGTTTGCACGACAGTGTGGAATAAAGCTAGTAGAAGAGAAAGTCCATAGTAATTGATCCAACTGTTCCGTTACTTGAGCATCGGGCGTATAGATCATTACTTTGAGGCCTTGCTGCACCGCTTTAGCACTTAAACGACAAGCAGTGTGTAACTTGTCATCAACACCGGAATAAAAATCAATTAGTGTCATATTTCTTTAAGATCTTTTCTTTGCCGCTCGTTCTATTAGAAATTGCGTGAGTAACGGCACTGGTCGACCAGTCGCACCTTTTTCTTTACCAGATTTCCACGCAGTACCAGCGATATCTAAGTGTGCCCATCGATACTTTTTAGTGAAACGCGATAGAAAACAGGCAGCCGTGATAGTACCTGCAGCTCGTCCACCAATATTTGCCATGTCAGCAAAGTTACTCTTCAGTTGTTCTTGGTAGTCGTTCCATAATGGCAGAGGCCAAGCTCGGTCTGCTGATAATTCAGAAGCATAAAGTAGCTCTTTTACTAGGTTTTCATCGTTACTTAGTAGACCTGATGCTATATGTCCCAACGCAATGACACAGGCGCCAGTAAGGGTTGCAATATCGATCACTATTTCTGGTTCATAACGTTCGGCATAGGTTAATGCATCGCATAAAATCAGTCTCCCCTCGGCATCAGTGTTCAGAATTTCAATAGTCTGACCAGACATACTTGTTACAATGTCGCCAGGCTTAGTCGCATTGCCATCTGGCATATTCTCAGTAGCTGGAATAATGCCAATCACGTTAATAGGGAGTTTCATATGCGCAATTGCTGTAAGCGTACCAAGTACACTGGCTGCTCCACACATGTCGTACTTCATCTCATCCATTTCCGTTGCAGGCTTTAATGAGATGCCACCTGTATCAAAAGTGACACCCTTACCAACTAACACAATAGGCTTCTCTTTTTTAGACCGCCCCCAGTATTCTAGTATTATTAGTTTGGCGGGTTGACGACTACCACGTGCGACGGACAGAAGCGATCCCATACCAAGCTTTCCCATGTCTTTTTCTTCTAAGATTTTAGTCTTAAGTTTATGAGTTTTAGCTAGGCTAAGGGCCTGTTTTGCTAAGTAGGTAGGGGTGCAGATATTAGGCGGAAGATTTCCTAAATCTTTTGTTAAGTTTATACCATGGGCAATAGCCAGTCCTTGTTGTAGAGCCTTCTCTGCGGTAACGAGATTCAATTGATTTTCTTGCCCAAGAACTATTTTTTGGAGACATCGTTTAGTTTTATCTTGTGTACTTTTGAGTTGATCAGAGCGATAAATGCTCTCCATTGATACAATGACTGCTTGAGAAATTTTCCAAGCAACATCACGGTTCTCTACTGGATTTTCAGTTAGAAATAAGACCGCATCCGAAGCTGCAGTCTTATGTAATGCCTCAAAAGTGGCACGTATTGCATCGCGATATTTTTTATCGCAGAACTCATCTCTTTTGCCCAATCCTACCAGTAGTACGCGCTCACAGAGAGTATTTGGTACTCTATGTAATAGAAGTGTTGAGCCTTCCTTGCCCTCCATATCACCATGATTTACTATGCTACTAATGTAATCACCTGTAATTTTATCAATAGCTCTTGCAGCCTCAGTTAATTGACGTGATTCAAAAACACCTACTACCACACAGGCACTTTTTTGCATCTCTGGCTTCCCATTCTTTATGCTAAATTTCACTTCTTACTCCTTAGTTCTAAGTTTTACAGCAAGATTATACGAACCAACGAAAGATCGATTATCGCTGGACTATCAACATAAAGTCAAAGTGGATGCAGAATGAAATTGTGAGGACGTTAATGAGCCAATCTAGATATACTCTTAAAAGCAAAGCGACAAATGAGTATCAAGCTAAAATTGCTACCCCGTTTGCCATTCTTGGGATCCTTATTCAAGAAGATCAATTGACTGATATTAGATACTTACCCCTTAATACAAGGCTCCTGTCCCCACAGAATGCTCTGGCCGCTGAGGTTTGCAAGCAATTGCAAGAGTATGTAGTTAACCCTAATTTTGCATTAGATTTATCATTATGTGCTATTGGCACCATTCATCAGCAGCGTACATGGCAAGTTATTCAAACGATCCCTGTCGGTGTGACCTGCAGCTATTCCGATATCGCTACTCTGCTTCATTCTTCACCTCGCGCTGTGGGTCAAGCTTGTGGGGCTAATCGACTCCCTATTTTTATTCCATGTCATCGTGTTATTTCAAGAGATGGTCAGTTAGGTGGTTTTATGAATGCAAATTATGGATTTCCCCTTACTATTAAGCGCTGGTTACTGAATCATGAAAGTCTCTCAGCTTAACGCAGAGTTACTGGATGAATTTTCTGATGCCTTATGGTTAGAAGATGGTCTATCGAAGAATACATTGGAAAGCTATCGTAATGATTTGCAGCAATTTGGCGTATGGTTAGAAAAACATCATGCGACCGTATTAGTAGACGCCAATCATTCCAATTTACTCGAGTTTCTTGCCTATAAAGTTTTCACCAGAGTCAAAGCCAGTACTACCAGTCGTGAATTGTCAAGTTTAAAAAGATTGTATCGTTTTCTGCTTCGTCAGGGAAAGATTCTAGTGGACCCTAGTTTGAATATTGACACCCCAAAATTGCCGCGCATCCTACCTAAGAATCTTACTGAAACAGACGTAGAGGGGTTACTGAATTCGCCTGATGTAGCCCGTTTATTGGGCCTACGGGATCGTGCCATGCTAGAAGTGCTTTATGCTAGCGGGTTGCGAGTATCCGAACTGGTCGGCTTGACAGTTGGACAAACAAGTTTGAGTATGGGTGTGGTGCGAGTTATGGGTAAAGGCGGGAAAGAGCGATTGGCGCCATTAGGAGAGGAAGCATTAGCCTGGATTAGTCGTTACATGACAGAAGTCCGACCAACTCTTCTAAATGGAAAAATTGCCAATGCATTATTTTTGACTACTCGAAGTAAGTCTATGACACGTCAAGCCTTCTGGCATCTCATAAAACGCCATGCACACCATGCTGGTATTGAGAAACCGTTATCACCGCACACGTTACGTCATGCTTTTGCTACCCATTTACTTAATCATGGTGCTGATTTGCGTGTGGTGCAATTGTTATTGGGCCATGCGGATATTTCCACAACACAGATCTATACTCATGTGGCAAGGGAGAGATTGAAGCAGCTCCATAATAAACATCATCCACGTGGATGATGTATTGTATATAGGATAGCGCGGGCAGAAGAGAATTAAGTTTTGCAGTAGGAGGGAATCCAACTGCGTTCAATCATAGAAGAGGATAGGTTATTAAAGTCAAAGTTAATACCATCTTCAATCATTTTCTTGACATTAAATAGTTGACCAATTTCTGGGATGTCATTGAAAAACAAGGTATAAAATGGCTGTACTAGCATCTTGGATATTCTTATACCGACTGGACCAATAAAATTCCTTCTCTGTCCTACATGTGCTATCTCATCGATAGTAATTTCATCTAGCAATTCTTTCATGCGTCTCAACACCTCTGGTTCATCAGTTAATACCTCATCCAAGAGATGGTTTAAATGGAGATAGTAAGTCACCCCCATTAATTCAGTTATAAAGGCTGGGGGAGACATTATAGATTCTGGAAATTTAGGAAATTGTTCGTAGATTTTTTCTTTAATTGGTCCCAGAGGAACCCATTCAACTTTATCCAATCCACAGGTGATTAACATTTCATGGAATAGGCGCTGGTGACAAAATTCCTCAGCTAAATGCATGCGACTAATCTTATCTTTAATTGTATGCGAATCTGCCATGCATGGAACTACATCCCATGCACCTTTAATCCCCACCCATTCATGTCTAGCAAATTTATACATACCCGTCAACATTAATGTCATGCGATCTAATGATTTTGGGTCATCTTGCATCGTAATGTAATTACGATAAAAAGCATTAGGGTTTGCAAGTGGTTTTTGTAATCTGATAGGGTGATTCTTAAAATATAATAACTTAGCCTGTTTTTCTGATAAATCCTTAGTATCCTCAAGAAGTTGTCCGCCATGTTTCTGTGTAAATTCCCAGTAACTATCAAAATTATCCGCTCTCTCTTGTTCTGTGGCAGATGTGAAAATAGATAAGAATTTAGTTTTTTTCATAATCTCTATCCTAGTAAATAAGTCTAGTAAATAAGTGAATATTCAATATCTTTTAAGAGACTTCGGGGGGGGGGCTATGCACGCTTGAGATAGTAATTCATTGTAACGTTAACAGAAAAATTAGCCTAATTTTAAATAGGATCCGACCTCAGAATCATGTTAGTTCGCAGAGAAAAGTTACTTGACAACTGAATCATACGATTGATTTAATACCTAGAAACTAAAATTACTGATTATTTATGTAATTAATATTGGAGATAAATAATTCTTATGAGACTTGCTACTTGGAATGTTAATTCTCTGAAAGTTCGTTTACCTCAGGTTCTTAATTGGTTAGCAGTTAATCAGCCTGACGTGTTATGCCTACAAGAAACCAAACTACAAGATGAGAATTTTCCTACAACTGAGATTATGAATGCAGGATATCAGTCTATTTACGCTGGTCAAAAAACATATAACGGAGTGGCGTTACTTGGTAAGAAAGTGGGGAACGAAGTGATTACTGCAATACCTGGTTTGATAGACCCTCAAAGACGTGTTTTGGCTGCAACTTACGGAGACGCAAGGGTAGTGTGTATTTATGTTCCAAATGGCGAGAGTGTTGGATCAGAAAAATATCAATACAAATTAGATTGGTTGGTTGCGCTTAATAAATGGTTGCGAGACGAGTTAATTAAATATCCAAAATTAGCATTACTAGGTGACTTTAATATTGCACCAGAAGAACGTGATGTGCATGATCCAGAATTATGGGAAGGGAAGGTATTATTTAGCTATTTAGAACGAGAGGCATTCAAAGAGCTGCTTAAACTAGGATTAATGGACAGCTTCCGTCTATTTAATCAACCTGATAAATCTTACACATGGTGGGACTACCGAATGATGGCTTTCCGGAGAAATATGGGTATGCGAATAGACCATATTCTGTTAAGTAAAGAATTTGTTAGTACATGTACCACATGTACTATAGATAAAGAGCCGCGTAAGAACGAGAGACCCTCGGATCATTCTCCGGTGATAGTAGATCTTAAAACGTAATGATCGAATTCATTTTATTTATCTTTTTTGGTATTTTGCTACTGCGCGGTTATGATCTACTAAATTATTGGAGAAATGTGATTTTCCGTTTCCCTTTGCGACAAAGTATAAGGCATCAGTTTTAGCTGGGTTTAATGTAGCCAGAATTGAAGACATTCCTGGCATGGAAATGGGTGTGGGTGGAAGACCAAGACGAGTATAAGTATTGTAGGTATGATCAGTTAACAGATCTATTTTTCGGAGATTGCCATTGAACTTTTCTCCCAAACCATAGATCACTGTAGGGTCAGTCTGAAGAGGCATACCTAATCGCAGACGATTAATAAAAACGCCAGCAATCGTAGCTCGGTCTTCTTCCTTGCCAGTCTCTTTTTCAACTATGGAAGCCAGAATTAAAGCTTGGTAAGCATTCTTGAGAAATAAATCTTGATCTTTTTTCTTCCATGCTGATATAAGATTACTCTGCATTCCACGATAGGCACGTTTCAGAATTCCAATATCGCTGCTGTTTTTTGAAAAGAAATAGGTATCAGGGAAAAATAGTCCCTCCGCTATTGTTTCATTTGCTCCAATCATTCTCAGAATTTCTTTGTCATTAAGTTCTTTGGTATCATGACGAATAGCAGGGTGCGCATCTAGGGATTGTCTAAGTTGTCGAAAAGTCCACCCTTCAGTAAATTTTATTTCACTCTGACTAGAGGTTCCATCGGTAATACGTTTTAGTAATTGAAGCGGTGGAATTGCTTCAGTGATCTCATAATCACCCGCTTTAAGCGAGGATTCATAACCCATTACTCGTGATAGTAATATAAATGACCAAGCATTAGATAATATCCCGGTAGCGTTCAACTGTTCGGCAATATCTTTCAGATTGCTACCAGGCTTGATTGAAAATTCGTAAGGAGTGGAAGGGGAATAGCTTGCAACGTTGATGTAGTAGATAAACCACCCAATAAATAGAGAGACTATAATTAAGAAAAGAAGAATTAAACGTTTTAACGTATGCATGCGTTACGACAGTAGCGTTATAACTTTTTGAAAATAAGCGTCCCATTAGTGCCCCCAAATCCAAACGAATTAGACATGGCAATATCAATTTTCATGTCTCTTGCAGTATGGGGGACATAATCTAAATCACATTGTGGATCTTGGTTTGAGATATTGATGGTGGGTGGAGAAGTCTGGTGATATATAGCCAATGTAGAAAATATTGCCTCTACACCCCCTGCGGCACCGAGCAAGTGCCCTGTCATAGATTTGGTGGAGTTGACCACAAGTTTCTTGGCATGATCACCAAAGCAACGTTTCACTGATATGGTTTCAGCTATGTCACCTAATGGCGTGGAGGTGCCATGGGCATTAATATAGTCCACCTCATTGGCATTTATACCTGCATTTTTAAGAGCATTAGTCATGCAGCGTGCGGCACCCTCACCATCTTCGCAGGGTGAAGTCATATGATAAGCATCGGCACTCATGCCAAAGCCAGCCAACTCTGCGTAGATTCTTGCACCACGGCGCTTGGCATGTTCCATTTCTTCTAACACCAGTACACCTGCGCCTTCTCCTAGTACAAAACCATCTCTGTCCTTATCCCAGGGTCTGCTAGCGGTACATGGATCATCATTCCTTGTCGAGAGCGCCCTAGCTGAAGCAAAACCACCAACAGCAAGCGGTGTTACGCATGATTCCGCACCACCTGCAATCATTACATCCGTGTCACCATATTCGATCATGCGAGCTGCATTACCTAAACAGTGAGTTGCAGTTGCACAAGCGGTAACAATGGCTAAATTTGGTCCTTTGAAACCAAACATAATAGATAGATTGCCAGCAATCATATTAATGATAGTACTGGGAATAAAAAAAGGGGAGATTTTACGTGGACCACCTACATGATAAGCGTCGTGGGTATTTTCGATCATCGATAATCCACCAATACCAGAACCAATGTTGATACCAATGCGTTCAGATTCAAGATTAGTAGCATTAATATCGTCAATACCAGCATCCTTAATTGCCTGTATTGCAGCAATCATACCGTAGTGGATGAAAGCATCCATGCGACGAGTATCTTTTACAGATAGATACTGTGTGATATCAAGCTCGCGCACTTCTCCAGCAATCTGCGAAGCGAGAGCAGAGGGATCAAATCGAGAGATCCTAGTGATACCAGATTTTCCTGCCAAGATATTTCTCCAGGCATCTGAAATAGTGTTGCCGACAGGTGAAACGATACCCATGCCGGTTATAACTACCCTACGTTTGGGCAAGGTGACTCCGAATGTTGGGGGGGTGGACGAGATTAGTTTGTACGAGAGTTTACGTAATCAATGGCCTGTTGAACGGTATTTATTTTTTCTGCTTGCTCATCAGGAATTTCGCATTCAAATTCTTCTTCTAGCGCCATCACAAGCTCAACAGTATCAAGTGAGTCTGCACCCAAATCCTCTACGAAAGAAGATTCGTTTTTAACTTCGGTTTCATTGACCCCTAGTTGCTCAGCTACGATCTTTTTGATGCGTTGTTCTAAATTTTCCATCTAAACGCCCTTCCTTCTTGAGTAAGAGAAACAGTCGGTATTCTAACAAAATTTCAACACTCTGAAAACCAAAAACGTTTTTTATTGAAAGATATGTTCAAAATTTCCATTCAAATCCGAATTATAGATACAAATCCCTAGCATTTATTTTTTAGTCGGTATTTAGATTAAAAGTTGAATATCCATATCTTATCAGATCAGTCCTAATTAGGGTGGTGAAGTATAATGATTAGAAAATAAAGATTTATGAGTTTTTTAATAAGTAATCAGAGAATTTACTCAGTTATTCCATGTGCATTCCGCCATTAATATGTAATGTCGTGCCAGTAATGTATCCAGCAGCAGGTGAAACGAGAAATGCCACTGCCGATGCCACTTCTTCTGGTTGCCCAAGTCTACCTATTGGGATATGTTGAATCAAGTACTGTTTTTGTTTTTCGGTGAGTAAGCGGGTCATATCTGTATCTATAAATCCTGGTGCGACACAATTCACAGTGATATTTCGACTTCCTACCTCACGTGCCAGTGACTTACTGAAGCCAAATATACCAGCTTTGGCAGCTGCATAATTAGCCTGCCCCATATTACCCGTGACACCCACCACTGAAGAAAGATTAACGATGCGCCCGTAACGCGCGCCCATCATGGCACGTAGCACCGAACGACTTAGAAGAAATATTGATTTTAGATTGGTATCTAAAGTCTCATCCCATTCTACGTCTTTCATTCTAACTAGGAGATTGTCACGAGTTATGCCAGCATTATTTACTAGTATTGTAATATCACCAAATTTTTCTACTATTTCTTCAATGACGATTTTTATTTGGTTAATATTGTTAACGTTTAATACCAAGCCAATACCCTTAATACCAGCCTCATCTAGATAACGGCTAATGTTCTCAGCACCTTCTTGGGTGGTTGCGGTACCAATTATAGTGGCCCCATCTTGACCCAATTTCAACGCGATAGCTCGCCCAATACCACGACTGGCACCAGTGATTAAAGCGATCTGATTTTGTAACATAATGCTCCCAAGTGTTAGGTAAGCAGTCATAGAGGTATTTATAAACCGCAGAGTATGTAAATTCTATATGTTTCTCAAATCATTCTTATATTAAGATTTTTATAGCTTTTTGAAGCACTGTACTATCTGTCAACCCTAGACATTGTAAGTCTTTATCTATGCGTTTATTGAGTCTTGTTAATACTTTTCCAGGTCCGCATTCTGCCACATAAACAATACCTGCGGCAGCAAAAGTACGGATAGTTTCCGTCCAGCGTACTGGGGCGCATAGTTGTTGTACTAAGATATTTTTAATGGATGCAGGATCGGCGTGATGTTGTACATCTGCATTATGCAATATTGGAATTAATGGCGGTTTTACAGATAATATATCTAGTCGTTGTTGCAATTTTTTTGCTGCCAAAGTCATCAGCGAGCAGTGTGATGGAACACTTATAGGTAAAAGCGCTGTTAGTTTTGCACCTTTTGATTGAGCCAGTTTAATGCCACGTAATACCGCATTCTTGTGCCCCGCAATTACCACTTGTCCAGGCGAGTTAAAATTTGCAGGTTCAAGTGATTCTCCATGAGAATCACTTGTGATCTCAATGCATAACGCATTAACTATATCATCGCTTAATCCCACTAGTGCTGCCATACTTCCTGTCCCTTCCGGCACCGCTTGTTGCATAATTTCTGCTCGGAAACGTACCGTAGATAAAGCATCCGGAAAAGTTATAGCTCCCGCAGCCACTAATGCGGTGTACTCTCCTAAACTGTGACCAGCCATGAGGGTTGGTTTTTTGCCGCCCAAGCTTTCCCAAACACGATATATTGCAATTCCAGATATCAGCATTAATGGTTGTGTGTTAATGGTAAGATTAAGATCATTAGTTTGATCATCATTGATCATTCTCCAGAAATCCTGATTAAGGATATCAGATGCTTCAGAGAAAGTTTGGCGCACTATAGAAAAATCAGCATACTCTTTCATCATGCCAACTGATTGTGAGCCTTGACCAGGAAATGCAAATGCAAATTCCATTTCTTACCAGCGAACTAACGTCGCTCCCCATGTAAAACCAGCACCAACGCTTTCCAGGAGTATATGCTGATCTTGTTTAATGCGTCCATCACGTACAGCTATATCTAGCGCTAGTGGAATGGAAGCGGCAGAGGTATTACCATGCTTATCTACAGTGGTTATCACTTTCTCCATCGGTATATCTAATTTTTTCGCAGTAGATTGTATAATACGAATATTGGCCTGGTGAGGAATGAGCCAGTCTATATCAGACATTTGTAGATTACTCCCGATAACAGTTTCATGTGCGATTTCTGTCAGAACTTTTACTGCAAATTTGAACACTACGCTTCCTTCCATAGTAAGAAAAGGATTTCCTTGTACTTTACCACCACAGCTACTGCCTGTAGCTGAGAGAACTTTATGTTGACTACCATCTGCGCGCAGATGACTTGAGAGTATCCCCGGCTGATTACTCTGGGTCATTAAAACAGCACCTGCGCCATCGCCAAATAATACGCAAGTGCTACGATCATTCCAATCGAGTAAACGTGAATAGATTTCAGTACCAACCACTAGTGCCGTTCTATATTTTCCAGAGCGAATAAACATGTCTGCGGTGGTGAGTGCGTAGATAAAACCACTACAGACTGCCTGCATATCAAATGCTGCGGAACCTTTAATTCCAAGCTTGTTTTGTAGAATACAAGCGGTACTGGGAAAAATCATATCCGGTGTAGTGGTGGCGACAATGATTAAGTCAATTTCACCAGCTTTTATTCCTGATGCATCCATAGCCTCACGACTGGCATTAAGCGCCATGTCGCTTGCCATTTCACCATCGGCTGCAATGTGTCTTTGAACGATACCGGTACGACTACGTATCCAATCATCAGTGGTATCTACCATGAGCTCGAGATCATGGTTAGTCAAAATCTTTTTGGGTAAGTAACTTCCTGTTCCAATTATTTTGGAATGAATCATAGAATTTCTTTTTCTGATGGGGATTGCGATTGCAAAGACTGATTCGCTAAGTAATAAGGCGATTCCACTATGTGTTTACTAATTTGACATAGAGTATCACTACGAATCTCTTGGACCGCACGCTCTATTGCAAAACCAAATGCATAATTATCGGCAGAACCATGACTCTTGATCACGATGCCACGCAACCCAAGTAAGCTAGCACCATTATAACGACGGTGATCAATCCGACGTTTAAAAGTATGAATAATCGGTGAGGCAAAGAGTCCTACAAGTCTAGTTAGTAGATTGCGTTTAAATTCCTCACGCAGGTAAGTAGAGAGCATCTGCGCTACTCCCTCTGAAGCTTTTAGGGCAACATTACCAACAAAACCATCACATACGATTACGTCAGTTGTACCCTTGTAAATGTCACTTCCTTCGATGTTGCCATAGAAATTTAATCCACTAGCGTGTAATAAATCAGCCGCTTGCCTCACTGTTTCATTACCCTTAATCGCCTCTTCGCCTATATTTAATAAGCCAACACTGGGTTTTTCTTTTTTTTCCACAGAAGATACTAAGGCAGATCCCATTATACCAAATTGCAATAGTTGTTCCGGACTACAGTCCACATTAGCACCCAAATCTAACATGTAGGTATGTCCTTTAATGGTGGGCAGTATTACAGCTAAGGCCGGACGATCGATACCAGGAAGTGTTTTTAATACAAATCGAGAAGTGGCTATCAGTGCACCAGTGTTGCCAGCGCTGACACAGGCCTGAGCTTCTCCGTTTTTAATTAAATTGACCCCAACTCGCATTGAAGAATCTTTTTTACTACGTAGTGCCAATGAGGGCTGATCATTCATGTCAACTACCTCAGTTGCGGCATACAATCTTAGTCGATGGCTTAATTTTACATTGAGGATAGATAATTGCGCTTTTATAGCCTCTGGTATACCTACTAGAATAATGCTGATTTCTGGATTACGGTGTAAATAGTTAACGGCTGAGGGCACAATTACACGGGGGCCGCGATCACCCCCCATACAGTCTATAGCTACGGTAGTATCCAATTTGAGTGGTCTATAAAGCTAGATAAACTGAAAGAATTGATAGCTTAGAATTTTAATTCGCAATTAATCGCTCTTTGTTTTAACGACTTTTTTACCACGATAGTAGCCGTTAGGACTGATGTGATGGTGTATATGTATTTCACCAGTGCTTGTATCTGTAGCTAATGGGGTGCTTGTCAAGAAATCGTGTGAACGATGCATGCCACGTTTCGATGGAGATTTTTTATTTTGTTGGACAGCCATTATATTTTACTCCTCTAGTAATTTTAATGTAATTTCTTGAGCGTTGTTAATTTTGCGAAGAAATTTTTTGTATTTGTTGAGTTATCATCAGTAGGTTTATTTGTTGAGCATTCATTTTCCTGGTGGCGTGGTGAGATTGGTAGGCTAAGGATAATTTCATCTTCAATGAGCGTCAAGATGTTCACATCAGGTACCGCCAGAACGCCCTCAACTGAAAGATCTTTATCAAGATGAAGTAGCTCATCTTCATTTCTTACCACCAGTAAACAGGCAAGTAGATTTAGGGCGTATTCCAACTCACCGAGACAGCGTTGACATTGAAGATTTATTATTCCTTTTACAGTGACCTGTATTATTGGTCGATCATCTCTATCTAAAGCGCCAGCTATTGTGTACTCTAGCTCATTCTGATTATTAAATAGAGAGTTTTGTAGGCGCACTAGCTTAGCCACCGCAATTTTACCATATAGTGCCCTAGTATTCCGTACAAAATCAAGGGGATCTATTGCAAAATGTGCAGACATAAGGCATACATAGTATATTTTTTGGTCTTAGGTGTTAAAAATTGTATAAAACAATCAGTGTAGAAAAATCTTTGAAACCAAAACAGTATACCAAAAAAATTATATTAGGATCTAGTTCTGTTTATCGTTATGAGCTATTGCAGCGTCTACAAATTCCATTTGAGGTCTCTGTCCCGGACATTAATGAATCTCCTTTATTTGATGAGACACCTAGAGAAACTGCCTGTCGTTTAGCGGAAACAAAAGCCCGTGCTGTTGCCGTGATATTTCCAGACGCGCTTATTATAGGTGCCGATCAAGTGGTGACGTTAGATAACGTTCAACTTGGTAAACCGTTAAATTATGTCAATGCAATTAACCAATTGCATCTTATGCGGGGGAAAGAGGTGATATTTCATACTGCATTGAGTCTTTTTAGTAGTCAGAGCGGGAGGATGCAATCACAACTTATTACTTCTCTTGTAAAATTCCGTGAATTAAGCGATCGACAAATAGAAAATTACCTAGTTAAAGAACAACCGTATCATTGTGCCGGCAGCATGAAGTCAGAGGGTTTAGGCATAGCTTTAATCGAACATATAGTGAGCAATGATCCTAATGCGCTTGTTGGATTGCCTCTGATTGCTTTGGTTAAAATGTTAGCGAATGAAGGCTTGGAAATAGTGTGACTTACGGCACTCTTTATCTTATTCCAACCTTACTCGGTGAGGGAGATATTGCTTGGGTAATTCCTACAGCTGTTAAACAATGTATCGCAGACCTCAGTTACTATATTGTTGAGAATCCAAAAGCTGCTAGAAAATTTTTGAGACAAGTCGATTGTAATTTATCGTTACAAGAGATTAAGATGCAAGCATTAGATGAGCATACTCAATCTAAAAATTTCATAGATTTTCTTGCGCCGTTGCTATCGGGAAATAATGTAGGGTTGCTATCTGAAGCTGGATGTCCAGCAGTGGCAGATCCTGGTGCCGGTTTAATACGAATTGCGCATCAGAGAAATATTCGAGTTGTGCCACTAGTAGGCCCATCTTCTGTTCTATTGGCATTAATGGCATCAGGGTTAAATGGGCAACGCTTCATGTTTCATGGTTACCTACCTGTAGAGAGAAATAAACGGATTATTAAGATCATTCAATTAGAGAGAGAGTCGGTACGAGACGATCAGACGCAGATATTTATTGAGACTCCTTATCGCAATCAGAGATTATTGGAAGCCCTTATTCAGAACTGTCAGAACAATACTAATCTGTGTATCGCCAGTAATATTACTCTTGCAAACGAACAAATTAGAACTAAAACAGTGAAAGAATGGAAACAGACTGCGCCTAAAGTAGACAAAGAGCTTGTAATTTTCTTACTACATGGATGATGTTGATCAATGATGAGACTTATTATCGTAATTCCAACCCTTTTCCGGCTCCAATTAGAGCGCTAACTGTTGCTGTACCAAAACGTCTAGCAAAACGTTCGGTGAGACCTTCTTTAGTAGTAAAGTCAATAATATTTTCAGCTTTTATGATCTCACGTGCGACATATTCAGCACTACCCAGAGCATCCGTAAGTCCTAGGTCTATGCTTTTTTGACCAGTCCAAACGACGCCACTGAAGATTTCCGGAGCGTCTTTTAAGCGTTTACCTCTACCCTGTTGCACCACTTGAATAAACTGTTGATGGATGCTTGTTAACATTTCTCTAGCATATTCCTGCTGCTGTATGTTGGGTGGCGAAAAAGGATCAAGGAAACCTTTGTTTTCCCCCGCTGTGAGTAATCGTCTTTCAACACCAAGTTTTTCCATTGCGCCGGTGAAGCCAAACCCATTCATCAACACACCAATTGAGCCGACAATACTGGCCTTATCTACATAAATTCTGTCAGCAGCAACCGCAACATAGTAACCACCTGAAGCACATATGTCTTCAATTACCGCATAAAGTGGAGTATCAGGATATTCGGCCCTTAAACGACGTATTTCATCATTGATATAACCTGACTGCACTGGACTGCCGCCAGGGCTATTGATGCGCAGAATAACCCCTTGCGTGTCTTTATCCTGAAATGCTTGTCTCAGACCGGTATTAATATTATCAGCATTACTAACGCTATCAGCAGAGATTTCGCCACGTAATTCAATAAGGGCGCTATGTTTGCCAGAAGTAGACATCCCGCTGCTACCGATCCAGCCTAGTCCAAGGAATAAAATAATGAATAGATAGAGAAGGGTAAGCGACTTAAAAAGTATACCCCAATGACGAGCTCTGCGCTCCTCTTGTAGCGAGGCCAAAGCTAATCTTTCCAATGCTTGTTTCTCCCAACCTTCGTTGTGGTTTATTGGGTTAATCATAGTTGTATTTAACCTTTAAAAATATCATTGTCATGCTTCTTATTGCCGTAGCAACTCTAAATTCATGATACCTTATTTTAAAAATAACTTGTATGCAACTGTCCGTATAATAATTGATTTTTTGCATCTAGTTAGAGATTTGTATTCAACCATGAGGATAGATCCATGATGCTGTCAACACAGGCAAACGGAGTCAAAGACTCAATATTCTTTCTGGAGTGGGCGCCATAAGTTACACCGAGCCCTGCAACTCTAGCATTAATGGCCATTTGCAAGTCATGAGTAGTATCACCGATCATTAGAGTACGTTCTGCTTCTATGTTGAATTGTTCCATTAATTCAAACAACATCAATGGATTAGGTTTAGAGGAAGTTTCATCGGCACAACGACTAGAATGGAAATAATTCTTTAATCCACTAGATTCAAGACTACGATCAAATCCTGCTCGGCTTTTCCCAGTTGCTACTGCTAATAAGAATTTTTTTTTATATAGAGTTTCAATGATCTTGATTACACCTTTGAAAGGTGAGATCTTGGAATCAAGGGCGAGATAGTGATGTCGATAGCGATTAGACAGTAGTTCAAATTTCTGTGGTGAGATAGCCGGAAAAAGACATTCTGCGGCCTCCCTTAATCCAAGACCAATGACATAACGTGCTGCTATATTTGAAGGTTCGGGTAATTCCGCGTCACGAGCTGCATTTTTTATTGACGATATAATAGCACCGGCGGAATCAACCAGAGTCCCATCCCAATCAAATACCAGTAGATCAAATTTCTTATTCACAAAAAATGATTACTTGCATATGGGGAATGATATATTCTTTGCTGTTTATTAATTGATACTCCTAGTATTTAATCTATCTAAGAATCTTTGTAAATCATCTGCCAGAGGAGCCTCTAGACGTAAACTTTCACCTGTTTCTGGATGCGTTATTATGGTTACAGCAGCATGTAGGAACATGCGTTTCAAATTAGGCATCTTACTATTTCTCCCCGCCAATTGTTTATTAAGTGAAAAATCTCCATACTTGGCATCACCAGCGATAGGAAAGCCAAGATGGGCGAGATGCACGCGAATTTGATGAGTGCGTCCTGTTTTTAATTCTGCTTCCAATAAACTAAAATCTTGCCAGGATTTTTGCAAGGTAATTAGTGTGTGAGCCGTTACTCCTTTTTTATTCCCCGTTTTATCGGTGACCACTGCCACGCGTCTTTCCCCGGTTGTCGTAACGTATTTATTGAGTGAAAATCTGACATTTTGTCTTATATTCGGCCAGTTACCTTTAACCATTACGAGGTAACGTTTCTCTATCTTGCCTTCACGTATTTGTCGATGTAGTTCAACTAACGCCCCACGTTTCTTGGCGAGCAATAGGATTCCTGATGTTTCCCGATCAAGACGATGAACTAATTCTATAAATTTCCAATTAGGGTATTGAGCCCTTAGTTGTTCAATAACACCGAAGCTCACGCCACTACCACCATGCACTGCTATACCAGCCGGTTTATTAATCACCATGAGAGCTTCATCTTGAAACAGAATTTCGAATGAGATGAATCGTGACTTAGTTAATATTCTGGCAACAACAGGAGCATCTTTTATGACCTTTACCGGTGGGATACGGACCGTATCCCCCTCTTTTAAACGGTAGTCTGCATTAATACGTTTGCTATTTACGCGTACCTGGCCACTACGCATAAATCGATAAATATGGTCTTTCCGGATCCCTTTAAGACGTTTTATCAAGAAATTATCTATACGTTGACCACTGCTGTTATGGTCAATGATCTCTTTAATCACAGGACTTAGGGTAAAGTCTTTGCCTAAATTCATAATTTTATTTATAATTAAAGACTTGATGTCTCAGTCCCTTTTCTATCCGGTGCACGAAATAGTGCTATTGACGGAATTTCTTGGACTAGGGTTAATATAAGACTTCGAACCTGGTTAATGTCGCTCACCAATATAAGCAGCGATAGTAATTGAATTGCGCGCTTAAAGCACACGTAGATTTCAGTTTCTAGTATCGTAGCACTTCTTGTCCAAAGAAGTAGTCATAGTCGAACTTAACTGAAATCCAATTTTTGGTATTACTTCTTATTTCCTGAGAAGCAATATTTGTAGTGACGGGCCAAGGAGAATGATGATGATTAGCAGTAATCGAGTGCAACGATGAAGTTGCCTAACTAAGAATTCTCACATACACGAGTTGGAGGTTGTCTAACCGTGTGTAGCCTGTCTGCTCGTGACTAGCGCGCGGGGGACAAATAATAATGAAACGCATGTTATTTAATGCGACACAACCTGAAGAGCTTCGTGTCGCTGTTGTTGATGGCCAGAAACTTGTTGATTTAGATATTGAATTTGCTGGTAAAGAGCAACGTAAGGGTAATATTTATAAAGCAGTTGTTACCCGTATTGAACCTAGTCTTGAAGCCGCCTTTGTCGAATATGGCGGCGAACGTCACGGTTTTCTGCCGTTTAAGGAAATATCCCGCGCTTATTTCAAAGAAAGTGTTGATTCCGGTCGTATACGCATTCAAGATGCGTTACGTGAAAATCAGGAGCTTATTGTCCAGGTGGACAAAGACGAGCGCGGCAATAAGGGCGCTGCACTTACAACGTATATTTCACTGGCCGGTAGACATCTAGTTTTGATGCCAAACAACCCACGTGGCGGGGGGGTGTCTCGTCGTATTGAAGGAGAGGATCGAGCCGAATTGCGCGATGTAATGGCACAATTAAATATCCCATCGGGTATGAGTACTATTGCTCGCACTGCGGGAATAGGTCGCAGTGAGGAAGAGTTGCAATGGGATCTAAATTACTTATTACAATTATGGAGAGCTATTGAGGACGCTTCTAAGGGTCAAAGTGGCGCCTTTCTTATCTACCAAGAAAGCAGTCTTGTAATACGTGCTATACGGGATTATTTCCATCAAGAAATTGGTGAGATTCTCATCGATACTGAGAGTATTTATGACCAAGCTCGTCAGTTTATGGCTCATGTTATGCCGGGTAATGTTGATCGTGTTAAATTTTATCAAGACGATGTACCGTTATTTTCACGTTTTCAGATTGAACACCAGATTGAAACCGCGTACTCTCGGCAAGTAACGTTACTTTCAGGTGGTGCCATAGTAATTGACCATACTGAAGCGCTGGTATCGGTTGATGTAAATTCAGCTCGTGCCACTCGCGGCTCAGATATTGAACAAACTGCACTTAACACTAATTTAGAGGCTGCCGATGAAGTTGCGCGACAATTGCGTTTGCGTGATCTTGGCGGGTTAGTGGTAATTGATTTTATTGATATGGAGATTACTCGCAACCAGCGTGAGGTAGAGAATCGTTTGCTTGATGCTCTACGTTATGATCGTGCGCGGGTACAAGTAGGTAAGATTTCTCGCTTCGGTCTATTAGAACTATCTCGTCAGCGTTTACGACCCTCACTGGGTGAAAGTAACTACATCTCCTGTCCACGTTGTCATGGTACTGGTCACATTCGTGGTACTGACTCCTCTGCATTACATATTCTCAGAATTATTCAAGAGGAAGCGATGAAAGATGGAACTGCAGCACTCCATGTTCAGGTACCAGTAGATGTCGCAACTTATTTGTTAAATGAGAAACGTGCTGAAATACATGCTATTGAAGCACGATTAAAAGTCAACGTGATGTTAATTCCCAATGTTTATCTGGAAACACCAAATTATAATGTTGTTCGTTTGCGTCATGATGATGTAAAACTTAATGAAATTCAGACTAGTTATCAGATGGTAGAGAAGCCAATTAAAGAAGTAATAGCTTTGTCATCAGGCAAACAAGAGATTAAGTCAACACGCCTAAAAGCAGTCGTCCAAGATATTACGCCATTACAACCTGCACCGATTCATGAGGAAAAATCTCGTCATCAGCATAAGAAACTTTCATTTTTAGATAGAGTTTTTGACTGGTTCAAACCTATAAATACGAGAGAGAAGATAATAGAGCCAGAAAAAAATAAAGCTAAATTTACAAAACAAGAGCGCGGGCATCGTGATCGTGGTAGAGGCGGGCGTGATCATGAGCGTGGTGAGAAGAGTGGTACTCTAAAAGAAATTGGAGCTCAGCGATTTTCTCGCGATGAACAGAAATCTCGAAGTGATAGACCCACAAACAAAGGACAATTACGTTCATCACGTGATGAGAATATTCCGGTAGAAGTGAAGTCTTCTGAAGGAGAGGGGCAATCAATAATCCTGGCTCAAACGAGACAAGGCGAAGATAGTGGACGCTCTCGCCGTCGTCGTGGTAGCAATAGACGACGTGATCACGATGAGCCTTCTAGAAATGATCAGCGCGAACCTGAGAAAAGTTCTATACAAAGTAATCAACTAACGCAATCAATAATCGAATTACCAGAGTTACTCCAACAAGAGTCAATTCTTAGTACGAAAACGCCTGCTCAAGCCACATTAATGACAGAAATTTCACCAGTTGAAATTGTCATTAAGCAGGATGTAGTTACGGTAGTCACACCCACAGTATTGGCTGTATCTGAGTCACAGACACCCAGAGATATTTCATCATTGCATACTATAGAATCGCAAGATTTTTCTCTAAGTGGGTTAGTGATGATAGAAACTATTATGGAAAGAAAAGTTAATATTGAGACCATTGTAATAGAAGAATCAGTAGCACCTAAACGGTTGCGTGCAAAGTCTTCTCCATCAATAGTGGTAGAAAGTGAGCAGCTAATGCAGATTGAAACACATAGATCGGAATAATAGAGAAACGGAAGAAAGAAAAGTGGCGAGAGAAAGGGTGAGAATTTTCTCCTTGTCACTCTTATATTAATTTTTATTTAATTCATTTTCTTTGTATATGCTTGAGAAAACCATCCATAGATTCTTCAATTATGGTCAATACTTTTTCAAAATTCTGGTATGAGCCAAAATAAGGATCAGGCACCTCTTTCTTCCCAGAGAATTCACCGCTGTATTGCATAAGGAGTTGAATTTTATGGCATTGTTCTGAAGGGCAATGCTGATTAAGTACGGTGAGATTATGATTGTCCATCGCTAAAATGTACTGAAATTTTTTGAAGTCTGATAGATGTATCTGACGAGCACGTAATTCTTGCATGTTATAACCACGTCGATCTGCTACTTTTACAGCCCTTTTATCTGGCGATTTACCAATATGGAAATTATGAGTGCCAGCAGAATCGACATGGAACATCTCTTCTAAGCCAGCGATTTTAGCTTTATACTTGAATACTGCCTCTGCAGTAGGTGATCGACAGATATTGCCCATACAGACAAAAAGAACACAGATTTCCTTATGGTTTTCTAAATCTATTTTGAGCATTTAATAAAAAATTAATCGTGATATAAAAAATTGCATTTAGCAGCATGATTTACATAGTATATTTTTAGATGTGAATACTCGGGCCAAATCTATTAATAAGGCATAATTATATTAGGCCTAGCTAAAAGAATAACCTGACGAAAATCTTCTTGAATTCGTTTTAATGCTTCTTTGTCGTTTGCTTCAAAGCGTAATACGATTACTGGCGTAGTATTAGATGAGCGCATTAACCCAAAACCATCTTTGTATTCAACTCGTAATCCATCAATGGTAATAATTTGTTCTGAGTTATGAAAATGCGCAGTTTTTTGTAATTGTGCGATAAGTGCATAGTTTTCACCCTCCTTTAATTGTATTTGTAATTCTGGAGTATTAATTGAATCTGGGAGACTACATAGTGCGGCACTGCTATCTATTTGTTGGCTAAGTAATTCTAATAGTCGTGCACCCGCATAAAGAGCATCGTCAAATCCATACCAACGTTCCTTAAAAAAAATGTGCCCACTCATCTCACCCGCTATAAGTGCACCAGTTTCTTTCATCTTACCTTTAATAAATGAGTGTCCCGTTCTGCACATAACAGGTTTGCCACCGTGACGCTTTATCCATGGAGCTAAATTACGAGTGCATTTTACGTCAAAGATAACCTGCCCCCCAGGATTTCTAGACAACACATCAGCAGCAAACAGCATTAATTGACGATCAGGGTAGATGACGCTGCCATCTTTTGTGATTACACCTAAGCGATCACCATCGCCGTCAAAGGCAAGTCCTATCTCAGCATCTGTAGTTTTAAGCGCGTAGATTAAATCACGCATATTCTCAGGAACTGATGGATCCGGGTGATGATTAGGAAAGGTTCCATCTACTTCGCAAAAGAGCTCGGTAACTGTACAACCAAGATTGCGGTAGAGAGTTGGTACAAAGGCACCCGGTATTCCATTACCACAGTCAACAATAATTTTCATCTGACGCGTTAGTTTGATATCAGTGATAATGCGCTGAAGATATATTTCAGTAATATCTTTTACACAATAATTGCCATCGCCGTGAATGAGATTTTTATTTTTGAGTCGAATGCGCAGGTCCTGTATAGAATCACCTGCCAGTGTCTCACCACCTAACACTATCTTTAATCCGTTGTAATTAGGTGGATTATGACTACCTGTAATCATTACTCCAGAGTAATGACATAATTCATGAGCGGCAAAGTAGAGCATAGGAGTGGCAATCATTCCCACATCTATTACATCGATACCACTCATTTGCAGACCTTTTGCAAGGGCTTTCGCTAATTCAAATCCTGATAATCTTCCATCGCGTCCTATGGCTATCGATGCGAGGCCACGTTTCCTGGCTTCTGAGCCGATAGCGTGACCAATAGCCATCGTAATCTTAGGGGTAAGAGTTTCTCCAACTACTCCCCGTATGTCATAAGCTTTAAAAATCTCGTGGGGAATTTCATGCACAGTTTTTTTCATAAATTCGGACATCTAAAATACTGACCAGTGAATATAAAAATTTTAATTTTAATCAGATATACAGGAGATTTCTGTTAAGATAACGGAGTTTATCTACTAATAATATTAATAGACAGGTTATTAGTTTTATTTTGCTATCAAGTTTCTCAGTATGTAGTGTGTACCACAGTATGGACATGAGACCCCACTCATATCTTTGATGGGTAAAAATACACGTGGATGAGAGTCCCATGCTGACATTAATGACGTGGGGCAGTGCAATGGCAAATCCCTTATGGTAATTTCTATCGAGTTTTGTTTCTTAGGAATAAGACTATTCTGCATAAATACTTTGGTTTTAAATTTTATTAAACATAGGTAAGCCAGTCGTCATGATTCTTGGTCTTTCCGCTAACGCAGTCAAAGAACATGGTTTGTAATTTAGTTGTAATTGGGCCGCGTTTACCGTCACCAATCATGCGATTATCAAGTTCACGAATTGGTGTCACCTCAGCTGCTGTGCCGGTAAAGAATGCCTCATCTGCACAATATACCTCATCACGAGTGATACGTTTTTGAATAACTGTAACTCCTATTTCCTCGGCAAGTTCAATGACAGAAGCGCGAGTAATGCCTTCAAGACAGGAAGTCATATCTGGCGTATAAATTTTCCCATGCTTAACAATAAAGATATTTTCACCTGATCCTTCTGCTACATAGCCATCAACATCTAATAACAAAGCTTCATCATAACCGTCGTGAGCCGCTTCTTGATGAGCAAGAATTGAGTTGGTGTAGGTAGAAACCGATTTGGCACGACACATGTTAACATTGACGTGATGACGAGAAAAAGACGAGGTCTTGACGCGAATACCTTTTTCAAGACCATCCGTACCAAGATAGGCTCCCCATTGCCATGCGGCTACAGCCACATGTACAGAAAGTACTTTGGCAGAGATCCCCATGGCTTCGGATCCATAAAATACAATTGGACGAATGTAACATGACCCCAGTTTATTTTGCTTAACCACCTGACATTGAGCGTCCATTAACGTGTTTTTATCGTAAGGCATTTTCATCATGAAAATATGTGCTGAATCGAATAGTCGGTCGGTGTGTTCTTTTAAACGAAAAATAGCGACTCCTTTGGATGTATTGTAAGCGCGTACACCTTCAAAAACCCCCATGCCATAGTGCAGAGTGTGAGTAAGTATGTGTGTAGTCGCCTCACGCCAAGGAACCATTTTTCCATCGTTCCAGATAACACCATCGCGGTCAGCCATTGACATTCGGAAACTCCCATTAAGCATTTAAAGGTACATTCTAGCGCATTTTTTAAGAGAGAATACAGATAGGATTCTCTCCCCAGATAATGTATTCTAAGAAGAATACATTTTTTAGGGGCTTTGGTTTAAATGTATAGATTCTGATAATTTAACTACAAAGTCTTGTGAGCATAAAACCATTGGCCGGCCCTACAAATGGATATTTCTTTTGTGCAAATGTCATTAAGAGTGCATTAAGAATAACTTTTGCCCCATCTACTGGTACTACCATCCCAATCTGTGCTCTAACACTTTCCTTAGAACCATAATTAAGAATTAAATAGTTCCGCCCATAAATGTAATACTGCTGTTCTAGCATTCTGTAAATAATCAGTTTCAACGCGCACAGATATTTGTGTGTTTTCGCCTGTTGTATCGGTCTCCACTAGACTCGAACTATTGTTCAACCTTAGTTGATGTTGTACACGGCGGAATTCTCGGTAAGCATCGCTTACTTTTTTAGCCGTCGTCATAGGAATTAACTGAAGCCCTCCAGCGAGTTCAAGCAGTGCGATGTTGCCGGTATTATTAGTTAATGCTGGATAATCGCAAGCGTATCCAAGAACCAGATATTGCACTATGAACTCAACATCAATAATACCACCCCGGTCATGTTTGATATCGAATAACTTAGTTTTATTTGGATGGCTATCCAACATCTTTTGACGCATGATTAAAATGTCATGTCTCAGATCTTTTAAATTGCGTTGTTGACGCAGGATGTCTATCCGGGTTTGTTCAAATATTTTTCCTACGTGCTTATCCCCCGCCACAAAACGTGCTCGAGTCAATGCCTGGTGCTCCCATACCCAAGCCTGTTGCTGTTGGTATTGTTGGAAAGCATTGATAGAAGTGACTAATAAGCCACTAGCACCGTTGGGACGTAAGCGCAAATCCGTCTTATATAAAAATCCAGCCGAAGTGTAATTGGTAAGCCATGAATTGATACGTTGGCCAAGTTTTGCGTAAATTTCTGGTGCATCGAGATGGGTATCGTCATAAAGAAAAATAATATCGAGATCAGATACGTATCCTAATTCCTTTCCACCTAATTTACCGTAACCGATAATAGCAAATGTGGGTATATCTAAATGTCTTTTTTTCAGTCCTAACCAAGTTAAATTTAACACTACATCAAGTATCAAGTCAGCAAGATCAGTTAAAAAATCGCTTAGAGTTTCTAGTGATAGCAATCCCCTTAAATCTCTTGCTAATAGTTGAAATACTTGAGTATGGTGAAAATGCCGTAAAATATCCATTTTTTTCTCAGTGTCATCTTTACCGGAGTTTTTAGTACCGTTTAATTGTTGTATCAGTTCTGTTTTTAATGTAGGCCAATCTGGCGCTTTGGCAGAGTCCGATGGATTAAGTAATTCATCAAGTAGAATAGGGTGTTGACTTAGATATTCACCAGCCCATTGACTAATGCTAACAAATTTAATTACCTGTTCTAGGGCTTGAGGACGCTCTATTAAGAGAGCCAGGTACGGAGCTCGTCGAATTATGCTTTCAAGGAATCGCATGATACGTTCTAAGGTAACGTCAGCAGGAGGAAATTTGACCGAAATCTCAATAATGATAGGTATTAAAGCGTCAATCTTCTCTTGGCTTGATGCAGGTAACTGTCGGTAACGAGCACTAAGACGAAATTCTTGTAAATTCTTAAGAATCTTCTCTGATTGAGAAAATCCCATTGTATCTAGTCGAGCAATAGCGGATTTATCTTTATCCCCATCCTGAGAGAGCTCTTGCCATAGGCATGCCAATACACTCTTTGTTTGGTGTTTTTGAGGAGAAGATAGTATCTGTTCAAAATGGAGAGCCACATTATTGCGATGGATATTGAGTTGCTGTAAGAAGGTAACGTAACTAGGAAAGCCCATAGCGGCCGCTATTAACGTTTGATCTAGCGAATCTTCTGGCAATATTTGAGTTTGGCGGTCATCCAGATACTGCAACCTATGTTCTAGATTACGTAAAAAATAGTAGGCATCAGTAAGCTCTGTAACTACCTTATCTGATAATTCTTTCTTTTTTTGTAGGCACTGTAAGGTAGCGATTGTCGCATGGGCACGTAGCTCGGCATCACGCCCACCACTGATCAATTGAAATACTTGAACAATAAATTCAATTTCTCGAATACCTCCGTGTCCAAGTTTAATATTACTATGCGCCTCTCGATGGCCAACTTCTTGACGAATTTGTGTGTGCATACTACGCATAGATTCATAGGCACTGAAATCTAAATACCTTCGAAATACAAAAGGCTTTATTATTTGCTCCGTTAATATCGATTCTTCTGTAGACGAGCCAGTGATTGCACGACTTTTAATCCAAGCATAACGCTCCCATTCGCGTCCCTGCGTTAGAAAATACTCTTCTAGC
Source organism: Nitrosomonadaceae bacterium (assembly GCA_014190895.1). Taxonomy (GTDB): domain Bacteria; phylum Pseudomonadota; class Gammaproteobacteria; order Burkholderiales; family Nitrosomonadaceae; genus BJGV01. Next base: position 26,302 of record BJGV01000005.1, on the reverse strand, counting down.
ATAGAGAAACTCATAACCAGCGGACCGCTCTCGCCATAAGGACGTAGTCGCATATCGACGCGGAAAACATAACCGTCAGCAGTAATATCGTTAAGGCTCGCAATTAATTTTCGTCCTAGACGAGAGAAGAAATCATGATTAGAAATTGATTTGGTTCCATTGGTTTCACCATCTTCTGGGTAAAGAAAAATCAGGTCTATATCCGATGACACATTGAGTTCACCACCGCCTAGTTTTCCCATAGAGATGATCAACATTTTTTGTATTTCTCTACTTTTAGCGCCCTTGGGTAGACCATAGCGACTAGGATCGGTCAGCCAAGTTTGGTACCAATTGAGGGCAAAGCGTACGGTAATCTGAGCTAAATTAGTCATACTTGTCATAACTTCTGCGAGAGTAGCTAATCCACTGAGATCACGCATCATTAGACGCAGTATTACTCTTTTACGTAAGCGCCTTAGAGTGCTATGAAGAGCAGTCTCATTGTTTATAGTATTAGAGTTTAAATTTAGAAATACCTGCATTTCCTCTTCAAGAAAAACATGTTGTATGTTCTGAAGAAGCTCTGTTCGCAGATTAGGTTCGCTTTCTAGCAAGCGTTTTGCATAACGACTGAATGCTAGATTAGAGAAAATTATTTCTTCAGCAGAGCAATTGGTTGTATGCATAACTGAGGATTCAGGGTTACAATAAATTTAGAGTAATTAATTATTTTTAGCGCACCTAGTAGCACTTTTCGGAGACTGTATGAAGATAATCATATTAAATCTCAATTACAATTGTAATTTACCATTGAAAAGCTGGATTCTGAAAGTATACTCAGTTCTATCCTATTAAAGCAGGATAGAGTGTATTAGGTAGTGAAACTGGAATTATTTATTGAACTTTTCAATTACCTCACTTCTTGTAAGATACGGCGGCTTCTTGTCCCGCCTATTGATACCTTTGTTGCTCGCTATAGTAGTATGCACATCTCTTTCGTTGTTGATATTACGTTACTGGCTACTACCTGACGTTGAGCGCTACCGTGAAGATATTGCGTTCGCTATTACCCAAGCTTCCGGTCAACGCGTAACTATAGGTCAAATGAGCGCGGATTGGGATGAATTACATCCTCATTTCACAATGGGTACCGTGCAAGTGTATGACAAAGAGAATGTACCTGTTCTATTACTGAATAAGGTAGACGGCACACTTTCTTGGTTTTCGTTATTGTATGGCGAATTATATTTTAATAAAATTAAAATAAACCAACCTAACGCTATTGTTCGTCGTGATTCTTTAGGAACGATATATCTAGCCGGCATCACTCTTAATAAAGACAAGACTGAGGCGAGCAACAATTTTCTTGACTGGTTATTGCGTCAACGAGAGGTTGCTGTTGATAATGCCAATATTTATTGGCAGGATGAACAACTTCGGGCACCATTGTTAGAGTTTAAAGAAGTCACTCTGAATTTAAAAAATTATGGCGATCAGCATGAGTTTAGTATAGACGCCACCCCCCCTTCTGAACTTTCCGCACCTTTAAGTTTCCACGGCAATTTTTCCGGGATATCTCTGGATACTTTTGACCAATGGCACGGAAGATTATCTGTACAATCTAACCACACTAATGTTTTTCTTTGGCAAACATGGTTGCCATTTCCGGAAGCAATTAGATTTAATCGTGGGATAGGATCTCTTCGCATATGGATTGGAATGGAAGATGGACACATGGAGAATCTGACGGCAGATTTAGGTTTACAAGATGTCGGAATGCATTTAGCACAAGATCTACCAGAACTAAATTTAATTCACTTGCATGGCAGAGTAGGATGGAAGAAAGAAGATAATAATACAAACCAAGGTGCTAAATTCTTTGCTAAGCAATTAGAGATTGCCATGCTTGGAGAACATACGTGGCAGTCATTAGATTTCTTACTGCAAGCACCATTATCTGGGAATAATACGTTTAATACCTGGAAATTAAATGCCGATCAGTTAAATCTTGGAATGATAGAGAAATTAGTTCAGTATCTTCCTGTAAATAAAATATTTCAGAAGCAATTAAATGGAGTAATTCTTAATGGAGAAATTCGTGATGTGTTAGCAGAATGGAACGGGGATCAATCGGTATCTGAATCTTTAAATATTAGAGGAGAGTTCTCTAACTTAGGTGTACAAAAACTCAAAGGAATACCCACATTCAGCGGTATTAGCGGGCGTTTAGATTTTTCAGATAGAGCTGGTGTATTAAACCTTGACTCTAAAAATTTTAGCGTAGAATTACCTAATTTTTTCCATGAAGTATTGCTGCTAGATAAACTTACTGGTCAAATTAATTGGAACTTATTGATCGATAAAGATGAAATTGAATTTAAGTTTAGCGATATCTCTTTTAAGAGTAACTATGTAACTGGAAATATTCACGGCACTTATCTTACTGAGCATAATAGTCCAGGTGTGCTTGATTTAGTGGGTGATATGACGCACATAGATGCACATTATGCACTGCACCAAATCCCATTAATAACAAGAAAATCCCTATATAACTGGCTTGATAAATCGATTGTGTCAGGAGAGCTTGGCGGCGTACAGTTGCATATTAAAGGTAATTTAGCATCCTTTCCTTTTAATAAAGATACTCAAGGCATTTTCCAGATAGATACGAGAGTATCAGGGGTAGTGTTGGATCATATTCCGGGGTGGCCAAGAATAGAGAATATCTCAACTAATTTACTATTCTATGGTAACCATCTAGAAATGAGTAATTTACAGGCGAATACTCTTGGCACCAAGATAGAAAATATGGAATTAAAGATTGCTGACGTAACTGCGCGTAATGTAATTTTAGAGACTCAAGGAAAGATTACTGGACCCACTAAAGAATTTATAGAGCTCTCCAGAAATACTAGGATGAATGAGTATATTTCCAAAATTATCGGTAATATTGGCGCCACTGGAAATGGAGAGTTACTCTTTAAATCTACCATCCCTCTACAGAATTCCAAGAACCAGAAATTAACTGCTAGTTATCGGTTTATTGATAATGAAATTAATTTTAATCAGAATCTCCCTAATTTAAAGAAAGTAAATGGGATGCTAAAATTTACGGAATCTACCATAAAGACAGAAAATATTAGTGCCCAGATTATGGGCGGACCAGCGACTATTGATTCTACTACCTCAAAACTTGGCGATTCATATATTAATGTAATTGGTAAGATTGATTTCGATGCACTCAAAAAAAATAAATGGGATGGGTTATCAGAAACCGAAAAAGTGTGGTTAGATTATTTATATGGGAAAACTAATTGGAGCGCAATCATTCATATTAACAATGGAGTAAAAAATATAATGATTGCGTCATCATTAGATGGCATTGTTTCTCATTTACCGGCGCCTTTTTATAAGACAATTGCAAACATTGCGCCATTCCGTTTGAATTGGAATTTTTTGAATTCCAATCATAATGAGCTGGATCTCAGTTACGGTAAACTAGTATCTCTAAGGATTATGCATTCTAGAGACACTAGCAATGCACTTTCTGTGAGTAACAATCAAATAAGCCCTAATTCAATCCTTTCTTCATCACCTGGGAATTTATCATTAACCGGTTCATTGCCAACCCTAGAAGTAGATCAATGGCTTGATTTGTTTAATAAAAATAACAAGAAAATAGGATCTTATCCGAATCTCGAGACAATTAATCTTCAGGTTGGCACATTTGATTTTCTGGGCAGACGCTTCAATAAGTTTATATTAAATGCTAATAGAATTGACAGCGAATGGCGCTCTGATGTTATAAGCGAAGAAATGAATGGTAATGTTGTTTGGCAATCTAGTGGTAACGGAAAAATAGTGATGCGATTGAAGAAATTAAGCATGCCTTCTTTCTACCCAAAAAACCCAAACATTGTAGAGAGAGTGCAAGAAAAAGACAAAGACTTGCCAGCGCTTGATGTCATAGCAGAGGATTTCATCCTAAAAGGAGAAAAATTAGGTGAATTTGAATTAATCGCAGATCAGCGAGAACAAGATTGGTATATAAAAAAGTTGCGTATTACCAGTCCAGAGAGCTTGTTCATGGCTCATGGGACATGGCAGAGTAGCGCGGCGCCTCCTCGCGTTCAATTAGATGTGAAGCTAGAAACAAGTGATATTCATGCACTCTTAGCACGTTTTAATAATTTTAATCGAGTGAAGCGTGGTAGAGGCAAGATTGAGGGGATATTGTCGTGGTCTGGTGTACCGCAATCCATTGATTACGAAACCTTGTCTGGGAATATTAAATTAGAAGCTCAAGGAGGACAGTTTCCAAAATTTGAGCTAGGAATTAGTAAATTGTTCGGTATTTTTGATTTGCGATCATTGCCGCGAAGAATGCTATTAGATTTCCGTGATGTTTTTAGTGCTGGTTTTGCTTTCGATGAATTTTCTGGCGATTTCAATATAGCTTACGGTGTGGCAAGTACTAATAATGTTAAAATCAAGGGACCTGCTGCAGAAGTTGTTATGAATGGGCAAATAGATCTGCTAAAAGAAACCCAGAAACTTCACATTACAGTCACCCCTTCATTGGGATTAGTTGCTCCAATTGTAGGAGTTGCTACTGTTATAGAATCTATAATAAAAAATAAAGCACTTGAGAATTCAATTCTTTCTAATGAGTACAATATTAGTGGTTCTTGGGCAGACCCAATTATCACTAAACTGGGCTCCAAAGAGGAAAAATCTAATGGCCCAGAATAATATCTATAGGGTTAGAAGCTTTGATCAAACTCAATACTGACGACAAGCCTGACAGCGAATTTTATGTTGCCGCAATTCAGATGTTGTCTGGACCTAGTGTCGCGGTTAATTTAAGAGAGGCCGGGAGACTAGTAGAGATAGCGGCGTCCCAAGGAGCGCAGTTAGTAGTGCTGCCCGAATATTTTTGTATTATGGGCATGAAAGATACTGACAAAGTGGCAGTGTGTGAACAAGATGGTAGCGGACCAATTCAAGAATTTTTAAAAGAGACCGCTAAGCATTTTGGCATCTGGCTTGTGGGCGGCTCTGTGCCACTTGCATCATCCAAATCAAATAAAGTAAGAAATAGTTGCTTGGTGTACGATAATAAGGGCCAGCAGGTTGCACGTTATGACAAAATGCACTTATTTAATCTTGATCTTGGTGACGAGTTGTATACTGAGGAGGAAACCATTGAAGCAGGTGACGAAGTAGTTGTAATAGAATCACCATTTGGCCGCATCGGCCTCTCTATTTGTTACGATTTACGTTTTCCAGAACTTTATCGCTCAATGGGAAAAGTGGACATAATTCTTGCGCCTGCCGCTTTTACAAAAACAACTGGTAAGGCTCATTGGGAGATATTAATTCGTGCTCGTGCCATTGAGAATTTGGCGTATGTAATTGCACCTGCTCAAAACGGTTTTCATATTAATGGTCGTGAAACTTACGGTGATAGTATGATCGTCGATCCCTGGGGAGTGGTGATTAATCGTTTATTAAGCGGACCAGGAGCGGTAATTGCAAATATTAAACCAAGGCATCAGCTGAATTTACGTAATAGTTTACCTGCATTGAACCACCGCATTTTGTATCGCCGTTAAATTATTTATATTGATAGCACTACTTACTAGATAGTTAAATTGAACCACATGATTAAAAACTCCATGATTGAGTCTGACGATCCCTTTATTGTGGCGGATCGTTGCTTGCTGATGCCGTATGATATAAATGTAACAAAATTGCAGTCAGTATTTAGTCAAATACTGACGCACCATGTAGATTATGCCGATCTTTATTTTCAGTACTCTCGTGCAGAGAGTTGGACTCTTGAAGAAGGTATCGTAAAGTCTGGTAGTTTCAGTATCGATCAAGGAGTCGGCGTACGTGCAGTAAGTGGAGAGAAGACAGCTTTTGCTTACTCCGATGATATCAGTATGTCCGCCCTTAATTCAACTGTACAGGCAACACGAGCTATTGCTAGACAAGGAGGAAATCATTCCGTACAGGCAATTAGACGCAGTAAAGGATATGAACTTTACCGTCCTAAAGATCCAATTACGAGTCTAGAAGACATAGAGAAAATAGCTTTGTTAGAAAAGATTGAGAGGTATGCTCGTACAATTGATAAACGAGTGATTCAGGTTATGGTTTCTCTCACCGGAGAGTACGAGGTGATTTTGGTAGCGCGTAGTGATGGTCTTATGGCGGCAGATATACGACCTTTGGTACGAGTCTCGTTGCAAGTTCTTGTCGAGGATAACGGACATCGTGAACAAGGCATCTCAGGTGGCGGTGGACGTTTTGATTACAGTTATTTTACCGATAGTGTATTACGTGATTACGCCGAGAAAGCGGTACACCAGGCACTTGTTAACTTAGATGCAAAGCCGACTCCTGCTGGAGCTATGACGGTAGTACTAGGTGCTGGTTGGCCAGGGATACTGCTGCATGAAGCTATTGGTCATGGATTGGAAGGAGATTTTAATCGCAAAGGGAGTTCTGTATTTTCTGGGCGTATTGGTGAACGTGTTGCTGCTGTTGGTGTAACTGTAGTGGATGATGGAACAATTCCTCAGCGACGTGGTTCCTTAAATATCGACGATGAGGGCAATGCAACTCAATGTAACGTACTAATCGAAAATGGCATTCTCAAAGGCTATCTACAAGATAATCTGAATGCGCGACTCATGGGCGCTGCTATTACGGGCAATGGTAGACGTGAATCGTTTGCTCATATTCCTATGCCGCGTATGACCAATACCTATATGCTGAATGGAAGAAATAGTCCACAAGAGATTATTGCTTCAGTTAAACATGGCCTGTATGCAGTGAATTTTGGCGGCGGACAAGTGGATATTACTAGCGGAAAGTTTGTTTTTTCTGCTGCAGAAGCTTATATGATAGAAAATGGTAAGATTTCTTATCCAGTAAAAGGTGCGACTTTGATTGGTAATGGTCCCGATGTATTAACGCGTGTTGTTATGATAGGTGATGATATGTCCCTTGATCCAGGTGTTGGTACATGTGGCAAGGAAGGTCAGAGTGTACCGGTAGGGGTAGGTCAGCCGACGCTAAGAATAGATGGCCTAACGGTAGGTGGAACTGTTTAGTATAGATATCTGTTTCAGACTTAATGCTACTCACTTTAGGTTTATATTTTATTCTTTGACATTGATGATTCTAGTACCCGCCAATCTGTCATGCATGAATTGACGGTCACGATCGTATAAAGCCCAAAGTATTCCACAACCAAGTAAAAAGATACTTATTAATGCAAATAGGTAACGGTAGATTGCCTTTTTTGCTCCAATTTCTCCCCCATCAATGCTAATAATCTGTAATTTCCAAGTTTGCATTGCTAAAGTTTGTCCACCATGAGTCCAGAACCATGAGAAATAGATACCAGTAATGCTTAGTAAGTAAAATTGAAACACTGGTTTAAATAAAGACGAGTCTGTATCACGAAATATCAAATGAAAGATAAGGCTACAAATAAACAGGACTGCAATCAAGAGCAATAATTCGTAGACCATGCTGAGCAAACGTCGGCGGAGAGTGGGTACAGAGATCTCTATTTCTTTGAAGTGATTCATTTAAGTGGTAATATATGAGAAACTACATGAGACTCATTATTAATTATGTTTATTGGAAAAAATAATATCCAGTGCATTCATTTTTGCAGTTTATCCGCTCAATGGGAAGCAAGTAAATCAAAAAATTGAGTAAAAAATTAAAATTCTTACCTTGCCATGGGTTTGTAACTAACGTATTGAATGATTTTTAGTAATAGGTATGTACTTGATAAAATACGTATTTTTGTTTTTAGAGTGAACTAATGTTGCGTTGCATATTTCTAATATTGTTGTTGTTCTCCTCAGTTGCTATTGGAGCAACGGGAGACGTCCGTCCCTTTGTTCCTGGGAGTTTGGCTAAAATTCTTGCTGCTCGTGAAGGCAAGCCATTTATACTTGTTTTTTGGTCATTAGATTGCCAGTATTGCCCAACTGAATTGCGAATGTTGAGTAGGATCATGGATCGCCATCATAAATTAGATACAGTCTTAGTCGCAACTGATACGTTAAATGATGCATCCCAACTTGCATCTTTGGTAGAGAGTTATGGAATGAGCCAAGTCGAGCAATGGGTCTTTGCAGACAGCGTGCCAGAACGTTTACGCTCTGAGATTGATCGCTATTGGTATGGTGAGATACCGCGTACACATTTTTATGACCAAACTCATCAACGTAAAATTAAGACTGGGTTGATTGAGCAGAAGTTTATAGAGGAGTGGTTAACTCATAATGTAAAATTTAATTCAGAAGATCATTAAGTATATGATAATGAAAAGGAATAATACGTCTTTAGTAAATCTATTATTTGTTCTTGTAATTCATGGGGGGTTTCTTTATGTTTTATGGAATCAACGGTTAATTCCCCCCCCAGAGGACATGGTAACGTTATTTGTTAGCTTCGTGACTCCACCCAAAGTGGAAGAGATTAAGACCCTCGTCACGCCATTGTTACCAATCAAACCGAGATTAGTAAAGAAATTAGAGTTACCGCAATTAGTTGTCAAAGAGCCAGTGTTATCTGAGACAGAGACAGTTGTACCATCCTTACCCCCATCTGTGGCAGTAGAGGCGGTTGCTTTGAAACCCGCACCAATTGGACAAATAACATTACCTACAGAGTTATCGGTTACATGCCCAGAATGGGTATCACCGTCTTATCCGCCACTCTCGCGTCGTCTTGGTGAAGAAGGTAAATTACTCTTACGAGTAGAATTAGATGAAGATGGTCGCGTGAGTAATGCGCAAGTGATAGAAAGCAGTAATTATAAGCGTCTTGATGACGTAGCTCTCATCACAGTAAAAACTTGGCGTTGTAATCCATCTATACGTAACGGGCAGCGAGTTAGAGCTGTTGCATTACAACCTTTTAACTTCGTGCTACAAGGACATTAATATCATGGAAAAAGAATTGGGATTTGCTCACTTTCTTACTCAAGTTGATGCCGTGGGTATCGGCGTGCTTGTATTGCTACTCATACTGTCAGTTGTCAGTTGGTATTTCATTCTTACTAAGAGTATCGCCAATTTTTTAGAAAATCGACAAGCTGAAATTTTTATGAAGCATTTTTGGAGCGCCAACTCTTTGCATGAAGCTAGTCTAAAGCTCGATAACATTTCTTATGGTAATGCTTTCGAAAAACTTGCAAAGTCGGCACTGGATGCTGCCACCGACACAGAAAAACATAACATGCAGAAACTTGTTGCGTTAGGCGGTACAAGTGAGTTTATTACCCGTGTATTGCGTAATAGCATTGATCAAGAAGCCACGCGTGTAGAGAATGGACTTACAGCAATAGCCTCAGCTGGTTCATCTGCTCCTTATATTGGTTTATTTGGTACAGTTTGGGGTATTTATCATGCATTAGTGCAGATAGGTATTTCTGGCCAAGGTACTTTGGATAAAGTAGCCGGACCAGTAGGTGAGGCACTCATTATGACAGCCCTTGGACTAGTTGTTGCAATTCCAGCAGTGTTGGCTTATAACGCATTCGTGCGACGTAACCGGATATGGTTGGCACGTTTAGACGCCTTTGCACATGATCTTTTTGCATTGGTTGCTGTGGGTTCTCAGGGTAGTGATGCGACAAGTGAGCCACGATCATTACATGCGGTATCAGCAATTGAAGGGAGAGAGTAATGGCCTTTGGTAGCATGAATAATAGCGGACATCAGTCACTAATGACCGAGATTAACGTAGTTCCCTTGGTAGACGTTATGCTGGTCTTGTTGATAATATTTATTATTACAGCGCCATTATTGACGCACTCAGTTAAAGTAGATTTACCTAAAGCATCAAGTAGTCCAAATGTCACAAAATCGGAGCGCATTGAACTTGGTATTCTTGAGGATACTAGCCTGTACTGGAATGGGGAATTAATTGGATTAGAGCAGCTTACAGGACGTTTTTCTGAGGCAGTAAGGCAGGATCCAAGGATTGAGTTACATATTCGTGCCGACAAACATGTGCATTATGAGCACGTGGCACGAGTGATGTCGATTGCTGCAAGCGCTGGACTTGCACGCATCGGATTTGTTACTGATCCATCAAAAGAACACATATTCTAAATTACACCCTTCCAACATAGACCTTTTTTACCATAAGATTCATACATCTAAGGGTTAATTAGTAAGTATCTCATCATTTAGTCGGGTACTTTTGAATACAGTCTGTAAATCGATTTAAGTGCATATTCTTTTTGGCTAGATCAATACCCGCTTTAACCAATTACTAATATCAACAATTTCTCTTATACAGACAGAGTGTTCCATCGGGTATTCATGCCACTCTAGATCATATCCTGAATCAAGCAACTCTTTTTTTGATGCTGTGGCTAATGTTAACGCTATCATAGAATCATTATGACCGTGTGCCATGAAAATAGGGATATCTAGATTAGCTTTATGAGCCTCTATTGAAAGTTTTTTTGCTAGTGGCAGATAACACGATAATGCCACAATACCAGCTAGTTTTTTTGCATAACGTAAACCGGCGTACAGCGCCATCACCCCACCTTGAGAGAAGCCTGCCAGTAGAATATTTTCAGGCGGGATGCCTCGTTGCTCCTCTAAGTCGATTATTCCTTCAATTGTTAGTTGCGAAGAACGCAGGCCGACAATATCTTCGCGACAATCAAAATCTAAATTATATATGTCATACCATGCACGTAACACGGAACCGTGATTTATAGTTATTGGTCGCATTGGCGCATGAGGAAATAAAAGACGTATATGGATATTAGATGGAAAATTAATTTGACGAACGATAGGAATGAGATCGTTACCATCTGCGCCAAGACCATGCATCCATAGAATGGTGTGAGTTGGAAGGATACCAGTCTCAAGTTCAATAAGAGGTGTTAGGTTATCGGACATAGTGATTATAAATAAAAGAGAAAATAAATCTCGGCAGAAAATTAGCAATAAAATTTTTAAGCTGTAACTAGATTCAAGTAGTGCATAATTCTTTACACACTACTTGCCTATTTAGTTGTCACGCCAACTCTCAATGTCTTTGGAATAATTATTTGTAACTCACGAAATAGTACACGAAAACTCTTAGGTGCTTTATTAGCAATTTTTTCTTTGTGGGTATTGCGCATAAGTGTACGTAAGAGTTGTAAGTCAGCAGCGGGATATTCTCGTCCAAATTCAGCAATAGCATGTTCGTCTGTTAGTAAACGATCGCGCCAATGTTCTAGTAAATTTGACCATGCATTATGTTGCGAAGAAATGCCGCCCCAGATAGAAATTTTCTGCTGAATTGGGGCCACATCTACTTCACGCATTAGTTTTCCAATGAACTGCATTTGACGACGACGGGCTTCATGTTTATGTATTTTCTTTGCCTCAATTATTGCATCTATCAGTATTTCTGATAAGTTCAATTCAGATAGTTGTTTGAGATTAAATGTTACCAGTTGCTCGCCAATGTCTTGTAGCGCATGCATATCTTGCTTAAGGCGAGTTTTACTGAGAGGAAGATCATACTCAAGATTATTATTTAATTTTTTTTTCACAATTACCTTTCTAATGCAGCATCAAGAAGCTGTTATCATAGCGTTATTCAGTCTAATACCCAACTTGAGCCCACTTAAATTATTTTTTGGTACTAAAAGTAAGTGTAATCACTAATTAGATAATCCCTTAGAATAGAATAGATTCAGAGTAGAACCTAATTTATAGACTATATAATTATGCCTTCTCAGCATTTTTCCCATCCTATTTCAGCGCTCCAACAAATAGCACATGATATTTTAGATTGGGCTAAGAAGGGCGGTGCCAGTAATTGTGAAACAGCGGTATCAGATGGTTTTGGCCAAAATGTTACAATACGTCAAGGCGAGGTAGAGACTATTGAATATAATCGCGACAAAGGCCTTTCAGTGACAGTTTATATAGGTCAAAGATGTGGACACGCTAGTACCTCAGATTTCTCAAAAAAAGCGGTAAGCGATACCGTAACAGCCGCCCTTTCCATTGCTAAATACACCGCTGAAGACAATTGCGCAGGATTAGCGGATGTTGATTTACTGGCTCATGATTTTCCTGATCTTGATTTATATTTTCCATGGGATTTATCGATAGAGCAGGCAATAGAACTTGCTCAAACTTGCGAGGCGGCGGCACTCAAAGTTGATAAGCGCATTACTAATTCCGAGGGAGCAGGTATTTCATTAAGCGAATCACAGTTTATTTATGCAAATAGTTTTAATTTTATGGGTGGTTATGCTACATCCAGACACAGTACTAGTTGTTCGGTCATAGCTAAGCATAATGATGCCATGCAACGTGATTATTGGTACAGTGTGGCTCGTAATTCTAGAGATCTTGAATCAGTCGAAAGTATCGGCAGAAAAGCTGGAACTAGGAGTTTAGGACGCCTAGGTGCAAGAAAGATTGCTACTTGTGAGGTGCCAGTTTTATTTGAAGCACCTATTGCTTCTGGCTTAATAGGACATTTTGTTAGTGCCGTGAGTGGCGGTAATCTTTATCGCAAATCTTCTTTTCTGTTAGACAGTATCGGCAAATCTGTTTTCCCATCTAATATCCAGATTCTAGAATTACCGCATCTGAAAAAAGGTTTGGCTAGCAGTATCTTTGACAATGAAGGTGTTATCACTTCCAGGCGCAAGGTAGTGGAAAATGGAATGGTTCAGGGCTATTTTCTTAGTAGCTACTCTGCACGCAAGCTTGGGTTGATCGCTACCGGAAATGCTGGTGGTAATCATAATTTAATTTTAGATAATGGTGCTTCATTAGAGTTTTCTGCATTACTTAAACAAATGGACAGGGGGTTATTGGTAACTGAGTTACTTGGTCACGGCATTAATCTTGTTACAGGCGACTATTCTCGAGGGGCAGCCGGTTATTGGGTAGAGAATGGTGAAATCGCATATGCAGTTGAGGAGGTAACTATTGCCGGTAATTTAAGAAATATGTTTCTCGGCATTTCTGCGGTAGGTAGTGATGTGGTAGTGCGTGGTTCCAAACAATGCGGGTCGCTACTGATAGATCATATGACAGTGGCAGGCATTTGAAGCATTGTTCAGAATCTGAGGCATAGTGACCCCTTAGTTAATTGTGAAATCTCCCTCTCAAAAATTTTTTATAAATGGCCAATCTGGCAAGTTAGAGGTAATCCTTGCCGGATTAGATTCCGAACATCGACGAGGCCTTGCTGTCATTGCCCACCCACATCCACTGTATGGGGGGACCATGGACAATAAGGTAGTGTTTACCTTATTTAAGGCTGCGCTTGAATTAGGACTTATCGCGGTTAAATTTAATTTTCGCGGCGTAGGGAAAAGTGAAGGTGTTTATGGCGAAGGTGCGGGAGAGGTTGAAGATGTAATTACTGTAGTTACAACCATTAGAGATCAGTTTAGGGAGTATCTTGATAACACTATTTTGCTGTTAGCAGGCTTCTCTTTTGGTGGGGCAATTCAGGCACGTGCAGCACAACAGTTGAATCCAGACACCTTATTGATGGTGGCTCCATCGGTAGATCATTTTAGTACCTCACCAGTTATTACCGATGTTAGAAGATTAATAATTATCCATGGCGATAAAGATAGAATAGTCTCTTTAGAGACTATTCTTGATTGGGTGACTCCGCGGGAATTACCAATAATTGTAGTTCCTGGAGCGGAACATTTTTTTCACGGTAAACTCCACATTCTGAGACGTATCGTACTTGATTCATGTCGATCCTAAGCATTGAAATCCGTAAACATTTCATGTTAATTTGTGGACTACCCGGGAGAATGAGTAATTGGAATTATTTGATTCTATGTTGTTTGGATTTGCCATAGAAGTATCGAGTCTGAACCACTAGATTACCGTGCCGTTCTAGACTAGAAAATATCTTGTACTTTCTGTAGGCTAGTGCTTACATATCTTAATCTATAAAAAGATTTAGTTAGAAATCCGTGTAAAGTAGCGTACGTTAAGAAAAAAAGAGGTGTTTGGAAATGAGTTGGCTTGAGAAGACGGAGTTTACGGGACAAATCGTAACTTTAGAGCCCATTAATCTGGACCATGTAGAGCCTTTGAGGGCTGCTGTTAGAGACGGAGAACTCTGGAAACTTTGGTTTGCAAACGTACCCTCGCCAGATCAAATGGAGAACTATGTAGAGTGCGCTATGAGAGATACAGAAAAAGGGGGTCTCGCATTTGCTGTGAGGTTAAAAGAAACAAAAAAAATTGTTGGTAGTACACGTTTTTACAACGTAGATGAACTGAATAAGAGACCAATGATCGGCTATACTTGGTATGCGAAGTCAGCATGTAGAACGGGTGTGAATAGGGAGAGTAAATTTCTATTACTCGAGTATATCTTTGAAGAGAAAGGGGCGATCGCAGTAGAATTTAGAACACATTACTTCAATCAACCTTCTAGATCTGCGATTGAAAGATTGGGTGCAAAACAAGATGGAATTTTACGGAATCATCAAATTACGTCTAATGGTTCAATTCGTGACACCGTAACTTACTCAATACTTCGACAGGAATGGCCACTGGTTAAACGTAATTTATTGAATAAAATTGTATAAAAGTTATAAAAAATATCACGTTACCTCATAATCTTATCTACCAAGACTAACCTAGGTTGGTAAAGATGGTATAACCGCACCGTAATCCTCTTAATCAACCACATATTGCTTGTTCATTAAGATTCTCTGATGTTATGTATGGTATTCAAGTAAAGAGCATCTTCCTAATATACAGTCTGTAAACTATAGTTCATTAACGATCTGTATGTAGTTTCTGGTAGAATTACCATTTTAATTTTTGAAAATAAAGCATGTAAGGAAGAACTACTATGACTTATGTTGTAACTGAGAGCTGTATTAAATGTAAATATACCGATTGTGTGGATGTGTGCCCAGTAGATTGTTTTCACGAGGGTCCCAATTTCTTGGTGATTGACCCAGATGAATGTATAGACTGCACCTTGTGCGTAGCTGAATGTCCAGTTGAAGCAATCTTTGCTGAAGACGATGTACCAATTGATCAACAAAATTTTATTGCCCTGAACGCCGATTTGTCTAAGACCTGGAAAATTATCATTGAAAAGAAAGATGCCCCACCCGATGCTGATGACTGGGTAAAGATTAAGAGTAAATTGGATATGCTAGAACGTTGATCCAGTAGCGGTAATTTATCCCGTCGCATGTTTTCCACTTTAGAATTCACGAAAATCTCTTTAGACGGTGTTTTTAAACGTTTGGCCCTCGACTCGCAAAACAGTACTGTTGTCGTTACTCCTAATCAACGACTCTCGTTGGTATTGAAGCGTAAGTTTAATGATGCACAAAGAGCCCGTGCACTTACTAGCTGGAATTCAGCTAACATCTCTCCGTTTCATGTTTTTATTGAGCGCGCGTACGAGACAGCATCTTATTCCCCGCAAGAAATGAAATTACCCATTTTGCTTTCTCCTACACAGGAGCGAGCATTATGGGAGAATATTATTAGGCATTCTGATGTTGGGGTGTCTTTGCTTTCTATTTCAGAAACTGCTCAGATTGTATGTGAAGCATGGCAGATTGGTCATGCATGGCAACTTATTGACCAGCTTGAAGAATTTTACTTAAGCGACGATAGTAAAACATTTCAAGATTGGGCAGAGCGTTATAAACGTATAACTAGGAATAATAGGCAGATCGATAATGCGCGTCTTTATGATTTGATAGGGAGTTTATGGGAAGCTATAGAGATTAAAAAACCCAGTTGTCTTATTTGTTATGGTTTTGATGCGCTAACACCCCAGCAGCAAACGCTATTAATTAAAATTAGAATAGCTGGTTGCGAAGTAATGTGGACTGAATCACAGTCCCAGTCACAGTCACAGTCTCAGTCTAAATTATATAAGAACGATATACGCCGTATAAGTTGCATTGATAGTCGTGACGAGATTCATCTTGCAGCGGCATGGGCAAGAACACGAGCCGAAGCTAATAGTGCGGCAAAAATTGGCATTGTTGTGCCGGAGCTAACTAAACATCGTAGCGTTGTCATGCGCATCTTCAGATCTATAATGGAGACAAATTATTCAAACATGCCAGTGGATACCGTTGAGCACACATTTCCATTCAATGTATCGCTTGGCGCAACCCTAATTTCCTATCCATTGATTAAGATTGCATTTCTAATTTTTGAATTAATTGGAAAAGGAACTAATTTCGAGAATGCAAGCTGCTTGCTCCGGTCTCCATTTCTCGCGGGCAGTGAGTCTGAAATAATGAATCGAGCATTGCTGGATGCACAATTACGTAAGATTGCCGAGCCATTTATCACAATAGAATCTCTCCTTGTATTAATTAATCATAAGCGCGGTGAGGAGAGTTGCCCAATCCTTGCGCAGCAGTTATTCATTCTTTCAGAGTTCAAGAAGGAAAATTTATTTGGTAAGAAGCTGCCGTCAGATGTAGCTAGAATTATTTTTGAAATATTACGAATTATTGGCTTTCCCGGAGAACGTATTCTTAATTCAACCGAGTATCAGGTATTGAATAAATGGCATGTAGTTGTTGCTAATTTCGCAGCTCTGGATTTGGTCATGTCAAATGTTACTTACAATGAAGGCGTGTCTTATTTGCGCCGCATTGCCATAGAAACATTATTTCAGCCTAGAACTCCTGATGTCCCAATTCAGATTCTAGGCATCTTAGAATCTGCTGGCATGGAATTTGATCATCTTTGGGTAATGGGGCTATCAGATGAATTATGGCCACCTCGTCCACGCCCGAATCCATTTCTACCAATTGAGTTACAACGTATAGCAAAGATACCATGGAGATCCGTTACTGAATCTCTTGAGTTTGCCTTGCGTCTAACTAATGAATGGTTGGTCAGCGGTAAGGAAGTTATTCTTAGCTATCCATCCTACAACAACAGAAATGAGGAGCGTAAATTAACACCTAGTCCATTAATTTTAAAAATTACAGAGAGCGCATTAACACTTCCTATTTATACAGATTACTCCGAACTGATATATAGTCTGCGTCGATTTGAGTATAAGGAAGATTATAAAGCACCTATGTTAAGTCAAGTCACTGAAATTAGAGGCGGTGCTGCAGTGATAAAAGATCAGATGGCTTGTCCGTTTCGTGCCATGGCATTGCACCGATTAGGAGCCAAGGGATTAGAGACATCACACACCGGACTTAATGCGATGGAGCGCGGTGTGTTGATACATCGAGTGTTAGCAGATGTGTGGAAACAACTCCAGACAAAAGAAGCACTTGATATGATCAGTCATGTTGATCTCGAAGAAATAGTCTTACGTGCTGCCAAAGAATCTATTACATTCATCCGATCGGATCGTCCTGCGACACTTTTAGGATATTTTGCAGAAATAGAACAACAGCGTTTAGCAAGATTGACAATTGAATGGCTTAGCACAGAGAGGAAGCGCAAAGATTTTAAAGTGATTGCTTCCGAAGACAAGCATTGCATAACACTTGATAGACTTTTATTGACATTACGTCTTGATCGTGTCGATCAACTTATCGATGGACGTAAAATTATTATTGATTATAAGACTGGATTGTTGTCAATTAGTTCTATACTTGGTGATTGTTTAGATGAGCCACAATTACCACTATATCTTGTTACCACCGACTCAGATGTCGTTGCAGTTGCATTCGCGCAGATTAAGATAGGTAAGATGCGGTTTATTGGGTTAGCAAGAGATGACGATTTACTTCCCGATATACAAGCTCTCTCTGAATCACGCTGGCATGATCTACATAGTTCATGGGAGGAGTTAGTAGCCGCTTGGCGTACTAATCTCTTTCGTATAGCTGAGAATTTTTCTGACGGGAATGCTCAAGTCGCTCCTAATAAATACCCACAAACCTGTCGTAACTGTAATATAAAGCCACTTTGTCGAATTCACGAACGATTCAATAGTGCTCTTGTAGAGCAAGAGGATCATGAATGAGAGAATCGACACCTATCTCAGATTTTGCTGATCGTCTTCGCGCGCTTGACCCTTTGCACTCATTTATCGTTCAAGCACCAGCAGGATCAGGTAAGACTGAACTCCTAATTCAACGCTACCTTGCATTACTTGCCCGCGTTACCGCACCCGAAGAGATAATTGCAATTACATTCACAAACAAAGCCGCCACAGTAATGCGTGAACGAGTATTGAAAGCGCTCTCTTCAACTAATGAGATTCCTAAGACTGATCACGAGAAGTTGACTCAAGATCTTGTGGAGGCAGTTTTGCAACGCGACTCTCAAGCAGGCTGGCATATTATCAATAATCCGACACGTTTGCGTATACAGACCATCGATTCTCTGTGCGCCTCACTTGTAAGACAAATGCCGATACTTTCAAGATTCGGATCCCAACCAGAAATTATTAAAAATGCATCTAATCTTTATCTCCAAGCGGCACGTGCAACTATTGAGTTAGTCGAGAGTGATCCTGCAACAGCAAAGGATATTAGATGTTTATTAGAGCACCTTGATAATGACGTGATTAAGATTGAAAAACTGCTTGCTGACATGTTATCGCGACGGGATCAATGGTTGCGTTACATTTACTATAAAGATCGCAACAGATTAGAAACGACTCTTAAGAATATACGTCGAGAGGCAATGTCCCAGCTATTGAGTATCTATCCTCTCTCGACGCAGGATGAGCTGATAAAAATTATACATTATGCGGCGAATAATCTTATCGCTGATTGTAAAGATTCCCCACTTATTACTTGTAAAGATCTTAATCTCTTGCCGGGTAATGAAGAACACGATGTTTCTCTCTGGTATGGCATAGCCGAACTTTTGCTTACCAAAGATGGAGTTTGGCGAAAACAATACAATCGTAATAATGGTTTTCCGGCAGGTAAAAATAAAACGGAAAAAGAAGTTGCTAAAACATGGAAATCACGTGTTTTTGCCCTTAGCGCTATACTCATGGAGAGAGATGCTCTATCTCAAACTTTACATGATATCCGTTTTCTTCCACCACCTACTTATACCGATGCTCAATGGAGAGTACTCAGATCAATCGTACGATTATTACCAATTGTAGTTGGACAAATGAAGCTTGTATTTCAATCATACGGACAAGTTGATTTTACTGAAGTTGCGCAGAGTGCTTTGCGCGCATTAGGGGAAATTAATGCGCCAACAGATCTCGCGCTTACGCTTGACTACAAAATTCAGCATTTATTAGTAGATGAATTTCAAGACACGTCGATCAGTCAATATGAACTAATCACAAAACTCACTGCTGGTTGGGAATTGGGTGATGGAAGAAGTCTGTTTTTAGTTGGAGATCCAATGCAGTCAATCTATCGTTTCCGTGAAGCTGAGGTTGGGTTATTTCTGCGTGCTCGTGCAGAAGGCATCGGTAACATCGTTTTACAACCCATTTATCTGCGTACAAATTTTCGATCTCAGCACGGCATTGTTGATTGGATTAACAATACTTTTGAAAAAATAATGCCGAGAAATGAGAATATTTCTACCGGTGCGGTGCCATATACAGCATCAATATCCATACACAAAAAATTAATTGATGCAGCGGTGACCGTGCACCCATTTTTCAATGATGATCATATGGCAGAAGCAGAAAAAGTGATTGAGATTATTATGCATGTACAGCGTGAAAATCCACTTTCTACTATTGCAATTTTGGTACGTAATCGCGCTCATTTATATAAAATAATTCCACGAATTAGGGAAATGAAGTTGCGTTTTCGTGCGATTGAAATTGAGAAACTTGATTGCCAACCAGTGATACAAGATTTACTAGTTTTAACGCGTGCATTGACTCATTTGGCTGACAAGTTGGCATGGCTTGCAGTATTACGTGCACCTTGGTGCGGTCTAATACTGTCTGACCTTCATGCAATTGTCTCGATGAAAACTGTTTATAGTTCTAATGTTGTAAGTAGCGGAGAAGAAAATACAGAAGAAAATGAAAAAACGATATGGGAGTTGCTTAATAGTGAGGCAGTTATGACAGGAGTCTCTATTGATGGAATTACTCGACTACTACGTGTGCGAGAAGTGCTGAGTAATTGCATTGACAATAGTTACCGGCAATCCCTACGTATAACTATTGAAAAAGCATGGATAGCCCTTGGTGGGCCAGCTTGTATTAAGAGTGTAACTGACCTAGGGAATGCGGCAATTTATTTCGATCATCTTGAGACACACGAGAGAACAGCTAATACTTATGATATCGAAGTATTTGAGAAGGAATTAGCTGAGCTCTATGCGCTGCCAGATTTAGAAGAAAATGGTACTTTGCAAATAATGACGATTCATAAGGCAAAAGGTCTTGAATTTGATTGTGTCATAATGCCCGGAATTGATCGTCTTTCGAGAGTCAAGACTAAGAAATTACTCGCATGGATGGAGCGTAGTCATGCGCAATCCTTAGTTGATGGAAATGCAAGAAATATTGATTTATTGCTCGCACCAATTCAACAAATAGGTTCAGATGGCGATTCTATTTATGCTTTTTTAGAGAAACTGGATGCAGAAAAAGAAGATTTAGAGGATGGAAGATTACTTTATGTTGCGGCGACACGTGCAAAGCGTTTCTTGCATTTACTTGGCAACACAAGTTTAAATGCTAATCAAGATGGTGTTATAGAGCTCAGACCACCTATTCGAAGATCGCTGTTAAGTAAACTCTGGCCAGTAATTGAAAATATTTATGTCGAAGCCGCTTCAAAAATTATGTTTTCGGATACATTTCTTACGGCTAATAGAAAAAAAAATGAAGAACTGGATGAACCTCAGTCTAGTCAGTTGCTATGTCGTCTTGTGTCAAATTGGGAAATGCCCATGGTGCCACAGCAAATGGAATGGCATTCACTAAAAAATATAGTAGGCACGCAAAATGAAATTGAATTTTCATGGGCAGGAAAAACTGCGCGACATATCGGAAGTGTCGTACATAGATGGCTGCAACGTATAGCAGAAGACAAAATTATTGGTTGGAATGTATCACAAATTAAAGCGCTCCATGATACATTTAGGAAAAATTTGATCGCATGCGGTATGAGTAATAACGGTAGGGATATCGAGACAGCAATTACAAGTGTGACTACAGCACTGACTTATACTGTAGAGGATTCGCTTGGTAGATGGATATTGGGGCCGCAGCAAGATTCTCATAATGAGTTATGTATAACGACGGTAATTGATACCGAATATGTTAACCTTATAATTGATCGAACTTTTTTTAGTACAGATGGATTTCGTTGGATTATAGATTATAAAACGAGTAGTCATGAAGGCCCCGACATAGAAAAATTTCTTGATCATGAACAGGAGCGTTATCGTGATCAGCTCGATCGTTACGCTAAAGTTATGCGTACGATTTATGACCAGCCAGTAAGACTGGGATTATATTTCCCTTTATTAAAGGGTTGGCGAGAGTGGGGCGATAAGAAATAAAAAAAGGATGATTGGTATAACTAAATTGACGCAGAATCTAAACAGATTAAATTAATTTGTAATAAGATACAGTCGTATTTAGCATAATATCCTGAGTTTTGTATCTTTTTGTGGGGCAGGGTATTTATCAATTTTCTGTATAGTCAATTTTTTACTTCTTTCTCATTTGTTGCCATAGATAATCTACCTCGCAAAAAATTTTATGATTAACATTGATTTGCACTGTCATTCTACGGTCTCTGATGGTTCGTTGACGCCAACGCAGTTGATAGCGCGCGCCATTCTTCGCAAGGTGAACGTGTTAGCATTAACTGATCATGATAGTGTGAGCGGTTTGAACGAAGCTCGTCTTGCTGCTAATTGTGCGAATATTATCTTTATTAATGGCGTAGAAATTTCTGTTAGCTGGCGTAATCAAACGTTACATATTGTTGGCCTTGGTATAAACCCAGAATATTCTATGTTGGTAGAAGGGTTGGCATCTATTCGTTATGGGCGAATAGCACGGGCTCAAGAAATTGCCATGCAACTTGAAAAAATAGGTATTCATGATAGTCTCAAAGGGGCTTATACTCACACTGGTGAAGGAAGACTGATAGGCCGCACTCACTTTGCTCGTTTCTTAACGGAGCACGGTTATGCAAAAGATGTAAAGTCTGTGTTTAAAAAGTATTTGGTTGAGGGAAAACCAGGGTATGCACCGCATCAATGGACCTCATTACGAAATGCTGTGGACTGGATATGTAATAGTGGGGGCAGAGCTGTGATTGCTCACCCGGCTCGTTATAGACTAGATAAAAACGTCTTAGATGAGCTACTATTAGAGTTTTCTGCATTAGGCGGTGCGGCTATTGAAGTCATTACCGCTAGTCATACACAAAAACAGTCCCTGTTATTTTCTCGTTATGCTCAGAAATTTAATTTGTTGGCCTCGCGTGGCTCCGATTTTCATGGACCGGGAGAGAGTTATTTTGATTTAGGCCAGATGCCAGATTTACCTACCGGATGTAGACCAGTATGGCACGATTGGAATAATCTGTTTTAATGTATAGCAAGAGATTCTTTTCTCCATAAAGTTGAAGATTAAGAACTATCTTTCATGTAGTCTAATTCTTCTTAGCTACCTGGATAGCTTAAAATTATGCTCATATCAACAGACGTTAGTTATTTTTTATCCCGATAGTAGAGGGAATATAGTTTATGGATAACATTATTTTGGGCGTTGCTATTTATGCATTACCGGTAATCTCTGCAATTACTTTGCATGAGGCTGCGCATGGTTATGTAGCTAAACATTTTGGAGACATTACTGCATATAGTCAGGGACGTGTCAGTCTAAATCCATTGCGACATATTGATCTTATGGGCACTGTAATTATTCCCCTAACATTATTTATTTTAAGTAAGCTTACAGCTGGCGCCGGATTTCTATTTGGTTGGGCAAAACCAGTGCCGGTTAATTTTAATAATTTGCATCATCCTAAGCATGATATGTTGTGGGTTGCAGCTGCGGGACCGGGTGCAAATCTTTTAATGGCATTACTCTGGGCGGTTATCATAAAAGTTAGTTTAGCTATGCCAGAAAGTAAAATAACTGATTTTATAATGTTAATGGGTGAGGCAGGTATTGAGATAAATGTGGTATTAATGGCATTAAATTTGTTGCCATTGCCCCCATTAGATGGAGGTCGTATGGCAATAAGTTTGTTGCCTCATTATATTGCCCATCAATTTTCGCGCATTGAGCCTTATGGCTTCATGATACTTTTATTCTTATTATTCACTGGTACACTTGAAGCTATCATGAGACCTATTATAATAAGTACAGTACAAATCGTGGCATGGCTTGTCAGTTGATGAGTTTTGTAAACCATTTAATCATAAGTTAATTGAGGATAGAGTAATGTTCACTGATCGTGTTTTATCAGGAATGCGTCCAACTGGCAGTTTGCATTTAGGACACTATCATGGCGTATTAAAGAATTGGGTAGAATTGCAATATAAATTTGACTGTCTTTTTTTTGTTGCCGATTGGCATGCGTTAACGACTCATTATGATACACCTGAGATTATAGAGCAGAGTGTTTGGGATATGATTTTGGATTGGCTTGCAGCGGGAGTAGATCCGACACAAGCTACTTTCTTTATTCAGTCTCGAGTACCTGCTCATGCGGAGTTACATGCATTACTTTCTATGATTACACCACTAAGTTGGCTAGAGCGCATTCCTTCTTATAGAGATCAGCAAAAGAAATTAGCTGGGAAAGATCTGGGCACCTACGGATTTCTTGGTTATCCGCTATTACAGAGCTCAGATATTCTTATCTATCGCGCCAACCTTGTGCCGGTAGGTGAGGATCAGACTGCACATATTGAGTTTACTCGGGAAATCGCACGTCGCTTTAATCATATTTATGGTAAGGAAGCCGGATTCAAGAAAAAAGTTGAGCTAGCTATAAAGAAATTAGGTGCTAAAAAATCAAAAATTTACGAGAGACTTCGTAATTGTTATCAAGAGCAAGGCAGTCTTGAGGCTTTAGTCGAGGCGAAAGCCTTGCTTGATGAACAGCAGAATTTAAGTACAAAAGATCTGGAGCGCTTATTTGGGTATCTTGAGGGCGGCGGGAAAGCGACTCTTTGCGAGCCAGAGGCAATATTTACTGAGGTATCAAAGATGCCGGGACTCGATGGACAGAAAATGTCAAAGTCTTACGATAACATCATCCGATTAAGAGAAGATCCTGATAGCGTAAGAGTTAAAATTCGTACCATGCAAACTGACCCAGCACGCATCCGGAGAAGTGATCCAGGTGATCCAGCTAAGTGTCCAGTGTGGCAATTCCATTTAGTTTATTCAGATGAAAAAATTCAAGATTGGGTTCAACAAGGCTGCAGAAGTGCTAACATCGGTTGTCTGGAATGCAAGCAGCCAGTGATTGAAGCTGTTCTGGTGGAGCAACGTTCTATGCATGAACGTGCTAGACCATATGAAGATGACCCTACTTTAGTACGAGATATTATTGCTGATGGTTGTGAAAAAGCTAATAAATTGGCACAAGAGACCATGCAGGAAGTGCGGGAAGTAATGGGACTAAATTATTCCTAGTGCATATTTTATAAGGCGGCGAGAGCAGTTTGGTAACGCGTAATGAGTACTAACTAATATAATTTTAATTTAAAAATGAATCAATTTCCCACTCTTAATACCATCGTTCCTGTTAAAGAGATTCACGGTAAGTTTTTGATGGATGTACCGGCAGATTTATATATTCCACCAGATGCATTAGAAATATTTCTTGATACTTTTCAAGGTCCTCTGGACTTATTGCTTTACTTAATTCGTAAAAATAATTTAGAAATTTTAGATATTCCAATGGCAGAGCTTACTCGACAATATATGAGCTATGTTGAGATTATGCGCGCCAATCAATTAGAGTTAGCGGTAGAATATTTGCTGATGGCTGCAGTTTTAATTGAGATTAAGTCGCGCATGTTACTTCCTTGTTCCAATTCTAAAGATACTGAAGGTGATATTGATCCGCGTGCAACGTTAGCTCGTCGTTTAATAGAATATGAAAAAATAAAATTAGCTGCATCACGTCTTAATGATTTGCCTCAGGCTGAACGAGATTTTGCGTTGGTAAAAGTACCAGCTGAGAAAATAATGTTAAGGTGCTTGCCGGAAGTTAGCGCAAATGATCTACATAATGCGTGGCTTGCATTATTCGCGGGGATTAAGAATAAGAGTCATTACCATGTTACACGAGAGAAACTTTCTGTGCGCGCACACATGAGCCGTATTATGCGTCAATTGCGTGGACGTGAGTTCATCAAATTTCATGAATTATTTAATCCCACTTTTAATATAGCAGAATTAGTGGTTACTTTTATTGCATTGTTGGAACTTGTTAGAGAAACTCTAGTAGAGGTGACACAATCCAATATTTTTGGAATTATTTATGTTAGACCAACCAATCCCATTAGTGCCATATAATTTATCTGGTCCAGCAAATCCTAACGAGATTAAGCGGATTCTGGAAGCGGTGTTGTTGACTAGCCAGGACCCATTATCACTGTCTGAGTTAAGAAAAATATTTAATGAAGAAATAAACTTAGAGATTGTACGTAAATTACTCGAAGAGTTGCGGGACGAGTGGAGGAATAAGGGCATTGAATTGGTACATGTGGCTAGTGGTTGGCGGTTCCATACTAAGCCAGAGATTCAGCAATTTCTTGATAAGCTGAATCCACAAAGACCCCTACGTTATTCGCGTTCAGTTTTAGAGATACTTGCTATTATCGCTTATCGTCAACCAGTGACACGTGGCGATATTGAGGAAATTCGGGGTGTAGCTGTATCCGGACAATCATTAAAGACCTTGGAATTACGTGGCTGGGTAGAATCTATTGGACATCGAGATGTTCCTGGCCGACCAACTTTATATGCAACTACCAAGAGTTTTCTTGACGATCTTGGTTTACGTTCTATAGAAGAGTTACCACCTCTGGAAGATTCTGGCTCATTGTTTGAATTAGAAAGTAACATAGAGTTATCATCTGCTCAGGAGTCAATTATCACTGAGAGTATTGAGTAAGAGCTTTCAATCCACCGCTAATCCTTTTGAGCATTGATTGCCATTCTGTAAATTGTACTTTACTCATTGTTGCAATGAGTTATTTTTCCGCTTTAAAAAAACCGACCTACCATCCCATCTTACAACAGGAGGTAGATCGGGTTGTGTAGCTAGCCTACTTTAGAGCTTGGTGAAGACAGGTATCACAGCCCCAGCTATGCTGTTGAC
>BJGV01000004.1 GCA_014190895.1 Nitrosomonadaceae bacterium | reverse complement strand
ACATAAGTGCCATACCAAATTTGTACCATTTTGAGTCATACCACAGCGACATATCACCGTCGCCTGAGCCCATGCGAGCTGCGCCAGCTGATCCTAGTGTTGTTGCCATTCTTATACCCCCTATTCCATTATTGTGAACAACGATTTCGTTACTGATTTGTATCTGAAAAGCTTTCTTAGAATGCTCCTGTGGCCTTAACTGACCATCTGTCTAGGCAGATTATCTGAGAAAAGTACTTTGAGTCAAGTCATTTGTCCGCTAATGGCTATATTTTTAAACTACTTATAATTACAAGAATAAGACTCTACTGATTTAATAAAAATAAGGAACATTTATTAGCCTCTTGATTATTTTTTTGAATTTAGTAAATCAAATTACACGTGGAGAGAGATCTTGGAGAGACATTATTAACTTTAGAGTTTAATCAATAACATAGACATAGCGAGAGACTGAACATAGTTATAATTGGAGATTGGGGAGCTTGAAAAAAATGGCAACTGATACCTGCGTTCTTATTGTAAGGTTAAGTTATCCAAAACATTACGCTATAACGACACTTCCACTGGTTATTTTTTTATGATAGATCTGAAATCTTACTTCTCTGATGATGGTGTGCTCGCTCGTTCTATATCTAATTATTGTGCACGAGCTCAGCAACTGGAAATGGCCCAGACAATAGCCGATGCCATAACTGAGAGTCGTATTCTGGTAGCAGAGGCAGGCACTGGTACTGGTAAAACTTTTGCTTATCTGGTTCCTGCCTTATTAGCTGGTGGCAAAGTAATTCTTTCTACCGGAACGAAAACTTTACAAGATCAGTTGTTTAACCGTGATATCCCTGCGGTGCGTTTAGCTCTTAAGGTTCCAGTTACAATAGCACTACTGAAAGGCCGCGCTAATTATGTGTGCCATCATCACTTGAAACGTACCCTAGAAGATGAGCACATTAGCTTTACAAATCGCGATGAAGTTGGGTATTTGAAATTGATTGCAAGTTTTTCTAGTATTAGCAAGAGTGGGGATAAAAGTAGTTTAAGCGAAATACCAGAGAATGCTGCAATTTGGCAGAAAGTGACTTCTACTCGCGAGAATTGTCTTGGTACAGAATGCCCCAATTATAAAGAGTGTTTCGTCATGGAAGCTCGCAAACAAGCGCTCATAGCAGATGTAGTTGTTGTCAATCACCATTTATTTTTTGCCGATGTACTATTGCGTGACGAAGGTCTATCGGAACTTTTACCTGCTTGTAATACGGTGATTTTTGATGAAGCTCATCAATTGCCAGAGACCGCTAGTTTGTTTTTTGGTAAGTCAGTAAGCACTGGTCAGTTACTAGAACTTGCACGCGATGTGGAGACCGAAAGTTTCTTAAACGCCAAAGACTCCCCTGTATTATCGGAAACCTCTGCGGCCATGGAAAGAACGGTGCTTGATTTACGTCTAACAGTTAAAGCTGAGAATGCTCGATTGTCTTTACCTGTTGTAATGCGAAACTCACAGTTTAGTAGTGCGTTGGATGATTTACTTAGAAAACTTAATGCGTTAATTTATCTATTACAGGAACAAGCGGGACGTTCAGAGGGACTGGAAAATTGCCGGCAACGAGCATGTGAATTAACTGCCGATATACAGAGTTGGAAAAATCAGGAGGGAGCAGAAGAATTTGTACGTTGGATAGAAGTGTTTAGTCATACTTTACAATTGAATGCAACACCTCTGTCTATCGCAGAGATATTTAATAAACAGTTAAACATTTCTCCGCGTGCATGGATATTTACTTCTGCAACATTGTCAGTGGAAGGAAATTTCTCACATTTTAACGGCGAAATGGGCTTGAATATGGGGTCTAATATGCCTCAATTGGCTCACTGGGAAAGTCCTTTTGATTTCTCTAACCAGGCCTTACTTTACGTACCAATTGGCTTACCTGAGCCCGCTAGCCATCAGTATACCAAAGACGTGGTAAACGCCTCATTACCTGTGCTGATGGCTAGCCGTGGTCGTGCATTTTTTCTGTGTACTAGTTTGCGAGCAATGCAACAAATATATGATTTATTATCGGAAGCATTTAAACGGGAAAAACTTGGGTACCCTATATTGTTACAGGGTCAAGGATCGCGTTCCGATATGTTAGAACGTTTTCGTCGGATGGATAATGCAGTTCTAGTGGGCAGTCAGTCTTTTTGGGAGGGGGTGGATGTACGTGGCGAAGCGTTGTCTTTAGTGGTGATAGATAAACTACCGTTTGCGTCACCTGATGACCCTGTACTCTCTGCGCGTATCGATAAAATAAATAAAGAGGGGCGCAATGCCTTTATGGAGTATCAACTGCCGCGAGCTATTATTAATCTTAAGCAGGGTGTTGGGCGATTAATTCGTGATAAGGCCGATCGTGGTGTAGTAATGATTTGCGATCCACGTCTTATTACGAAATCCTATGGAAAAAAAATATGGCGTAGTCTGCCGCCAATGAGACGCACACGAGATTTGTGTGAAGTTCAATCTTTTTTACTAAGAAATGAGTCAATGGAGACAAGGCATTCGAGATAAAAAATGATTTGAGTTAATCGATGCTACCTTTCCAGTAATAATTAATGGAACGCCATTCACCCTTTGACTCTTTAGTGATTAAACGAATAAGGTAACGGTATGATCTCTAACTGTGGACCATCGAGAGTTTTCCAGTACACTTTCCCAGCTACAACACTACTAATTTGCAGCACTGCCAGCACGTCAAATCCCCCATCAGGAGAAGGCGCCGCATTTACTATTATTCCACTTGGCTGATCTTCTATTTCAGCACTGTAGAGCTCATCTCCAGCCGCAATAGGTGTGTTTGAATGAATATTCCCAAGATACATGCGGCGCTTTATCTTGCCTAGATACTGGGTTCGAGAGATGATCTCCTGTCCTGAGTAACAACCTTTCTGAAAACTCACCCCACCAATCATTTCTAAATTTACCATTTGCGGTATAAATTGTTCCTGAGTTGCGGGTGTAATAACAGGAATACCGGCTCTTATTTCTAGCCAGTCCCAATAGGGAGAACCCACAGGTACAGCAACGCTACTTAAATATTCCCATAATTTAGGAGCTTTCTCCGGCTTTGCAATGATTTCAAAACGGTCTTGTCCTAGACGAAGAATACTTTCTTGTTCATTATGTATGATGCCGAGGTGAGAATCCGGAATCGTGCCTAGAATTTCTTCCATAAGCTTTCTAGCTTTATTTCCAGAAATCCCAATACGCACCAGTGTTTCACTGTTATCAATTAACTGTACTTTAGAACGTAACACAAACTTTGATAAGTATTTTTTTACATTAGCGCATAACGTTGCAGGTATCTGCATAACGTAATTGATTCCGTCGTGCCACATTAAAAAACTCGCTAGTATTCTACCTTTTGGAGTGCAGTAACTACCATATTGCGCTAAATAAGGGTGAATTTTTTTAACGTCACAGCTCAATTGACCCTGTAGAAAAGATTCGGCATCTTCACCAGAAAAATAAATCAAGCCAAGGTGTGACAAGTCAACCAGAGCTGTACTATATTTGGTAGTTTCAAGTTCAATTGCGGCGTTACCATAGTGGGTAATGCAATCATTCTCAATGATTGCATTACAATTTTGTAAGTAAATCTTCCAAGCAGAGTTCATACGGAAAATATATGATTTTTGTGGGGAATTGATTATACAACCAATCTATACAATAGAGATGGTTATAAACATTGCTCTGCGGCAGAGGCAGGAGAGTCTAAATTAAGGAATTATTTTTTTAGTATCGTATTTTCTGCTTGCGGCAGAATATCTGGATAGTCGCGACTAAAATGTAAGCCGCGGCTTTCGTGTCGTAATACGGCACTTTGTACAATCAGATTAGCGGTATCCACGAGATTGCGCAGCTCTAATAAATCACTGGTAACTCGGAAATTAGCATAGTATTCATTTATTTCTTCACGCAATAGTTGAATACGGTGCTGTGCTCGCTGTAAACGTTTAGTGGTTCTGACAATACCCACATAACTCCACATGAATCGACGTAGTTCATCCCAGTTATGAGAGATAATAATTTCTTCATCAGCATCGGTCACGCGACTTGCATCCCACAGCGGTAATTTTATAGTAGACTTTGGCGACTGATTAAGAATGTCTCTAGCTGCAGCTTGCCCAAACACTAGACACTCTAGTAATGAGTTGCTCGCTAATCGATTGGCACCGTGAAGTCCTGTGTGAGCAGTTTCACCTATGGCATAGAGATTTTTTAGATCTGTCTGGCCATTCGAATTAGTGACAATGCCACCACAAGTATAATGAGCAGCTGGAACTACTGGTATAGGCTGTGTGGTTATATCTATACCCAAATCCAAACAACGTTTATAAATATTAGGGAAACGTTCTTTGAGAAAATTAGCTGGTTTATGAGAGATATCCAGATATACACAATCAAGACCATATTTCTTCATTTCAGAATCAATGGCGCGAGCAACGATATCACGCGATGCAAGCTCGGCACGTTTGTCGTACTTAGGCATAAAGCGAGTGCCGTCAGGAAGTTTTAATAAGCCTCCTTCGCCACGCATTGCCTCGGTAATTAGAAACGATTTGGCGTAAGGGTGATAAAGGCAAGTAGGGTGAAACTGAATGAATTCCATATTGGCAATACTGCATCCTGCACGCCAACCCATGGCAATGCCATCACCAGTAGCTGTGTCAGGGTTAGTAGTATACAAATAAACTTTTCCGGCACCGCCAGTTGCTAACACTGTGTTGTGCGCGGCAATTGTTTTAATCTTGTTTGACATACTGTCTAGCGCATAAACACCATAGCAATAATTATTATCATCAGCATGGTTAATATGACCAAGCTTCTTGGTGGTTATAAGATCAATGGCAATATGTTGTTCAAGTACAGTGATATTAGTATGAGCGCGGATCTTTTCGCTCAGAGTCAGTTGCACCGCTTGTCCAGTAGCATCCGCTGCGTGAATTACTCGGTGCGCGCTATGACCACCTTCTTTTGTTAAATGATAACCGGTTTCGTCACCCTGATCTCGGGTGAAAGGGACTCCTTGTGAAATGAGCCATTGGATAGCTTGCGGACCATTTTCTACCACGTAGCGAGCGATCTTCTTGTCACATAAACCCGCACCAGCATTAAGAGTGTCTTGAATATGAGCCTCAGGGGAGTCGTTTTTTGACAACGTCGCAGCAATGCCTCCCTGGGCCCATCTACTGGCACTATCAAGTAGAGTTTGTTTCGTGATCAGCGCAACTTTTTTACTTTGAGCAAGGTTCAGCGCTAGTGTAAGACCAGCAAGACCACCACCAATGATCAGGGTATCAAAATAAGAGTTTTGCATTTGGAGCCCAGTTAATTTTGTTCTTGTTAATGGCTAGTTAAAAATTGTAACAGTAAAGCTACTTTATACACTTAAGTGCTAAGTGCATTGAGAATAATTTCATTACAACATGAACTAATATCAGGTGCTTATTGTCATTAGTACAATACATCCAAAAAATTGTAGTGAGCCCGAGAATAGATTCTTAAATAGAGACTATATTTAAGTTATCATGTTTACAATGATGAATTGATAACATTGAGTATAAAGGACTATATTTAAGGAATGAATGATCGAAAAATTGATCAAAAATTAGTTGAACTTGCGCAATACGGAGATAAAAAAGCGTTTGATTTACTGGTAATTAAGTACCGGGGAAGACTAATACGTGTACTGTCACGATTTATTCGTGACAGTACTGAGGTCGAAGATGTTGCACAAGAAACTTTTATCAAAGCTTACTTAGCGCTATCTTCTTTTCGTGGCGAAAGTGCTTTTTATACTTGGTTATACCGAGTAGGTGTTAATACAGCCAAAAACTTTTTAACAATTCGCGGACGAGAAGTCATTGATAGAAATATAACGTATGATATTAGTGATTCTGAGGGCCTTGAAACAAATAATCTCTTCCAGGATTGGAAAACGCCTGAACGTGAGTTGATAAACAAACAGCTTGCTCAGACAATTAAGCGAGCCTTAGAAAATCTACCTAAAGAATTGTATACAACAATTACCCTGAGGGAAATAGAGGGGTTGAGTTATGAAGAAATTGCAAATGTAATGAGTTGTCCAATAGGTACAGTAAGATCACGAATATTTCGCGCTCGTGATTTAATATTAAGCGAGTTAGGGCCTATTTTGGCAGATAAATAAGGAACGGAAGATGAAAGATAGAATATCGGCACTAATGGACGGTGAATTAGATGATGAAGATGTTGTTAAAACAATTTCTGAAATTAATGAAGATCATGCACTACGTGAAGAGTGGGCAACTTATCACTTGATCGGAGACATTTTGCGACAATCGGCAACGGTGTCTAATAATGTTACATCTAATGCTAATGAGAGGCTAGCATTAGAGTCAAATGTCACAGCATTGCACTCTTCATTTAAAAGACGAGATAATATGCCTATATTCTCAATTGCGGCTTCAATGTTGGTGGGGATTGTAATAGGGTGGGTCAGTCAGCCCACGGGTCTATTGGATACGACCCCTGCTGACCAAATAGCCCTGCAAGCTTCTGTAGAGAGCACTCCTGCTGTGACCGGTATTCCTGTGTCTGCTCGAATTAGTGATTATATGACAGTGCATCAAGGATTTTTATCAAAAGAAGCGGTGTCTAAGAGCATAAAACCCCGCACACCTAGGGTTACAGATC
The DNA here is from genome assembly GCA_014190895.1 of Nitrosomonadaceae bacterium. Classification (GTDB taxonomy): domain Bacteria; phylum Pseudomonadota; class Gammaproteobacteria; order Burkholderiales; family Nitrosomonadaceae; genus BJGV01. Next base: position 83,342 of record BJGV01000004.1, on the reverse strand, counting down.
TTCAGAAAAATTTTCAATGATAAACAGGCATTGAATGATTAGGCGGATACTATTCAGTTTATTACTCTTGTCTAATGTTACTCAACCAGTATCTGCACAAGGTACCTTGGGGTCATCTAAGACACCGGAATACTGGGCAAATAAAATCGCTTCGGCTCCTACTAAGTACAGTTATGTCGGTACTTTTGTACGTTTTTCTAATAACGATGCGGAGACATCACATATTGTACATATAGCAGATAAAACAGGGGAACACGAGAGGACAGAATTGCTAGATGGCCCTGTGCGTGAAATTGTTCGACACAATGATGAAGTTAGATCTTATTTCCCAAGGAATGTAGATACCGTAAGCGAAAAGCGTTGGTTGCGTGGACATGTCTCTATTTTACGGCCCAAATCTTTAAGTAATATTGATGATAATTATTTAATTAAGAAAGCAGGGAAAGAGCGAATTAGCAATTACGAGTGTCAAGTGATTCTATTAGAGCCTAAAGATAACATACGCTACAAACACAAGTTATGGGCAGATATGCGTACCGGTTTATTACTCAAGGCCGCGATAATATATAAGGATCAATTAATAGAGCAATTTTTTTTTACTGAGCTAAAAATTGATAATCAGATAGATAGAGAACTATTAATACCAAAATATCCAGTAGAAATTACTACCCCCCACATTACTCATCCTGAGCCGTTAGAAATGGAATGGAATGAGTCTAATTGGCAGATATCGGGTCTGCCAAACGGCTTCAAGAAGATCTCGGTAATGAGACACAAACTCTCTGGAAAACCAGAATTTGTAGATCACATTACATTATCAGATGGTCTTGCTACAGTATCGGTGTTCGTTGAGACAACTAAAGGAAATGTTGTTTCGCCGGTTAAAAGATCTTTCCCTGGCCATGGTGCTATCAATGTCTATACTAGAACAATAGCGGGCCATATAGTGACAACCGTAGGTGAGGTTCCATTGGAAGGGGTTATCGAGATCGGTAATTCAGTAGTAACATACAGGAACTCAGAAACCGAAAATTAGAGAGACGGATCTATACTGTAAGGTAGAGAGGTAGAGTCAGTGAAAACCCCTACACTAAAGATCCGATCCAATTTACTCATGACAAAGACAGCCGAATATTCGTAAGGTTTGAGATTGAAAGTATTAATTGTGCATATTTTCTCTATTCTTATCAAAGGAGGTCAATAAGATGATGGATCGGTTGGTTTTGGTTGTATTGATTGTATTTTCTTCTTCTGGGTTTGCTCAAATTAAAGAGCTTCCGGATTTTACTGAGTTGGTTGGGAAACAAGGGGCTGCTGTAGTAAACATTAGTACTATCCAAGTTCAGAATAAATCGGGTAATCGCACTTTACCAGGCATGCCAAATATTCCAGAGGATAGTCCGTTTTTTGAGTTCTTTCGTCGTTATATGCCGCCCAATGACATTCCTGGAGAATTATTGCCAGATAATACCCCTAAAGAGTTTGAATCAAAGTCACTGGGTTCTGGTTTCATAATTAGTGCGGATGGACATATTTTAACAAATGCCCATGTTGTTGACTCAGCAGATGAGATCACAATTAAATTGACCGATAAGCGAGAATTTTATGCCAAAGTCGTGGGCGTTGATCGCAAGACTGACATAGCTCTTCTTAAGATAGAAGCTAATAACCTACCTCAGGTGAGCCCAGGTGACCCCAATAAACTAAGAGTAGGTGAGTGGGTTGTGGCAATCGGTTCACCTTTTGGCTTTGAGAATAGCGTAACGGCGGGCATTGTTAGCGCTAAAGGGCGCTCATTGGCGCAAGAAAATTACGTACCTTTTATTCAGACTGACGTAGCTATAAACCCTGGCAACTCTGGTGGTCCATTATTTAATATGAAAGGTGAGGTAGTGGGCATCAATTCTCAGATTTATAGCCGTACGGGTGGTTTTATGGGATTGTCATTTGCTATTCCCATTGACGTAGCTATGGATATTTCCAATCAGTTACGAGTTAATGGAAAAGTAAGTCGCGGCAAAATTGGTGTGGTTATTCAGGAAGTGACTAAGGAGCTAGCCGAATCTTTTGGTCTGATTAGAGCTACGGGCGCACTCGTGACTTTAATACAAAAAGGCGGTCCCGCAGAGAAAGCCGGACTTCAGGTGAAAGATATTATTTTAAAATTTGATGGCAAGATTATTTACACATCCAGTGATTTACCACGTATTGTAGGCGCAGTTAAGCCAGGCTCGAGAGTAAACGCGCAAGTGTGGCGTGATGGTCACAGCAAAGAGATTGTAATAGCAGTGGAAGAGATTATATCAGAAGAGAATGCGGTAAACCGAAACAGTAAAAAAAGTAAGACCACAGTGTACAATCGTATTGGACTTGCGCTGCGTGAACTTACCCCTGATCAGAAGAAACAGTTGGAAGTAAGCAGTGGTTTTTTAGTAGAAGATATGCAGTCAGGCGTTGCTAGTAGAGCAGGAATGCGTCTCGGAGATCTCATTCTTGGAATCAATAATCAGGATGCTCCTAATGTTGATCAATTTAATCAATTACTTAAAAAAATTGAAAAAGGCCGCAATATTGCTCTACTTGTAAGGCGTGGTGAAATGACTACTTTTATTACCATGAAACTTACTGACAGTGACAATAAATAGTATCAAAAAAGTGAAGTTGATTGTATATAGTCGAAAAGATTGTCATCTATGTTGTGACATGATCGCTACTCTCATTGAATTGCAAGCACAGTTTCCTTTTTCTTTTAGAGTGATAGACATCGATAGCGATCTTATTTTGGCGGAAAATTACGGAGAACTAGTCCCCGTGCTAACAGCAGAAAAAGAAGAAATATGTCATCACCGTCTTGATCTTGTTGCGCTAGATGCTTATTTCGCGAAACTTCGTTAAAATATATAATTGTTAGACATGAATGCAGTTTTTTTGTATTTTTGCGAAGATTCATGAGATTAAGCTATTGGATCTTTAAGGGGTGCAGTGGGTGGGCGCCCTTTCTAGTGACTTCATTGGCAACTTTTGATTATTATTCTTTTAATTACCCATCCCTTTACTTCTGATGCAACATATTCGTAATTTTTCTATTATTGCGCACATAGACCACGGAAAATCTACTCTGGCGGACCGCATCATTCATCTGTGTGGGGGTTTATCAGATCGTGAGATGGAAGCCCAAGTTCTGGATTCAATGGATCTTGAGAGGGAACGTGGGATCACTATAAAGGCGCAGACGGCAGCTCTTGAATATAAATCATTAGACGGACAGTCTTATCTGTTAAATTTGATTGATACTCCTGGACATGTAGATTTCTCTTATGAGGTGTCTCGTTCACTTGCTGCTTGTGAGGGCGCTTTGTTAGTGGTTGATGTTTCGCAGGGCGTTGAAGCCCAGACCGTCGCCAATTGTTACGCTGCCATTGAGCAAGGGGTTGAAGTATTGTCAGTTTTGAACAAGATTGATTTGCCAGCGGCTGAACCTGAGCGCGTGATAGAGGAAATTGAAGACATTATTGGTATAGATGCTCAAGATGCTTTACGTGTTAGCGCGAAGACTGGTGAGGGTGTAAGAGAAATATTAGAAGCAGTGATTGCACGCATTTCCCCGCCAAATGGGGATATTACCGCGCCATTGAAAGCTCTCATCATTGATTCTTGGTTTGATAATTATGTCGGTGTAGTAATGTTAGTACGAGTGGTAGATGGGACACTTAGACCCAAGGATAAAATTTTACTTATGGCAAGTAAAGCTATTTACTTGTGCGAAGAAGTTGGTATTTTTACACCAAAATCTAAAAATTGCGCTTTATTAAGCGCGGGAGAAGTAGGCTTCGTTATATCCGGCATTAAGGAATTAAAATCTGCAAAGGTAGGTGATACCTTGACACTGGCAACTCGTCCCGCAACTCATTCATTACCTGGTTTTAAAGAAATAAAGCCCCAGGTATTTGCCGGACTCTATCCGGTTGAATCGAATCAGTACGATGCTTTACGTGACGCACTAGAGAAGTTAAAACTTAACGACTCTTCGTTGCAATATGAGCCAGAGACATCTCAGGCGCTAGGTTTTGGTTTTCGCTGCGGATTTCTTGGTTTATTGCATTTAGATATCGTACAAGAGCGTCTGGAGCGGGAGTATGATATGAGCCTCATCACTACTGCACCGACAGTGGTCTATCAGATAATGATGCGCAACGGTACGATCACAGAGATTGAAAATCCATCGAAAATACCAGATCCTTCCACAATAGAAGAGATACGGGAGCCAATCATTACTGCCACCATATTGCTTCCACAGGAATATGTTGGTTCAGTGATTACACTTTGTATTAGTAAGCGGGGAGTGCAGAGAAATATACAATATATGGGTAGACAGGTGATGCTTACTTATGAAATGCCGCTGAATGAAGTGGTCATGGATTTTTTTGACAAATTAAAATCTATTAGTCGCGGTTATGCCTCATTAGATTATGAATTCAAAGAGTTTCGTGCCGCGGATTTAGTCAAGCTAGATATACTCATTAACGGAGATAAGATAGACGCCCTGTCGTTGATAGTACACCGTGCAAATAGTCAGTATCGTGGGCGTGAGTTAGCACAGAAAATGCGTGAGTTGATACCGCGACAAATGTTTGATATTGCGGTGCAGGCTGCTATTGGTGCGCACATTATAGCCAGAGAGAGTATCAAGGCGCTGCGCAAAAATGTGCTCGCTAAATGTTATGGCGGGGATGTTAGTCGCAAGCGCAAGTTACTAGAAAAACAGAAAGCAGGGAAGAAGCGAATGAAGCAGGTAGGTAATGTAGAGATTCCGCAAGAAGCATTTCTAGCAATACTGCAGATAAGCGATAAATAGCGAATAAGAGATTCTAGGCAGCCGATTTGTGTATATTCATACAAGTTTTCTCACCACATAAAAATTAATTGTTATTTACTCAAGGAGCGTAACATAAATTTCCCTCTTATCATGCTGATTCTATTAGTTTCTACTGGTATAATCTGGCTACTTGATTTCTTTTTATTTCGACATAATCGCTCGCCAGAAGCTGTTGAGCCATGGTGGATAGAGTATCCAAAGAGTTTTTTTCCAGTGATTCTAATTGTATTCTGCTTACGTTCTTTTTTAGTAGAGCCTTTTAAGATTCCATCCGGATCAATGATTCCCACTTTATTGGTGGGAGATTTCATCTTAGTAAATAAATACACTTATGGAATTCGGGTACCAGTTATTAATCTCAAGATAATAGATATAAATGAACCAGAGCGAGGCGAAGTATTGGTTTTTCGTTATCCAGAAAATCCCTCTATGGATTATATTAAACGTATAATTGGTGTGCCTGGTGATTTGGTGACGTATCGCAATAAACAACTTATTATCAACGGTGTTCCGGTTAGACTAGAATCAACGGGTGAATATACTTATGTTGAATCTGGTTTAAGTTACGTTTATAGTCAAGGGTATACAGAATTTATAAGTGAGGGTCATACTATTATTGTTGATCCAGACATGCCTAGTATACAAATTTCTGGAGTACAGCAGTTCCCATACAGTGAAAACTGTTCTTACGGTGATTCCGAGTTTACTTGCAGAGTTCCTGCTGGACACTATTTCGTGATGGGTGACAACCGAGATAGCAGTAGCGATAGTCGTTACTGGGGATTTGTTCCAGAACGTAATATTGTTGGCAAAGCATTTATGATTTGGTGGAATTTTAATGATCTAGGAAGAATCGGATTAAATATTAGATAACCAGAATGATTTAACGGAGACTTCATTTTTTAAGTTAAATCAAAAAGAATGTATATTAAGTATTTTTCCGCAGGGTTCTGAACTAAATAGTTCATCTTGGGTCTATATTGATATCGGATATGAAATGAGTGCTGAAGAGCTGTGTTTAAAACTTAATTATCAATTTAATAAGTTAGATTTGCTTCAACAAGCGTTAACTCATCGTAGCTATTCATCTCAGAACAATGAGCGTCTTGAGTTTCTGGGCGACAGTATTCTGAATTGCATAATTACCGGATTGCTGTTCAAGTGCTTCCCTGATTCTAATGAAGGAGATTTGTCTAGATTTCGTGCCAGTCTTGTTAATCAACGAGCGTTATCTGCATTAGCATTGGTACTTGATTTAGGAAAGGAGATAAGATTAGGTGACGGAGAATTAAAAGATGACGGATACTCTCGCCCATCTATTCTCGCTGACTCACTAGAAGCAATCCTAGGAGCAATATATCTTGACGCAGGATTTGAAGGGGTTCAGAGAGTTGTGACTACTCTCTTCATGTCTAGGATAAATAAAATAAATCTGGATACTTTGGAGAAGGACCCTAAAACTATTCTTCAGGAATACTTGCAGAAACATAAATTGCCGTTACCACACTATTCCGTTATAGCTACCAGCGGAGACGCTCATCAACAGCTCTTTCGGATAGAGTGCTCTGTTCGTACATTAGGCATTTCTGAGTTTGGAGAGGGTGTCAGTCATCGTAATGCACAACAGAAAGCGGCATTACTGGTATATAAGAGAATCCATTTGTATAGTAAGAAGTCTAAAAAAAATGGAACTATTATTTAATTCCCTGAATTGGCTTAAATTTTTTTGTTAAAGTATTTCTGAGGTACTGGCTATTCTAAATTACCGCACCGGATATATTGCTATCGTAGGGCGCCCCAATGTTGGTAAATCTACACTACTGAACCACCTGATTGGGCAGAATGTTAGTATTACCTCAAGAAAAGCTCAGACTACACGTCACCGCATTAATGGTATTCTGACAGACAGTTGCTCCCAGTTTATTTTTGTTGACACGCCTGGTTTTCAGACGCGACATACAAATCAATTAAATAGTGGAATGAATCGCGTTGTGATTCAGAGTGTGCGGGATGTGGACGTGGTTTTATTTGTTGTTGAAACCACGCACTTTGATGACCGAGATGCTCTTGTTATGCGGCTCTTGCCTATCAATAAACCAGTAATTTTGGTGGTTAATAAAATAGATAGACTGGCCGAAAAATCAAGATTGCTTCCATTCCTTGCCATAATGAATGAGAAATTTCTTTTTACAGCAATTGTTCCGGTAAGCGCAGAAAAAGATTTGCAATTACTAGAATTGATAAATGTAATTCGTCCATATTTGCCAGAGAATCCACCGTTATTTGGCGAGAATGAGATAACGGATCGTAGCGAACGATTTATTGCTGCTGAATTAGTGCGTGAGAAATTATTTCGTTTAATGGGGGAAGAGATTCCTTATTCTATTAGTGTTGCTATCGATCAATTCATAATTGAGGGCGATTTACGTAAGATCTACGTCTCTATTATTGTAGAGAAAGGAAGTCAAAAATCTATAATTATTGGAAAAAATGGCGAAAAACTTAAGGTGATTGCTACTCAGGCAAGAAAAAGTATGGAAGAGTTTTTTGAAAGCAGAGTGTATCTCGAGGTCTGGGTAAAAATTAGAAATGGTTGGGCTGATGACGCACAGGCGCTAAAGAGTCTTGGGTATGAATAATATAGAAATAATAGATATCAGTTTCTTAGGGAAGAGTTTTTGTGATAGCAAATAAGTACAGGCAAGATACCGAGCCTGCCTTTGTTCTACATGCCTATCCCTATCTAGAAACAAGTCTTGTCGTAGAGACATTTACCAGAAATTTTGGGCGTATTCCAATGATTGCAAAGGGCGCTAAGCGCCCTAGATCGGCTCTCAGAGGATTGCTCTTAGCATTTCAACCATTGCATCTTTCTTGGGCGGGAAAATCAGAGTTACGTACTTTACACAAAGTAGAATGGCAGGGCGGTCAACCATCTTTGCAAGGGATGGCCTTAATTTGTGGTTTTTATTTAAATGAGCTACTGGTACGATTACTGCGTCGTGAAGATCCACACGAACAGCTATTTGAATATTATCAGGAAACATTGATAGCATTGAGTAGTCAACAGGACTACACCCCTATACTTCGACATTTTGAGCAACGTATGCTGAAGGAACTAGGTTATGCCCTAACATTAAGTTATGATGTAACAACAAATAAACCATTGAATGCACAAGAGAAATATTGCTACGAGATCGAGCGCGGACCAAAGATATTGGGAGCTGGTGATTGTAGTCGCGGTCTGCAGCTAAGTGGCAGAACTTTACTGGATATGGAAACTGGTGACTATTCCGACTCTATTACTCGACAACAAAGTAAGGCGTTAATGCGCTATATACTCAATCATTATCTAGGAGATCAACCCTTGCATACACGCCAATTACTAAAAGATTTACAGCAATTATGATTAGATTAGGCGTTAATATTGACCATGTTGCCACTTTACGGCAAGCGCGTGGTTCAGTTTATCCTAGCCCTATAGAGGCGGCGCTAATTGCGGAGTCAACAGGAGCAGATGCAATTACTGTTCATTTACGCGAGGATCGTAGACATATTCAGGACAGAGATGTAGAAATGCTGCGTGAGTTACTTCAAATTGATATGAACCTAGAGAGCTCGGTGAATGATGAAATGATAGCTTTTGCATTGCACATTAAGCCGCAAGAAGTTTGTTTGGTGCCGGAACGGCGCGAAGAATTGACAACAGAAGGCGGGCTAGATGTAGTGAGACACTTTAAGCAAGTAAAATATGCAAGCGATAGACTTTCTGAGGCAGGTATCCGTGTTTCGTTATTTATTGATGCAGATTTTTTACAGATCGATGCTGCTTTAAAAGTTTCCGTACCCATTATTGAAATTCATACAGGCCATTATTCCAATTTATTAATTACAAGCGAACAGCAATGCGCGCTAGAACAAATTCGTTCGGTTGCATCTTATGCGACTAATCAAGGCATGCAGGTTAATGCCGGACACGGATTACACTACCATAATGTTCAGCCTATCGCAGCGATTGCTGATATATCCGAACTCAATATTGGTCATGCTATTGTATCTCGGTCCCTGTTCGTCGGCTTTGAGAGTGCAATAAGAGAAATGAAAAAATTAATGTTAGATGCGCGCAAATGATCTATGGAATTGGAACTGATCTTGTTGAGTTATCACGTATTGCAAAAATACTAAAAAAATATGATGAGCGTTTTTCTAAGAAACTCTTAACGGATAGCGAGTGGCCTGAATTTATTAATAGCGCCAGACCAGCAAGATTCCTTGCTAAACGTTTTGCTGCTAAAGAAGCCTTCTCTAAGGCTATCGGAACAGGTCTCCGTTATCCTGTAAATTTAAATTACATTGGAATTACTCATGACTGTTTTGGAAAACCATACTTTAATTTTCATCCAGAATTAAGCACATTCATTAAAGATAAAGGTATTATCAATTGCCACATCTCTATTAGTGATGAAGTAGATTTTGCCTATGCTTTCGTTATTTTGGAACAATAATTATGTCGATTGGGCCGCTCATGCTCGATATCGAAAGTACACAACTTACTGCTGACGAAAGAAAGAAACTTCAGCATCCTCTAGTCGGTGGCGTTATTTTATTTGCGCGTAATTACACATCTCTTCAGCAATTAACAGAGCTGACTGCCGATATCCATGCATTAAAAACTCCGCCTCTACTTATTACAGTAGATCATGAAGGTGGTAGAGTGCAGCGTTTCCGAGAAGGTTTTACCCGAATACCAGCGATGCGTGAATTTGGTAGAGTTTGGGATAACGACCGTAGTCAAGCTAAATATCTGGCAAAGAAAACAGGTTATGTATTAGCTGCAGAATTGCGTGCTTGTGGTGTAGATTTCAGTTTCACCCCGGTGCTTGATGTAGATCATGGGCGGAGCCATATTATTAATGATCGCGCTTTTCACAGTAAACCAGAAGCTATTGCTGATTTAGCCTTTAGTCTAGTATCAGGTTTAAAAATAGGCGGCATGGCAGCAGTTGGAAAGCATTTCCCTGGCCATGGCTACACTTCATCAGATTCTCATACGGACTGGTCAATAGATAAGCGTACTTATACCGATATTGAAAATAATGATTTAATTCCATTCCAGCGTATGATCCACTCTGGTATTGCTGGTATTATGCCAGCACATGTTGTTTACCCTAAAATAGATTCATTCCCTGCAAGTCTATCTAAAAAATGGTTAAAAGAAGTGTTGCGTGACAGACTGAATTTTAATGGCTGTATTTTTAGCGATGATCTAAGCATGAAAGGTGCTGCAGTTGTTGGTGATATTGTACAGCGTGCTGAAAGTGCATTAAGCGCAGGCTGCGACATGGTGCTAGTATGTAATGATTCACAAGGAGCGGACGACGTATTAAAGAATCTGGAATGGAATGTTTCAGCCATTAGTTTACTTCGCCTTAGTCGTATGCGCGGACGACCTTACCCTGATTCGATGGTTGAATTGAATGAGAATGTTAATTTTATTAAAGCGATGAAGGAAATCACAGGTATTGGATTCGGTAATGGAGAGTTACCGTTCATATAACGGTTAATTATACAGAGTATGACCATTAGAGCCAAGTAAGTGTGCCATCGCGGTCAGTATTTTATTTTTTCTTGATGTGGAATATGAATTCGTTATCTACTTTTAACGAAGTTAGTAGTAAGTTTCCTGTTTGGTCAGTAAAAACTAAAAAATCAATAGTCGTACTTGGATCGGTAGCAATAATTTTAAGTACCTGTCCTGTAACCATACCCGCTAAAGTTTTTTTAGTACGCAGAATGGGAAGTGGACAATTAAGGCCACGCACATCTAATTCTTTGTCAAAATGCATATTTTTTCTTGATAGGAATACTAATAATAATTAAAATGTTAAGAATTCTTTCTTCTATTGTCTCCAAGGAAGTGAGGAGATACAAAACGGAACACTGAAGATGAGTTAGGATAGCGTAATTAATGGCACAATATATAGTAATTTTATCAATATGGCAGTCAATCTTACCCCCCCATTACCCGAGTTGTTGTTGCCAGTAAGGGGCGTGTCCCTTGGAATTGCAGAAGTCGGCATTAAAAAGGCTAATCGCAAAGATTTGCTTCTGATTGCATTAGATCAGAATGCAAAAGTTGCCGCGGTGTTCACACAAAATTGTTTCTGTGCCGCACCAGTGACGGTAGCGAAAGAACATCTCTTGGATTCTAATTCTAAATTGCCAATCAAGGCATTAATTATTAACACTGGCAATGCTAATGCCGGGAATGGTGAAACAGGAGTTACATGCGCTCGTTCTACTTGCTCAGAATTAGCTAGATTATTAGATTGTGACTCGCGGCAGATACTGCCATTCTCAACTGGTGTGATCATGGAACCCTTGCCACTAGAGAGAATTATTTTCGGTTTACCTTTAGTGATAGCCAATCTCAAATCAGACAATTGGTTTGCTGCATCCCAAGCAATCATGACTACCGATACTGTGCCAAAAGCGGTATCAAGACAGATTGTGCTTGATGATAAGGTAATAACTATTACTGGAATTGCAAAAGGTTCTGGCATGATTCATCCTAATATGGCAACCATGTTAGGATATATTGCAACTGATGTGGCTATAAGTCAGCCATTGTTGGAATTAATGATGCGATCTGTCGTAGACAATTCATTTAATCGAATTACTGTGGATGGGGATACTTCGACTAATGACGCCTTTGTTCTTATTGCGACAGGTTATGCAGGTAATGTAGAAATTTCAGATAATCATAGTGCTGAATTTAGGGCATTGCAAGATGCGATACAGGAGCTTGCAATACAACTTGCACAAGCTATTGTGCGTGATGGTGAAGGTGCTACTAAGTTTATTACAATAAATGTGGAAAAGGGAGTATCACTAGATGAGTGTGCTAAGGTCGCACACGCCATTGCTCGCTCCCCGTTAGTGAAGACTGCATTTTTTGCATCTGATCCAAATCTTGGTCGGATACTTGCAGCTATTGGTTACGCAGGAATAAATGATCTAGATGTGAGTAGATTGCAATTGTATCTAGATAACGTGTTGGTTGTAGAGAACGGCAGTAGAGCACAGAGTTATTGCGAACAAGACGGTCAGAGAGTAATGAAGCAACCTGAAATAATTGTAAAAGTTATACTTAATCGCGGCCAGATATCTATGACGACGTGGACTTGTGATTTCTCTTATGACTATATTAAGATAAATGCCGATTACCGGAGTTAATTGACGCCAAAAAGTCTGGTTGTGTAGAACCGAAAACATCAGTAATGCCTATTTAATATTCTCCTGTTCATATTAGTGTGATTAACTGCCCAAAGATTACTGAAGTAGTTGCAGCGATTATAATGCAGCCTGATGGCCGTTTTCTTCTTGCTCGCAGACCTCATGGTAAAACTTATGCTGGTTATTGGGAATTCCCTGGTGGAAAAGTAGAATTCGGCGAGTCCTTATTCTCTGCTCTCAATCGTGAATTGTTAGAAGAGCTTGGTATACATGTTGAACTTGCATATCCTTGGATTAGTAGAGTTTTTACGCGTACCGATAAGATTTTGCGTCTTTATTTTTATCGGGTTGTTAAGTGGCATGGTGAGCCACAAGCCTGCGAGAATCAGGAGTTGTTGTGGCAATTTGTGCAGGATATACAGATAGAAACGATGTTACCAAATAATGTACCAATGTTAAAATTGTTGAAGTTACCCCCCGTCTACGTAATCACCAATGCTGCAGAATTAGGCGCAGAGGTTTCATTGATACAATTAGAGAGATCTCTACAGCAAGGATTAAAGTTGGTGCAATTACGTGAACGAGTAATGGCGCAGAATGAGTTACAAGTATTTGCTGAGAACATAGTTTCTCTTGCTCATCGTTATGGCGCGAAAGTACTAATCAATAAAGATGTTAAATTATTGAGTGAAGTCAATGCAGATGGAGTACACCTCTCTTCGTCGCAACTAATGAGTCTGCATAGTCGCCCTGATGTTAGTTGGTGTGGGGCATCCTGCCATAATGCCGAAGAACTCTTTTACGCCGAACAGTTAGGTTTAGATTTTGTGACACTTGGACCAGTACTGCCTACGTTAAGTCATCCTAATTCTGCTACGCTTGGTTGGCAGAGATTTGCAAAGTTAATTCGTGATTATGCCCTCCCAGTTTATGCTTTAGGGGGTTTGCATCAAGAAGATCTAGCCACAGCTTTTGAACATGGCAGTCACGGTATCGCGATGATGCGAGGTACAATATAAAAATATTAATGGATGTGCGGCCGAGATATTGAGCACCATGTATTTTAAATTTATTAATTCCCCTTCCTCTTATCCTCAATTTTCTCTACTTCCGGAATACGATATAACTCAGTGACCCACTTCCCTAGATCAATCATTTTGCAGTGCTCGGAGCAAAATGGAAGATAACAGTCAGCGGTATCTGGAATAACAGTTTTTTTACATTGCGGACAGTTAACGGTAATTTCTTTCATAGAAAATCAGGAGGCATCTAAATACAAGAGTTTGTGCAGTCGAGATATTCGTTAATTAGTAACTGCATCTAGTTAATGTAAAATTTATTTTTTCTTCACACGGTAAGGGTCTTTCCTCTTGATTAAAGAGCATAAATCGAATATTAAGAGCATATTTATTAGCGCTGATTAATGGAGTGCAAGGGAAATTATCAATTATTTCTATTTGTAACAAGTGGACTGCAGAAGATCCCCATCCCGTTTTATGAAGTACACCTAGAACAGCAACTTCATTAGTAACTTTCCCGTTACTTCTTAATAATCGCAAAACGATAGAGACCCCAGCTTGAATTGGTAGCAGAGGTTTAAGCCATTTATCAATATTCTCACGACGTAGAGTAGAGTCCATATTTAGCCAGTAGTGATAAGAGGGTAGGTCAAATCCGAATGTGCCACCAGGTGTATAAATGCGATTTTTGATGGCCATTAGCCACTCATTTTCACGCAGATATTCCCCTATTTTTCCATGCATAATCAACATGTTACTGGAGATAGTTTGAATGTTGCTTATAGTCTGATTAAGAGTCTCTTCATCAATTTCTGGGTTTCCGTATAAAGACTCTAATGTTTTTTTCTTCCGTTCCAATTCCCTGATTAAGTCAGATTTTATATCAATACGACTGACGATATCCAAAATCTCAAATAGAGTAAAAAGTGCAACGTGATGATCGATGTCGTCATCTTTAGCCGAAGATAGTGTCACCCTATTGAATAGAGCTTCAAGGCGTAATAGAACGCGAATGCGTTCCGTAAGAGGGTGTTCGTAGAGAATCATAATTTTACAGTACCCAGAAAACAACACAAATCTATTGACTACAATTCACAAGCTATTATAGCAAGCGAATATAACAATTAAATAAAAATAAAATTAGTGATAATGCGTCGTCTAATTTTTATGCGACAAAGAAAGATATTTCCTGTGAAAAATTTCTACTTGCTCTTTTAAATTCTGTATATCCATGTCATTAATAAGAGTGTCATGTGCTCTTTGTAGACGCTCTAAGCGTGAAATTTGGGTAGACATAATGGCACGTACTTCTTGTTCATTCAGGCTATCACGTTTAATGGCTCGCTCAACCTGCTGCCTTTCATCACAATCAATGACCAAAACTCTTTGAATCATATTAAAATAATTGCTTGTTTCAAACAGTAATGGTAAGACTATCAGCGTATACGGTGACAAGATAAATGTCTGATGACGGACTACTTCTTTGTAAATGAGAGGGTGAAGAATTTTTTCAAGTTTCCATCGCGAAAGATTATCAGAGAATACTAAGTCCCTCATTTTTTTCCTGTCTAACGCCCCATCTTGGGTAATAAAGTCTTGGCCAAAAGTTTGCCGTATATCTCTGATAGCCACGCCATGTGAATCTGTAAGAGTGCGCGCGATCTCATCTGTATCAATAATTCCGGCACCAAGTGCGTAAAAGAATCTCGCGGCACTTGTTTTGCCGCTACCAATCCCTCCAGTCAGGCCTATTATTAGAGACATAAATTTAATCTACTTAAAATAATGGCTCCCTTAATAGCTTGTTGATTAGTTAATTCAGAGCAAATTGCGTACGAATGCATCATGCCTCAAGGTGTATATGAAGAATCTGTAGATGCTGTTTACTTAGGTTTTAGTAAGAAAAATTTTAACTATTTTTATAGCCAGATCTTGCGTTCGAATAATCTCCATTGGGTAACCAGAAATCTTGCAGTTAGTACCTGCGTTAGGAGTATCTTGGAAATGGTTAATAATTAATCCATTTAGAGTTTTTGGGCCACGTAGAGAAAATTTTAATCCAAGTTTACGATTGAGATCGCGTAATAGAGTGCTGCCATCAACTAGGACGCTGCCATCCTCTTGTTTTATAGATGAATCTGCTTGTGATGGTAATTGTGTAGTAAATTCACCAATAATTTCTCTAAGAATATCTTCTAACGTTATGATTCCCATCCATTTACCGTATTCATCCACTATTAGCCCAAAGCGTTCTTGATTCTCTTGGAATAATTGTAATTGTGATAACAGGAGGGTTCCAGACAAAATAAAATGAGGTTTATGCATAATTTCTTCTAATTTAGAAGATGTAATTTTTCCACTACCCATTTGATTCAGTACTTTACGTACATGAACTATTCCAATTATATTATTTAGAGTCCCTCGGTATATTGGCAGACGAGTGTGTCGACAAGTAAGAAGTTGGTTTTGAATTTCATCACCATTATCTAAATCTATGGCTTCTATTTTTCCGCGTGGCAACATTACATCGTTTACCGATATAGTCTCGAGATCAAGTAAATTAAGCAAAATGCTCTGGTGACTTTTCTGGATAAAGTGCCCGGCCTCAAGTACAAGCGCCCTGAGCTCTTCCGGATTGATTCTATGAGCAAGATTATTCTCCTTAGGCTGTAGTTGCAGCACAAAGAGTAACGCTTGTACAAACAAATTGATGAACCATACTATGGGATAAAAGAGTTTTAATAATGGTGTTAATAGATAGCTTGAAGCTAGCGCGATAGGCTCTGGATAAGTAGCGGCAATTATTTTTGGTGTGATTTCACTAAATATCAGGATAACAAAGGTTACGCATAGCGTACCGATAAATAAGGCCAGATCACTATGATCAAAGGAAATAGAAATAATAATCGCCACTAGCGTTGCAGCAGCGCTATTCACTAGATTATTGCCAAGTAAGATTACCCCTAGCAACCTATCAGTTTTTGCCAGTAACTGAATTGTGAGATGGGCACCATGATGCCCTTGTGTTTCAAGATATTTTAATCTATGACGATTGACCGCCATCATGCTGGTTTCTGAGAGCGAGAAGAGTGCAGATATAATTAATAAAGCAATTAATACAGCAAGTAGTACGTATAGCGGAATGTCTTCCAAGAAATGCCTTTATATTAATGCAGGGAATTCAGTATCGAAGGAGGGAGATTTTTTGTCAAGAATCTAATAAGTATAGAGTTCTAGAAATTTGGTATCAGTTAATTTTATCTCAGAGCATGTTAGCGCTGTAGAATTATTTCTAGCACAAATTTACTACCAAGATAGGCTAGTAATAAGATAACAAATCCAGCGAGTGTCCAGCGGACAGCAATGCGTCCGCGCCAACCATGAAATTTTCTACCCGTAAGTAGACCGGCAAATATACTCCAAGAGAGTAAACCGAATAAGGTTTTATGGGTAAATTTTAGCGGCTGACCGAATACTTCTTCAGAGAATATTGCTCCGCTAATAAGTGTTAGTGTAAGTAAAGTAAAACCTATCCAGATAATACGAAATAATAATTTCTCCATAGTTAAAAGCGGTGGCAAATTAGCCAGGGCAGACGGCATAGTTGGATGATGGATGCGATTTTCTGCTACCGCCATCAGAAAAGCATGTAGTGCGGCAATGGTTAGGAGACTATAAGCCATCATGGCAACTAAGATATGTGCTTTGAATGCAGGAGATTCTGTATTTGCTAAAGGATGTAATGAGGGGGATGCTAGTGGCAACAGTACCGCCACTGCCGCAATCGGTGAAAACAAAGCTTGCAGTCCTTCTAGACGATAGAAAAAACCAGATATCCAATAAATCAAAGCAGTTAGCCATACTATGGAAGAAATCGCATTCCCCACACCAAAGCTTAGCCCCGCATTAACAAATATAGATTGATGAAGCGTGTAACCATGCAGTATAAGTGGTACAAAAATTAAGTAACTTACCCAATCAGAGGATACAATGATTCCCCTTGCAGGCATTTCTGGCGCATTCCATTTGGCGCGCCAAAAATACCAACCAATCAGTCCATAAAACAGGACGGCAGAGAAATAAATTAAATTACTAAACATTGATATTACAAATCAGAATAAAAGTATTAAGTATAGTCTACACCAATTTTTCTTGAGAGGTATTTAACATGTTTGACAATCTTACAAGTCGACTTTCCCGTGTCATAAAAACTTTGCGGGGCGAAACAAGACTGACTGAAATCAATATCCAGGAAACGTTGCGCGAGGTCCGCACAGCTTTATTGGAAGCCGATGTTGCCTTACCTGTGATTAAAGAATTTATGGAACGCGTTAAGCAAAAAGCGATTGGTCAAGAGGTGATAGGCAGTCTCTCTCCAGGGCATGCTTTAGTAGGTGTTGTGCATCGTGAGTTGATTGTGATCATGGGTGGAGAAAAATCTGAGATTAATCTTGCTACCACACCGCCTGCAGTAATACTTATGGCAGGTTTGCAAGGTGCCGGCAAGACCACTACTAGCGCTAAATTAGCAAAATGGTTAATGGAGCAGAAGAAGAAAAAAGTGTTATTAGTCTCTTGTGATATTTACCGTCCAGCAGCAATTCATCAATTAGAAGTATTGGCCAAGCAGATTGATACAGATTTTTTTCCGGTACAGTTGGGACAGTCGCCGCAAGAAATTGCCGTTGCTGCATTAGATTTTGCTCGCCGACACCACCACGAGGTCATGATTGTAGATACCGCCGGGAGATTGTCTGTAGACAAAGTCATGATGGATGAAATTAGTAAATTAGAGACACTACTTAAACCTATAGAAACCTTGTTCGTGGTTGATTCAATGCAGGGGCAGGATGCGGTTAACATTGCCAAAGTGTTTGCTGAAGCACTACCTCTGACCGGCATCATTCTTACCAAGCTTGATGGCGATGCACGCGGTGGCTCGGCACTTTCAGTGCAATACATGACGGGTAAGCCAATTAAATTTGTTGGTTTGGCTGAAAAATTAACAGGACTAGAGGTATTTTATCCTGACCGCATGGCCTCACGTATTCTTGGTATGGGTGATGTTTTAGGGTTAATTGAAGAGTCTCAGCGTAACATTGATCGAGATGAAGCTGAGAAGTTAGCAATAAAAATTAAATCTGGTAAGAATTTTGATTTAGATGATTTTAAGATGCAGTTTCAGCAAATGAGAAATATGGGAGGCATGAGTGCTTTAATAAGCAAATTACCTGCGCAATTTAGCCAAGCGGCCCAAAACATAAAAATGGATGATAGGGTTATAGGCCGTACCGAAGGCATCATTAATTCTATGACTCTACAAGAACGAGCCAAACCAGAAGTACTTAAAGCCTCAAGAAAGCGTCGTATAGCTGCCGGCTCAGGCGTTACAGTACAAGAGGTAAATCGCCTATTAGTGCAATTTGAGCAGACGCAGAGAATGATGAAGAAAATGAATAAGGGTGGTATGGCAAAGATGATGCGCGGACTAAAAGGAATGCTTCCAGGAATACGGTGAGTCAGAATAAGGACATTAACGGTATATATTAATTATTCTGCAGTTGGTATCTCTTTCAACCAAGCAACCTGATGGCCAGGTTTTATTTTTTTTGTTTCAAACCAACCAAGATTTGTTTCAATTACGTATTTGGCCGGACTATTTGGACTATGAATTGTTTGAGTATGAGGAATCATATTGGTAATGTTGAGAATTACACCATTCTTATCAAGAAAAGCAACGCTTAATGGAATGCTAGTATTGAGCATCCAAATATTGTGATAGCCAACTTCTGGAAAAACAAAGAGCATTCCATTATTTTTTTTCATTGATTTGCGATACATCAACCCCCGTTCTCTGGATGCTTTGGTATAAGAAACTTCAACAGAAAGTGTGTGACTAGAAATCTTAAGATCGATTAGTGGCGTTTCAGCACTGGCGGGGATTGATAGAATGGAAATAACAATAATCAGAAGAAAGCGCATCATATTTTAGTCTTTTCCGGTGCTGCCAAATCCTTTTTCGCCCCGATGACTCTCATCAAAAGTGTCTACTAAATTAAAGTCTATTTGTACTATTGGTAGCACTACTAATTGCGCAATCCGTTCAAGCGGATTTAGCACGAATGCCGTTTGACTACGATTCCAACAGGATATGAGTATTTGTCCCTGATAATCAGAATCAATTAATCCCACTAGATTACCTAGAACAATCCCGTGTTTATGACCTAATCCAGAGCGCGGTAATATTATTGCAGCAAAGTTTTTATTAGCCAGATGGATGGCAATACCAGTAGGAATTAGGTTTACTGTTCCCGGATTTATGATCATTGGGCAATCAATACAGGCACGCAGATCTAATCCGGCTGACCCACGCGTAGCATATCTCGGGGCTTCATCCTTGAGACGCAGATCAAGAATTTTAATGTCAATTTTCATGATTAAGTAGTTTAAGATAGTGTGAATTATATAACGGTACAATATGTTTTATTAGGCGTCGTGCCTGTTCTATTTTTGTGGCTTTGGATAAAAAATGCGTGCCCATATCATCAAGTAAGAGCAGCTCACTATCATTCGAGCCAATAGCATCTTGGGCCAAATTGGCGACAATTAGAGGTAATTTTTTCTTATGTCTTTTAGTCCGTGCATTTTCCTCAAGATTCTCTGTCTCTGCAGAAAATCCCACACAGAATGGAGGTGCAGGGAGGTCCGTTACATACCCCAAGATATCAAAATTAGGAATGAATTCCAGGACGATGTTGTCAGTAGCTCTTTTAATTTTCTGTTTGTTAATTTCGGCAGAACGATAATCTGCTACAGCTGCGATACTTATAAAGATATCGGTGTTTTTTATCTCATCCTTCACGGCTGCCAACATATCTCGCGCACTTACTGTTTTAATGAGCTTAACTACAGAAAGAGTTTCTAGGGATACTGGGCCGGAAATAAGGGTAACTTGCGCACCTGCTTCGACTGCAGCACAAGCCATTGCATAACCCATTTTTCCAGAACTTAAATTTGTAATACCACGAACCGCATCGATAGCCTCGTAGGTTGGTCCAGCAGTAATAAGAACGCATCTGTTTTCCAGCGGCTTAGGCTGAAAGAAACTTTGTATTGCTCTGGCTAATTCTTGTGCTTCTAGCATGCGGCCCACTCCGGTTTCACCACAAGCCTGATCCCCATAAGCGGGCCCGAGTATTATCACACCATCATTTTTTAGAGTAGCTAAATTTCGCTGAGTAGCAGGATTTTCCCACATCTGTCGATTCATAGCTGGAACAACTAACAATGGGCAATCTCTTGTTAAGCACAGTGTCGAGAGCAGGTCATCAGCAAGGCCATGAGCAATCTTAGAGATGAAATTAGCACTGGCAGGGGCAATTAAGATAGCATCTGTATTACGCACAAGATCAATATGTGCCATGTTATTCTTAATACGGGCATCCCATAACTCAACAAAAACCGGTTTGCCTGTTAATGCCTGTAGTGTGACAGGCCCGATAAAATGACAAGCCGATTCAGTCATGACTATTTGTACATTCAGACCATCTTGTATCAGAAGACGTGACAACTCAGCTGTCTTGTAGGCCGCTACACTGCCAGTCAAACCGAGTAGTAAACGTTTCGAATTGCTTAAAGGGATATTAGTCATTATTATCTTGAGTCGTTTGATGCAGGAGCAAGAGTTCAATCTTCTTTAAAGAATTTATTTTCTCCGATTATTTCGAGTCAAGATATCTGTGACATAAGTTCTAGAGAAATATGATGATTAATATTTTTAAGGTTCAGAATAACATTCTTAGTCAGTTCTTACTAGGTCGACTCGTTATTATTTACCTACAAACACATACAAGGAAAATCATTCGTACTTGATGTTACAGAAATTTTGATTCCTCTTTTTTGAGAGTTGGTGCGTATATTCAGCCATTCACTGAATCCAAGCTAATTTGATTTGAGAGAGTGCGCAGAAGTAGGGTATAATAAGGGCACTTTGTGAATTCTGGAGCGCATGATCATGGCACGAGTATGTGAAGTTACTGGCAAGAAACCCATGACTGGGAATCATGTTTCTCATGCTAACAATAAAACTAAGCGACGTTTCTTACCAAACTTGCAACATCGTAAATTTTGGGTTGAGAGCGAGAAGCGTTGGATCAGCTTGCGTTTATCTAACGCAGCATTACGTACTATAGATAAAAATGGCATCGATGTGGTGTTAGCCGGTATGCGAGCTCGCGGCGACAAGATCTAAACCATTAGCAACTGTAGATAATTTTCAATTTTAAGAAGTTAGGAATTTTATTATTATGCGTGAGAAAATAAAACTAGAGTCTTCTGCCGGAACCGGCCATTTTTATACCACTACTAAGAATAAACGTACCACCCCAGAAAAAATAGAAATTTCAAAATTTGATCCGGTGGCACGTAAGCATGTTAAGTATAAAGAAACTAAACTTAAGTAGCGTTCTTCTGGTGTTAATTCTTGATTTGTTAAGCATAGCAACGGAGTCTGCGAGAGAATTTCTCCAGTGCTTCTATACCACTTTCTTCTGCACGGTGACACCAGTCTTCTAATTGTTTGACTAATTCATCTCCTGATGCAGAAGATCGTTGCCACACCGACATTAATTCCTCTCTCATACAGTACATTTTGTCAAGCGCTTTGGTTTTATTTAACACCAAGCTTAACTGGGTACGTTCATGTGCTTGTAAGGTTTTGGAATCAGCCAATACCCAACGTTTAATAGTGGAGCGATCTATACCATGATGTATCAGCGCCTCGCTTAAGTGACTAGTTTCTTTGGCAAGCGCATGCTTAAGAGATTTAGCATATTTTGCAAGTACTTCATAACGGTGAGAAATGACGGCGTGTAATGTATCAAGATCACACTTAGTTTTGGCCATATTAAAACGTAGTTTGGGAGCCACTTTTTTTACTTTGGCGAGCCCTATTAACTTAAGAATGCATATGTACATCCAGCCAATATCGAATTCATACCATTTATTAGATAATCGTGCAGAGGTAGCGTAAGCATGATGGTTGTTATGCAATTCTTCTCCTCCAATGAGGATGCCCCATGGAACGATATTGCGGCTAGCATCCTCTGCTTGGAAGTTGCGATACCCCCAGTAGTGACCAACACCGTTAACGATACCTGCAGCCATAATCGGTGACCAGATCATCTGAATAGCCCAAATAGTAAGTCCAATGGGACCAAACAAAATGAGATCGATAATCAATGTTAGCGTAACACCCTTGGCGCTATGTTTACTATAGATATTACGTTCTAACCAGTCATCCGGCGTACCATGACCATATCTTGTAAGAGTCTCTAAATTTTTAGCTTCTTTTCGGTATAGCTCTGATCCTTCCTTTAATAGCCTTCCTATGCCTAAAATTTGCGGACTATGGGGATCATCAAGGGTCTCACATTTTGCATGATGTTTGCGATGTATTGCCGTCCATTCTTTGGTTATCATTCCAGTGGTAAGCCAGAGCCATAGGCGAAAGAAATGACTAGCAAGGGGGTGTAATTCTAATGCCCGATGAGCTTGGTGACGATGAAGATAGATGGTAATGCTGGCAATGGTGATATGGGTTAACATCAGAGTTACTAGAACATAGCCCCACCAAGGCAAATCAACAAGACCAGAGATCATATTTATGTAGCTCATTTACATTGACTGCTATAAAGTGAAAAGACGCTATAATTTAAAGGAAAATGGGTATTTAGTCAAGAAAATGCACCCTAAATCCAGCTTTCTTGGATTGATATCTTGAAGAAAGTTAGACTGTAAAAAATCTCTAATCTTATTGAACTATTTGATCATGCTTCAGTCTAATAATAGTAGTTAATTAAGTTAAATTAATAGGTGCAATTCTTTCCACACATTCTCTAATATTTTTTCTTGTGCCTGTGTGTTTGGGTGCAATCCATCTTCTTGGAAGTATTCCGGTTTATCACCAAAATTCTCTAGCAAAAACGGCACCAACCTGAGCCGATGATATTTCGCTAATTGTAGATAGATATCCTGAAATTGTTTTGTATATGTTATGCCATAATTAGGCGGTAGACGCATACCTACCAAGAGCACGGTGATTTGATTTCGTTGACAGACTTTGATAATGCTTTCTAAATTTTCGTAAGCAGATTTAGTAGATAGACCGCGTAGTCCATCATTAGCACCAAGTTCTATAATAACAATATTGGGCCGGTGGTTTTTGAGTGCTTGTTCGATATTGTTGCGGCCGCCTAGTGTAGTTTCACCGCTAACACTGGCATTTATTACTTGATAACTGGACGATTGTATTTGTAGTCGTTTTTTTAACAGATTTACCCATCCAGCTTCGGAAGGAATGCCGTAACTAGATGATAAACTGTCCCCAAATACCATGACAGTGGTAGCGGTTTTTAACAAAGCGGTTGTGTCTGTACCAGTGGACGAGGAACTAAGCACAACACCTAATGAAATACTTAAGAGAAAGAGAAGATTTTTCATGGCGGTTGATCCTATTATACAGCCC
The DNA here is from genome assembly GCA_014190895.1 of Nitrosomonadaceae bacterium. Lineage (GTDB taxonomy): Bacteria > Pseudomonadota > Gammaproteobacteria > Burkholderiales > Nitrosomonadaceae > BJGV01. The sequence goes on along the minus strand of BJGV01000004.1, from coordinate 59,686 downwards.
ATTGTGCGAGCCGTTTCTTTAAATAAAAAAGTTAGGACTGGCGATACGCAACTAATCATTTTACAAGATATTAACTTAGTTATTAATGCAGGTGAGACTGTTGCTATTTTGGGTGCCTCTGGTTCCGGTAAATCTACATTGTTAGGATTATTAGCAGGATTAGATACACCATCCAGTGGTACAGTTTATTTAGATGGAGTGAATATTTTTTCATTGAATGAAGATGAGCGTGCAGCTATACGCGGACGTATATTAGGTTTTATTTTTCAATCATTTCAGCTGCTCCCGGCATTAACCGCGATCGAGAATGTAATGCTACCGCTAGAGTTATTAGGTAGTAGTAATGCACGAACCACTGCGCTAGATTTACTTGGGCGAGTTGGGTTAGGAATGCGTCTAAAACACTATCCAAAACAACTCTCCGGTGGTGAACAACAGCGCGTAGCTATTGCACGTGCTTTTGTTACTCAGCCAAAATTATTTTTAGCCGATGAGCCTACTGGCAATTTGGATTCTGTTACCGGAGCGCACATTATTAATCTTATGTTTGAGCTTAATCGTGAGCGTGGAGCAACGTTGTTATTGGTAACTCATGACGAGGCGATCTCTAGTCGTTGTACGCAGCGAGTGAGATTGGCAGGAGGAGAAATAATAAATTAGATGAATGTATTGATTAAATCTATTTTAAATAAATAAATTTTTATGAATCTTCCCAGAATTTCTTTCCGCATGCTTGTCTGTGATTGGCGTGCAGGTGAGTTAAACTTATTGCTATTTGCATTAGTCATTGCAGTGGGCGGAATCGCCACGGTAGGATTTTTTGTTGATAGAGTGCAATTGACACTTTCTCGTCAAGGCAATCAATTGCTTGGTGCAGACTTAATTATTGTTTCAGACCATCAGATTTCCCAACATTATACGGATGAAGCATTACGACTTGGATTAGTCGTCTCCAATGCACTGAAATTTCCTAGCATGGTAGCGAAAGGAGAAAATAGCCTATTAACAGAAATTAAAGCAGTAGCCACAGACTATCCTTTGCGCGGCGAGTTAAGAATTTCAGATAATATCAGTAATGTATCATCTCCTAGAGCAGATTATATTCCCAATGCAATTCCATCATCCGGCTCAGTATGGGTGGATGATAAACTCGCAAATCGCCTTACTCTTAAACAAGGTGACACAATTGAAGTGGGCGCAACAAAATTAACTGTGACTGCGTTAATAACTCAAGAACCGGATCATTCTATTGGTTTTATTAGCCTTGCCCCGCGTTTATTAATTAATGCAGTTGATTTACCTGCAACCAATCTAATAAAACAGGGGAGTCGTGTTACATATCGTCTTTTAATCGCAGGTGATGCCGGATTAGTTAAATCTTTTAAGAGTTGGGCACAGGCACGTCTAGTGCTTGGAGAAAGAATTGAGGATATTCGTGACGCTCGACCTGAAATTAAAACGGTATTAGAGCGGGCGGAGAAATTTCTTAGTCTAGCCGCTATGGCGAGCGTAGTTCTCGCAACAGTAGCAATTGCACTTGCAGTTCGTCAATTCATTCTGCGCCATCTCGATACCTGTGCCGTGATGCGTTGTTTAGGCACTAGTCAGAAAAAAATACTAAAGTTATATCTATATTATTTTATTATGTTTGGAATAGCGGCTAGTTCAATTGGGTGTGTACTTGGTCTAATTTCACAGGAAGTATTGACGTACTGGCTCTCTACAATAGCAGAGGTAGAGATACCGCCGCCCAGTTTATTGCCGGCTATACATGGATTATTATTTGGTATGGCGATACTACTAGGCTTTGCGTTACCGCCACTACTAAATTTAAAAAGTGTGCCAGCGCTGCGCGTATTGCATCGAGATATTGGTTCGCAGAATACCGGTAGTCTGGCGGGTTATGCTACAGGATTGGTAACATTACTAGTATTATTTTTATGGCAGGCTGGAGACGCTCAGCTCGGTATTTCTGTTATGAGCACATTCATCCTTGCGGTAGTAGTTTTTGGTTTTTTTGGTTTTTTAATGATCAAAATTCTTTCAAGTTTACTTGGCCAAACTCGAGGAGTGTGGCATTACGGACTAGCAAGTATCTTAAGACGTACCGCTATTAATGTAGTGCAAATAATAGCAATAGGATTGGGAATAATGGCTTTATTAACTTTAACGTTAATTCAGAATAATTTCTTACAAGATTGGCGGGCCGGTTTACCATCAGATACACCAAATTATTTTTTAGTAAATATTCAAACAGATCAATTACGGCCACTAGAAAATTTTTTTGAGCAGAATGAAATCTTGTCACCAACTGTTTTTCCAATGGTGCGGGGCCGCTTAATTTCTATTAATAATAAAATCGTATTATCAGAAAATTATTTTGATACGCGAGCTAAGAGATTGATAGAGCGTGAATTTAACTTATCGTGGGCAGAAGAAATTCGAAGTGATAATAAGATCATTGCAGGCCATTGGTGGGAAAACGGAGGTATAGGAGAGGCAGTGGTGTCAATAGAAGAAGGTGTTGCGAAAACAATAGGCATTCACTTAGGCGATGTATTAACCTATGAAATAGCAGGCCAAATTCTTTCTGTTACCGTAACTAGTTTACGTAAAGTAAATTGGGATTCATTTCGCGTTAATTTCTTTGTAGTTACGCCGCCGAGTATTCTGAAACAGTACCCGGCAACTTACATCACCAGTCTTTATTTGCAAAAAGAACAGTTAACTGTCATTAATAAATTAGTTAAGAATTTTCCTAATTTTTTAGTAATAGATGTAGAAGCTATCATTGCACAAGTACAGAAAATTATGGAGCAAGTGACCAAAGCAATTGAATTTGTTTTTTTATTTACTCTACTTTCTGGGCTTGCTGTGTTATATGCAGCGATTGTCACCACTCACGATGAACGTGTCTATGAAGCCGCAATATTTCGCGTTCTGGGGGCAAATCGCAGACAATTAGTTAGGGTCTGGGTAATAGAGTTTGCGATACTTGGTGGATTGGCTGGGTTGCTTGCCGCAATAGGAGCAAGTTCGTTAAATTATATTGTTGGCAAGTATGCGCTAAACATGCCTTACACCTTTAATCCATGGGTATTTTTAGCAGGCCTGCTCTTTGGTGGTATAGGTGTAGTTGTGGTGGGGTTAATTGGAACTAGAGGCGCTCTCACAAGACCACCGCTACAGACATTACGGAAAATTGCCTAAGCATTAAGGTTCTTATGCCTTGCATAAACGGCAGCACATTCTCTTCAGCCCATACACAGCAATAATCAGTTTAAGGTAAATCGGTGCGCATCTCGGCGGTATTTAATTTCTAGTAAATTATTAAGTGATTGTGAATAAATATTAACCCAGCAAACTTCAAGCTTGCTGGGTTAATATTTACATATTTAAACTAGGTATATCTCAAAATGGTATATCGTCATCCATGTCATCAAACCCACTATTACTTTTGGTAACGGGTTTGCTTTTAGGTGCTATTGTGTCATTGTCTTTTTCTTCTGTTTCGAAGCTAGAGGCACCTGGCTTGTTGCCTAACATTTTCATATCGCTAGCAATAATCTCGGTGGTGTAACGCTCAACACCCGCTTTATCAAGCCATTTACGGGTTTCTAGTCTTCCCTCAACGTATACTGGCCGACCTTTCTTTAGATATTCACCTGCAATTTCAGCAAGTTTCCGATAAAAAGTGACACGATGCCATTCAGTTTTCTCTTGTTTTTCACCATTTTTATCTTTCCAGGTTTCTGTGGTTGCCAAAGTAATATTAGTCACAGCTTCGCCATTTGGCATGTAACGAGTTTCAGGATCTTTGCCAAGGTTGCCGATAAGTATGACTTTATTAATTGATGCCATTTACATTTCCCCCTTTAGTAATTGAATAACCTGTTTCTCGTCAAAACCATTTAAGTCTACTTTTAGATAAGCCACCCCTTCATTTGCCATTACCAAAGCCTCATGTACACCCGTTAAAGCTGCTAATTCACACGATAATTCGTTAGCTCTGTTGGTATTAATTTTTTGTACGGGATACATCTTGGTGCGTACAGCAGCCGGTGTTTTCATGGTTGCAGCTAACCATAGCCATAATGCTAACAGAGTACCGCAGAATATAAATAGTGCAGGGCCGCCATAATTTCCGTATAAATAGCCCCCTGTGGTTGCGCCAACAAAGGAACCGAGAAATTGAATACTGCTATAAACCCCAATGGCAGTACCTTTCATACCTACTGGAGCAATCTTGGAAATGAGCGATGGCAAACTAGCTTCTAATAAATTAAATGCAGCAAAGAATACTAATAATGCTACTGCTATTCCCCATAAGGAATCTAGCATCAACGCCAGCAATAATTGAGCCACCATTAATACCGCTACAGCTGAAACAAATACCGGTTTGAGTTTAGCCTTCTTTTCTGCATAAATAATAGCCGGAATAATTAATGCCATGGACAGTATTAATACTGGTAAGTAGATCTGCCAATGATGATCTATTGCCAGTCCAGCGTTGCGTAGTGATAGGGGGATTACTAACCACAATGCCATGAGTGTTGCGTGAAGCGTGAACACACCAAAATTCAGACGTAATAATTCAGGGTCACGCAGTACATTGTGAAATCTCTTTCCAGATGTCTCGGTATCGGAATGGAAATGACTGATTAGAGGATCTGGAATAACTTTATAAATTACTATTAAGGCTAATAATGCAAGCACACCTGTCATAACAAAAATTCCTGGTACGCCGATTAAGTGATTTAATGTGGGGGCAATGATTAGGGAGAAAGCAAAAGTAATGCCAATAGTCATACCAATTGCGGCCATTGATTTGGTGCGCTGTTCTTCACGAGTAAGATCGGCAGCAAGCGCCATCACTGCGGCAGAGATTGCTCCAGAACCTTGGATAACGCGACCAAAAATTACCCAGTAAATATCAGTGGCGGAAGCGGCAACAAAGCTGCCGATGCCAAATAGAATTAATCCAATACAAATAACTGGTTTACGTCCAATGCGATCGGACAACCATCCAAAGGGAATTTGTAGTATTGCTTGGGTGAGTCCGTATGCACCAAGTGCAATACCGACTAGTGTGTAATTATCGCCACCAGGCAAATGCTCAGCATAAAACGCAAATACAGGCAAAATAATAAACATTCCCAGCATTCGCAATCCATAGATGCTTGCCAAGCCAGCAGTGGCTCTAAGCTCTATTGAAGACATTTTTTCAGGAGAGGATGGGGTGGGCATCGATAAAATTGGGAATTTATTAAAATTTTTAGTATAGTAGCAGGTTGTCCAGTTCTTAGGTAGTCAATGGAATTTATCAAAATTCGTGGTGCACGTACCCACAATCTAAAAAATATCAATCTCGATCTTCCGCGCAATAAGTTGATCGTAATTACCGGTTTATCTGGATCCGGTAAATCTTCGCTTGCATTTGACACACTTTACGCAGAAGGTCAGCGCCGTTATGTAGAGTCACTTTCTACATATGCAAGACAATTTCTGCAATTGATGGAGAAACCAGATGTAGATTTAATAGAGGGTCTCTCCCCAGCTATTGCTATTGAACAAAGAGCCACTTCGCATAATCCACGCTCTACCGTTGGCACTGTCACGGAGATCCATGATTACATGCGTTTATTATTTGCACGTGCAGGAGATCCGCAATGTCCTGATCATGGCACTACATTGACGGCACAGAGCGTTTCACAAATGGTAGATTACGTGCTCCAATTACCAGTAGACACTCGATTAATGATTCTTTCTCCCCTGATAATAGATCGCAAAGGAGAGCAGGCGGATTTATTTGATGAGTTACGTGCACAAGGTTTTATGCGCTTAAGGATAGATGGGAAAGTATATGCAATCGACGCATTGCCGAAACTACAGAAAAATAAAAAACATATAGTAGAGGTGGTGATAGACAGGCTAAAAGTCTCTTCTGATCTTAAACAACGATTAGCGGAATCATTTGAAACCGCGCTACGTCACGCTGACGGACGAGCCCTAGTAATGGAGGTGGATTCTGGCCATATGCATCTATTTTCCGCTAAATTTAGTTGTCCAATATGCAGTTATTCATTACCAGAACTAGAACCAAGATTATTTTCCTTTAATAGTCCGATGGGAGCCTGTCCTAAATGTGACGGTCTTGGACAGGTAACATTTTTTGATTCTAAGCGCATTGTTGCTTTTCCTCATCTGTCATTGGCCTCTGGGGCGATTAAGGGATGGGATCAGCGCAATCAATTTTATTTTCATATGTTAGTAAGTCTTTCAAGACACTATAATTTTGATTTGGAGATTCCATTTGAAGAACTCTCTACAGATATTCAACAAATTATTCTAAGAGGATCTGAGAAAGAGAAAATTTTATTTTTGTATCTAAATGAGAGTGGATCTAAAAATCATAGAGAGCATATTTTCGAAGGTATTATTCCTAACTTGGAGCGACGTTATAAAGAGACGGACTCATTAGCGGTGCGTGAGGAACTGGGAAAATACTTGAATTCCCAGTCTTGTTCTGCATGTAGCGGCACTCGTTTATGTCGTGAAGCTCGTCACGTGCAGGTAGGAGGGCGAGCCATTTACGAAATTAATGCATTATCTTTAAAAGAAGCTCAGAAATTTTTTGATCAAATGAGGCTGATTGGAAATAAACATGTTATTGCGGAAAGAATTGTAAAAGAGATTTCTGGCCGTTTACTGTTTCTTAACAATGTTGGGCTTGATTATTTATCGCTAGATAGGTCTGCTGATACGCTATCTGGCGGAGAATCTCAACGCATTCGTCTTGCTAGTCAGATCGGGTCTGGACTGACTGGTGTGATGTATGTGCTAGATGAGCCTTCCATTGGTTTGCATCAGCGGGATAATGGACGACTTTTGGAAACTCTCAAAAATTTACGCGATCTTGGTAACAGTGTAATTGTAGTTGAGCATGATCAAGATGCTATACTTGCGGCTGATTATGTAGTTGATATGGGTCCTGGCGCAGGCGAACACGGTGGATCAATTGTCGCTCAGGGTGCGCCCGAAATTATTAAAAAAGATTTAGATTCGCTCACAGGTAAATATCTTTCTGGAAAGTTAATTATTGCGTTACCAGAAAGACGTACGAAACCAAAAAATAATCGTTGGTTGGTAATTGAAGGAGCCTCTGGTAATAATCTAAAAAATGTCACCTTTAGCTTACCAGTAGGCTTATTTGTATGTGTTACCGGCGTATCTGGTTCAGGTAAATCCACCCTTATTAATAACACTTTGTATAATGCCATGGCGCGACATCTCTATGGCAGTAATGCGGAACCTTCACCCTATAGAAATTTAGACGGATTGGCTTTTTTTGATAAAGTCATTAACATGGATCAGAGTCCTATCGGACGCACTCCTCGTTCTAATCCGGCTACCTATACTGGATTATTTACACCAATTCGTGAATTGTTTTCTGATACACCCCAAGCGCGTGAACGTGGTTATGGTCCAGGACGATTCTCTTTCAATGTTAAAGGTGGACGTTGCGAAGTTTGTCAAGGGGACGGTGCAATCAAGGTAGAAATGCATTTTCTGCCAGATATATATGTTTCGTGTGATGTTTGTCATGGCAAACGTTATAACCGTGAGACATTAGAAATTTTATATAAAGATAAAAATATTAACGAAATTTTGCACATGACAGTGGAGCAAGCATATAAGTTTTTTAATTCAATTCCAGTGGTGGCGAGAAAGTTAAAAACATTGCTGGAAGTGGGGTTGGGCTATATTAAAATAGGACAATCTGCAACAACACTTTCCGGCGGAGAGGCTCAGAGAGTGAAATTGTCATTAGAGCTTTCAAAGCGCGATACAGGTCGCACTCTCTATGTGTTAGATGAACCGACTACTGGCTTACATTTTCAAGATATTGACTTATTGTTGAAAGTATTGCATCGGCTACGTGATAATGGTAATACTGTAGTGGTTATAGAGCATAATCTTGATGTAATTAAGACCGCTGATTGGGTTATTGACCTTGGTCCAGAAGGTGGTGAGTATGGGGGTCACATTATTGCCGAGGGCACGCCAGAGGAAGTGGCGGAAAACAAAATGAGTTTTACTGGCTATTACTTAAGGACTGCACTTAATTTATGACATTTTACAAGAAAGTTTTTTGCGTAAAGATAACTTATCGAAAAAATTAAGTTGTTTAGATTCAGACTAGTTTTTTCTTGCCAATAGAGCATCGTAATGTTTTATACTGATATTGATTAGATAGAGTGTTTATTTTAAGAAAATAAAATTTATGAGTACATCAGCAAGAGTACTGGTGGTCGAAGATGAATTAGCAATTCAAGAATTAATTGGGCACAGTTTAAAAAGGGCTGGCCATACTGTTATTTTCGCGGAAGATGCAGAGCAAGCAATGAAGGTAATTAAAGATATTTTGCCTGACTTACTCTTGCTCGACTTAATGTTGCCAGGAATAAATGGTGTCGAATTGATTAGAATTTTACGAGGAGTTTCGCGCACTAAAATTCTTCCTATTATTCTTCTCACCGCACGTTCTGCAGAGAGCGATATAGTCTCAGGGTTAGAGGCTGGTGCGGACGATTACATTACCAAGCCTTTTTCACCACGCGAGTTAATTTCTAGAATCAAAGCAGTACTCCGACGACGCGCGCCAGAATTAGTTAACGATATAGTAGAAATAAGGGGGTTAAGTCTCGATCCAACCACTCACCGTGTCACAATTGATGATCAGAATGTAGAGGTGGGCCCAACAGAGTTTCGATTGTTACATTTTTTTATGACTCATCCTGAAAGAGTTTACACACGCTTACAGTTGCTCAATGAAGTATGGGGAGATCATGTGTTTATTCAGGATCGTACTGTTGATGTGCATATTAGAAGATTGCGGAAGATATTACAGGTTTTTCACAAGGAAGATATTCTGCAAACGGTAAGAGGATCTGGTTATCGAATGTCTATCAATACAAGTCATTAAATGTGGAATAATATAAGAGTGATAATTAACCTTCTTTATTTTTAACAACGTCGTGCCTACTCTTCTAGAACGTTTTTTTTCTACTATTATTCTTACGGTTGTTGCTGGATTTTTTTGGATAATATGGGACGTTATCACAGCTTTAGTATTTTATAGTACCACTCTGCTCTTGCTGCATACTTATCACCTGAGCAATCTGATAGCCTTAGAAGTTTGGTTAAAATCTCTTGCACATGGGACGGCTAATTTACCTAATAGCTCTGGCGCATGGGGAGGTATTTTTTCACTTCTGGCGCGTCTCGTACGTAATCAAGATCAAAATCAAGAACAATTAAACTCTGCCTTAGAGCGTTTGAGACGGGCGACTGCAGCAATGCCGGAGGGCATTGTAATCCTAGATGAAGAGAATCGTATTGAATGGTCTAATAAAATGGCCGAACAGCACTTCGGTATTAATTTTAGTCAGGATGCTTACCAACAAGTTACTTATTTAGTGCGTCAACCGCAGTTTGCTAATTATCTGCTAACAAGAAATTACAGTGAACCGCTAGTAATGGAGCAATCTCGTCATCATGGGTTGCTTCTTTCACTGCAATTAGTACCTTACGGTGATAAGCAGAAATTATTGATTAGTCATGATGTCACTCGTCTCCGGGAAATGGAAGTTATGAGGCAGGATTTTGTGGCTAATGTTTCGCATGAGTTGCGTACACCGTTGACGGTAATTTACGGCTTTCTTGAGATTTTTTCAGAAGAAGACGAGATAGACTCTAAAATGTATAAGCAGGCGGTAGTCCTGATGACTGAACAAGCAAATCGCATGAAGGGTCTATTGGAAGATTTATTGACTTTGTCACAGCTAGAGAATGTCAGAAACCAAGTGCACGAGGAAATTATTGATATGGTCGATTTATTAAAAGAAATATATCAAGAGACTGAATCTATAGATTCTGGACGTCATCATATCAACTCAGAGCTAAATACGGACATCAAATTATTAGGAAGTAAGAGTGAATTACGAAGTGTGTTTAGTAATCTTATTACCAATGCTATCAAGTATACCCCTGATGAAGGGACGGTCACTCTAAAATGGGAGATCCTCGGAGATGGACGAGGTGTATTCTCCGTGCAGGATAACGGTATTGGTATTAGTTCAGAGCATATCCCGCGTCTAGCTGAACGTTTTTATCGAGTGGATTTAAGTCGCTCACGTGCAACTGGTGGCACTGGTTTGGGGCTGGCTATTGTCAAACATGCATTGAATCGTCATCAAGCAGAATTAAAGATCGTTAGTGAAATCGGAAAAGGTAGTTGTTTTAGCGCCCAATTCCCATCAAGGCGCCTAATAAAGTAGTACGATAAGTAATTTAGATAAATTCCGATTATTTAGTAGCCTATGAACAGGTGTTTTAAATATGTTTAAGATTATTGAAAATTTTATCGGTAACACTCCTTTGGTCAAACTCAAGCGCCTTCCTGGAGAAACTAGTAATGTGATTCTGGCTAAACTAGAAGGTAATAATCCAGCTGGATCAGTGAAAGATCGACCTGCAATTTCAATGATCTTGCGTGCACAAGAACGTGGAGATATTAAACCTGGAGATACCTTAATCGAGGCTACTAGTGGCAATACTGGCATAGCCTTGGCAATGGCAGCGGCGATGATGGGCTATCGTATGATACTGATAATGCCCGAGCATTTAAGTATAGAGCGACGGCAATCAATGGGTGCATTTGGTGCGCAGATTATATTAACTCCTAAGGAAGGGGGTATGGAAGAAGCACGAGATATAGCTGAATCTATGTGTGAAAAAGGGCTTGGAACTATTCTCAATCAATTTACTAATTTTGATAATCCACTGGCGCACTATGAGGGAACTGCGCCAGAGATTTGGCGCGATACTGCAGGAAAAATCACGCATTTTGTAAGTAGCATGGGTACCACTGGCACCATCATGGGCTGCTCTAAGTATTTTAAGGAAAAGAATGCTGCAATTCAGATAATAGGCGTGCAGCCAGAGGATGGCGCCCAAATTCCAGGTATTCGTAAATGGCCAATTGCTTACTTGCCAAAGATTTATGATGCTAAGCGAGTAGATCGTATTATGCTGACTTCTCAAGCAGAAGCAGAGAATTTTACTCGACGTCTGGCACGTGAAGAAGGAATTTTTGCTGGAGTTTCATCTGGTGGCGCATTAGCAGGAGCATTGAAGATTTCTGCTGAGACTGAAAATTCGGTGATTGTTTTTATTGCATGCGACCGTGGAGATCGTTACCTCTCTACTGGAATATTTCTTGCTTAAATCAACTTATTAAGGTGGGTATAGAATCCTTAATAATCTGAAGAAATTGATATTAAATAATTGTACTGTCTCAGTGAGTAGAATTAAGAATCTATATAGGTAAATTAACATGACTGCGATTCTAGTTTTTGATATTGAGACGGTTCCTGATACCGAAGGATTTCGTAAACTCCATAATCTTGATTTAGAGCTCTCGTCTGCCGATATTGCAGAAATGGCTTTCCAGTCACGTCGTCAAGTTATTGGTACTGATTTTTTACAATTACACATGCAAAAAATCATAGTAATCTCATGTGTGCTACGTGACGAGAATAGTTTTCGAGTGTGGTCATTAGAAAACAAAGAAGGTTCCGAAGCGGAGCTTATTCAAAGATTTTTTGATGGTATTGATAAATACACTCCTCAACTGGTCTCTTGGAATGGCGGTGGTTTTGATCTACCGGTGTTGCACTATCGTAGTTTAATCCACGGAATTCAAGCCCTTCATTATTGGGATACAGGCGATAATAATCGGGAATTTAAATGGAATAATTATATTGGTCGGTATCACGCCCGACATCTTGATTTAATGGATATGTTAGCGCTCTATCAATCACGGGCTGCGGTTCCATTAGACGATATTGCAAAATTGGTAGGTTTTCCTGGAAAATTGGGAATGGATGGTTCTCAAATTTGGAGCGCATTCCAGAATGGAGAGATTGCAGCAATCCGAAATTATTGTGAAACTGATGTAGTGAATACCTATCTTATATTCCTACGTTTTCAGTTTATACGTGGTATTTTTTCTAATGAAAAATATCAATATGAGTGTGAATTAGTTCGAGCAACACTAGGAAATTCTGTCGAGCCTCACTGGAAAAGATTTATGAGTCAGTGGACACATAAATAATAAAATAATGCATTATGCGTTTTCTATGTTATGTATAGAATTAAGTAACTACATCTGAAGGTTATCATGAGTCTTTTTTCTTTTCTCTTGGACATAGATGGAATCTGGAATAATATTTTTTCCTATCTATTTTGGTTTGTCATGCTGTTTTTGATTATTGGATTGATGACAATGGGGGCGCAAAAAAGAATTACCATGAGACACAGTCGATCCGGTTTACTGAAATCAGGGTATGTCAATTATTGCTGGACTTATTTTTTTATTGGTTGGATGGTACCAATAGTGAGAGGTGAGATTGGAATCGGCATGCTACATTTAGCTTTAACTTTTTTCACGTTCGGAATGTTTCAACTAATAATGCCATTTTTATATAATAAACAGTACATGACTCGTTTGCTTGTAGATGGTTGGAAATTACATGATAGCGAGGAGCTTAATGAATTAGCGAAATTGAAGTTAGGCATAGAAAATTAATAGACTTAATAGACGATTCTGCTTGAGTAGTAGCCTGTCAAGAATACAATTTTTTGCAGCAGCGACTTCATAAAATTAGTTTGATCAACGCTTATTTCCTTTTATTTACAAATTTTTGACTTGATAGGTCTATGTTTTTGGGTAAGACCAACTCGTATTTCAGACTGTAATAGTCTCTTTAGCGTATTTTTCTACCGCAAAGATTTGTATAAACATATATTCGTACTTCTAAGAAATGATTGATATTATTTGGTGTTGAATGGAAGTGGCGGGTTAATAGATTTGTATAAGTATACGTTATAAATTAAACATGAATAATCCCGTTGTTATTGCATCTCTTGATCAAGAAGGCCGTGGCGTTGCTCAGGATGAAGGTAAAATTATTTTTATCGAGGGCGCATTACCAGGCGAAACCGTCACTTACGATACTTACCGTAATAAACCGAGTTTTGAATTGGCAAAGATTGGGCGAATTATCAAGCCAGTCTTCACGCGAGTAACGCCACAATGTAAGCATTTTGGGGTATGCGGCGGATGTAGTTTACAGCACATGGATGCCCGCGCTCAGGTAGCTGCTAAACAACGTGTTCTGGAAGACAATTTTAAGCATATTGGTAAAGTTAAACCAGAGGTAATGTTGCCAGCTATATACGGGGAAGTATGGGGTTATCGTTACCGGGCAAGATTTTCAGTACGTTATGTTGCTAAAAAGGGAGGAGTATTAATAGGTTTTCATGAGAAACGCAGTAGTTTTGTTGCCGATATGCAGATCTGTAAAATTATGCCACCACATATATCGGCACTTATCTTGCCATTGAGAGAGCTGCTGGTCAATTTATCTATTCGCGATCAAATTCCACAGTTGGAGGTATCGCTCGGAGATAAGGTTAATGTAATGGTATTGCGTATCATGGAAGAACCCAATAGAGCAGATAAAGAAGCGCTTAAAGTATTCGCCGATCATCATCGTATCCAATTCTTTCTGCAACCTGGAGGAGCAAATACAGCTTACCCATTTTATCCATTAGATGAAACGGAGTTGAGTTACACCTTACCAGAATTTAATATCTCAATACCTTTTCACCCCACTGAATTTACTCAAGTTAACCCAACTATGAATCGTATGTTAGTTAGAAGTGTAGTGAATCTACTTAATCCACAACCAAAGGAACGCATGGCTGATTTTTTTTGTGGGCTGGGAAATTTTACTTTGCCAGTTGCGCGACATGGGACTAAAGTAGTTGGTTATGAGGGTAATTCTGAGACGGTGCAACGAGCAAGAGTAAACGCTAAACGCAATAAACTGGAAGAGAATACTCAGTTTATTAAGGCTAATTTATTTGAAATAAATGAAGCATGGATGGAAGAGCAGGGATTCTTTAGCAAAATGTTGATCGATCCGCCACGTGATGGGGCGGCTGCAGTAGTGAATGCTTTAGGGAAGAAGGGATTACTCCCTAAAAGGATTGTTTATGTGTCTTGCAACCCCGCCACTTTGGCACGGGATGCCGAGGTGTTGGTGCACATGAAAAATTATCGCTTGAGAGCGGCAGGTGTAATTAATATGTTTCCTCATACCGCACATATTGAATCTATTGCATTGTTTGATAAATTGTAATCTACCACGGTTGTACGAGACATGAACATGTTTCTAAAAATGACCGTAGATCATTTTTAGAAACGAAGTGAAAGGGGCATTCCGAGACGTCAGTCTCTATCTCCTGAAAATGCCATTAGTAATTGCAGTAGACTGACAAACAGATTATAGATACTGAGATAAATACCAAGTGTTGCCATCACATAGTTAGTTTCACCACCATGAATAATTCGACTTACATCAAACAAGATAAAGCCAGAGAATAGTAGTACTGAGATTCCCGATATAGCAAGTGATGCAGCCGGCATAGCAAAGAATAGATTAGCAACAGAGGCGATGATTAGCAGTATTAATCCCACAAATAGAAAGTTTCCCATGAAACCAAAATCTTTGCGGGTAACAGTGGCAATTCCGGCTAGAGTAAAGAAAATAATACCAGTACCGGCAGCAGCAGTACCTACTAAGTGTGCGCCATTTTTAAAATGTAGGGCGTATTGTAACATTGGTCCCAACCACCAACCAGCCACAAAAGTGAATCCAAATAGTAACACTATTCCCCAAACACTGTTGCGAGTAGCATTGATCGCGAACATTAGACCCATCATCACAGCTAGCATGAGTAGTGGACCCATAATCGGAGATTGTGCAAGGAAAGAGAAGTTAGCCCCCACTCCTAGTAATGCCCCTAAGATTGTTGGGATCATAGTTAAACCAAGCATCCAATAGGTGCTACGCAGAACCTTGTTAGGTGCAATTGCAAGACCAGCTATCTGAGAATCTTTATTTGAATATCGTAATTCAGGTTGCATAATGGCTCCTTAATTCTTGGATTAAGCAAATCGGTGTAAAATTATTTATTAGCTTATAAGACTACTTACATTCATGGAAAGTTGCAATTTTTTATAAAAAATATAAATTTTTTCTTGCTATTTCATTGCATTAAGATTGGCTTGCGCATCAGCGTTTCCTTGCGCAGCAGCCTTTTGGAAAAATTCGACAGCTTTGGAAGTACTTTTTGGCACACCTTCCCCTGTAAGATACATTACAGCAATATTATTTTGCGCATCAGCGTTTCCTTGCGCAGCAGCCTTTTGGAAAAATTCGACAGCTTTGGCAGCATCTTTGGCTAACCCACCTTCACCATTAGCATACATTAGACCAAGATTTAATTGAGCCTCAGCATTTCCTTGTAAAGCAGATCGATGAAACCATGCCGCAGCTGTCGCAGGATCATTATTCATAATTTTCCCAGCAGTATCTTTAGATATGGCTGCGCCTGTAAAGTACAATACACCAAGACCGTTTTGCGCTATAGCATTTCCCGCATCAGCTTCTTTTTTTAAACGCAAGAATTTCTCTTCTGCTGTCGGTTCATTTTTTGGTGCAGGCGGCATTATCTCACTTGCTAATTTAGATTTTTCTTCAGGAGTCAACTCCTTTGTAAGAACCGCAGGTAACTCTGTTTCAAGCGTTATCTCACTTCCTAATGCGAATACTTTGGATTGATTTT
Source organism: Nitrosomonadaceae bacterium (assembly GCA_014190895.1). GTDB lineage: Bacteria > Pseudomonadota > Gammaproteobacteria > Burkholderiales > Nitrosomonadaceae > BJGV01. The sequence continues at coordinate 43,927 of BJGV01000004.1, read as the reverse complement.
CAGATTCTTTTTCCCCGCAACCGAAGAGCGATAGCGAGAGACAAGAAAGTAAGAAGATAGCCAAAGGGGTCACTATAAAGTTCATCCAGATTCTCTTTATTGGATCGATATAAAATAACTGCCAGGGATGTCGTATTCAAAAAATACAGACAGACAATGCACATTCGCTTCACAGGCAGTTATGTCAACGGATATTTATACTCAACTGACAGCAATAATGATCTTAATACGTAGAAAACTTCTGCTTGCACATTATTATAAATGTATTTAACTGTATTTTATCATTGCTATTGTTTTGACGTAAATAAAAGCGATGCAGAGAAATCAATAATTCAGATCAATTTTGATATTGTATTTCTCTTTTATCCTTATACATTGTATCAATGTATAAGGATAAATATAGGTGCTATAACATAAATTTTATTTCAGATAGAAGCCTCTAATGACAAGTCTGATCAATACTTTTTGATAACAAGAAGATCTTACTTTGTGTTATAGTTTTTAATCAACTTAAAAAAGGAAATTTATGAAAACAGTACTTACAGCCGTTGTTATGTTGTTTGCATTTACCGGAAGTGTTTATGCCGCAATTAATATCAATACAGCAACTCAAGCCGAGCTTGAAGCTCTAAAATCGGCAGGCATTACTACCATTAAAGCTAAAGCAATTATCGCTTACCGTACCAAGGCTGGTGCATTTAAATATGTAGATGATATAGAAAAAGTTGATGGCATTAATAGCCATACAGTTGATATGGAACAGTTACGTACAGCTATTACAGTTACAGGCCCAACTGTTTTAAGGAAATAAGATAAGACTGTAATCTGATTTAAATACAGATGTATTAGAGGGGATATCTCTATAGAGGAAGGGGGTTGCTGTTGTTGCTAGCCTTTTTTTAGGTTTATTCATCTGTTATAGTGAATAGTACATATCAAATTCGACTGGATGAGTGGTCATACGAAGACGCGTAACTTCCTCCATTTTTAACTCAATATAAGCATCAATCATATCACTGGAAAACACATCGCCGCGGATAAGGAAATCCCGATCTCTATCGAGATTATCTAATGCTTCATCTAAGGATGAACAAGGATTTGGAATCCCCGCTGCTTCTTCGGGAGGAAGATCATAAAGATTTTTATCCATCGGATCTCCTGGATGAATCTTATTTTGAATGCCATCTAGCCCAGCCATCATTAATGCAGTAAATGCAAGGTATGGGTTAGCAGTAGGATCTGGGAAACGAACCTCAATGCGTCTTCCTTTTTGACTATTAGTGTAAGGAATACGAATCGCAGCAGAACGGTTACTTACCGAGTATGCAAGATTAATTGGTGCTTCAAAACCTGGAACCAGACGCTTGTAAGAATTAGTACTGGGGTTGGTAATGGCATTTAAGGCTTTGGCGTGTTTAATAATTCCGCCGATATAATACAAAGCCATTTCAGATAAGCCAGCGTAACCATTTCCAGAGAATAGATTCTGACTATTTTTCCAAATTGATTGATGTACATGCATACCTGAGCCATTATCACCAACAATAGGTTTGGGCATAAAAGTTGCTGTTTTGCCATAAGAATGCGCGATATTATGTACTACATATTTGAGTATTTGGGTCCAGTCAGCGCGTTTTACTAGACTATTATATTTAGTTCCAATTTCGCATTGGCCGGCAGTAGCAACTTCATGGTGATGTACTTCTACCTCCACACCCATTTCTTCGAGTGCAAGACACATGGCTGAACGGATATCCTGCAGAGAGTCGACCGGTGGAACTGGGAAGTAACCCCCTTTAACCATAGGTCGGTGACCGATGTTACCACTCTCGTATTTCTCTATAGAATTCCAAGCAGCTTCCTCGGATCCAATCTTTACAGAACAACCCGACATATCGGTATGCCATGTAACGGAATCAAAAATGAAGAACTCGGGTTCTGGACCAAAGTAGACGGTGTCACCAATGCCAGTAGATTTTAGGTAGGCCTCGCCACGTTTCGCTAATGAGCGTGGATCACGATTGTAACCTTGGCCGTTCAGGGGCTCTACCACATCACAGGTGAGAAGTAACGTAGGCTCATCCATGAAGGGATCCATATTCGCGGTGTCTGGATCGGGCATCAACAGCATGTCAGAAGCTTGAATACCTTTCCAGCCAGCTATAGAAGAGCCATCAAATGCATGACCATCTTCAAATTTGTCAACATTAAAGGCATGGGCCGGAACAGTTACATGTTGTTCCTTGCCACGGGTGTCAGTGAATCGGAGATCAACAAATTTGATTTCATTATCTTGGATCATCTTCAAAACATCAACTATTGCCATTTTCTCTCCAGAATAGAGTAATCATTTTACTTCGCAACAAAAGGACAGTGTATTAAAAACAGATTGCATTATATTAGTAGGAATAATCTCATTATCTGAGTAAATAAAGAATTATGCCACAAGGTTTTCTTATATCTTAGGAATTAAGACATGGGTCTAGTGAGAGAGTAGTTGTAAAAGTAGTGATAATTCGCATTAAGTTTTGTTGAGCATTGAGCATGAAAATGGAATAACATGATATTTTTAGATTGCTATCTACTAGGAGAAATATGGAAACAATCTCTGTAATACTTGAAAGGGCGCAACAGCGCGCAAAGGAAATGGACTTATCGTATAAAGGTGCACTGTTACCTATAGAGGCATTGACTTTGTTGCAAGCAACACCCAGTGCAAAATTAGTAGATGTGCGTTCAAAGGCAGAGTGGGATTGGGTAGGGAGAATACCGGGTGCAATTGAGATTGAATGGCAATCATATCCTGGTATGCAGGCTAACTCTAATTTTCAAACTTATTTCTCAGGTCAAATAGATAAAGAAGCATTTGTGATGTTTATTTGCCGTACTGGCGGCCGTTCTCATCAAGCTGCTATAGCTATTTCTGAGTTAGGCTATTCAAATTGTTATAACATCCTTGAGGGTTTTGAGGGAGACAGAGATGCAAAGGGTCATCGTGGTACTAAAGAAGGATGGAAAGCAGCAGGTTTGCCGTGGATACAGAAGTAGATTACATCTAACACTCCTATGAAGCTATTGACCATTTTATTATTTTAAAATAAGCCGTTGCTAATATCACCATCCCAAAAAAAATACGATACCAGGCAAATATTGTAAAGTTATGATGACTAATGAAATGTAATAGTCCTCGTACTGCTAGTAATGAACTGATAAATGCGGCGACAAGACCAACCAAAAAAATACCAATGTTGTCAATATACAAAATATCATGATGTTTATAGATATCATAAAAAGTAGCAGCAAACATGATAGGAATTGCTAAGAAGAAAGAGAATTCGGTGGCGGTCTTGCGTGATAAACCAAGGAATAATCCACCAATAATAGTAGCGCCAGAACGTGAAGTTCCTGGTATTAGTGCGAGGCACTGTATGCATCCTATCTTGAGAGCATGCTTCCAGTTCATATCCTCTACCTGCTCAACTGTGACTGAATGTTTTTTGCGCTCAATCCATAAAATTAATATCCCCCCGAAAATAAACGCAAGTGCTACTGGCGTCGGTTGAAATAGATATTGCTTAATACCCCCAATAAATAAGAACCCCAGAATTGCGGCAGGTAGAAATGCAATAATAAGATTTAACCCAAAGCGGTTAGCATCCTCTTGCGAGCCAATTCCTCTGAGTACTGTACTAATTTTCACTCTATATTCCCAACAAACTGCCAGTATCGCACCCAACTGAATAACGATTGTAAATACCTTGCCCCTCTCATCATTGAAATCGAGTAAGTCACCAATTAATATAAGGTGTCCAGTAGAGGAGACTGGTAAGAATTCAGTTAGACCTTCAACGATACCAAGGATTAATGCTTTGATGAGCAGAAGCCAGTCCATGCCTGATTATCTCGAAGATTTGAGTCGTAATTTAATTGATTGTATACCCATGAATATGCGCAACTACATACTATCTAGAATTTTTCGGTTTGTCTTGATGAAGAGTAAAGAAAAATTTAGATGGAATTAATTATGTTTTATTGTAAATATTAGCCCCTTTCTCTATAAATTCTGTAGCTTTTTCTTCCATGCCTTTCTTTAAAGCATCGGTTTCACTAATACCTTGTTTAGCCGCATAATCCCGAACATCCTGAGTAATTTTCATTGAGCAGAAATGTGGTCCACACATGGAACAAAAATGAGCAAGTTTAGCACCTTCTTGCGGCAAGGTTTCATCATGAAATTGCTTAGCCTTGTCAGGATCAAGACCTAGATTAAATTGATCATTCCAACGAAATTCAAAGCGAGCTTTGGAGAGCGCGTTGTCTCGAATTTGCGCACCAGGATGACCTTTAGCCAGATCAGCCGCATGAGCGGCAATTTTGTAGGTAATAATGCCGTCTTTCACATCATCTTTATCAGGCAATCCGAGATGCTCTTTAGGGGTGACATAACATAACATTGCTGTGCCGTACCAACCAATCATGGCAGCACCGATAGCGGAAGTGATATGATCGTAACCTGGAGCGATGTCAGTAGTGAGCGGGCCTAAAGTATAAAAAGGCGCTTCGGCACAATGCTTTAATTGCAGATCCATATTCTCTTTAATGAGATGCATGGGTACATGGCCCGGGCCTTCAATCATTACCTGCACTTCATGTGTCCATGCAACTTGAGTTAATTCGCCAAGAGTTTTTAGTTCTGCAAATTGAGCTTCATCGTTAGCGTCATAAATTGAACCAGGACGTAGACCGTCGCCTAAGGAAAAACTGACATCATAAGATTTCATAATCTCGCAAATTTCATTAAAGCGAGTGTAGAGAAAACTCTCTTCATGATGCGCAAGACACCACTTGGCCATAATTGAACCGCCACGTGAAACAATTCCAGTCATACGTTTGGCTGTCATCGGGATATATGCAAGTCTTACACCTGCATGAATTGTAAAATAATCTACACCCTGTTCTGCTTGCTCGATTAGAGTGTCACGGAAGATTTCCCAAGTAAGATTTTCTGCTTTACCATCTACCTTCTCTAGTGCTTGATAGATTGGTACGGTACCAATAGGTACAGGACTATTACGAATAATCCACTCACGAGTTTCATGAATATTTTTACCAGTGGAGAGATCCATAACTGTGTCGCCCCCCCAGCGAATAGCCCATGTCATTTTCTCCACCTCTTCTTGAATGCTGGAACCGAGAGCTGAATTGCCAATATTGGCATTTATTTTTACAAGAAAATTCCGACCAATAATCATCGGTTCAGATTCAGGATGATTAATATTCGCAGGAATGATGGCGCGGCCTCGTGCTACCTCACTACGTACGAATTCTGGTGTAATACTTTGAGGCAGAGATGCTCCAAAATCATATCCCAAATGCTGGCGGGTCAGTAATTCACGTTGTTGATTACTTAGCGTCTCGAAACGTTGATTTTCTCGTATAGCAACATATTCCATTTCTGGTGTTATGATGCCACGACGGGCATAGTGCATTTGTGTGACATTCATCCCTACTTTACTGCGACGTGATTGACTCTGCAGATTAAATTTTACCCCTACATGTTCTAAATTAATTGGATTTTCTTTGGTATGATTAGAAGGAGATTGGGGAGTAGTCGTAGTATCGTCTCGCTCATTTATCCACTGACTGCGCAAGGCGAGTAAACCAGAGCAAACATCTATCGTTGCAGAGGGATCGGTATAAGGGCCGGAAGTGTCATAGACATAAATTGGGGGATTCTCTTCTGCACCCATATTGTCGGGTGTGTTAGATTGAATGATCTTACGCATTGGTACTTGTATGTCAGGACGGGAGCCTTGCGCATAAACTTTATAGGAGTTAGGCAGAGGTTTAACCGCTGCCTCATCTACATAAGCTGTTAAGTTGGCGGATCTGGTGTGGTTTAAAATTGCATCGTTCATAACGCGCTCCTTAAAATTCCATAGGAGCAGGATTGTTAGTCCCAGCTTCCCTACGGCGGCATTACCCGTGTCAAGTGTTAAGGGACTTTCTCACCAATCTTCTAGATAATTTTAGAAGTGGACCCCTAGCTGATGCTGTGAAGCTAATGGAAATGTGAAATAATTGCAAGCATGTAGTAAAAATTACTTTGGATTAAAAATGGATCTTGAAAAAATTCGATTTAATATGATAGAACAACAAATACGACCTTGGAACGTGTTGGACCCAGAAGTTCTTAAATTATTGTTTGAGTTACGACGTGAGAATTTTGTCCATACGGCACATCGCTCCTTAGCATTTGTAGACATGGAAATTCCATTAGGACATGGGGAGGTAATGCTGACCCCTAAAATGGAAGCTCGCATTTTACAAGAATTGCAGGTGAAAAGAACTGATAGGATTCTAGAGATTGGTAGCGGCAGCGGTTATTTGACCGCATTATTGGCTAGACAAGGTAATTATGTTTATAGCGTAGAAATCATACCAGAACTAAGAATTTTGGCAGATAAAAATCTCCAGATTGCCAATGTTACCAATGTGATTTTAGAACAGGGCGATGCATCTAATGGTTGGCCTGAATATGGTCCTTATGATGTGATTGTGTTGACTGGCTCGACACCATCCTTGCCCATAGTATTTCAGGAGAGTTTGACAGTGGGCGGACGTCTATTTGCGGTAGTAGGTGATTTACCAATGATGGAAGCTTTGCTCGTTACTCGTTTGACAATGAACACATATAACAGAGTCGAATTATTTGAGACCTGCATTCCCCCACTTAAAAATGTACAACAGCCAGAGAGATTTGTTTTTTAACTTTCCTATTTCTATGAATAACATAATTAAAAGATCTATTTATTCAATATCTTTTTCAATTAGATGATGTCTTATCTTATGAATAGAGCAGAGCAATTTAGAGTTAGAGGGGGCATTTTTCAATATATTTATACGGTTCTAATTGCTGTAATAATTGCGCACTCTCCATCGCATGCTGCCGACTTAATGACCGTTTACAGTGCTGCACTGGAACATGACGCACAGTACGCTGCTGCTCGTTTTGCTAATGAAGCAGCGCAGGAAAAGATACCCCAAGGTCTGTCAACTTTACTTCCTACCTTCACGTTATCTGGATTGCGTCGGAGACAATACATTAATACAAGCGTGTCTGCAGAAAACGCAATTGATAATGCTAGTTTAAATATAGTGGCGACTCAACCAATCTTTCGTAAGGAAAGCCTTGTTATTTATGAGCAATCTAAAATTCAGGTTATGCAAGCAGATGCACAATTTATTATCGCTTCCCAAGATCTAATTTTACGTGTGGCGCAGGCATATTTTGACGTATTAGCTGCTCAAGTCAATGCGGAAGTTGCAACAACACAGAAGAAAGCTATTGGTGAACAGTTAAAACAGGCTAAGCGTAATTTTGAAGTAGGCACTTCGACTATTATTGATGCCACAGAGGCCCAAGCTCGTTTCGATTTAACAACCTCTCAGGAAATTGCTGCTGAGAATATGTTAGAGATTCGTAAGCGCACTTTGCAGCAAATCATAGGATATTTTCCAGATAATCTGGCACGTGAAAATGAAATTATTTCCGATGCACTTACTCTAAAGTATACCAGCATGGATGATTGGCTCACAGTAGCGGAACAGAATAGCTTAACTGTAAAGGTTCAACAGGCAATATACAACATTGCGAAACAGGAGGTAGAGAGAGCTAAGGCAGGACATTATCCGACACTTGATTTGGTTGCATTGTATAGCAACCAGAAAAACGTGGGGGCAGCTATTACTGGAAGAGGGATTGATCTTACTTCAAAGGAAATAGGTCTTCAGCTAAATATCCCGTTATTTGCTGGTTTTTCTGTGCAGTCACGAGTACGAGAGGCATTAGCTAATCAAGAGAAAGTATTTCAGGATATGAATACTGTTAAGCGCAATAGCGTGCTTCAAGTAACTCAGCAGTATCTTAATGTGACCAACGGCATGGCTCAAGTAAAGGCTTTAAAACAGGCATTATTGTCTAGTCAACGTCAGGTAGAATCAACTAAACTTGGTCAGGAGATAGGTATTAGAACTGAAGTAGACGTGTTAAACGCCCAACAGCTTCTTTATTCTGCGCGACGAGACCTTGCTCAGGCACGTTATAGTTTCCTGATGGCAAGGCTCAGACTACAAGCAGAGGCAGGGGAATTAGATGAGGAAGTCATCAAACAATTAAATGAGACGTTACAGTAATGTAAAAATATTCAAATTGTAATATTATATTACGTGGTTTATTTAGGTAGTTGTAAGCTAGATTGATAGAGTTGAGTGTAAAATCCCTTCTGTGCAAGTAGTTCTTGGTGACAACCGATCTCGACGATTCTACCGTTCTCCAGTACAATAATACGGCTAGCTTTTTTTAAAGTAGATAAACGGCGGGCAATGATAAGAGTAGTACGGTCTCTTATTAATGTATTTAAGGCTACCTGCACATGATATTCAGAATCTAAATCCATTGTTAAGATTGCTTCATCCAGAATCAAAATGGGAGAATTTTTAAGCAGAGCGCGGGCAAAAGCAATACGTTCTTTCTGTCCCTCTGTAAGCTCTATACCATATCTGCCAACCAGTGTTTGCAAACCTTGGGGTAACTTCCGAATAAACTCCATTGCATTAGCGGCATGTGCTGCGGTCACTATTTTTGCTTCAACAGCCGTATTCATTGCGCCATAAGCAATATTGGCAGCAATCGTGTCATTGAGCAGCATAAACTCTTGTGATACCAGACTGATATTGGCGTGCAAGCTTGTTAATTCTATGTTTGCCAAATCCTGACCATCAAGTAAAATTCTGCCGGCACTAGGACAGCAGAAGCGTCCTACCATATTAACTAATGCGATCTTGCTGAGGTCATAAGTTCCAACTATCGCCACTGTTTCGCCAGATTTTATAGTCAGTGTTATATTATCTAACGTAACTTTTGTCTCTGAAGCATGATGGAAATTGACTTGTTCAAATTGTAAATCTCCGTAAGTGCGACCTATTACAATATGTCCTGTGTCCGGTATTTTTCTCCGATTTAATAATAGAAATATACTTTGGGTAGTAATTATTAAGTATTGCAGTAACTGATCTACATTAGCGTAACGCCTTGATGATTTAATTAGAATTAATGCAGCCACGATAAAAGAAATGAGATTGCTTGCTGTATTTCCGCTAACGGGGGCATGTTGAATAGTAAGATAAGCCGTAATTGTTAGTATAGTAGCAAGAATTACTTGTGCGAATAGCGTGCCCAAGGCTCTGGTACTAAATTGCTTAATAATTAAACGATAGAGCTGATTGGCGCCACTCTTAAAATGCAGGATTTCGTGCTGCTGTCCACCATATAGTACGGTCATTCTATAATTCTCAATTGATTTTTGCAGCGCTTGGGTATTTTCATCAATTGTTTCCCGTTTCTGCTTCTCAATTATGCACAGTCTCTTATTGATAAGTTGTGTTGCCAGAATGATCACTGGCAATATTAGTAAAGTTAGGAGTGCTAAATCTGAGTTCAGATAGAGTATCCATAACAGAAGTCCAATAATAGTGAGAGTATCTTTAATTAATATTGTGATTACGCCGACTATAGTTTTATTAATCTCAGCCACTTCAGTGGTAAATTTTTGAATCAGTTGATTATTAATTATGTCAGTAGAATAGTATGTAGATAGAGTTAATGGTTTCTCAAATGCTCTGATGTACAGGTTAATGAGTAATTTATTCCCTACCCAGTACGTTGTATAATTGCCAACATAATTTGCTGTGCTATGCACTGCAAATAGTGTAAGAATAACTAATGGAATTAATTGTATTAAAGCGTAGTTATTAAGAATAAAAATGTCATCAAATATTATTTTTAGTAGCACTGGTAACATTAATTCAGTGATTGCCATTAACGTCATACTTAATAGTGTTAGGGTCAAAACTTTCCAATAAGGCTTGGTGTAGTTTAGTAGAGCTAACAAGGAACAATAGCTATCTGGAGCACGCATATTTGACATGAATATACAATATCAGAGTTTGAAGAGAACAAGAAAAAGTAATGCCATAAATAATTTTGACGGAATAATGTTAATTTTTTATTTTCTTAAAGCAGACAAATGACTGTCAAAATTGCTACATAACCTTAATTGAGTTGATATTTGATAGTGAACCAAAAATTGCGTCCGCGTGCCGGTAGCGCAGAAAATGATGTTCCTGAGCCATTACGGATTCCATACGAATAATATTTTTCATCGAATAGATTGTTTGCCGAGAAACTTAGTGTCAGATTGGTGATCTGGTGAGCAAGTTTAAGATCCACCGTGGTGTAATCTGGCATACGGCGAGAGAAGCTATTTGCCTGATCATTATCGTATATTTGCTTCCCTACGTAATTCATGGCTACTGAGAAACGTGTTTTTGTTGTCAATCGAAATACACCACCCGCCGAAATTTTGTGTTGTGGCACCATTGGGATTATTTTATTAGAAACATCCACGCCACCGAAGAGTCCTTCGCGAAAACGTGCGTCGGTATAAGTATAGTTACTAAATAGATCAAGTTTTTCGATAGGTGACCAAGAGCTCTCAAATTCAACGCCTTGACGTCGAGTGGGAGGAAGATTCGTGTTGGCAGAGAAAAACCCAGCCCCTTGATTAATGTTCATATAACTAATTTCATTGTTAAGGCTAGTTCGATAGAATGATGTTCGCACGCGCAACGTATTCTTTCTATACTCTATTCCAAGCTCCCCTGTATCAGCAGTCTGTGGTTCAAGCAATTGAATTATAGAATCATATCCCTGGCCACCGTATTGATTATAAATTTCATCCACTGTAGCCAACCTAAAACTATGAGCATACCTGCTATATAGTGAGAGATTGGATCCAAAAGGCTGACGCACTCCTGCGTCATAAGCATACAAGGTGCGTTTTTGTCGATCTCTGGCATAAGTTTCCGAATTAGAGTGATCATCAGCTTTGCTTTGTGCTGACTGTATTCGACCTCCTGAGGTAATAATCGTATTTGAAGGCAGGGTGACAGTGTGTTGTAAGTAAAGTGCTTGATTTTGTTGTCCTGATAATATATTAGCTTGCAGAGTATCGGCAGACTCTGCTCCCGGAATTGTTTCCGATCCAGTAAAGCGTTTTGAATGATAGTTCCACCATTCAAGATTAGCCCCTAATACTAGTTCATGATCTACGTTCAGAATTTTGAGTGGAAATTTAATACGAGGATTAAATAGCCACGTGTCAGAAGATGTGTTGATGAATGATTTTGCGTCATAGTAATCTATAGAATAGTCATCAAAAAGTGCCGTACGATGATTTTTACGAAAAGATAAATCAGCAGCAAAGTCTGCAAAATTATTACTATACTCCCCTCTGAGAGTGACATAAGCCCCTTCTCGTGTACTGAAATCTCGCGGTGTTGAACTCCCTCTGCGATCATTTATTAGCTGTGTTGCGGTTCGATTACTTGGTAACTCTAATGTCTGATCATCTAAACCAAATTTTAACATTGCACTACCATTAGAAAACTTATAGCGCAGATCACCTTGTAGATTTCTTTGATTTAATGCATTGTGAACTCGGTAATTATCCGTTTCAAGTGTGCTGGCAATTAATGCCAATCCAAAATTCTCACCAGCAGCATTTAGTGCGCCGTTAAATTCAGTCCCTCTATAGCTTCCATAAGAGAACCCAGCATTACTAGACACCTTATTAGGGACGGCAGCATGCGTGATAATATTAATTACACCCCCCGTTGCACCACTACCATAAGTTACCGCACCTTCTCCACGTAGCACCTCAATGCGTTTAATTGAACTTAGCGGAATAGTTGACCAACGAATACCAACCATCTCCATTTCATTTATACGCTGACCATCAAGTAGTACTAATGTATTTTGATTGCCAGTCATACCAAATCCACGCAAATCTATTTGTGAGTCTGGGCTACCATCTATATTACGGGTATGCACTCCAGCTAGTTGTTGTAAAAGTTCTGGTAGAGTTGTCGCAGCACTATCTTTTATATGCTGACTGTTAATGACAGAGATGCTCATCGGGAGCGTTTGGATGCGTCGCTCAAAACGCGTTGCAGTAACAGTAACTTCGCTAAGTTGATTATTAGAAGAATCATCTGCCCATAAGTAGATGGGGGTGAAAAAAATAATCAGAAGCGAGCAGACAATCTGACGAAAAGACTGCATTTAAATTTTTCTTGAGGTGATGTGTTGCTACTTATCGATATAATGGAATTATCAAGGGAAAAGCTTAGAGAGAAATTGGATATATTGCGTCCATAAATCATCATCCGGCCTATCACCCCACGTGATATTTCCGTCTAGATTTAAGGCCGGTATCCGGGCTCGTAAGATTTGACATACCACCTTCCCATGAATTGGAGAATTCACAGTGGTACAAACAGACATGTCCACACTTACTCACCGTTGCGGGGGCAGCCTAGGTATATACACCTAGTTCCCGTTTAACTTGATTGCAACAAGCAATCACAGCACCTCAAATACGATAGGAGAATATCCAAATTCATCGTATATAGCAAGGATATTTTATTATCAGTTGACCTAATAGGGATTTTCAAATTATAGTGAATCGATGGAGACAGAACTGAAATCTTTAGAAGAAAAAATTACTCAATTTGTAAAATTGTGTCAATGCCAGCAATCTGAAAATATTCAACTGCGTCAACAATTGGCCGTTGTCATTAGCGAAAATACACGTTTATCAGGAAAAATGGATGCTGCCATTAATCGTTTAGAAATCCTCCTGACAGAAATTCCAAGGAATGAAACATGAGCATTAGCAAAACTGTAGACATTGCGATTATGGGCCGTGAATTTCATTTCACTTGTTCCCCAGAAGAACGCGAAGAATTATTGCAGTCTGCAGCTTATCTCGATCAGAAAATGTGTGAAATTAAGAATAATGGAAAAGTTATGGGTCTTGAGCGCATTGCTATTGTAGCGGCGCTAAATATCACTCAGGAACTTCTGGCCGTGAAAGTTAGGGGAGGGATTGATATTAGAGAATTTAAGCACCGGATTAATCGTATGCAAGCGACACTTGATGCAGTAATACCGGAACAGGAAAAGTTATTCTAAAGCCTAGTCGATCTGTGGTGTAAAAATCGCATATATAATTAATAAATTAACCGCTTTAGAAATATATTATGCCGCAAGGGGTATTAAAAAATGATGTCATTTGCTGGTTTACTTTCTGAAGGTCTGCCGATAAATGTTAAATATCGTAAGCACTGATTTAAAGAATAACTTAAATTTTTTTGTTGAGTTAGAGCGAGAAGTCTGGGAAGCTTTAAAGAATGGTGATAGTGAAGCCGATGCACGTCTCCTCTCGGATGATTTTTTAGGTGTTTATGAAACTGGTTTCAGCACCAAAGAGGAGCATGTTAGTAAACTTTTGAATGGCCCTATAATTTCTGAGTACCAGATAAAAAATCCTCGGTTGCTCTGTCTTGGTGAAAAGATTGTGAGTTTGACTTACTCAGCTATTATGATTCCCATTGGTAATCAGCACAATAGAAGCCATTGTTTTTACCACATTACCTCAATTTGGGAACATCGTGACGCTAGATGGATTAATATTTTTAGTCAAGATACCAGAGGTGAGTGCATATGAGTTTCTTAACATTATTGGGATCTCAATATCTTCTCTTCGATATTATTTGTAATATGAAATGCTCAAGAAATATTGAGGTCAATAAATTTTTGTGTTGTAAGCAAATAAATGTATTTAATTTTTCTGTGTAAGAAGAACCTGATATGCGTTATTGGTTGATAAAATCTGAGCCATCGGATGTGAGTATTGACAGTCTAGCAATGATGTCACAACAGACTATTGCATGGTACGGAATACGTAATTATCAGGCACGTAATTTTATGCGCGATCAAATGCGAGTTGGCGATCAGATATTTTTTTATCATTCAAGTTGCAAGAAACCAGGTATCGCTGGGATTGTAGAAGTATGTAAGCTCGCATATCCTGACAGCACTCAATTCGATTCTAGTAGTAAATATTTTGACCCAAAAGCTACAACGATAAACCCACGCTGGTTTAACGTAGATGTAAGGTTTGTTAAAAAAACTCGTGAGATCGGCATCAAAGAGCTGCGTGGATATCCGGATCTAATTAATATGCGCATTCTTCAAGTAGGCAATCGTTTATCTATCACGCCGTTAGATCCAACTGAATGGAAATTCATCCTAGAAATTTTATAGCAATTTATTCGCAACTGATCAATTTTTTTAATTTAGTCAGCGTAATAAATACCAGCACTAATATTAATCTTAGTAAGTAAAACACAGCATGGAATGGTGGTTAGGTTATTTATTTCTAGGTTCTATTGTTGGCTTCTTTGCTGGCTTGTTGGGTATTGGCGGCGGACTCATTATGGTGCCGATATTAACTCTTATTTTCGGTGCTCAGAATTTCCCGCCCGATCACATTCTGCATCTGGCTCTCGGTACCTCCATGGCAGCAATTTTTTTTAGTTCTATTGCCAGTCTACGTACCCATCATGCCCATGGCGCAGTAAATTGGTTGATAGTAAAGAATATGACACCTGGTACTATTATTGGTGCATTGAGTGGTGCAACACTGGCAGGAGTTATTTCTACTAAGTTCCTTAGTATTATTTTTATTGTGTTTACCTATTGCGCTGCCACTCAATTATTATTTGGGATAGTCCCTGGATCAAACTATAATTTTACGCATAAGATAAAGATGTTTATAGCCGGTAATCTAATCGGGGGAATTTCTAGTCTAGTTGCTATTGGCGGGGGTCTGCTAACCGTTCCATTTCTCTCTCTTTGCAATGTCAAACTACAGCATGCTATCGGTACTGCAGCTGCAATGGGTCTTCCTATTGCCTTAGCAGGGACAATTGGCTACGTTGTTAATGGCATGCTTCAATCCCAAGCGCTACCGGAATATAGTCTTGGTTATGTTTATTTACCGGCACTCGGATGGATGGGTATAGCCAGTATATTGACAGCATCTTTGGGTGCAAGAACTGTACACATTATGCCGACTAAAATGATTAAGAATATTTTTGTATTGTTACTTTATTCACTGGGAACTAAGATGTTAATTGGAATTTTATAGTAATAAGTTTATTACCCTATCAATTTTTTTAAAGCCTCTTGATATTTTTCAGATGTTTTAGCAAGGATATCCGGAGGTAATGCTGGAGCGGGAGCTTGCTTGTTCCAGTCTTGAGTTTCTAGCCAGTCCCGCACAAATTGTTTATCATAACTGGGTGGATTTTTTCCAGAGACATACTGGTCAATTGGCCAAAAACGAGATGAGTCAGGGGTTAGTACTTCATCAATGAGATAGAGTTTCCCCGTATTATCTTGGCCAAATTCAAATTTAGTATCGGCGATGATAATTCCTTTTTTTGCAGCATAATCGGCTGCTTCGGTGTAGAGAGCAAGAGCCTTATTTTGAATCTGTAAAGCTAAATCATATCCTAAGAGCTTCCCTGCTTCGGCAAAAGTAATATTTTCATCATGAGCCCCCATGGCTGCCTTAGTGGAAGGTGTGAAGATTGCTCCATCTGGTAATTTTTCTGCTTCTTGTAATTTAGCTGGGAGTTTAATGCCGCCTATCATACCGGTTCTTTGATAATCTTTCCATCCAGAACCAACTACATAGCCTCGCACAATAGCTTCTATTGGTAACGGTTTCAGTCGTTTTACTACAAATGCTCGTTTGGTCACTTGATCCCGCTCTGCAGATGTTACCATCGACTCGGGTAATAGGTCAGTGAGGTGATTAGGAATAATGTGATTGAGTTTATTGAACCAGAAGTTAGACATAGCAGTTAGTATTCTGCCCTTGCCGGGTACTGGTGTTGGTAAAATCATATCAAATGCCGATAGTCTGTCAGTCTGAATAATTAGTAATTTATCCTGATCAATTGCGTAAATATCACGCACCTTGCCACGGTGCAAGAATTCTAAGCTAGTGAGACTAGACTCGAGTAATGTTGTTTCAGATAAATTCATGTTGTGTTTATCCAAGTATAGGAAGAGTCATCGCTTTAACTTTTTCCACTTGTTGTTCACGGAAAATTTTAAGTTGGTGAGCTATGATTGGATCGGATAGTGAGCTAGACCCGATTTAGTGGACGGGCAAGTCATCATAATTATGCAACAATTTGATTGTTAATGTAATACATATTGGCGAAGTCAGTAGGCATTTGATTGCCAATTCTTGCATGTCGCCGAATGCGATTATAAAACACTTCAATGTATTCAAAGATAATCCTTTTAGCATTCTCTCTGGGTTAAAGGCGGGAACAGGCAGTTCATGTCGCGTTTGATCGGCTTGAATCAGCTCATGTCGAAAGTAGCTTAACAGTATGATTTAACGCGAGTTATATCATATTAACAATGCTAATTCAGGAGATTTTTAGTGGTTTTTTAATGCGAGAAGTCCGACAAGCTGCTAGCGACAGCTTGATTTCCAGCGCCAGCCGCAACGCAGCTTCAGTGGTTCCGGCGAGCACGGTGTAGTGACCCATTTTTCTTCCAGGCCGGGCATCGAGCTTGCCGTATAAGTGCAGTTTGACATGGGGATGCCGCAACACCTCTTTCCATTTCGGTTCTCCCCGCCGCCACAAATCGCCCAGCAAATTTACCATCACCGCCGCTCCCTGCATTGCGGTGGCACCCAGCGGCAGGCCACAGAGTACTCGCACTTGTTGTTCGAACTGGGAAGTAACGCACGCATCCAGCGTGTAATGACCACTGTTATGCGGGCGTGGCGCGATCTCGTTTACCAACAGGCGGCCATCGGCCAGTACAAAAAATTCCACGCATAATACGCCGTGGTAGTCGAGCTTCTCGGCAACTCGGATCGCGGTGTCGCATGCATCCCGGACAATCGCCGGGGATACTCTGGCGGGGACGATGCTGACATCAAGAATGCCGTGGCGATGATGGTTTTCCGCTGCTAGGAATGCAACTACCTCACCATCAAATCCACGCGCCACCACGACCGAAACTTCGTTATCCAGCAGCAGCAATTGTTCCAGTACGCATGGCTCCCGCTTCATGTCGGCGAATGCCGCATCAAGTTTCGCCGCGTTGTCGATCCGCGCCTGACCCTTGCCGTCGTAACCGAGGCGGCTTACTTTGAGAATGCCTGGAAACAGCTCCGGATGCGTTTGCGACAGCATTTCACTGGAGTTCTGGACCACTGCAAACGGTGTAACCGCAAAACCATTGGCCACTAGAAACTTTTTCTCCAGAATGCGATCCTGGGTGATGGCCACGCTGCCCGCAGGGGGGCTGACGACACAATGTTCAGTCAGAATTTTAAGCGACTCCGCCGGCACGTTTTCGAATTCGGTGGTAATACCAGTGCAGGTGGAGGCCAGCTCACGTAAAGCGTAGCTATCAAGGTAATCGGCTCGCAAATGCCGGTCGGCCACGTTGCCTGCGGGGCTGTTATTAGCCGGATCCAGCACAGTGATGCGGTAGCCCATGCTTTGCGCCGCCATGGTGAACATGCGCCCCAGCTGGCCGCCGCCCAGGAGGCCTAGCATCGCTCCTGGCATGATGCTCATAATTTTGGAAGCGTCATCGCCTTGACCTTTTCTGCCTGCATTTTGCGAAAGGCCTCAAGCTGCTCGGCCATCGTCGGATCGGAGAGCGCGAGCAGGGCAATAGCAAACAAACCGGCGTTTGCCGCCCCCGCCTCGCCGATAGCGAAAGTGGCGACGGGAATACCTTTGGGCATCTGCACGATGGAAAGAAGAGAATCGAGGCTTTGCAATTGCTTGGAAGTAACCGGTACACCCAGCACCGGCAGGGTAGTTTTGGCGGCGATCATCCCGGGGAGGTGTGCTGCGCCACCGGCGCCAGCGATAATACATTTGAGTCCGCGCTCGATTGCGGTATCTGCATACTCGAACATACGGTCCGGGGTGCGATGGGCCGAAACCACCTGAGCTTCATAAGGTACGCCAAAATCCTTCAATATACTCGCCGCATGCTGCATTACTTCCCAGTCGCTGCTGCTGCCCATGATGATGCCGACTAACGGTATTTTCATTTAATACCTCGCTGGTTTAGTTGCGGAGACTGTTATCCTTGGAGGCTAATTTCTCCATATTCTCTTGAGCTAGACCCGATTTAGTGGACGGGCAAGTCATCATAATTATGCAACAATTTGATTGTTAATGTAATACATATTGGCGAAGTCAGTAGGCATTTGATTGCCAATTCTTGCATGTCGCCGAATGCGATTATAAAACACTTCAATGTATTCAAAGATAATCCTTTTAGCATTCTCTCTGGGTATTCTTCTATCAGTTGAAAACTATTGCTATGCAAATAATTTATTAGGCACTGAACTCATTTAGAATTCTTGTTAGCATTTGCCTGTCTACCCATTCACTGCCATGCGCATTTCCAGCTAGTTTGGTGAACGGTTGTTTCGGTTCTCCAAGGTCAGATAAAACTACCGCAGCGCCACTAAAGTTCTGTAGATGAGTAAAATCGTTAACTGTAATTATTGTGCTGATACCTGCTGCAATTGAGGCTTTGAGACCATTTTCCGAATCCTCTATCGCGATACATTGTTGCGCCGGTATTCCAAGTTGCTGAAGTACCCAGATATAGATATCTGGGGCAGGTTTTTTGCCAGATACAATATCACCCGCACCAATGACATCAAACCAGCCAGGGGAGTCCGTTCCTAAAGTAGATTTAAGTAGGGTAATGACATTCTCAGCTGTAGTAGTAGTCGCAATTGCAATTTTTATTTTAGCATGGCGCAATTCTTGGATTAAGCGTATAACCCCTGGACGTAAAGAGATTTTACCGCTTTCTAACAAGGTAACAAAGTGACCAGTCTTTGCTTTATGTAAATTAGCGATCCAACCATCCAGATTATTCATATCTAAGTTATTGGGAGCATGCTCCCTAATGTAATGCAAGATACGTTCTTTTCCACCAGTGATTATTAGTAATTTTCCATAGAGCTCAATATCCCAGTGCCATGTAAGGCCAAAATCCGAAAATGCGGCATTGAAGGCAAGACGGTGACCATCGCGCTCCGTATCTGCAAGGGTGCCATCAACATCAAACAGTACCGCGCGAATCTCTCGGTGATTAATGTTTTTCATTTAGAATCTTTTAAATTTTTTGTATTATGATCATCAATCTCGGTGTTAATTTTTAGCGCGTGACTTGCGCGTTGTAAGCGATCTATGATTGCAAGCCAAGCGGGCCTGTTAGGAGGAGCCTCTACTAGTAACCGATCAAAGTGTTCATTGTCGAATCGTCGTAAGGTTGCATAAAGCTTTCTGCCATAGGCTACTGATTCTTGAGGTAAGGAGCAATAATGAATAGCTTTCATATTTAGGAAGATTTGGTATATTTCCGTTGACCATCCTATCAGCGCTACATGTAACCCTTGTTCTTTCAGCTCCCGTACCCGCTGTGGTAGAAATTTGGTTGTACAAATTTCGAGCGGTGTCAATGGAGCGTAATGAGAGGCAAGAGTACCAGATACACGTATAGCAGAGTCTTCTGTTCTCGAAAGAGCAATATTCTCATTCAGTATATCTGCTAGTGCTGCCAATGGAATTCCACCTGGCCTCAGTACGGTGGGGGTCTTGCCATTAAAACTAACAATCGTGCTTTCAAGACCAACTTTACATGCACCGCCATCTAAGATCATATCTACCGCGCTACCTAATTCTTCAGTTACGTGAGCTGCTGTAGTAGGACTGATGCGTCCAAAGCGATTTGCTGAGGGGGCTGCAAGAGCCCCCGTGGCTCCTAATGATTCTAGTAAAGCAAGTGCGATGGGGTGATTAGGTATTCTGAGCCCCACCATATTTTGCCCGCCAGTGACGATCGGTAATATGTGTTTACCACGAGGTAGAATTAGTGTCAAAGGACCCGGCCAAAAGTGCTCAGCCAATTTCCAAGCTGCTTCTGGTACTTCCTGCGTCCAGTGTTGAAGGTTAGATATATTAGAAAAATGAACAATGAGTGGATGGTTTGGGGGTCTTCCTTTTATTTCAAATATACGATTTACTGCCAGCGCATTAGAGACATCCGCACCCAATCCATAGACGGTCTCTGTTGGAAAGGCTACTACTCCGCCAGCTTGCAAGACTTTAGTGGCAGAGACAATTTCCTGAAGTATTTTTGGTGTCACTATAATTTCGATTTAATAAGCGAAGAAAATCTATTTGTATTTTGATAACGCAATTATGAATCTGATAATTTATAAGATTATCTACGGTTTAATTATTTTTTACTATTAGCGTTATTATTTTCTTGATTGTAGCCTACGAGACTCCAAAGAATACGTATTATGTAATAGCTTGCCCAATTAACTATACGACTGAACCAAGATTTTTTTTTCCATTTTTCTCGGAATACTTCCACTGCCTCATGATCTATTAAATGCGTTAGAGTCATTTGTAACTCTGTTGCAAATGACTTATCTACTACCACAACATTAGCTTCTCGTGCCAGCAGTAAACTGAAGGGGTCAATATTAGAAGAGCCAACAGTAGACCAACATCGATCGATTACCGCTACCTTTGCATGTAAATAACTATGGTTGTATTCATAAATTTTAATACCGGCACTTAATAGATTGTCATAAAGTGCATGCGTAGCATAATACTGTAAGGGATGTTCTGTTATTCCTTGCAACAGAAGTGTTACATTCACACCACGTTTGGCGGCGTTATTAAGAGCCCGACGGAAATTGGTCCCGGGTAAGAAATAGGCATTGGCAATAATAATTTCGCTAGATGCTTTAGTAATGGCATCAAGATAAGCCTCTTCTATATCATGTCTGTGATGAAAATTATCCCGTATTAAGAGCGCTCCGCGTTGATTACTTAAAGATTTTCTAGTTTGGTATAACATTGGAGGGTCATCTGTCCAGCGTTTTTTGAAGCGTGCCCATGCTACCAGCATCCATAAATGTTTAGCAGCCAGATAAATCTCAAACTGCAGTGGTCCCACGATGGAAATTGCAAAATCTAAACGAGGTGACAATAATTTTGGACTGCGGGGATCATCAATGATGTTAATTCCCCCGATAAAAGCGATGTCCCCATCTATTACGGCTAATTTACGATGCATTCGACGCAGTCGGTTACGGCTGAGTCTAAATGGAGAGATTTCCTGTCTAAATATAAGTACCTGTATGTTGGCATTAAGCATTTCCTTTACAATTTCTTGCGGAAAATCTTGAGAACCAAATCCATCTAATAATAGATGTACCATTACCCCACGTTTTGCTGCCCGTTTTAGGGCTTCTATAATAAGGATGCCAATATTGTCATGTGCAAAGATATAAGTTTCAATGTATATCCTAGAATGTGCCTTATTGATGGCAGTTTCTAATGCAGGGAAATACTCTGTGTTACCGCGCAACAGGGTAATATGATTACCGTTTGTATAATGCAGAGATCTCATGAAATTACCCTTTGTCAGTAGTATTACATGACTAGACTACTCAGGCAAAGAAAGGTAAAAATTGTTTATATTTTTTTACGCACAACTAATGTCATCAAAGTGAACACCAGTGATTAAGGACCGGTTATTTGTGAAGAAGGATAAGCTGGTCTCAAGAAATTTGAGGGAAGCGATTATGTATTATTTTCGCCTTGTCATTAATCAAAATGTAAGATTAATTATGGACATTACAGGTAATATCATGACATCTAATGAGATGTTATAGTGCTAAGAAATTTCTAACATTCTTTCCAGCGCAATTTTTGCAAATTGCATTTCTGAATGCGGAACTTTAATTTGATTCACCACGTTCCCTGCAGATAAATTCTCCAGAGTCCAGGCCAAATGTTGCGGATCAATTCTGGCCATAGTAGAGCACATACATATTGTTGTTGCCATAAATTGCACAATCTTTCCATGAGACTTAAATTCTTCGGCGATACGACTGACTAGATTTAATTCAGTCCCCACTAGCCAGCGGGTACCTTCTTTTGCTTCGCGAATAGTATTGATAATGAATTCAGTAGAGCCAACATAATCAGAATTGGCGCATACTTCAAAGCTGCATTCTGGATGTGCAATTACCAATCCATCAGGATATTGATTGCGAAAACGGATTATGTGCTGTGGTTGAAACATCTGGTGTACGGAACAATGCCCTTTCCATAGCAAAATTTTAGCTTTTTTGATCTGCTGCAGAGTGAGTCCGCCCATTGGTTCATCAAAATCCCATACCGGCATTTCCTCTGGAAGGATACCTAATTTATGACCACTCCAGCGTCCTAGGTGTTGATCTGGAAAGAACAACACTTTTTCTCTACGAGAAAATGCCCATTGCAAAATTTTACCTGCGTTACTGGAAGTGCAAACAATGCCCCCATGTATTCCACAGAAAGCCTTGAGTTCTGCAGTGGAGTTAATATAGGTTGCTGGCGTAACAGTCTCATCTGGATCCATCACCTCTGCTAATTCGCGCCAGGCTCGTTCCACCTTAGAAAGATTAGCCATATCAGCCATTGAGCAGCCAGCTGATAAATCTGGCAAGATAGATATCTGTTCAATGTTAGAAAGAATATCCGCCACCTCAGCCATGAAATGTACGCCACAGAATACTAAGTACTCGGCTTTAGTTTGACCGGCAAGACGTGATAATTTAAGAGAATCACCAGTTAAATTAGCATGTTTATAGACGTCTGCACGTTGATAGTGATGAGCAAGGATAGTTACGCGTTCCCCCAGAGAAGCCTTGGCCGCTATGATGCGCTGCGCACACACAGTATCTTGTAGCACGCTAAATTGCTGAAAATCAATAATTGGTGTTGACATAATTATTTAAAATTGAGAGAGCGGATGCATTGAATGTCATAAAGATATTAGATACAAGTACTCTAAACTCTAGAAATTAATAGCCTTTGTTCAAATTATATTTACCCAGGAATTAATCTATTTATTGCTTCCGCATTACTGGATGAAAAAACTTTCTTTGCGGCTTCTTGCCAAGGTAACCAGATAAAACTCAGATGCTCTTGAGTTGATAGTGTGACTGAAATTGGTTTTGGCAGAAGAAGACCAAAAACATGTTCGGTATTGTGTGTAATCTCTGGGTGGTAACGCCAACGCCATTCTTTAAAGATTTCATATCGATTCTGGAGATTCCAATTAGTGAGATGGTAGCAGGTGGTATCTAGTCCTGTTTCCTCTACAACTTCTCTTCTCGCCGTTTCTAGTAAGGTCTCACCCTGATTTTGACTGCCAGTCACTGATTGCCAATAACCATTATGATCAGCTCTTTCTAGTAAAAGGACTTGTAGATCAGAAGTATAAATGATCACCAAGACAGAGATAGGAGTTTTATACATTTCTATCCTAGAAGTTATCAAGTATCAAAATAGATTTTGAAGCATTTATAGGTTCAGGCAACTGAGAAATTTTAATCTTTTAGGATTTCAGTCCGCTTCAGTCGAATATGTAACTCTCGTAATTGCTCTTCATTGACAGTACTTGGTGCTTGAGTTAATAAACACTGAGCGCGCTGAGTTTTTGGAAACGCAATAACATCACGAATTGATTCGGCACCGGTCATCATGGTGATGATACGGTCTAAGCCAAATGCAATGCCACCATGAGGCGGCGCGCCGTATTGTAATGCTTCCAGTAAGAAACCAAATTTTCCTTGAGCCTCCTCGTCCCCAATATTCAAAGCACGAAATACTTTTGATTGTATTTCTTGACGATGTATGCGTACTGAGCCACCACCAATTTCTGAGCCATTGAGAACCATATCATATGCTTTCGATAGCGCTTTATCTGGACTGCTTTCTAGGAAATCCTCGTGACCATCTGCAGGAGATGTAAATGGGTGATGCAGCGCTTGCCAGCGATTTTTTTCTTCATCACGTTCAAACATTGGAAAATCTACCACCCATAAAGGTTCCCAGATTGAGGTAGTAAGGCCTCGATCATGCCCAATCTTTGCGCGTAATGCGCCCAGTGTCTCATTGACTATCTTGACCCTATCCGCGCCAAAGAATATAAGGTCTCCATTTTTTGCACCAGTGCGTTCAAGGATAATTTTAATCACAGCTTCCGATAAAAATTTCAGTATTGGCGATTGCAGTCCTTCCGTGCCATGTTCTATAGAGTTTATTTTAATGTAAGCGAGTCCCTTGGCGCCGTAGATTGCAGCAAAACTAGTGTAGTCATCTATTTCTTTACGTGAAAGTTGTGCTCCTTGAGGGATACACAACGCGGCCACGCGACCATCTGGCTTCAATGCAGCTTCACGAAATACTTTGAATTCTACTTCGCTCATGACATCAGTAAGTTCTGTCAAGATTAAGGGCACACGTAAATCTGGTTTATCAGAGCCGTATTTAGACATAGCTTCGGCAAAAGTTAAACGAGGAAATGGGCTGGGCAGGTTAATCTGCATTACACTATTAAATAGATGACGGATCATTTCTTCTGTCAGCATCATAATTTCAGTTTCAGTAAGAAAAGACGTTTCAATATCAATTTGAGTAAATTCTGGTTGACGATCCGCGCGCAGATCTTCATCACGAAAGCATTTAGTAATCTGATAATAACGATCGAACCCCGCTACCATAAGTAGTTGTTTAAATAATTGGGGTGATTGTGGTAGAGCAAAGAAGTGCCCAGCATTTACTCGCGATGGAACAAGATAATCACGCGCTCCTTCTGGAGTAGATTTAGTAAGCATGGGTGTTTCCACGTCAATAAAACCGTGTTGATCTAAGAACACACGTGTTGCCATTGCAACCCTGTACCGTAGTCGCAAATTTTTTTGCATTTGTGGTCGTCGTAGATCAAGATAACGGTGCTCCAAACGTACAGCCTCGCTTAAATTCTCGTCATCCATTAGGAACGGGGGCGTTAGTGAGGCATTAAGAATCTCGATACAATGAACCAACACCTCAACCTCTCCGCTGACAAGACCTGAATTAATAGTACCCTCAGGACGGTTTCTGACCATACCTGTGATTTTAAGTACAAATTCGTTACGAATCTTTTCTGCGCTTTCAAAAGTAATTGCATTATTTGGATCACATACTACCTGCACCAAACCTTCGCGGTCACGTAAGTCAATAAAGATTACCCCGCCATGATCACGACGGCGGTGAACCCAGCCGTATAAAGTGACAATTTGTCCAAGATACTGGGTATTAATCAGGCCACAGTAGTTAGTTCGCATGAATTTCATAGAGCTAAAAATAATTGGAATTAGAGTCAGTTTTCTTGGGAAAAGTTAACAGCATTTCTTGAAATTGATTACCATAGATTTATTTTTCTTTGTCATCATTGGGCGGGACAACACCCATAGAAATGATGTATTTCAGTGCCGTATCTACGCTCATATTCAGTTCGATTACATCACTTTTTGGCATCATTAAAAAGAATCCAGAAGTGGGGTTAGGTGTAGTTGGTATATAGACGCTAACATATTCACCCTTCAAATGATTAATCACGTCTCCCCCCGGTTGTCCGGTCATAAATGCAATGGTCCATGAACCCTCACGAGGGTATTGCACTAATAAAGCCTTACGAAAAGCCTCTCCTTTACTAGAAAATAATGTGTCACTTACTTGTTTAACACCATAATAAATTGACTTCACAACTGGAATACGCCAAAGAATACTCTCCCAAAATGATAGTAGCTTTTGGCCAAGGATGTTGTTTGTTAGTAGACCAGTCACAAATAAAACTAGTATTATTAGCAATGTACCTATGCCAGGAATATTTGCACCCAATAGAGTCTCTGGACGCAGATGGACTGGTATCAAAAGTAACGATTGATCCATAGTGCCAATCAAGAACTTTAAAGCCCAAACAGTGATGCCAAGCGGCACCCAAACTAAAAGTCCAGTAATGAAGTAACGTTTCATATTAGGGTTGCGCGCTAGATATTTACTCGGTGGCCGTCACTGGTGAGGCGCTAGGTTTAATGGCTGATTCAGTAGCAGATGCAGCGGAAGCAGTCTCGTTTTTTATAGTTGTTTCTTGTTTTGGTTTTGGTTGTGAGTTGTTCTTGAAGTCGGTAGCGTACCAACCACTGCCTTTTAAATGAAAACCAGCAGCAGAAATAAGTTTGGTATAGGTATTTTTGTCACATGCCGGACAAATGATGATCGGTGCGTCACTCATTTTCTGCAGATGCTCCCCTTTAACGTTGCAAGAGCTACATTGGTACTCATAAATAGGCACGTAACCCCCCACAATTTATCATCTGATAAAGATAGATTATACCCTAATCACTGGCTTTGACAGTGGCAACATGTGTCAATTAAGTTTCGAGAGAAGCTGAGAAAATGAGACGACGATTCATGCAGGGATAATTCATATGAATTACTTGACAGCGCTAGTTGTCGCGTATTCAGGAATTCATTAATCGATTACTTTCCCTCTCGTGACCTTAACTTGCCCGCGTTGTACCTTGCTGTCAAGGCGCCTTTGTTGTGAACCATGGGTTGGTTTTGTTTGTCTACGTTCTTTAGGGGATTTAGTCACAGCATTGATAATCTCATACAACCGTCTTATCGCTTCTTCTCTATTTTTTTCTTGGCTGCGATATTGCTGTGCTTTAATAATGATCACGCCATCCTTAGTAATGCGCTGATCTTCTAACCCTAACAATCGTTCTTTATAAACATCAAGTAACGATGAATTATTAATACTGAAACGCAAATGAATTGCACTAGAGACCTTATTGACATTTTGTCCACCCGCTCCTTGTGCTCGAATAGCTTTAATTTCTATCTCATTTTCTGCAACAGCTATTCTTTTAGGGAAGAGTGACATAATTTTTGAGATTGCTTGAATATATTATCTGTTATTACAATTTTAAATGAGCTAAATTAATATAGGGAAATGCGCTTAATTATATGAGTAAATTAGGTTATTCATAGAATTCGTCCATAGTGTAAGCGAATCTAATCAATATTTTCTGATTAGATATTGTATTTTTTTTTAATCTATTTATAATTAAGAATCGTTATCATTATCAATTCCATATTAGGCGTATAAAAATGGACAGATCATTAAATTCAATGACAAGTGGACCAGATATAACTCAAGAATTTGGCGTGGAGAGAATAGATTTTATGGATTTAGATAACTTTCAATCAATTCATAGCGACACTTTATTTTTAAATAAGAATAAAGTGTTTATTCAACATAATGGCGCACAATATTGCCTACAGCGCACTCGTAACGGTAAATTAATTTTAACTAAATAACCAACTTAGGGTATTTATCATGTATATTTGTATCTGCAAAGGGGTAACCGATACCGCAATCCATGAAGCTGTTTATAATGGGGCGGATCGGATGAGAGATCTAAAATCTTGTTTAGGTGTGACTGAACAGTGCGGAATATGTGCGACTAACGTGCAAGAGGTATTAGAGCAAGCGTTAATGCAGCGATCATTAGCTTCAAATTTTTTCTCTAAACCCACTCGTTTAAACGAGAAACTAGCCTGAGGAGGCGAATATGAAAGGTAACGTAGAAATTATTCAGTGGTTGAATCGTCAACTACAAAATGAATTGACTGCTATCAATCAGTATTTTTTACATGCACGTATGTATAAGAACTGGGGGTTTGGTGCCCTAGGAAAACATGAGTACGAAGAATCCATTGAGGAAATGAAACATGCCGACATGTTGATTGAGCGTATCTTGTTTCTGGATGGCCTGCCTAATTTGCAAGAATTGGGCAAGCTCATGATTGGTGAGAAAGCCGAGGAGTGTGTGGCTTGTGATTTAAAATTAGAAATAGTTTCGCGTGAAACTCTGATTGCTGCCGTTGCTGTTTGTGAAACTACTAAGGATTATGTTTCAAGAGAGTTGTTTGAGCATATTTTGGAAGATACCGAGGAGCATATTGACTGGTTAGAAACCCAATTAGCATTAATGCACAAGGTCGGCATTCATAATTGGCTACAGAGTCAGATATAGATCTTTTTTGGGGGCTACAGACCAAGAGTAAAGATGCTAAAAAAGTAGTTAATATTTGCACGGCTTAGCAAACAGTTGTCTGTGGCGTGTAGCAAAGTGTTTAATCAGCGCAGCTTCCAACACACCCTAACAACAACACTTCAATTCCAAAAGATTTAGTTTAACCACTCACCTTATCTAAAATCATATCATCACTCATAGCGTCATGGATAATGATGATGAACACTCACAGCAAGAAACAAGCCCTGAGAGAACAGGGGGGAGGGTTTATATTTGCAGTCTGAAGACAAGAAATTGAAGATACTTGTAACCGGGGGCACTGGTTTTATTGGTAATGAACTAACAAGATGCTTACTGGATAAAGATTTTCATGTGACCATTTTAAGTCGTTTTCCAGATTTGGCTAGAAGGCATTGTGGAATCGGCGTTAATGTAATAGGTCATTTCGATGAAATTAAAGCTGATGACACCTATAACATTGTCATTAATCTTGCAGGTGCGCCGATATTTGGGGCTCGTTGGAGCGATAGTCGCAAAGAAATCCTTCGCGATAGTCGAATAAAATTCACTCAAAAACTGGTTAGTTGCATGTCTTCTATGGCTATTAAACCTGAACTCTTAATTAGTGGTTCAGCAATTGGTTACTATGGGTATCAAGGTGATATAGCACTGACAGAGCAGTCAGCAACAAAGACCGATTTTTCTCAACAACTTTGTTTTGATTGGGAGCATGAGGCTAATAAAGCGACAGAATTGGGTGTTAGAGTTTGTCTAATTAGAACAGGGCTAGTTTTAGGTAAAAATGGCGGACTATTAGGGCGCATGTTATTGCTCTATAAGTTAGGGCTAGGTGGTCGCTTAGGTAACGGTCAGCAATGGATGTCATGGATTCATAGAAAAGACTGGGTCGCGATAGCTCTAAGAATGATTGCTGAACCATCCATGCAAGGGTCTTATAATGCAACAACGCCTAATCCGGTCAGTAATGATGAATTCAGCCATACTTTAGCTAATACTTTAAAGCGTCCGGCCTTATTGCCACTTCCTGCTTGGCTATTAAAGAAATTGTTAGGTGAAATGTCAGAGTTGGTTTTAGGTAGTCAGCGTGTATTGCCCGAACGATTATTGGCCGAAGGCTTTGAGTTTCAATACTCTAATCTATCAAATGCCCTAGTGGATATAATAGAGCCTAAAGTTTATTAAATTCTAGTTCTAATGTGTAATAAGAGCGATTACACACTTGATCGATTGCATTTTTAACTTATCCATTGTACAAGTTACTACTCCCACTCAATAGTTGCAGGTGGTTTACCAGATATATCATAGACTACGCGACTGATGCCACGTACTTCGTTGATAATACGATTAGAGATTTTACCTAGTAAAGTATAAGGCAGTTCCGCCCAATGTGCAGTCATGAAGTCTTGGGTCTGAACGGCTCTTAATGCTATTACGTAATCGTAGACGCGCCCATCGCCCATTACGCCCACAGACTTGATAGGTAAAAATACAGCGAAGGCTTGTGAAGTTTTTTCATACCAGCCAGAGACCTGCAATTCTTCGAGAAATATTGCGTCTGCTTGCCGCAGTAACTCAATGTATTCTTGTTTTATTTCACCCAAAATTCGCACCCCAAGACCTGGCCCAGGAAAAGGATGACGAAATACCATTTCAGGTGATAAGTTCAGCGCCAACCCAAGCGCCCGCACTTCATCTTTAAATAGGTCTCGCAAAGGCTCTAACAGTTTTAAGTGCAATGTATCTGGGAGCCCCCCTACATTATGATGAGATTTTATGGTAGAGGTCTTGTTACTCTTCCTACCAGCAGATTCAATCACATCGGGATAAATGGTTCCTTGTGCGAGCCACTTTGCGTTATTAATCTTAGCCGATTCTTGTTGAAATACTTCAACAAATTCACGTCCAATAATTTTTCGTTTTTGTTCCGGGTCGCTTACCCCTTTTAAGTGTCCAAGAAATTTTTTACTCGCGTCTATATGGACAACCTGCACACCCATATTTTTACTGAAGGTATTCATAACTTGTTCTGCCTCATTCAACCTTAACAGGCCATTGTCTACAAATACACAAGTCAGCTGTGTGCCGATTGCGCGATGAATGAGCGCTGCCGCTACCGATGAATCTACACCGCCAGACAAGCCTAAAATAACCTGATCTTTTCCAACCATTGCACGAATTTTTTGGATTGACTCTTCTGCATAATCAGGCATATTCCAATCTGGGGTGGCGTCACAAATACCATGAATAAAACGTTTAATGATGGCTCCGCCCTGTGAGGTATGAGTGACCTCTGGATGAAATTGCACGCCATAGAATTTGTGCTCATCATCCGCCATAGCTGCAATAGGAGTAGCAGTATTACTTGCTATTATCTTAAAACCAGGAGGTAATACAGTTACTTTGTCACCATGACTCATCCATACATCTAGAAATTTATGACCTTGTGTGTTATCGCGATCTTGAATATTCTCCAGTAGCCCAGTATGACTTTTTACTTGTACCTCAGCGTAGCCAAATTCTCTCACCTTAGCTGTTTCAACTATGCCACCAAGTTGTGTTGCCATAGTCTGCATACCATAGCAGATGCCTAGAACCGGAAC
Source organism: Nitrosomonadaceae bacterium (assembly GCA_014190895.1). Lineage (GTDB taxonomy): Bacteria > Pseudomonadota > Gammaproteobacteria > Burkholderiales > Nitrosomonadaceae > BJGV01. Next base: position 13,323 of record BJGV01000004.1, on the reverse strand, counting down.
ACCTAATTCAAATACGATTTGTGGAGCCCGCGGAGTTTCCTTATCTGTGACTGAGGCGGGGCCACCAGAAAGAATAATACCCTTAGGAGAGAATTGACGGATGAATTCATCGGTTACGTCACAGGGGTGAAGTTCACAATAGACATTAGCCTCCCGTACTCGGCGGGCAATAAGCTGGGAGTATTGGGCGCCAAAATCCAGAACAAGAATTTTTTGATGCATTTAGAAACTAATCCCTATTCCATATGATAATTTGGGGCTTCCTTGGTGATCTGAACATTATGGACATGAGATTCACGAATGCCAGCTGAAGTAATCTCAACAAATTCAGCTTTCTTATGCATTACATCAATTGTTTCGCATCCGAGATAACCCATGCCTGCGCGAATACCACCAACGAGTTGGTGAATAACCGCAATGACGCTGCCTTTGAATGGAACACGGCCCTCTACTCCTTCTGGCACTAATTTATCAGAATTTTGTTGAGCATCTTGGAAATAGCGGTCGCTGGAGCCCTGTTGCATGGCAGAAAGAGAACCCATGCCACGATAAACTTTATAAGAGCGCCCTTGGAACAATTCGATTTCTCCAGGCGATTCTTCGGTACCTGCAAACAAACCACCTAACATTACCGAGTTGGCTCCGGCTGCAATTGCTTTAACAATATCACCAGAATACCGAATTCCACCATCAGCAATCATTGGTACATCGGTCCCATTGAGCGCAGTGGATACATTCTGGATTGCAGTAATTTGTGGTACGCCCACGCCAGCGATGATACGCGTGGTACAAATAGAGCCGGGACCAATCCCAACTTTAACGCCATCAACACCATGATCTATTAATGCCTTAGCGGCAGATGCAGTTGCAATATTGCCACCAATTACCTGGATATGTGGAAAGCGTTTTTTGATCCACTGTACCCGGTCAAGTACACTCTGGGAGTGACCGTGTGCCGTGTCCACTACAATTACATCTACGCCTGCTTCAACCAGTGCCTCTGCACGCTCATCACTGCCTTCACCAATTCCGATGGCCGCCCCTACACGCAAACGCCCTAGATCATCTTTGCAAGCGTAAGGGTGTTCAGATGTTTTGATAATATCCTTAACGGTGATTAATCCACGCAATTCAAAATCGACGCTTACTACCAACACTCTCTCGAGTCGATATTTATGTAATAGCGCCATTGCTTCTTCACGGGGCGCGCCCTCCCTTACCGTGACCAATCGTTCTTTTGGCGTCATAATATTTTTTATAGGCTGATCGAGATTAGTCTCAAAACGCAGATCTCGATTAGTAACAATACCGATTACTTTTGAACCTTCCACTACCGGCAGACCTGATATTTTGTGTTGGCGGGTAAGATTAATGACTTCACGTACCGTCATATGAGGAGGAATGGTGATTGGATCTTTTACTATGCCACTTTCAAATCGTTTCACTTTAGCAACTTGAGCCGATTGAGATTGGGCTGACATATTTTTGTGAATGATACCGATGCCACCTTCTTGAGCTAGAGCAATAGCTAGCCCTCCTTCGGTCACTGTATCCATAGCAGCAGATACTAGTGGAATATGTAGGTTGATAGTACGGGTTAATCGGGTAGTGAGATTTACGTTACGCGGTAAAATTACCGAATGAGCAGGAAGTAGTAAAACATCATCAAAGGTCAGTGCTTTCTGGACCAGTCTCATGGCAGCGCTCCTTCCAAAACAGTATTATAACGAAACTGAAGGGGTTATAGGTAAATGGGTGTATTTAGAATCGCTAATACCTGGCATTTATATAATATAAAGTCAAGAATAGTAACCAGGTAAGAGGATTCTTCTTCCTTATAGGATCACTTGTCTTAACTTTGAACTTTAAACCGGTAACCTAAGAAATTTTTCGTATGATCATTAATTTACGTTGTATTTTTCCGGATTACTCTCGTTTCTTCTGCTCGCTTTCTTCGTCTTTCTTTGGGATTAGCGATCAAAGGTCGATAGATCTCTACTCGGTCGTGATCCAGTAGAGTTATCTTTGGATCAACTAGCCTACCAAATATACCTAATTTATTAATTAATAAATTAATCTCTGGAAATATCTCGCTAATTCCAGAGATTTTTACGGCTTCTTCTGCTGTAGTTCCGACAGGAACTTTCAATTGATACAGAGTTTGAGTTAACGGCGATGCGTAGATCACTTCGATATCAATTTCAGTACTCATGAAGACATGTAAATTTTCTCTGCACGCGCAACGAATGCCTCTACAAAATTGTTGGCAATTATAAAAAATACCGGCCCAACTATTTTTTCTAGTAACTTATTAGAGAATGTGTAATTCAGAGAGAATTCTATTTTACAGGAAGTATCTCCCAAAGAAATAAAGTGCCAATGGCCGTCTAAATGTTTAAACGGACCATCTAACAAGCTCATCTCAATGAGTTCGGGTGATTTACGGGTGTTAATGGTGGTGAAGCTATGCCTGATGAAATGATAATTAATTAGAATTGTCGCATGGGTAACGTTCTCATCTTGATGCGCAACAGTAGATCCTCCGCACCAGGGTAGGAATTTTGGATAGTCTTCAACTCTATCCACTAGTTCGAACATTTGATTTGTCGAATGCCCGACCAATACTGTCTTGTTGATTGTAGTCATATAAATATTATACCTGTTCTTAAAATTTTTCTTAGAAAGCTCTCAGAAAGTAATGACGCTTAAAAACTGATAAAATACACGAAATTAGCATAAAATTCACTCGTTTTCATCTTTCTACATGAGTATTGTTCAAAATAAAAAAGCCTTCCACGATTATTTTATCGAGGAAAGATATGAGACGGGACTGATTCTAGAGGGATGGGAAGTTAAGGCGATTCGATCCGGACGAGTACAATTAAAGGAAGCTTATGTTATTGTTCGTAGCGGCGCACTTTTTCTGATTGGCTGTCACATCAGTCCATTATTAAATGCATCTACCCATGTTGATCCAAATCCAGTGCGCACTCGCAAACTGTTATTGCATTATGAAGAGATACAAAGGCTTATTGGCAAAGCGGAGCGAGCTGGTTACACTTTAGTTCCGTTAGACATGCATTATAAGGCCAGCAAAATTAAGCTTGAGATCGGTTTGGCTAAAGGTAAAAAACAACACGACAAGCGTGAGTCTGAGAAGCAGAAAGAGTGGGAGCGCGATAAACAACGTTTGATACGAATGAAAAATTCATAAAATCCTAATGCCAAAAACTATCGCTACTTGGTTATTAATTTGTTGTGCCTTGGTATTTGCCATGGTAGTGGTAGGGGGCGTTACACGGCTAACTCATTCTGGTCTTTCCATTGTTGAATGGAAACCAATTGTCGGCACTATTCCCCCGCTTAATCAAAGTGACTGGGAAGAGGTATTTGAGAAATATCATCAAACACCCGAGTATAAAAAAGTTAATTCAGGAATGAGTCTGGATGAATTTAAAGGTATTTTTTGGTGGGAATATTTTCATCGATTACTGGGACGTATTATTGGATTGGTATTTCTTATTCCTTTGTTATATTTTTTTATACAGAAAAGAATTAATAGGACTTTAGGCCTTAAATTAATTGGAATTCTTTTTCTAGGTGGATTGCAAGGTTTTATGGGTTGGTATATGGTGAAAAGCGGATTAGTAGATGATCCCCGTGTCAGTCAATACCGTCTGACTGCTCATCTGGGACTAGCTTTTCTCATCTATGCCGCAATTTTTCAAGTGGCATTAGAGCTTCTTTTCCCCACCGAGAGATCATCTTTAGACAGAAAATCGCATGGCTTATATCGTTTTTCTTGGGTGATTGTCGGATTAATATTTTTGATGGTTTTGTCGGGAGGGTTTGTTGCCGGTATTCGAGCAGGATTAGCCTACAACACTTTCCCATTAATGAATGATCGTTTAATACCGTTGGAGATACATATCTTAGAGCCATGGTATCGTAATTTTTTTGATAACATGGCGGCGGTGCAACTCAATCACCGTATGATTGCATGGACGTTAGCGATCTTGATTCCAATTTTCTGGTTTAAATTGAGGAAAGCCAAATTTTCTACAGCAACTCGATTTGCCTGTAATTTATTACTGGCTATGTTAATAATGCAGATCACGCTAGGTATTTTCACTTTATTATTAGTGGTTCCGTTACCTTTAGCAGCGGCACATCAGGCCGGTGCATTATTATTGTTTACTGTCGCTCTTTGGGTAAATCATAAAGTGCGCGGAGAGAGAAACGCGCTATAAAACTCACTATGAATTTTTAGAGTACGCGTTTTAGTGTGAAGTATTAAAGTGTTGCTCTAATGGATCAACTAATAATTTAACCTGAAATCTACCCGAGTCTATAAGCCCTATAAGCGTATTTTATAATAAATCTTATGCCGAATTCACCGAATCAAATCATACGCCCAGACATTCTGTCGCTTACTACCTACCATGTACCACCATCAAATGGCATGGTGAAGCTAGATGCAATGGAGAATCCTTATTTCTTGCCGCAAGAATTGCGCAAAGAGATCGCTAAAATTACAGCTGATGCACCAATTAATCGCTATCCAGACGCAAATGCCAGTTCGCTTAAGGTTGCACTGAAAAAATCGTTAATAATTCCTAGCGGAATGAATGTTATGTTGGGCAATGGTTCGGATGAAATTATTCAAATCATTGCTTTGGCTTCAGCAAAATCGGGGGCGGTGTTAATGAGTGTTGAACCCGCATTTGTCATGTTCCGCATGATTGCTACTTTCGCTGGCATGCATTATGTGGGCATACCGCTGAAGTCTGATTTTTCTCTCGATTTAGAAGTGATGTTACATGCCATTGCTGAATATCAGCCAGCGGTAATCTTCATAGCATACCCTAATAATCCAACCGGTAATTTGTTTGATGAGACAGCTGTTTTAAAAGTTATCGAGTCCGCTCCTGGTTTGGTAGTAATAGATGAGGCCTACCATATTTTTGCTAATGCGAGTTTCATGGATAAATTAACATGCTACCCTAATTTATTATTGATGCGGACATTGTCTAAATTAGGATTGGCAGGCCTAAGATTAGGGCTGTTAATTGGCAGACCAGAATGGTTGACGCAGCTAGAGAAACTCCGTTTGCCTTATAATGTAGGCGTAATTACCCAATTGCTTGCAGAAAAAGTGCTACAGTACCCCGACATTTTTTTACAACAAGCCAGCGCGATTAAAGCTGAGCGAGCGGTCATGAGTAAATGTTTGAGTCAATTGGATGGGGTTGAAATTTTTCCATCTGATGCAAATTTTATTTTATTCCGCGTAAATAAAGCTTATCAAGTATATGAGGGACTCAGACAGCATGGTATATTGATTAAAAATCTTGATGGGAGTCACTCTTTGTTGAAAAATTGTTTGCGTGTGACAATAGGGACTCCAGATGAAGACGCACAATTCTTGGAAGCACTGAAAAATCTAATTAGAATATAGGCTACTTAATTTACTTTACTTGATTAAATTTCTTTTATGCGCCAAGCACAAATCACTCGTAATACATTAGAAACTCAGATTAGCGTTAGCCTTAATTTGGATGGGACTGGTAAATCGGTTCTGGATACTGGCGTGCCATTTCTTGACCATATGTTGGACCAAGTTGCGCGTCATGGCATGATAGATTTGACGATTATAGCTAAGGGAGATTTGCATATCGATGCCCATCATACTGTAGAAGATATTGGCATTACCCTAGGTCAGGCATTTGCACAAGCTATCAGTGACAAGAGGGGTTTATGCCGCTATGGTTATGCATATGTGCCATTAGACGAGGCTTTGTCGCGAGCAGTAATAGACTTATCCGGACGTCCTGGTATGGCATTTAATATCAAGTTTGTACGCGCCCGCATTGGTGATTTTGACGTTGATTTGGTGAACGAGTTTTTTCAAGGTTTTGTTAACCATGCCATGGTGACGTTGCATATTGATAATTTATCGGGTGATAATGCTCATCATCAGGCAGAAACCGCATTTAAGGCATTTGGCAGAGCACTGCGTATGGCGATAGAAATTGATCATCGTGCGACTAATCTTATCCCATCTACCAAAGGCTCTTTAACAGCTTAGGCACTTTTATTTTTCTGCGGCATGACTGATATTGCAATTGTTGATTATGGTATGGGTAACTTGCACTCAGTGTCAAAAGCTCTGGAGCACGTAGCCCCTAATGCTTCTGTCGTGATTACCAGTGATCCGGCTGTGGTAAGAAAGGCTGCGCGCGTAGTGTTTCCAGGTCAAGGTGCTATGCCTAATTGTATACGCGAGTTAGATGTGCGCGGATTACGTAGCGCGGTTATGGAAGCTGCCGCTAATAAGCCGTTTCTTGGCATCTGTATCGGCCTCCAAATGTTGTTTGAGATGAGTGAAGAGGGTAACGTATCAGGCCTGGGAATTATGTCTGGTAAGGTAACGCGATTTCCTGCTTTGACAATGAAAGATGACAGTGGGAGAAAACTTAAAGTGCCGCATATGGGATGGAATCAAGTCCATCAAGCCACCGAACATCCAATGTGGGCAGATATCGCTAATGACACGCGTTTTTATTTTGTGCATAGTTATTTTGTCGAGGCTGCGAATTTGGAGGCGATAACAGCATATAGCTACTACTCTTTTCCATTCGTTTGTGCAGTGGCAAAAGATAACATTTTTGCTGTTCAATTTCATCCAGAGAAAAGTCAAGCAGCAGGACTAACATTACTAAATAATTTTGTGCATTGGGAGCCAAATTAACCGGAGAAATTCATTCAGCCACGCTGCGCGCAATTTCTTATTCTATAAATTTATCTCAATTATTGAACCTGATTTAAGATGCTTATTATCCCAGCAATAGACCTAAAAGACGGGCAGTGCGTCAGGCTTAAACAAGGTAACATGGAAAACGTCACGGTATTCTCAGAGAATCCCGGTACCATGGCCAAGCATTGGCTAGATAATGGTGCTCGGCGTCTGCATCTAGTAGATTTGAACGGAGCGTTTGCCGGTAAACCAAAAAATGAGCTGGCAATTCGTAGCATTGTGAAAGCTATTGATAATAAAATTCCTATTCAGCTAGGTGGGGGTGTCCGCGACCTTAAAACCATAGAGCGCTATTTAGATAACGGAATTACCTATGTGATTATTGGCACTGCTGCGGTCAAGACACCAAAATTTTTGCGTGATGCCTGCTGTGCATTTCCTGGTTGTATCATGGTAGGATTGGATGCAAAGGGTGGGAAAGTTGCCACTGATGGATGGTCTCAGGTTACAGATTATGATGTGATTGATCTAGCAAAGAAATTAGAAGACTACGGAGTAGAAGCAATTATTTACACTGATATTGGTCGTGACGGCATGTTAAATGGTGTCAACATTGAGGCGACTGTAGAGTTAGCTGAGGTGCTTACCATCCCAGTTATCGCTAGCGGTGGTATTGCCAGTCTTGATGATGTTAAGGCATTGTGTGCAGTGGAATTCGAGGGAATTATAGGTGCTATTACTGGGCGAGCTATTTACGAGGGATCATTGAATTTTAAAGAGGCGCAATTATTGGCAGATAATTTTGATCTCAAGATGTAAAAAATAAGAATGAATTTCTTCTCTAAGGAGTTCTCTATTAGATTTCTTTACGGGATATTTTTAAGTTAAATGAGATAATTCACATCACCTGTTTTTCTTTCCACGTCTCTATGTTTATATCTTTTAGTTAAAGGTTTCTAGTTTCCCTATGGGTCTTGCCAAACGTATCATACCTTGTCTAGATGTAACAAATGGCCGCGTAGTTAAAGGCGTAAACTTCATTAAACTTCGAGACGCTGGTGATCCTGTAGAAATATCACGTCGTTATGACGAGCAGGGGGCCGATGAATTAACTTTTCTCGATATTACTGCTAGCTCTGATGACCGTGATTTAATTTTGCACATTATTGAGGAAGTTGCAACTCAGGTTTTTATTCCATTAACCGTTGGTGGTGGAGTTAGACAGGTTGCGGATGTGCGAAGACTTTTGAATGCTGGCGCTGACAAGGTGAGTATCAATACCGCAGCGGTACTAAATCCTCAACTGGTGGCAGATGCGGCAGCTTGTTACGGAGAACAGTGTATTGTTGTAGCGATAGATGCTAGACAGGTGCATGATACAAGTACGAATTCTGTGCATTGGGAGGTTTTTACTCATGGTGGACGCAGAGCTACTGGTTTAGATGCAGTTGAGTGGGCGAAAAAAATGGCACTATTTGGTGCGGGTGAGATACTTCTAACTAGCATGGATAAGGATGGTACTCGTGACGGTTTCAACTTATCATTAATTCGCGCAGTATCGGAGGCAATAGATATACCGGTCATTGCTAGCGGGGGAGTGGGTAATTTAGATCATCTCGTAGAAGGAATCTTGCAAGGACAGGCTGATGCGGTGTTAGCTGCGAGTATCTTTCATTATGGTGAGTATACTGTACGCCAAGCTAAGGAGTATATGACGCAACATGGTATTGAGGTGCGATTGTAATGATAGAATTGAATCTAAGACATCTAAACTGAAATTAAGAATCCATGATGAACAATTGGATTAACGCAGTAAACTGGCCTAAAGGCGGATTGGTGCCGGTTGTGACTCAAGATTACTCTAGTAATGTAATCCTTATGGTTGCCTGGATGAATCGCAAGGCATTAATAGCTACCGTCACTAGCGGTGAAGCCGTTTATTGGTCAAGATCTCGTAAGAGATTGTGGCGAAAAGGAGAGGAATCTGGCCATATTCAAAAGATCAAATCTATTCATTTAGACTGTGATGAAGATTGTTTATTGCTTACAGTAGAGCAAATTGGTGGCGTTGCCTGTCATACTGGTAGACAGAGCTGTTTTTTTAATAAATTAGAGAATGACCGGTGGTTGGTAATTGCACCAGTCATTAAAGATCTCACGGAAATTTACAAGAAATGATAGATACATTAATTCTCTCCCGTTTGGCAGAAACTATTGAAGCGCGTAAAAATTCTGATCCTAATATCTCTTATGTCGCTAAATTGTTGCATAGTGGACAGGATGGGATACTTAAAAAAGTGGCAGAAGAAGCGGCAGAGCTTTTATTAGCTTCAAAGGATGGCGAGAAGTTGCATATTACCAATGAAATGGCTGATCTCTGGTTTCATTGTCTAGTTCTTCTTGTGCACCATGATTTGCGTTTAGATGATGTTTTTAATGAATTACAGCGACGCGAGGGTGTGTCTGGAATAGAAGAGAAGATGTCACGGAAAATAACCGAGAAATGAGAGAGTGCATTTTTTGTCGAATCATTAGAAAAGATATTCCCAGTACAGGAGTTTATGAAGATGCCGATATTTTTGCTTTCTATGATATCAATCCCATAGCGCCCGTACATCTACTGCTAATACCTAAGTTGCATATTATTTCGCTAGCTGAGATTGAAGAAAAACATCATACATTGCTAGGTAAAATTATGGTACTTGTTCCTAGATTAGCAAAGAAAGAGGGTTGTGCAGATGGCTTTAGAACTATTATTAATACGGGGTATGTGGGAGGGCAAGAGGTTGACCATTTACATATTCATATTATTGGGGGCGGAAAAGAACGTCTGCCTGCCATGATTCATCGGCCAAATTAAGGGAGAAAATAATGGGTTCATTCAGTATCTGGCATTGGATTATTGTTTTGGTGATTGTTATTTTAGTATTTGGTACCAAGAAACTTCGTAATATTGGTGGAGATTTAGGCGGTGCTGTGAAAGGATTTAAAGAGGGTGTGAAGGATCAGAATAAAGATGGTACATCTCCCTTGTCTCAGAAAGTCGACAGTCAGATTATCGAAGACGAGATTAAAGAAAAGATGTAAATAAAACTATGGCGAGAAAAAAAGTGAATGGTGAGTTAGTACATTTGACAAATGTTTGATATCGGTTTCACGGAAATGGTAGTCATTGGGATTGTGGCATTAATTGTAATAGGCCCAGAGCAATTACCTAAAGTGGCGCGTACTCTTGGGCATTTATCTGGACGCGCACGACGTTATGCGAACGATATCAAGAATGACATTCAGCAAGAAATGGAAATGGAAGAATTGAAGAAGTTAGGCGCTTCAATGAAGGAAACCGCTGATGCCATTGAAGTTTCTGCACAAAAAGAAATAAATCAGTTCCAAGGAACAGCGGACACAGCGTCCACCGCGATAAGCTCTGTATCCCAATCTGAGATCGCGAAAAAAGAGGCTCCTTCAACGAAGTCTCCTGTCCCTTCAATTAAATCATCAACATTCAATTAGCGGAGATAACGCTACATGACTAGAAAGTAAGAATATAACCCTGTTGTCAAGAACGTTACCTATGTTTGTCAATACGTGCCAATACATAATACCTGTAGTTTGATTAACTAGTCTTACTTTACGATACTATGAGCACTAAATATACATTCATTTCTCATTTAACAGAATTGCGCATGAGGATAGTGTACATATTCATTGTACTTATACTTGGTTTTATTCCTTGTGCTTTTTATGCACGTGAACTATATACATTGTTAGCCCAACCCTTATTGGAGAAGCTTCCACAAAGTGGGAAAATGATTGCTACCGAGGTCATTACGCCATTCTTTGTGCCAATGAAAATTGCAATGATGACTGCTTTTATTGTGACATTGCCCCATACGCTTCATCAAATATGGGCATTTGTTGCTCCTGGCCTCTATTCTCACGAGAAACGTCTAGTACTACCGTTAATACTTGCTAGTAGCATCTTGTTTATTTGCGGCATAGCATTCTCTTTCTTTGTTGTGTTACCCACTGTATTTGATTTTATTACACACTTTGCACCGGAAGGTGTTGTGGTTATGACGGATATTGGAAAATATCTTGATTTTGTTTTGACCATGTTTATCGCTTTCGGCATCACTTTTGAAGTGCCAGTGTTTGTAGTAGTTTTGGTGAAAATTGGCGTGATTTCAATTGAGAAGTTGAGGAAAATACGTCGCTATGTGCTTGTTGGCGCGTTTATATTAGGCGCAATATTTACTCCGCCTGATGTGGTGTCTCAGTTTATGTTAGCAGTGCCACTCTATTTGCTCTATGAGTTGGGCATATTGATAGCCGGTTTTATAGGCGAATCGAAATTAACTCCAGATTATCAGTCTGAGAGTGATGTTGAGGTAGAGCGGCAACTTGAGAAAACGGTGATCGAAGACGGTAAAAAATGATTGAGTGCGTGAATAGCACTGTGATCTAGAAAATAGCAGCTGTAATTTAATATCCTGTAGGTATTCAATTCAAAGTATATGGCCCCTCTTGATCTTGGTCTTGATGTTGGTCCTGTAGTATTGGTTTTGGGCGTTTTCCTGGTTTAATCCGAATAGATTTTTCAACCTGATTTCGCACTATTGTGACAACAGCAATTTTTCCGGGCAATAATGCCGCAATTAAATTAAGCATAACAGATGAATTCTGAGTTGCTTTGTCTTCCACTGCTACAAGTATGTCCCCTGGTATTATCCCAGCTTGATCTGCGGGCCCACCCTTAACTACGCCCGCTATTAAGGCCCCACTGAGATTATTGCGTTTAAGCGCTTCCGCCAATTCTTTTGTCAGATCTTGTACTTCTACACCAATCCAGCCCCGAGTTACGTCGCCAGTCTGAATGATCTGTTCCATTATTTGTTTGGCAACGACGACTGGAATGGCAAAACCGATACCAAGCGATCCACCGGTACGGGAATAAATAGCAGTGTTAATACCGATAAGGCTGCCATTAGCATCTACTAATGCACCTCCAGAATTTCCCGGGTTAATGGCAGCGTCAGTTTGAATAAAATTTTCAAAAGTGTTGATTCCTAAATGAGTTCTTTCTAACCCACTGATAATACCCATAGTTACTGTTTGCCCTACACCAAAGGGATTACCAATGGCCAATGCTACATCTCCTACCTTTAACTGATTAGATTGCCCAAAGATTACTACTGGAAGCTCTTTCATATCTACTTTTATAACGGCAAGATCAGTTTCTGGATCCGATCCAATAATATGTGCCGTAGCTTTTCTTCCGTCAGCCAGTGCGATTTCAATTTCATCGGCAGCTTCTACTACATGGTGGTTAGTTAAAATATATCCCTCTGGACTGACAATCACACCAGATCCAAGACTAGATGTTCGTCGAGTTTGAGTCTCAAAATGATCACCAAAGAAATGTCGAAAGGAAGGTTCATTCAGTAGTGGATGAGAAGATACTTTAATTTTTTTACTAGTGAAGATATTAACGACTGCCGGCATAGCAATTTTAGCCGCATCGCTAAAACTACTATGATTATGGGCGTCAGCGTCAATAGGGGCGGTTTCTTTTAGAGTTACAATACTGTTGCGCATATTCCATGGTAATAATTCAGGCCGCAAAGTAGAAACGACAAATAAGACAGCAAGACATATGGTTGCTGTTTGTGCGAAAATAAGCCAGATTTTATGCATATCAAAAATTGAATCTCGACATTAAAAATTCTTTAAATAGAAAGCAAAAAGGACATTGATGAAACTAAGTGAACTCAAATCTTATCTGGATCAATTGCTTAATGTTTCTCACTTCCATGATTATTGCCCAAATGGACTACAAGTGGAAGGGCGTAATGAAATATATACAGTAATTACTGGCGTAACTGCCTCTTTGAATCTTCTCCAAGCTGCTGTAGCAGCAAATGCAGATTTAATATTAGTGCATCATGGTTATTTTTGGCGAGGTGAAAACGAATGTGTAGTTGGGATGAAACGTCATCGCATCGCTCTATTAATAGAAAATAATATTAATTTGCTTGCCTACCATCTGCCATTGGATGCCCATTCAGTGTTAGGTAACAATGCCCAATTGGGATGTCAATTAGATTTTATTGAGAGCGGGCGTTTTGGGGAGCAAAATATCGCGATGTTAGGTCATTTATCACGAGACATAACTCTTGAGGAGTTAGGGGTAAAAATTGAACGTGTATTATCGCGAACCCCTTTAATTATTGGTGACAAGGCTGGGTTAATTCGGCGTATTGCTTGGTGTACAGGGGCGGCAGAAAGCTATTTTAATGAAGCTATTCGTTTAAATGTTGATGTATTTATTACCGGTGAAATTTCTGAACGAAATGTGCATGTTTCACGTGAATGTGGCGTCGGTCTGATTTCAGCAGGGCATCATGCTACGGAACGTTATGGTGTAAAGGCATTAGGCGAACACATAGCACAAAAATTTGGCATCACCCATCAATTTATAGACGAAGATAATCCAATATAAAAATAAGTAAATTCTTCCTTGACAGCTCATGGGGTGTCGATGTAGTCTGACAAATCTTTTTTAA
>BJGV01000003.1 GCA_014190895.1 Nitrosomonadaceae bacterium | reverse complement strand
TGCTCCTGTGGCCTTAACTGACCATCTGTCTAGGCAGATTATCTGAGAAAAGTACTTTGAGTCAAGTCATTTGTCCGCTAATGGCTATATTTTTATTTATACCGCCTCAGACCAAGCCCTTTATTCGAGAGTAAGTATAAAAATTCTGAAATTCGCACTTACAGTCTGGATAGTATCCCATCTAATTGGTCTAGGCTATTATAATGAATTATCATTTTTCCAGAATCTTTCTTCCCAGGTTTAATAATAACCTGCGCGCCAAGTTTTTCTGAAACGCTTTCTTGCAAACAAAGTAAATCGCGATCGCTTTTAGGGGATTGTTTCTTCACGAGCCGCTCAATCTGGTAAACTAGCTTCTCGGTCTCGCGTACAGATAGCTGTTTGTGTGCCACTACATTTGCGGTTTCAATTTGCCTCTTTGTTGTGGAAAGTCCGAGCAGAGCCCTACCGTGCCCCATGTCAATTTTCTCCTGCATTATCAATTCTTGTACCACAAGAGGCAGACTAAGTAGACGCAGTAAATTAGAAACGGTGCTACGTGAACTGCCCACCGCCAAGCCCGCTGTCTCGTGAGTCATGCCAAATTCTTTAATAAGTCTCTGAATGCCCAAGGCTTCCTCTAATGGGTTTAAATCTTCACGCTGGATATTCTCAATTAACGACATGGCCAAAGCCGCCTCATCTGCCACTTCCCGAACTAGCGCAGGGATTTCTAAAAGTCCGGCTATCTGGGAAGCTCGCCAACGTCGCTCACCTGCTATAATTTCATAACGTCCACCAGAAATCTGTCTTACCAGTATCGGCTGCATCACACCCTGCGTTCTAATGGACTCGGCAAGACTCACTAAAGACTCTTGATCCATATTTGTGCGCGGCTGATACTTGCCTGGCTGTAATAAAGTTATCTTAAGGTTTTGAAACGATTCCCTCTCTTTATCATCTTTGCTATTACCGGCCAATAATGCATCTAATCCCCGTCCCAACCCCTTCATTCTTAACATTTTTTCCTCGCTTTCTACATTTATTGCTCAAATTAACCGTGTGCCCGTGGAATTTCTGTTCAACAATTCTCCGGCAAGCGCTAAATAGGCTTGTGCGCCCTTTGATAATTTATCATGATAGAATCCCGGCAAACCAAAGCTTGGCGCTTCAGCCAATCGCACGTTGCGTGGAATCACTGTGCGGTAAAGTTTATCGCCGAAATGGCGCTGTAGTTGCTCTGATACCTGCTGCGCCAAGGTATTACGCGGATCAAACATCGTGCGCAACAAGCCTTCAATTTCTAGTATTGGATTAAAATTTTCACGCACCTTTTTAATAGTATTGACTAAGTCGCTTAATCCCTCTAGTGCATAGTACTCACATTGCATGGGGATTATCGTTGCGTGTGCTGCACATAGGCCATTTAACGTAAGCAAGCCAAGCGCTGGTGGGCAGTCAATCAATATAAAATCGTATTCGTTTTCTACTTCTTGCAAAGCTGTTTTTAAACACATCTCGCGCTGAGACAGGCCCACCATCTCTACCTCGGCACCAGATAAATTACGATTGGCAGGAAGTAGATCGTATTTGCCGCTTGTGTCGACTATGCGCACATCTGAGACGCGCCGATTATTAAGTACCGTGTCATAAACCGTGTGCCGCAGATTTTGTTTATTCACGCCGCTGCCCGTGGTGGCGTTTCCTTGGGGATCTAAATCGACCAACAGTATACGGCGCTTGGCAAGCGCTAGACTTGCGGCTAAATTAACGCTGGTGGTGGTTTTTCCTACCCCGCCCTTCTGATTGGTTATCGCAAAAACTTTTGCCATCGTGCCCATCTCCAAAACCAACTTCGCTAAATACGAAAAACTAGCGTCTACAGGTGCTTAATTACGACTATATGTCGCTCCGCGCCAAGCCCTGGAACCGTGATAGGTAGTATTCTATCAACAATAAATTGTGTCGAAACTCGCGTCAGGTCTTCCTGAGGATAGGCTCCTTTCATTGCCAATATTCTGCTGTTTTTATTATCTTTTTTACATAAATGCCCTGCTAGTTTAACAAAAACAGCTAAACTTGAAAAAGCTCGAGAAATCACTGTATCAAATTTTTTTACTGGGCAAAAATTTTCAACTCGCTCAACAACTATCTCGATATTTTTTAAATCTAGCTCGATACGAACTTGCTGCAGGAAGGCGGCTCTTTTATGATTACTCTCAAGCAATGTCACACAACAATCGGGTCGCGCCAGGGCCAAAGGAATTCCTGGTAAGCCAGCACCACTACCTACATCAGCAATACGTGGACCAACGATATGCGGCAGAATCGCGAGGCTATCCAGCACGTGCTGTGTTAACATCGTCTCTGGCCCACGTATTGCCGTGAGGTTGTACACCTGATTCCATTTTTCGATCAGCGTCAGGTATTGCAACAAAAGAATCCTGGTTTCGTATAGGAGTGCGATTCCCAGAGCTGTGATGCCGTCATCTAGTTGCGTTGTTAGACTCATGTGCGCCCATTTTTTTCTGACTTACAAAACCTCTTTTCATGTGCACTAAAAGCAATGAAATTGCCGCTGGGGTGACGCCGGAAATTCGCATCGCTTGTCCCAGCGTTTCTGGTTTATGCTGATTTAGTTTTTGTTGCGCCTCGCCAGAAAGACCACATACGGATTGATAATCCAAATCTTGTGGTAGCTGCGTTTCTTCGTAACGAGCCTGGCGAATCATTTCATCTTTTTGACGTTCGATATAGCCATGATATTTAATTTGAATTTCGACCTGCTCCGCTACTCTAGCATCAGTAACGGCTTCGCCCGCTCCTGGGAGCGACATTAGATCTGCATAAGTCACCTCTGGACGACGTAGCAGATCATAAAGAGAATAGTCCCGTTCTATGGTTTTGCCCAACACCCGCAAAATATCTAGCTCAGACGATTTGCCTGAGCTCGTTTCTGGACCAAATCGAACAGTTTTCAGTCTATTTTGTTCACGAGTAATGGCCTCCCGTTTGGCGTCAAATGTGGCCCAGCGCACACCATCAACCACGCCCAATTTGTAACCCGTTTCTGTCAAGCGCAAATCGGCATTATCTTCGCGTAACTGCAAACGGTATTCTGCTCGACTAGTGAACATTCGGTAAGGCTCGGTTACTCCGCGAGTAATGAGGTCATCTACCAGCACTCCCAAATAGGCCTCATCGCGTCGTGGAGACCATGCATCATGACCCTGTATTTTAAGGCCGGCATTAAGGCCGGCTAACAAGCCCTGAGCGGCAGCTTCCTCATAACCGGTTGTACCATTAATTTGTCCCGCAAAAAAAAGCCCCTCAATTGCTTTGGTTTCTAATGAGCGCTTAAGCCCACGTGGATCAAAATAATCATATTCGATAGCATATCCGGGACGTGTAATATGTGCATTTTCTAATCCCTTGATAGAGCGAACTAGGTCAACCTGCATATCAAATGGCAGACTGGTTGAGATGCCGTTAGGATAGACTTCGTGAGTATTGAGCCCCTCTGGTTCAAGAAAAATCTGGTGTGATTCCTTGGCGGAAAACCTAACCACCTTATCTTCAATAGATGGACAGTACCGAGGGCCAATGCCTTCAATTTTTCCAGAAAAGAGTGGTGAGCGATCTAATCCACAACGAATAATTTCATGGGTGCGCGTGTTGGTGTGAGTAATCCAACAAGGCAGTTGGCGGGGATGTTGAGTGACATCACCTAAAAATGAAAAAACCGGGGCGGGGCTATCCCCAGGTTGCTCTGCTACCGCGGAATAATTTATACTACGGCCGTCTATACGTGGAGGGGTACCAGTTTTCAATCGCCCCACTCTCAGGTTCATTTCGCGCAAACGACATGCAAGACGAACCGACGGTGGATCACCCGCCCGCCCAGCCTCAAAATTAACCGGCCCAACATGAACAAGTCCAGCAAGAAATGTTCCTGCAGTTAATATCACGGCGCGGGCGGAGAACTTTATTCCCATCTGCGTCACCACCCCCGTAATTCGATCGCCCTCTAAAACAAAATCCTCTACTGCTTGCTGAAAAATCTGAAGATTGGGTTGACGCTCTAGACGACATCGAATCGCTTGCCGGTATAGCACGCGATCAATTTGGGCGCGGGTTGCTCTTACGGCGGGCCCCTTGCTGGCGTTGAGCATACGAAACTGAATGCCGGCTTCATCAGCAGCCGCGGCCATGGCTCCTCCTAGGGCATCTATCTCTTTAACCAGATGTCCCTTACCAATGCCCCCAATAGATGGATTGCACGACATTTGTCCTAATGTCTCAATATTATGTGAGAGCAGCAGGGTTTTTCCTCCCATGCGCGCAGCGGCAAGAGCCGCTTCAGTGCCAGCATGTCCGCCACCCACAACAATCACATCAAATTTTTCAGAAAAGAGCATCAAAAACATCTGCCGTTAAACTTTTTAAGAAAAAGTATTCTACGACAAAATAGGGACAGATGTAAGCTGTTTGCCTTTATGGCCAATAGCATGCTTATTAAATTTAATGTGCCGGCAACTAAAACTTCAGCAGAATGATTTAAGTCTATGATGGAAGAGTTGAAAGACGGCGGGATTCTAAGACTTAAAGAATTAGCGGAGAAGGGTATCGTTCCCGCTTTCGTTGGTGCAGGCATCATCAATTCTATCTCTGGGATTGATAGACCCTCCACCGATTGACAGAAGCTCTGTAAGACGGGGTAGTTTGCTGTAGACAAAAGGAAGACCAGAGTGGTCATCACAACAATCCCATTCCTCGAAACTCCCGCCACATTCTAGTGTGTCGAAGATTTCGGCTAAGAGTTCAGATGCTTTTTTAGTATTATTTATAGAGACAGTATAGCACATGCATTATATAAATAGATGTTCCACGTGGAACATCTGCATAAAGCTTTTCAAATCAACGCTTCCAAATAAAATACTATGGTTTATACCGGGAAATTATAAAATTCTTTGGGTGCCGAAGATTAAACTTATTTAAATTTATTTACCAATGCAAAAATGAGAAAATATCTCGCCCAAAAGATCATCTGCTTTAAATTCGCCTGTAATTAAAGACAGCGCTTGTTGGGCTAGTCGCAACTCTTCTGCCAGCAACTCTAGTTGATTTTTTTGCTTGATTATCTTGGCCGCTTCTTCTAAAAAATTTTTAGCTTCCACCAGTGCCACCAAATGTCGCTGACGTGCCATAAAAATTCCCCCTCCCTCCGAATGTGGCCGCCAACCAATTGCCTCTAATAAACGTTGACGAAGAAAATCTATGCCAGCACCAGTTTTAACGGAGATGTAGACCTCTGATTTATCTTTTTCATTTTTAGTCCGCGAGGTTTCTTTTAACAGATCTATTTTGTTAAAAACCTTGATAAACGCCACTCCCTGGGGCAATTTATCAATTATCTTTTGATCTTTAATGGTCACTCCCAAATGGCTATCAACCAATAAAAGCACCAGATCCGCCTTTTCAATTACTAATTTAGTGTGAGCAACGCCAATTTTTTCTACTGGATCCTCTGTTTCACGCAGCCCGGCTGTATCAATTAAATGCAACGACACACCTTCTATTTCGATACTTTGACGAATCGCGTCACGCGTGGTGCCGGGAACCTCGGTAACAATAGACAGCTCTTCTCCTGCTAGTCTATTCATTAGACTTGATTTGCCAACATTAGGTTGTCCCGCTAGCACCACCTGCGCCCCTTCACGCAATAAACTGCCCTGTCGAGCAGATGTAAGCACTCGCTCCAATTGTTCCCGAACAACATCAAGACTGTTATGCATCGTAGCATACGGCGGGGCTATTTCTTCTTCTGGAAAGTCTAATGTCGCCTCAACTAGTGTGCGCAAATTGATTAGAAGTTGCACCAGATTACAAATAGTGACAGAAAACTCCCCTTGTAACGAGCGCATGGCACAACGAGCGGCTTGGCTAGTGCTGGCATCAATAACGTCCGCCACGCTCTCGGCCTGAGCAAGATCTAATTTGTTATTAAGAAAGGCGCGAAGAGTAAATTCACCGGGCTCGGCTAGTCTGGCCCCAACCGCAAGACACCGGGACAATAACATATTCATTACTAACGGACCGCCATGGCCCTGTAACTCAAGCACATCTTCGCCAGTATAAGAACCCGGGGAATGGTAATAAAGAACAATGCCTTGATCTATGGTTGACCCATCTTCGTCTAAAAATTTGCTTAACTCAGCGTAACGCTGTCTGGGCATATAACCCAATATCGCTTGGGCTATAACTGGCACATTTTTTCCAGAAACTCTCACCACGCCGATACCTCCTCGACCAAAGGGGGTGGCGATAGCAGCAATGGTATCAGTGTTTCCCATCGGGGTAGGTTAGATCCAGAAGCTGGCCCCGGTTATACTTAATAACGGCGGGACGACAACCCTTAAATTAATAAAAACTTAAAGCCTCTTGTTGATTCACTTTTTTGTACTTGGAGAAGCCGCCGCACCTTCATACATACGCGTAATTTGCCACTGTTGAGCGATTGAGAGTGTGTTATTCACTAAAGAATACAACACCAGCCCTGCCGGGAAAAAAAAGAAAAATACACTAAAAGCTATGGGCATAATTTGCATCACTTTGGCTTGAATGGGGTCAGTAGACACTGGGTTTAGTTTCGACTGAATAAACATGGAAATTCCCATGATGATCGGTAGCACGTAATATGGATCGGGAGAAGATAAATCCTGTATCCATAGCGTAAATGGCGCATAGCGTAGCTCTACGCTAGCAAGTAACACCCAATAAAGAGAAATAAACACCGGGATCTGGACCAAAATGGGCAGACAACCACCCATAGGATTAATTTTTTCTGTTTTATAAAATTCCATCATCGCTTGATTCATTCGCTGACGGTCGCCTCCATGTTGTTCCCGCAAACGCTGGAGTTTGGGCGTCACAACGCGTAATTTTGCCATCGAGCGATAGCCCGCCGCAGACAGCGGAAAAAACGCTAACTTAACCAACATTGTCAAGAGAATAATTGCAACGCCCCAGTTTCCTACCCAAGAATGAAAAAATGACAACAACCAAAATAATGGCGCACCAATCACGGTAAGCCAGCCATAATCAACTGTAAGATCAAGCCCTTTTGCCAAGGAGGCAAGCTTGCTCTGCTCTTGCGGTCCAGCATAAAGCGGCACGCTTACGCTGGAGGAACTGCCTGACTCAATCGTACCTGTCGGCAAAATCACTCCGACAGAATACTGATTCTCTCCTAGGTGTTTGGCATAATACTCGCGGGGGGTTTTATCTTTAGGTAACCAGGCTGTTAGGAAATAATGCTCCAACATCGCAATCCAGCCATTGTCCGAATTTTTAGGATAGGTTGCCTTGTCTTTGTCTAGGGATGGGAACTCTATTTTTGAAAATTTCTCCTGTTCTGTATAAATTGCCCCGCCAGTATAAGTAGGAACCATAAAAACAGAACCGACTGGTGGCTCGCTATCGCGCAATACTTGGAAATAAGAAAACGGTTGAATTGCAATAGAGCCCTGATTATTGATCTCAAAACCAACATCAATAATATAACTACCGCGATGAAAAGTGTAAATTTTAGTTACTTGTATTCCTTCAACTTCCGGCGCTTGAAGCCTGACCTCTACCTTATCTTGGCCGGCAGCTAAATTATAGGCCTCTGAAACAGTTGTATATCGAGTTTTATGATCAGGGAGGCCGCCCCCTATCAATCCCGACTGGGCTACATTAATTCGTCCTGATTGATTTTGAAGTAGCGCAAAGGCTTTGTTTTTATCCGTTTTATCTGGGTGCAATAACAACTCAAGACGACGTAAATCGCCTCCGGCTGTATCAATTTCTGCAATTATTATGTCGGTCTTTATTAGGATCTTTTCTCCCGACTCCAGCTTGTTCCCAATAAAAGGCTTCCCGTCCCCTTGCGAAGGGAGTCCTTTAATCGGTTGCGTTGAGGCAGTAAGTTTTTCTCCCGGCACCGGGGTTTCATTCTGAAAGAGGGCTGACGACGAGTCATTTTTAAGGCCTTGTGTCAGGCCAGGACTCTGAACAAGAGGGCGTTGTTGTTCTTTTTGCCACTCTTCCCACAAAAATAACAACGAGGTGGAGAAAATTATAAAAAGCACAAGTTTTTTTGTATCCATCTTGCCTAACCATTCTTTAATTTTAAAAAATCAAATCTGCAAGTCACTTCGCACAACCTGGCTGAGGTCCTTAGGGAACCGGGTCGTGTCCGCCTCGACTCAAAGGATTGCAACGCAAAATGCGCCACATGCTCAAAAACGCCCCTCGTAACCACCCATGCTTCGTTAATGCCTCACTTACATAATGAGAACAAGACGGGCTAAAGCGACACGAGGGCCCAAAAAACGGGCTCAAACAAACCTGATAAAGCCTGATGAGTCCAATGATTATTCGCAACATTGTCGCGCTCTAATCATGAGCACTTTGGCCTCATCCGCCACTAAAAAAGAATTGCTATTGCCAACGGAGTGACGTAAACGAATTACAAAATCAAAACCAACAAAATCTTTTTGTTGCATGCGAAACAATTCCCTCAATAAACGTTTTATTCTGTTGCGTTTTGTTGCCAATCGCTCAACCCTGCCTGCAATTATTACCCCCAACCTAGCGCACGTAAGATTATTGGGCTTTGCAAAAACTTGTAAAAACTCACTGCTGGCGAGACATTTAAAGCGAATAATAGAAGAAAACTCTTCCGCTTTATGCAATTTATGTCTTTTTGGCAAAAAATAAATGACGCGACTCTTAAAAAATTAATTTCTATGCTCTGCGTCTAAACACCTAAACGAACCCGTCCTTTTGCGCGACGAGCTCTAATAACAGACGCCCCCCCGCTAGTTCGCATTCGAACTAAAAATCCATGGGTTCTTTTTCTTCGTATAACAGACGGCTGATAAGTACGTTTCATTGTTCTTCCTTGAAACCACCAATAGATAAACCCAGTATTACAACTCTTTACGGGGGCTAATGTCAATTCTTATTTAACTTGATGCTGATTTGGGTCCCTTCTTAATATAATAACCATCCCGCTAGATTGAAATGATCGAAGAAGAACCTCGTTTCATGTTACACAGGGCAGGTTTTCTTTAAAGCATTTATTTTATATCGCAAAAAACTAACTTCCTAGTAAGCCGAAAATTAGGATAAGTTGGCACAAAGAGTTTAAAATATCCTCCTGATTGCTTTAAAAAAATTTGTAAATTCTTGAAAGAGCCGCTCTAATGATGGATGCATTTTGGTCTTCTTGCACCAAAGACCTTGAAAAAGAACTAAGCATCCAACAGTTTAATACTTGGATTAAACCCCTTCAGTTTACTTTTTCCGTGGACCCTTGTATCGAAATTACCTTACTTGCTCCCAATCAATTTGTTCTCCAGTGGGTTAAAGATAATTTTTTTCTTCGTATCAAACAAATGGCAGAAAAGCATTTTTGCAAAGAAATTTCTCTCCAATTAAAAATTGAAAGCTCTCTTGACACGAAAACAATCGGCTTAACAAAAAATATTACCAAAATAACGCCTACCCCTGTAATCCAAAATTTAATAGCGCCCATAGCACAAAAAGCTTTCAAAGAAAGAACAGGTCGACTAGACCCTTCTTTTACTTTTGATTCTTTTGTTGCCGGAAAAGCCAATCAACTTGCGCGAGCTGGCGCAATTCAGGTTGCCGAATCTCCTGGAACAGCCTACAACCCGTTTTTTATTTACGGGGGGGTTGGTCTTGGTAAAACTCACTTGATTCAAGCCATTGGTAATTTTGTTTTGGCAAACACCCCTCTGGCAAAGGTTCGTTACATTCACTCAGAACAATATGTTTCTGATGTTGTCAAAGCTTATCGACACAAGGCTTTTGATGAATTTAAGCGTTATTATCATTCGCTAGATTTACTCTTAATAGATGATATTCAATTTTTTGGGGGTAAAAGTCGTACCCAGGAAGAATTTTTTTATGCTTTCAATGCCTTAATTGAGACCCATAAACAGGTAATTATCACCTGTGACTCTTATCCTAAAGAAATTTCTGGCGTGGAAGAGCGATTAATTTCTCGATTTGGCTGGGGCTTAACTGTGGCAGTTGAGCCCCCAGAATTAGAGATGCGTGTAGCTATTCTTTTAAAAAAAGCATTGTTAGAAAAAATTTCTTTAGATGAAAATGTTGCTTTTTTTATTGCCAAACATATTCGTTCTAATGTAAGAGAATTAGAGGGTGGATTAAAGCGCGTGCTTGCATATTCTCGCTTTACGGGCCACCCCTTGTCGCTTGATTTAACAAAAGAGGCTCTAAGGGATTTATTGACAATACAAAACCGTCAAATTTCTATTGAAAATATTCAAAAAACAGTAGCTGATTACTATAAAATAAAAACAATTGAAATGTATTCAAAAAAACGCTCTCGAATTATTGTACGGCCGCGACAAATGGCCATGGCTCTTGCTAAAGAATTAACTCCCCTTAGCTTACCGGACATTGGAGAATCTTTTGGTGGAAGGGACCACACAACAGTGTTGCATGGGTATCGAAAAATTATGGGGCTGCGTCTTTCCGATCCAATTATCGGCAGAGACTTTAATATTTTATTGCATATTTTACGCAGTTAAAAATTAAGGGATTGTTTGGGGATAACTTGTCTTTTTTATATATTATTAAAATCATCAACAAATTGTTTCTATTAAATACAGTATTAATACATATTCTTTATGGTATCTAACCCCATGAAAAAAAATGATTTTATTTTTATATACCGTACTTAACAAGCGCCTATTAATTATTATTAAGGTTTAAACTAAATGATACTAATACAAGCCGATAAAGAAACTTTACTTAGGCCATTACAAACAATAGCCGGAATTGTTGAGCGTCGACATACGCTACCGATCCTTTCTAATGTTTTAATAGAAAGAAACGATAAAGAAATATTGTACATGGCCACCGATTTAGAAATTCAAATAACAACAACAATAACAACAATAACAACGGAAAAACAACCATGTGTTGTTACTGTTGCAGCAAAAAAATTGCAAGACATATTGCGCGCACTACCGGACAAAGCCGAGGTAACGCTAGAAATAGAAGAAAAAAAATTACAAGTAAAATCTGGAAAAAGTCGTTTTAATTTACAAACACTTTCTGCAGAAGACTTTCCTAGATTTAAAAAAAACGATCCCCTCTCCAGAGTAAAAATAACAATAAAACAAAAAGAATTAAAAAATCTCTTATTTTTAGTGCAGTACGCCATGGCACAACAAGACATTCGTTATTATTTAAACGGCCTTCTTTTATTAATAGAAGACGGGCGTTTAAAGGTAGTAACAACCGACGGACATCGTCTAGGATTTGCGCTAACCCCACTAAAAGCAAATCAAATCGAATTTTTATCTAAAATACCAAGCTTAGAAAGAGCGGAGATTATTCTTCCTCGAAAAGTAATATTGGAATTAGCCAAACAATTAAACGAAAGTGAAGAGCTTGTTATAATCGAAATTCTAGAAAATCAAGCCCAATTTACATTTTCAAACATCGTGTTAGTAACAAAAACCGTAGACGGAAAATTTCCAGACTATAATCGGGTAATTCCAACCGGACATCAAAAACAATTTGAGATAAACCGATTGGTTTTTTTACAAGCCTTACAAAGAGTATCTATTTTATCTAACGAAAAAATTCGTGGCGCACGCTTGATTTTAACAACCAAGACCCTTCGTATTGTTTGTAATAACAACGAAAAAGAAGAGGCACAAGAAGAAATAGAAATTAAATACAGCGGAGAGGCCCTTGATATTGGGTTTAATAGCACCTATTTGCTCGACGTATTAAGCAGTTTAACGAGTGAAACGGTGGAGTGTTCTTTTGGGGATACCAATAGCAGCGCTTTAATTACAATTCCAAATAATGAAAATTTTAAATATGTCGTGATGCCAATGCGATTGTAAAAATTAATCTCCAGCCCCTAAAAAACAACGTTCCACGTGAAACCAAGGCGATTAAATAATGAGTGAAAAAGAGCAAATTAAGCACAAGAAGAACGCGATCCCACAAGAGTACAATTCAGACAATATAAAAATCCTTAAAGGGCTGGATGCTGTCCGCAAGCGTCCAGGGATGTATATAGGAGACACTAGCGATGGAACCGGGCTGCATCACATGGTTTTTGAGGTGGTAGACAATGCAATTGATGAAGCTTTGGCCGGCCATTGTAATGAAATTATTGTTATTATTCATATAGATAACTCTGTAAGCGTACAAGATAATGGCAGGGGCATCCCTACAGGCATTAAACAAGACGATGAAATGAAGCGCTCTGCCGCTGAAATAGTCATGACAGAGCTTCATGCAGGTGGTAAGTTTGATCCTGATTCTTATAAGGTTTCGGGTGGGCTTCATGGCGTTGGTGTTTCGGTGGTTAATGCCTTGTCAGAATGGTTGCGCCTTACTATTCGTCGCGAAGATGAAACCAGCCACATGGAGTTTCGCATGGGGGTGCCTGTGGCGCCCTTGGCCATCATTGGAAAAACCGAGCGACGTGGCACAGAAGTGCATTTCCTCGCTAGCAAGGAAATCTTCGGGGAAATTAATTATCACTATGAAATATTCGCAAAACGTTTGCGAGAACTCTCCTTTCTTAATAATGGCGTAAAAATTCATTTAATTGATCAACGTAGTAGCAAAGAAGAAATCTTTGCTTTTATTGGGGGAGTAAAAAGCTTTGTTGAGTACATTAATCGTAGCAAGTCAGTTTTACATAATAATATTTTTTATGCTATTGGAGAAAAAGACAATATTGCAGTAGAGATGTCAATGCAATGGAACGACAGTTACGCCGAACAAGTACTATGTTTTACTAATAACATCCCACAAAAAGATGGGGGTACTCATTTAACGGGCTTGCGCGCCGCAATGACGCGTACGCTCAATAGTTACATCGAAAAAAACGAGTTGGCAAAAAAAGCTAAAATTGAAACAACCGGTGATGATATGCGCGAGGGCTTGTCTTGTGTTTTATCAGTAAAGCTATTTGAGCCCAAATTTTCTTCACAAACCAAAGAAAAATTAGTTTCATCTGAGGTGCGTCCAGCAGTGGAAGAAATAGTCGCGCAAAAATTATCAGAATTTCTATTAGAGAACCCTGTTGATGCCAAGATTCTTTGTGGAAAAATTATCGATGCGGCAAGAGCGCGTGAGGCTGCTCGCAAGGCGCGTGAATTAACTCGACGCAAAGGGGTGTTAGATGGCATGGGGCTGCCTGGAAAACTGGCAGATTGTCAAGAAAAAGACCCGGCACAGTGTGAACTTTACTTAGTTGAGGGGGATTCTGCCGGCGGCTCCGCTAAGCAGGGTCGAGACCGCAAGTTTCAGGCGATCATGCCGCTAAAAGGAAAAATTTTAAATGTTGAAAAAGCCCGTTTTGACAAACTAATTACATCACAAGAGATTATTTCTCTTATCACCGCGCTTGGAACGGGGATCGGCAAAGATGAATATAATCCCGATAAGTTGCGCTACCATCGTATTATTATCATGACTGATGCTGATGTGGATGGCTCACACATTCGCACCTTGTTGCTCACATTTTTTTATCGACAAATGCCAGAATTAATTGAGCGCGGACATATTTATATTGCGCAGCCCCCGCTTTATAAGGTTAAGCACGGCAAACAAGAGCACTATGTTAAGGATGATCATGCGCTTAAACAGTATTTGCTGGAGTTGGCACTGATTGATGCGGAGCTGTACACTGATAAAAGCAAGCGTCCGCTGACAGAAGAAACCTTGGTAAAAATTACAGGCGAATATTTGTTGGCAGAGGCGGTAATTGATCGAATGAGCCGATTAATTGATAGCGAAGCAATGCACGCCCTTTTTCGTTGCCCAGAAATAAACCTGAGCAGCGAAAGCGTTGCCATCAAAAGTGCCATCAATTTAGCGGCACATGTTAGCGGCGCTAAAATTTTAGCGGAATACAATCCTGCAAACGAAGATTATCGTTTAAAAATAATCCGCATGCATCACGGTAACACTCGAATTAGTTATCTTGACCAGGATTTTTTAAATAGCGGAGACTATTCGCAAATTAAACAAACTGCCCAAGTTTTTGATGGCCTATTAGGGCCCGGTGCATACGTTAAACGCGGCGAACAGAAACAGTCAGTCAGTGATTTTAAACAAGCATTAGATTGGTTGTTGCAAGAAGCAAAAAAAAGCGTTGGTATCCAGCGTTACAAGGGATTGGGGGAAATGAACCCGTCACAATTATGGGAAACCACCATGGACCCGAGCAGCCGACGTTTGTTGCGAGCACAAATTGAAGATAGTCTTGCTGCCGATGAAATTTTCACCACCCTTATGGGTGACGAAGTGGAGCCGCGGCGGGTATTTATTGAAACCAACGCATTGGGTGCAAGAAATTTAGACGTATAAAATGATAAGCAAACTCAATACAGCTTTAAGGCGCATATTTCATCATGCTGTCTTTTAAAAAAACCGTCGAAAGCGTTGATCCGGATCTATGGCGAGCGATAGAGGGAGAAATACAGCGCCAAGAAGATCATATTGAATTAATCGCCTCGGAAAATTATGCTAGCCCAGCCGTAATGCAGGCTCAGGGATCATTACTAACTAATAAATATGCCGAAGGATATCCCGGAAAACGTTATTATGGGGGTTGTGAATATGTAGATCTCGTAGAACAGCTTGCGATAGATCGAGCAAGAGCCCTTTTTGGTGCGGAGTATGTCAATGTTCAGCCCCACTCTGGCTCGCAAGCTAATGCAGCTGTTTATTTGTCCGTGCTTAAGCCTGGGGACATTCTTCTTGGAATGTCGCTTGCTCACGGCGGTCATTTAACCCACGGCGCCTCAGTAAATTTTAGCGGTAAAATTTTTAATTCCGTTGCCTACGGCCTAAATCTAGAAACAGAAGAACTTGATTATGATATGGTGGGGCGGTTAGCTCGCGAGCATCGGCCAAAGATGATTGTTGCTGGCGCTTCTGCTTATGCGCTGACAATAGATTGGGGGAGATTCCGTGAGATCGCCGATGAAGTGGGCGCTTACTTATTTGTAGACATGGCCCATTATGCGGGTTTGATTGCGACAGGATTTTATCCTAATCCCGTTGGCATTGCCGATTTTATTACCACTACCACCCATAAAACATTACGTGGACCACGAGGCGGCATTATTATGGCCAAACCCGAATACGAGAAAGCGCTCAACTCGGCAATCTTTCCACAAACCCAAGGCGGCCCATTGATGCACGTAATCGCCGCCAAAGCAGTGGCCTTTAAGGAAGCCGCCAGCAATGAATTTAAAGATTATCAGGAACAGGTAATTAATAACGCACGAGTAATGGCAAAAACATTACAAGAGCGCGGATTACGTATCGTTTCAGGGCGAACAGACTGCCATTTATTTTTAGTAGACCTTCGTGCAAAAAACCTTACCGGCAAACAAGCAGAAGAGTCGTTAGGCGTAGCGCACATCACCGTCAACAAAAACGCTATCCCCAATGATCCACAAAAACCATTTGTAACAAGCGGCATTCGGATCGGTTCCCCGGCAATAACTACGCGCGGGTTTAGGGAAATCGAAGCAGAACAATTAGCGAACCTAATTGCTGATGTTCTAGAAGCGCCCACTGACGCCACAGTCCTCTTACATGTGGCACAAAAAGCAAAAGCGTTATGTGCCAAATTTCCGGTTTACGGTAATTAGTCATCGTATTAATAACGAGATAATTTACATCGAGTTTCTACAAGCCGAAGATTATGAAATGTCCTTTTTGTGGTACTGAAGAAACGAGCGTGGCGGATTCTCGTGTAAGTGATGAAGGCGATAAAATACGTCGTCGTCGTCGTTGTTTTGCTTGTGATAGACGCTTTACTACGTATGAAATAGCGGAACTACGCTTGCCCCAAGTAATAAAACAAGACGGCAGCCGATCAGAATTTAATCAAGATAAATTACTTACAAGTTTTATGCGCGCGCTGCATAAACGCCCGGTTCCAACTGAATACGTAGACGTGGCGATGAATCGTATAGTTCAAAAATTACTAAGTCAAGGTGAGCGCGAAACGCCCTCACGCAAAATTGGTGAAATGGTGATGAGAGAGCTTTATAGGCTTGACAAGGTCGCCTATATTCGCTTTGCTTCTGTATACAGAAGCTTTCAAGACATTGACGATTTTCATGACGCAATAAAAGAAGCACAAAAACCGCAGAAAAAAAGCACAAAAAAGCCCAAGAATACGAAAATACCAACCCATCACCCGTAAAACAATAATCAGATTGATCATGAGACCCCTCTAATTTTTTATGTAATAACATGTTTTCTTTAATCGATCATGTTCACATGTCCCGAGCACTAAAGCTTGCTGAAAAGGGATTGTTTAGCACTAGCCCCAATCCCAGGGTGGGTTGTGTAATTGCGCACGCAGATCAGGTAATTGGTAGCGGCTGGCATCATTCCGCCGGACAAGCTCATGCGGAAATTAATGCCCTTAATAGCGCCGGAAAAAAAGCGTTTGGTGCAACCGTTTATCTAACATTGGAACCTTGCGGTCATCATGGACTTACCCCGCCCTGTGTTAAGGAGCTAATTGAAGCTAATGTTGCCAAGGTGGTAGTGGCAATGGAAGATCCTAATCCTTTGGTGATGGGCCATGGAATAGCATTATTAAAAGAAGCCAAAATTGAAGTACAGGTAGGTCTAATGGAAACAGAAGCAAGAACACTTAATGTCGGTTTTGTTTCACGTATGACACGTAATCGTCCCTGGGTAAGAATGAAAATTGCCGCGAGCCTTGATGGCAAAACCGCCCTTAACAACGGCACTAGCCAATGGATTACTGGCGAAGCGGCTCGTCGCGACGCCCATCGTTTCCGCGCCCGTTCCTGTGCAATCTTAACTGGAGTTGGCACGGTATTAGCCGACGATCCCCAGCTTACCGTGCGCCACGTGAAGACAATTAGACAGCCTTTGCGTGCGGTGGTAGATAGCCATCTTGAAACCCCTCTTAATGCCAAGTTATTACGCGACGGCGGATTAATTTTTACTGCTAGCACCGATGAAAAGAAAACAAAAGATCTTTGTGAAACGGGCGCTCAGCTTTTTGTGTTACCAAATGAAAAAGGGGGCGTGGCGCTTTTCAAAATGATGCAAGCGCTCGCCGATTTTCAAGTTAACGAAGTGCTGGTAGAAGCGGGCTGCGGGTTAAATGGTGCGCTTATTAAGGCAAATCTGGTAGATGAGCTGGTAATTTATTTTTCACCGCACCTTATTGGCGATGTAGCGCGAGGCATGTTAAGTTTGCCAGAATTAACCCATCTTTCAGAGAAACGGGCGCTTAAAATCCAAGATTTGCGTATGATTGGGCAAGATATTCGCATTATCGCCCAGCTTTCATAGCGGTTTTTTATATCTTATAGTTGGGTCTTTTTTGAAGTTTGCGTTGTAATGTACGACGATGCATGTTGAGTGTTTTTGCAGTGATAGAAATGTTGCCCCTGTTCTCGATTAAAATGCGCTGGATATGCTCCCATTCAACTTGACCTACTGACAGAGGGTGTGCGTTAATTTTTACCTCTGTATTGCCATCGATATGCTCGAAAGCCGCTATGATTTCATCGGCATCAACGGGCTTGGCAAGATACTGCGTTGCCCCAAGCTTAATTGCTTCTACGGCGGTGATGATGCTGGCATAACCTGTTAGCATAACAATGCGAGTACCCGAATCCAGTTGTTTTAATTTTTCAATCAAAACTAACCCAGAGGTTTCTGGCAGCCTTAAGTCAACGATTGCGTACTCAGGTGGGTCAGTATTGGCATGCTTCAGCGCGAGCTCGACGGTGTGTTCACAGTGTGGACTAAAGCCACGTTTTATCATTGCTTTTGCAAGTACGCTACAAAAAGTCAGATCATCATCTGCAATTAATAAGCTCGGAAGGTCTTCAGTCACCGCCATTTTAGAAGGTACCGTCATTTTGTAGAGTCTATTAGAGGCAGCCTAACTTGGGTGCAGGCGCCCCCTTCTTCGCGATTGGTCAGGCGAACGCTCCCGCCAAAACGTTCAATGTTTGCATTTGCCAAGAATAAGCCGATGCCAAAACCTTGATCGGGCTTATTGGTAAAAAAAGCCTGCCCCATTCGATACGCAGTTTCTTTGTTAATGCCCTTGCCGCAATCCAGAATTTCGAGAAGAAGTTCTGTGTTGTCCCAGCTACTTTTAATTTCAATTTGTAGCAATGATTCATCGGCCGCATTATTTAGCAAATTTAAAATAGACTGGCTCAATAATCGAGTATTCAGAATTTTTGGCGCCGGTTGTTTGCCATTGTACCCATATGTAAAGTTAACCGTAGGGCGCATCAATTTCCATTTATCTAAAACCTCTTGCAAAAAATGATCAACAGCCTGACTGCTAGCTTCTTCGGCTCGAGCTTGACCGGCATCCGCAAGCAGCTGGGTTAATGTTTTTTTACAGTGGGCAATTTGATCCCGTAAAATCGCAATGTTATTTTGCAGGTCGCTGTCCTCGGCGCGATCTTTTTGCAGCTCCCCGGTAACGATTGCCATCGTTGCCAATGGCGTGCCTAATTCATGAGCCGCTCCGGCAGCCAGAGTTCCTAGGGCAATAATTTGCTCATCTCGCAAGGCCTGTTCGCGTACGCGAGACAGATCTTTGTCGCGTTCGCGGATAGACTCTCCCATCCTAACAACAAACCAAGCGATTAATGTGGTACTTAATACGAATGCCAGCCACATTCCAGAAACATGCAGATTAAATTCGCTGTTATGCTCCCCGTGATCATGCGGTAAGGGCACATAGTAAAATAACAACAATGAATAACAGCCAATTGTTATTCCTGCCATAGTCCAAGTGTAGGCCAGCGATAAAATTGCAGCAGTGATTGTTAGGGGCAATAGGTATAGCGATATAAAGGGGTTCGTTGAGCCACCACTGAAATACAATAGCGCGCTTAATGCAAAAACATCGACAAGTAGCTGTAAAAATAATTCTATACTTGATACCGGCCAGTCAGCGCGTAAGCGAAACCAGGTTATTAGGTTTAGAGTGGCGAGTAAGGCCATCACCATAAGCATTTCAGCCCACGGCAGCGGCATCTCAAGCACCCAGTGTACTGAGACAAAAGTCGCACACTGAGCAACAAGCATTATGCTTCTAAGAAAAAATAGGCGCTGTAAATTTTTGTTTAACGGCGATTGAGTAAAATTATCAAACATTTTAATTATTTATTTTCACCAAGTTTTCTCTTTTCCATTTACCCTAAAGGCTATCCCACGTTGTAATTTAAGGTTATGTGGTAATTCATCAGATGCTTTTCCAGAAGCTTGATTGACCGTTTAAAGTTTACTCTAGATTTAAAACCCCTCATGATGTCTTCGTGAAATCGTTACAATGGGAATATATTATTGTATTGTAGATTTTAAAATTGACAAAGCCAGAGACATCAGTTTCTACAGAAAAAGAAATCAGAATATTTTTTAAACACAAGTTGATACAGACGACAAACAAGTACTACATTTGAGAATAGAAGACGTTTAATGTTTACTGGAATTATTGAAGTAATTGGCGAAATAATTCAAGTTACGAGTTTAGGCTCGTCTTCTCAGGGTGACATTCGCGCGCGCATCGCTTCAGGAGACCTAGATTTATCCGATGTTAAAATTGGTGACAGCATCGCAGTAAATGGAGCTTGTCTAACGGTAACGGCGTTGACAAAAAATGAATTTACTGTTGAGGTGTCGCGGGAAACCTTAGACTGCACCCAGGGCTTAGATAGACAGGGCGAACGAGTCAATCTGGAAAAAGCCTTGCGCCTATCTGATAGACTAGGCGGGCACTTGGTAAGCGGGCATGTAGATGGCGTTGGTGATGTGATTAAATTTGAGCCAATAGGAATTAGTTGGTCGTTGGTAATTAAGCCGCCAACTTTATTGTTAAAATACATTACAAGAAAGGGTTCGATTGCAGTGAATGGTGTGAGCTTAACAATAAATTCGACAACAAAGAACAGGTTTGGAATTAATCTTATCCCTCACACACTAACCACAACTGCGCTAAGCCATCTAAAGCCAGGTACGAAGGTAAATTTAGAGATAGATATATTGGCGCGGTATATGGAGCAGATGATGAGTGATAGTAGACAAATTAAAGGCTAAAGTACAAGCAATATGATTATAACCCCTATTCAAGACATTATCGCCGATATAAAAATCGGGAAAATGGTTATTTTAGTTGATGAAGAAAATCGAGAGAATGAGGGCGATCTTGTTTTAGCGGCTGATTTTGTTACACCAACTGCAATTAATTTTATGGCCACGCATGGACGAGGGTTAATTTGTTTGACATTAACCGAAAAACGCTGTCAACAAATCAATCTCCCGCTGATGGTGTCATCTAATCGTTCGTTATTGGGCACTAATTTTACGCTTTCTATTGAGGCCGCATACGGAGTTACAACTGGTATTTCTGCGGCTGATCGTGCTTGCACGGTGAGAGCGGCAGCAAAAGCAGATGCCAAGCCGGAAGACATCATTCAGCCGGGCCATGTTTTCCCATTAATGGCGCAAAATGGAGGGGTGCTTGTGCGTGCCGGTCACACTGAGGCAGGATGCGATTTAGCCGAGCTGGCAGGACTTATTCCTGCATCCGTTATATGTGAAATACTTAAAGACGATGGCAGTATGGCGCGCTTACCCGATCTGATCAAGTTTGCTGCTAAACATAAACTTAAAATCGGCGCAATTGCTGATCTTATTCAGCACCGTAGTCGTACTGAAAGTCTGATAAAGCGCGGTATAGAGCGTCTCATTCAAACAACCCATGGCGAATTTCGTCTTGTTACGTATCTTGACAAAACCATTAATGCCACGCACCTTGCATTGGTACGGGGGAAAATTAGAACCGATACCGAGACCTTGGTGAGGGTACACGAGCCTTTATCCGTTATTGATTTGTTAGATGTAACTGACAGCACTCACTCTTGGAGTATAAATGACGCGCTCCACATAATCGCTTCTGTCGATTGTGGAGTAATTGTATTATTGCTCCGAGGAGAAAGCCCTGCGGAACTAATAGAAAGGATTGAGTTGACAAAACCAGAGCCCCGTACTTTTGTTGGAGCAGATCTGCGGGATTATGGGATTGGTGCGCAAATATTGAAAGATCTGGGCGTGGGTAAAATGAGGCTTTTAGCAGTTCCTCGTAAAATGCCAAGCATGGCGGGATTTGGTTTAGAGGTGACAGGATACTTAGAACCAGAGTCTGACAGAAAACATCAGTCAAAGTAGTGCCCAGACTCTCTTTTTGGATTCCACACAAGTAATTTTATAGGAGCGTTTGTGGTCCCCATTAATAACAACGATATTCCTGAAATTAAAATTAACTTAAGTGGCGCCGGGTTGCGCATCGGCATTGTTATGAGTCGCTTTAATGTAAAGGCAAGCAAAGGCCTGCTCGATGCCTGCATTTCAGAGTTGGTGAAACAGAAGGTGCAGAGAGCCGATATTTTATTGACAACGGTCCCCGGGGCTCTGGAGATCTCTTTGGCCCTTCAAAAAATGGCCACGACGGGCCAGTTTAACGCCCTGATTGCGCTGGGTGCAGTAATACGGGGCGATACTTATCATTTTGAAGTGGTATCAAATGAATCAGCTAGCGGGGTGACCGCTGTTCAGCTGAAGACAGGAATTCCTATTGCTAACGGCATAATTACTGTCGAAACAGACGAACAAGCGTTGTCACGCATGAATCAAAAAGGCACAGAAGCGGCACGAGTAGCGATAGAAATGGTCAATCTCTTAAGAGAGCTAGATAAAAAAATTCCATGATACGAGACGCGCTGATAGCTGCTCCAGCAGCCATAAAAAAAACGAAACTAAATCGCAAAAATCCTCGACGTCGTTCGCGTGAGTTAGTTTTACAGGGACTTTATCAATGGCGTCTAGCACAAGGAGCTACCGAGGTCATTGAAGAGCAGCTATGTGAGACTAGCGAGTTTGCTAAAACCGATAAAGAATATTTTTCTGTCTTGTTGCGGGGCGTCTTGGCAAATTCCATAGCACTGGAAACCCAAATCCAGTTATTTCTTGATCGTCCCCTCCGGGAATTGAGCCCAGTGGAGTTTGCCATTCTATTGTTAGGAACCCATGAGCTTACTAGCCGTCCAGAAATACCCCATCAAGTCATCATAAACGAGGCGATAGAGCTGGCTAAAACCTTTGGAGGACCAGATGGACATAAATATGTAAATGGTGTGCTGGATAAACTAGCAGAGCATTTGCGCATAAAGAATTCGGCCGCGATTATCATTTAGCGCGAGCTCCAAATGTTCCATAATAGACTAATCAGTCAATGTCAGGAAAAAACAGACACACTGATTATTTTTACAGGTTGCAACAATGCTTTCTGAATTTGAGATTATCCGTCGTTTTTTTACTCACCCTACTGACCCTGCTTCTGGGGTGGTGTTGGGAGTGGGAGATGATGCGGCATTAGTTAAGCCAACAGCAGGAATGGAATTAGCTATTTCCACCGATATGTTGGTCGCTGATCGGCATTTTTTTGCCGATACCGATCCATATAAATTGGGTCATAAATCCCTCGCAGTTAACCTCTCTGATATGGCGGCAATGGGTGCAAAACCTCGTTGGATAACTCTTGCGCTGGCATTACCAGAGCCTTTGGTAGAAATCAAAGGAAAATGGCTAGAGGCATTTGCTAGCGGTCTTTTCGGACTTGCTCGAGTGCATCAAATAGAGCTTATTGGTGGAGATATTGTGCGAGGTCCCCTCACCATCTGCATACAAATTATTGGTGAGGTGCCAAAAGGAAAGGCATTGCGACGCAGTGATGCTAAATTGGGCGATGATATTTGGGTTTCCGGCCAGCTGGGAAATGCTGCATTGGCCCTTGCTCACGAGCGCCAGCACATTTTTTTGGAACCCGAAGAAGTTGCGGAATGTTCGTCGGCTCTTCATATGCCCATGGCGCAAGTTAAATTAGGGCAAAGTTTGATCGGTCTTGCTCGTAGCGCTATTGATATTTCTGACGGATTATTAGCAGACCTGGGACATATTTTAGAATATTCCAAAGTCGCCGCTGTTATCAAAATAA
This sequence comes from Nitrosomonadaceae bacterium, assembly GCA_014190895.1. Classification (GTDB taxonomy): domain Bacteria; phylum Pseudomonadota; class Gammaproteobacteria; order Burkholderiales; family Nitrosomonadaceae; genus BJGV01. Next base: position 101,779 of record BJGV01000003.1, on the reverse strand, counting down.
AGAACATAAATTGTTCGATGGCAATGAAAAAACGCCTTCCTGAGTCACGGGCAATGCGTTGTTTATTGGCGGGTGGAGATGATTACGAACTTTGTTTTACAGCACCCAAGGGGCGACGCACGAGGATTGATGCGCTCTCCCGCGAGCTCGGAATCTTGTTGACTCGCATCGGTAAAATTAGCGAAGGGGACGGCTTGGTGGTGTTGGATATGGCAGGTAAAATAATAACCTCATTAGGGGTGCGAGGATATGATCATTTCTGCCCCTGACTCTCAAATAACGCCTAAACCAGAATTTGAGGCACCGGCATTGGCTAACGTTAAGCCGAGACGTATATTTCTTGGCGGAAATTTTGTGTTCGCGCACCCTGCTTTTTTTATTGCATTTGGTGGTGGGGTGGGGTTGAGTCGATTTGCTCCAGGCACCATGGCAACGCTCCTCGCGCTCTCTTTATTTTGGCTAATTAATCAACACCTCAATCCAATCCAATTTTTACTGCTTACGGGCACGATGTTTGTTATTGGTATTTGGGCCTGTGGCGTAACCGGAAAGGCGCTTGGTGATCATGACCATGGTGGCATGGTGTGGGACGAAATTGTTGCCTTTTTGTTAGTGTTATTTTTTACTCCCCAAACTTTGATTTGGCAGGCTTTTGCATTCTTGTTATTTCGCTTGTTCGACATACTTAAACCACCGCCAATTAGGTATTATGATAAAAAGCTTCGTGGGGGTTTTGGCGTAATGTTCGATGATTTATTGGCAGCATTTTTTACGCTACTCTGTCTGGCAGTATGGAAAAAATTTTTAATATAACAAGGTGCACGTTGTGGGTAAAATTATAAATGCCCTGAATGATCAGAGACTGCAACAATTTGCCAAGCAAGTTGGTTTAACACTTGTTGATCACGGACTGATGCTTGTAAGTGCCGAATCTTGTACCGGTGGGTGGTTGGGACAGATAATTACCTCTGTTGCAGGTAGTTCTGCTTGGTACGAACAAGGTTTCATTACGTATACTGATATGGCCAAGCAAGAAACGCTGGGTATAAGCAGCGGAACATTAGAGCAATACGGCGCAGTATCTGAACAGACCGCGCTAGAAATGGCGCGTGGGGCCATTTCTCGTAGTCATGCACAGATGGGAGTAGCCGTTACTGGAATTGCTGGTCCTGACGGTGGTTCTGTGAAGAAACCTGTGGGCATGGTGTGTTTTTCTTGGGCATTGAAGGACGGACATATGCGTAATGAAACTCGTTACTTCACAGGTAATCGTGAAATGATAAGACGACAAACAGTCGTGGTGGCGTTGCAAGGGGTGATAGCGCTTTTACATAGCGGCCAACCTCTGCCCGCTGCAGGTTAAATAAACATTGCTTTGTTAATTTCCTGTGTTGGTCCACGTGTGCGATAATTTAACAAATTTTTAAAAGGACAAACTCATGGATGAAAATAAAAGTAAAGCGCTTGCGGCAGCCCTTTCTCAAATCGAGAAACAATTTGGGAAAGGCTCAATCATGCGTCTTGGTGCCAGCGACGTTGCTAAAGATATTGAAGTTGTTTCCACCGGTTCGTTAGGACTTGATATTGCGCTAGGCGTGGGTGGTTTACCACGTGGACGAGTAGTAGAAATTTATGGACCAGAATCTTCTGGCAAAACTACATTGACGCTACAAGTCATTGCAGAAATGCAAAAAATTGGAGGCACCGCCGCATTTATAGATGCAGAGCATGCTCTTGATCCACAGTATGCACAAAAAATTGGGGTCAATGTACAGGAGTTACTTATTTCTCAACCTGATAACGGCGAGCAAGCCCTCGAGATCGCGGATATGTTGGTACGTTCTAGCTCGGTTGATGTTGTTGTAATAGACTCGGTTGCGGCCTTAACCCCGCGCGCGGAAATTGAGGGTGAAATGGGCGAGCCTCAAATGGGCTTACAAGCAAGATTAATGTCGCAAGCTTTACGCAAGCTCACTGCCAACATTAAGCGCAGCAATACAATGGTAATTTTTATTAATCAGATTCGAATGAAAATTGGCGTTATGTTCGGCAGTCCAGAAACTACCACGGGGGGTAATGCACTAAAATTCTACGCTTCGGTTCGTCTTGACATACGCCGCACTGGCGCCATTAAAAGAGGTGATGAAATTATCGGCAGCGAAACTAGGGTTAAAGTAGTCAAGAATAAACTTGCCCCGCCTTTCAAACAGGCAGAGTTTGATATTCTTTATGGTGAAGGTATTTCACGTGAGGGTGAAATTGTTGAACTAGGCGTGCTGCACAAATTAGTTGAAAAATCCGGTGCTTGGTACGCCTATAAGGGAGAAAAAATTGGTCAAGGTAAAGATAACGCACGCGAATATCTAAAGGAACACTCTGACATAGCAAAGGAAATTGAATCAAAAATTCGCGCTGCCGTAGGCGTTGCTGATCAAGTTGCAGCTGTTACTGTGGAGTAACAATAGTGTGATCGCCCCTCTAAGTTTAAAGACTCGCGCTTTTATTTATTTAGCGCGAAGAGAACACTCTCGACTAGAGTTAGAAAAAAAATTAGCCCCTCACGCAAAAAATTTTGAAGAGCTTTCTTTCGCGCTAGATTCTTTCGAGCAGCAAGGTTTTTTGTCAGATAAGCGGGTAGTTGAACAGGTAATCTGTGTACGTAGAAAAAAATTTGGCGGTCGTCGCATTGTTCAGGAGCTACGGCAAAAAGGCATCGACGAAAATTTGATTACTGCCGCACTAAAAAATCTCAAAGAGACTGAGTTACAGACGGCACGTGAAGTATGGCAAAAAAAATTTGGTGCGATGCCAATTGACGCAAAAGAACGAGGCAAGCAAATACGTTTTTTGATGAGCCGAGGCTTTGAATCAGAAATTATTGGCCGAGTACTATTGTCACCATACGAGTAGCATCACCCGCCATAAAATTATAGATCTAACATTAGCATGACAAGCAACGAAATAAGAAAAAAATTCCTTGAATTTTTTAATTCACACGGGCATACGATTGTAATGTCAAGCCCGCTTGTTCCCGATAATGACCCCACGCTATTGTTTACTAACGCCGGCATGGTGCAATTTAAAGACGTGTTTCTGGGTCAAGATAAGCGTCCTTACTTACGCGCAACAAGTTCGCAACGTTGCGTGCGCGCGGGTGGCAAGCATAATGATTTAGAAAATGTTGGCTACACTGCTCGTCACCATACATTTTTTGAGATGCTGGGAAACTTTAGTTTTGGCGATTACTTTAAGCTTCATGCAATTCAATTTGCGTGGGAATTTCTGACCGTCACGCTTCAGATTCCACAGAATAAATTATGGGTGACAGTCTACGCAGAAGATAATGAAGCTGCTGATATCTGGCTCAACAAGGTAGGCATTGATCCATCACGATTGACACGCATTGGTACCATGGATAATTTTTGGCAAATGGGCGATACGGGACCTTGCGGACCTTGCTCTGAAATATTTTACGATCATGGTCCAGAAGTGGCGGGCGGTCCTCCGGGCACCCCAGACGCAGACGGCGACCGTTACATTGAAATCTGGAATTTAGTGTTTATGCAATACAATCGAGATAGCGCTGGTAAGTTACATCTATTACCAAGACCGTCAGTTGACACGGGTATGGGGCTAGAGCGCCTTTCTGCGGTGATGCAGCAAGTGCACTCCAATTATGAAAGCGACCTGTTTCAAAATCTTATTTGTGCAGCAGCGAGAGTTACGGACACAAGCGATCTTTCCAATAATTCCCTTAAAGTGATTGCTGACCATATTCGTGCCTGCTCATTTCTTATTGTGGATGGAGTAATTCCAGATAATGAGGGGCGCGGTTATGTGCTTAGGCGCATCATTCGTCGTGCTATTCGTCACGGCTATAAACTTGGAAAAAAACAACCTTTCTTTTATCGGCTGGTTGAAGATCTAACAGAATTAATGGGACAGGCGTACCCAGAATTAATTAACGCTAAAATACAAGTAGTAGCAACATTGAAGAAAGAAGAAGAGCGTTTTGGTGAGACACTAGTAAGCGGAATGCAACGTTTTGAGGCCATGGCAGGGTTAAGGGCCCGTGTTTTGAGTTATATAAGAAACCACTTCTTACAAGATACTTCTAAATCTTTCGAAGAGAGTACGGCAGCAGAAAGAAACAAATTTGATGGACTGTTTTCCGGGGATGACGGGGTTATTCTGGTATCGATAAAAAGAGCATCAGAAATGAGCAGCACCCCCATATTTGTAAAAGAATTTACAGATTTTTTGAGCGCATATGGTCAAAAGAAGAATAAATCTGTCACAGGTTGCGCGATAATAATTAATGAAATAGCGCAGGCCGTTACAGAGATAACTAATTTTGCCAAGCCGGCCAAGCTAATCCAAGGCAAGGTAAACTTTTATTATCTCGACGAAAGCGCAATAGCCGTAGATGGCCAAGACGCTTTCCATTTATACGATACTTTTGGCTTTCCTCTTGATTTAACACAAGATTTGTGCCGAGAAAAAGGCATTTTTGTTGATACAATAGCTTTTGATGTCGAAATGAAGAAGCAGCGTACGCGGGCTCGGGCAGCAAATAAATTTACTATTCGAGATGGAATGGAATATAGCGGCCGTATAACTGAATTTCATGGCTATGAAGATTTGCGCTACGAAGGCAAGGTTCTTGCTATTCACAAGGAGGGTGTCTCAGTAAATTTCATCGAAGTAGGTGATGAGGCGATAATCATGCTAGATCACACACCCTTTTACGCCGAATCTGGTGGACAGGTAGGAGATCATGGCGAATTGCTTGCCAGTAACGGGACTTTCACAGTAACAGATACACAAAAAATAAAAACTAATGTGTTTGGTCACAAAGGGTCTTTGCGTAAAGGGCTAATGGCTACAGGTGATAAGGTTTTGGCAGAAGTTAATTTAATGGCGCGAGCACGCACCGAACGCAATCATTCCGCCACTCATTTGATGCACAAAGCCTTGCGTGAGGTCTTAGGCGCTCATGTCCAGCAAAAAGGCTCGTTAGTTGATGCTGATAAAACACGTTTTGATTTTGTGCATTACCAACCAATGAGCGAGGCAGAAATTCTTAAAGTGGAGACTTTAGTGAATGCGGAAATTCTATCCAATGTCGCGACTGAGGCATGCGTGATGAGAATTAAGGATGCACAAAAAACTGGTGCGATGATGTTATTTGGGGAGAAGTATGGTGAGGAGGTGCGCGTACTACAGATTGGATCTTCACGGGAGCTATGTGGCGGCACTCATGTCAAACGCACTGGCGACATTGGTTTTTTTAAGATTCGCGATCAAAGCGGAGTGGCGGCAGGCGTCCGTCGCGTGGAGGCAGTTACAGGTGAAGGCGCGCTAGAATACGTGCAGCAATGTGAGATGCAATTACTGCAAATTAGCGAGACGCTAAAAGCGCCGCTGCAAGAAGTAACACAAAAAATTACTCAAATGGTTGGCAGTGTCAAGCAGCTAGAAAAAGAACTGGCGAAACTAAAATCAAAATTTGCGGGCACGCAAAGCAGCGATCTCGTCAACCAAGTAAAAGAGGTAAAGGGCGTTAAATTATTGACGGCGTGTTTGGAGGGAGCTGATGCGAAGACCTTGCGCGAAACTTTAGATGGATGCAAAGATAAATTGAAATCTTGTATCGTAGTGCTGGGTACAATAGAGGCCGGAGGAGTTGTCCTAATCGCAGGTGTTACAGACGACCTTACCGTAAAAGTGAAAGCGGGCGAATTAGTTAATTTTGTTGCCTTACAAGTTGGAGGCAAGGGCGGAGGTCGCCCTGACATGGCGCAAGCGGGAGGCACTCAACCTGATAATTTACTGGCAGCATTGGACAGCATTTCTAGTTGGATCGAACAAAGATTGTAGCAATTTTCTTTTAAAGAACGTGCCTTATAATCATTATTAACTTATGACAATTAAACATTCCCGTCTTTTAATTCTTGGCTCTGGTCCCGCTGGTTACACTGCGGCAGTCTACGCTGCTCGCGCCAACTTAAACCCTGTAATTATTACTGGGTTGGCTCAAGGCGGCCAACTCATGACCACTACCGAAGTAGACAATTGGCCGGCAGATGCGATGGGCGTGCAGGGTCCAATGCTAATGGAACGTTTTCAGCAGCATGCAGAACGTTTTAAAACCGAGATTATTTTTGATCATATCCACACTGCCAAAATTACAGGGAAACCCATTACTTTGATTGGTGACCAACAAACGTATACTTGCGATGCACTCATTATTGCCACTGGCGCCTCTGCCCAATATTTAGGCTTACCGTCTGAAGAGGCATTTATGGGAAAAGGGGTATCTGGTTGCGCTACCTGTGACGGCTTCTTTTATAAGGGGCAAGATGTTGCGGTGATAGGTGGCGGCAATACGGCGGTAGAAGAAGCACTTTATCTTTCTAATATTGCACGCTCGGTCACCGTAATCCATCGCCGCAATAAATTCCGCTCAGAAAAAATATTAATAGACAGATTGATGGATAGAGCCGAGAACGGCAATGTGGCATTAGAGTTTTATAATGTGTTAGAGGAGGTATTAGGTGACGACTCTGGTGTCACTGGAATCCGCATAAGAAATACCCAGAATGATTCCATTAAAAATCTAAGTTTACATGGAGTATTTATTGCCATTGGTCACAAACCTAACACAGATATTTTTGCAGACCAGTTAGAAATGAAGAACGGCTATATTGTTACTCTTGGTGGCAACCTGGGGAATGCAACAGCCACCAACATTTTAGGAGTATTTGCAGCAGGCGATGTGCAAGATCATATTTATCGTCAAGCAGTCACTAGTTCGGGCAGCGGTTGCATGGCGGCGTTGGATGCAGAAAAGTACCTGGATGACTTAAGCTGAAAAAATCACTAAGTCGGATTGTTCATGAAGCAACGCGACAGCAAAAATCTAATCAAACCAGCAACTGTAACGGCAAATAATGAGGATGAGTTTTCATTATTTCGAGCGGCAGTTAAGGATGTGGCGCCATTAATCATGTCCAATAAAATAACCCATACTTTAAATTCTCCTCGCCCAATCCCTCGAAAAGTTTCGCAAGATATTCAATCCACGTCAGGCGATATATTTTCCGATTACATTCCATCAGAAATAGCAATAGAGGTAGGCGATGAGTGGGCTTTTTTGCGCCCTGGTTTATCTCATCAAACTTTGCGGCGGTTGCGAAAAAATTACTGGGGCATCCAGGCACGACTAGATCTACATGGTTTTACTCGTGACCAAGCGCGACAAGAGCTCATGATGTTTCTTGACTCTAGTAGCAAGCAGGGTTTTCGCTGTGTGCAGGTAATACATGGCAAGGGATTAAGTTCAAAAAATCAAGAACCTGTGTTGAAGGCCAAGGTAGGCGGCTGGCTTGCGCAATATAAGAATGTGTTGGCTTTTTGTAAAGCAGGGTCAGCTGACGGTGGAAGCGGCGCTGTTTTAGTACTGCTGAAGACGTCTAGATCGAAGATTGAAATATGATAGATGGGGCAGTGTCAATTTTTAAGAATCAAATAAAAAATAAATTTAGATTTTACAGAAACTGTAGTTTTTTCAAATCCTCGATCACCTCAGTAGAATTTCGAGAGGCGCTAGCCAATAAATAAATTTTGGCAATCTTGCCCTGCGGATCAATCAAAAAAGTATTGCGCTTGGCAAATTTAACAATGCCTAGATTAATAAGAGAGTCGTAACAGGTAGCAACTTTCGCTTCATCATCAGCAAGTAACGGAAAGGCGAGGTTATATTTCTTGGCGAAATTAGTGTGACTTGTAGTGCTATCTACACTTATGCCCACTAAATTTGCGCCCAGTAGCGTGAGTTTGTGAAAATCATCGCGAAACATACATGCTTGTTTAGTGCAGCCGGGTGTGTCATCTTTGGGATAGAAATACAATACTAACCATTTACCGCGAAAATCTGCCAAGGTATAAATTTTACCATTCTGATCCGGTAGCTTGAAATCCGGAGCCATCTGGCCTATTTTTGGCACATTAATCTGCGCAGTACGGTTCCATGAAAACATAATTATCCTTAGTAGCGTTGCAACTATTTTACAGAAGCCTTTCTTTTTAAGTTGAATTTTATATCTTAAAGAGATCAAGCTTTCCCCGATAAGTAATCTTCCAAGAGTGACATACAATTAACGTTATTTTTTTGGGAAGAATTACGTTACCAAAATATTGTAAGAAGCGCTTAAATTAATCCATGCCACAATACTGGTAGCGTAAAATGATGTTTGCGGCCCTGGTAGCTCAGTGGATAGAGCAACCCCCTCCTAAGGGGTAGGTCACACGTTCGATTCGTGTTCAGGGCGCCACAGGTAGTGTTATAAATGGAAATTCGATTGGAATTTTACTGGTAGCGATATATGCCCCGACTTTCTAGATGGCAAACTCAGCAGCGAGAGTCTAACATTGAATTGAGCGAACAGAATGGGGTGCGAGCGTTACATTTGGGTAGTGATATGGTGCAAAGTGCCATGCGATTGACCGCACCCAATGATCTGGAGCTGTTCTATACCCAGTGCATGATGGGGTTCTTATTGTTTCACCCCCACCCAGAAAATATTCTGATGATTGGTTTGGGCGGGGGATCACTGGTAAAATTTGTGTATCACCGAATGCCACAGATTAAGATTAGTGTGATTGAAATTAGCCCACAAGTTGTCGAAATTGCGCGCAGTCATTTTTTGTTACCCCTTAACAGCGAACGTTTGCAAGTGTTGGTTGCAGAAGGTGGCGATTACATTGCTCATCATCCCGCCAGCACAGATATACTAATGGTTGATGGTTTTAATGGCAGTAATCAGGTCGATACTCTCTGTAGCCAAGATTTCTATAACAGCGCTTGCGAGACACTTAATAAAAACGGCATCTTAGTGATTAATCTTCTCAGCAGAGACAAGAATCGAGATGAGCATATGCACCGCATACAGAATAGTTTTGATGGCCATGTAATTACGTTTTTGACTGAGATCCGGGGCAATCAGATTGTTTTTGCGTTTAAACGTGGCCTAGGAAAAATAGCATGGGAAGAATTAGAGCGACGCGCAGAGGAGCTGGAAAGTCAGCTGATCTTGCCATTTCCTAGATTTATTGAGGGGTTGCGTAAGTATGGCGCGCATAGCAACAGATATTTAGAGATTTAATTTTGCTCATGTTTTATCGAGAGACGAGCGCTTATTTATATACAAGGGCTTAGTGCGCCCCTCGTTTGGTTATGATAAAGTTCTACCCTGTGTTTAAAACAAGGAAAGCAAGTCATGGAATCTTACGAATCTGAGCATACTAAATTTATGCGTGAATTATTTATGCAAAACCCCCAATTGCCTGAACAGCAAAAAGAGGCGCGTGCTATTTGGTGGGATAAAACGCTGGATAAGGAGCAACGCAAACATTTTAAAGAATCAGAGGTGCCACAGAAACCCTATGTTTATTTTAGTCATGAGTAATTAAATAGAATTTTAGCGATCTCCCACCCTGTTATTGAACACCGTAATATAAATATAGCGCGGAATAATTATGCAAAACTTTGAAGCAGTGAGAGATGTTTTATCTGATGTATTAAGCTTGGGCGATCGAAAAGATTTTCTTGAAAAGGATTCAATCCTGTTGGGAAATATCCCAGAATTAGATTCAATGGCAGTTGTTGGTGTAATTGCGGCGTTAGAAAAGCGCTTTGGAATTACAGTAGATGCCGGCGAGATTAGCGCCAAAACCTTTCAAACTCTCGGCGGTCTCACCCAATTTATTGAACAAAAATTAGCCGAATAAAGCAGTCAATCCGTGGTCCAATAAAAATGCTTGTTAAGCAGTCAACGAAACGAGCTACTGAGAGTTCATGAAGCATAAAAAAATGGCCCCAACTTTAGGTTGAGGCCATTTTAGAATATACAGCTTAAAACAATTGTTTCTTAGTGATCCATTGTTATAGGACCAGGTTTCTTTGTTTGTTCCATGATGTTGTTGTCCCATTTACCTTCAACAGTCATGTGTGCGGCAGCTCCCAACAACACCGCTTCAAGCAGATTATGGCTGAGATAAACGTACAGTCCTGGCATTAAGAACTGATACCCGGCTGCACCTGCAGAACCCCCAGGAATAAACCAAGTTTCATAATTAGTGCTTGGAACATCATTGAATGAACCACCCTGCCAAACCAAGTCAGCATGACCACCAATCAGATGTGGCCGTGAATCGCGGTTTGCTTGTGAGTGAATGAACAGAACTTTTTCACCTACGTTTGCTGTAAGTGCATTTTTTCCTGTTAAGGCGCCTACTGCACCATTAAACACAACGTGGGTTGGGATTAGACCCTTGCCCAATTCAAGCATGTCAGCCATTCCTTCGAGTGGTTGAGCATATTGCTTGTATTTTCCGTTTGCGTCTTTAGGTAGATAAAGATCTTGTTCACCAACGTAGTAACCGCGATCATATTTCCATGGTTTACCTTTAGCGTCTTTCAGCCCGGCACGTGGCAATATCATGATGGCACCATTCATGCCAGAACTATTGTGGAAAGGAATCATGGTTCCACCAGGAGCGCAGTGGTATACAAACACACCAGCTTTTAGGGCTTTCCAAGTTAAAACAACTTCTTCACCAGGCTGTACAAGATCTAAACCTGCGCCACCTAGTGAGCCAGTTGCAGCATGGAAATCAAGATTATGTGCCATGGTATTACTTTTTGGATTAACGAGAGTCAATTCAACCCAGTCACCTTCATGCGCAACGATTAACGGTCCAGGAACGGTTCCGTTGAAAGTCAAAGCCCACCATTTTGTGCCGTCTGGTGAAACTTGCATGAGTTTTTCTTGGGCTTCTAATCTTACTGCTACAATCTTTGCGGGACCCTTCGCTACTTGATCATGTTTAGGTAGATGGGGAGGGGCCACTAGTTCTTGGGTGACTCTAGGGGTGTTAGCTGGAGCATTGGCCAATACTTGCGTTACGCCGGCAAGAACAAGACCAAAACCAGCTAATAGACTTACAGCTTTTTTATACATTTAAACTCCTTTTGAAAAATTGTTGTAATTTATTGTTTAATAAATAAATAACTAACGCCGTATAATACACGAAAAATAAATAAGCACAAGAGATGGTTATTTAGAGAAGCGAAGCTTAATTTAGTTCAATTAAAGAGTTTTGTCCCTAAGTGGACATACTGGAGAGCATTGATAAGCTTATAGTGACTCAAAGACAGCCGCCGCACCCATTCCTGTACCGATGCACATAGTAACCATGCCATAATTCTTTTTGTGTCGACGTAGACCGTGTAGCAATGTGGCAACGCGAATGGCGCCGGTGGCGCCCAAAGGATGGCCGAGCGCAATTGCTCCTCCTAAGGGGTTAACTTTGTTGCGATCTAGCCCCAGATAGTTGATGACCGCAAGACTTTGCGCGGCAAAGGCCTCATTTAATTCAATCCAGTCCAGATCATCTTGTTTCAAACCAACTTGTTTTAGTACTTTTGGTATTGCTTTGATTGGGCCGACCCCCATTACGTCAGGTGGTACGCCGGCTACTGCAAATCCCATAAATCGCCCAATTGGTTCGAGATTAAAGCGTTTCAGGGCCACTTCACTCACTATAATTACAGCGCCTGCGCCGTCTGACATTTGTGAGCTATTGCCAGCCGTAACCGAGCCATTAATTGCAAAAACCGGCTTTAACTTGCCAAGGGTTTCTTGATTTGTGCCAAGACGAGGACCTTCGTCGGTATTTTTGGTGATGAGTGTGCTACGGATCTCACAGGAAGAAAGATCGGGCCTTTTTTCTTCAATAGTATACGGCGCAATTTCTTGACTGAATTCGCCCGCCTCAATAGCTTTAAGTGCCCTGATATGACTGGTTACCGAAAACTCATCTTGAGCTTCACGACTTACCTTCCACTGCTGCGCAACTTTTTCTGCAGTCAAGCCCATGCCATAAGCGATGCCTACATTTTCATCCTGTAAGAATATGGCCGGATTGATAGTGACTTTGTTACCCATCATAGGCACCATGCTCATACTCTCTGTGCCAGCGGCAATCATAACATCAGCCTCACCTAGGCGTATGCGATCGGCAGCAAGCGCGACCGCCTGAACTCCAGAAGAGCAAAAGCGATTAATAGTCATGCCAGATACACTATTGGGCAGTCCTGCCAGCAATAGAGCGATCCGCGCCACATTCATGCCTTGTTCACCCTCCGGCATTGCGCAACCAACGATTACATCGTCGATTGCCGCCGGATCAAGCCCGCTGCATTCTCGCATAGCGACTGTTAATACATGAGCTAACATGTCATCTGGACGCACAGTTCTAAACATGCCACGCGGTGCCTTGCCAACCGGCGTTCGCAAAGCGGCAACAATATAAGCATCTTGAATTTGTTTGGTCACGTGGCGTCTCCCGTAGTGCTGACTTAATTTCTCAATGGTCTGCCTGTTTTGAGCGTGTGCTCGATTCGTGCTTGTGTTTTTTCGGTTGCCAGCAGTTCAATAAATGCAGCACGTTCTAGTCCTAACAGCCAATCCTCGTTCACTAGACTGCCGGGAGTGATGTCCCCACCACACAGGACACTGGCAATTTTGCTGCTTACCAGGTAATCATGTTCCGAGATGTAGTTGCCCTCAAGCATGTTGATAAGCATGGTTTTGATAGTGGCGATTCCAGTAGAACCCGCCACAGGGATGTTGTAGTTTCTTAACGGCGGGCGGTAGCCTGTTTCTGCCAATGCAAGGGCTTGTACTTTTGCAGCGTGGAACAATTCGAAGCGATTCATTACTACTTGATCAGCAAGGCGCAAATAACCTAATTCTTTTGCTTGCTCTCCACTTTTTGACATTTTTGCCATTGCAACATTTTCGAAATAGCTTTTTAGTGGCGTAAAGATATCGCCCCCTTTTGCATGCTGCGCTGCTCGTAAAGTAAGCTCCTTGCAGCCCCCTCCCGCGGGCACCAAACCTACGCCAGCCTCTACTAGACCGATGTAACTTTCTAATGTCACCACTGCACGATCACAATGCATCATAAATTCACAGCCCCCACCTAAGGCAAGCCCGTCTACCGCAGCCACTGTGGGGACTATTGAGTATCGAAGAGCCTGAGAGATCTGCTGGAATTGCGCCACCATTGCCTCTATTTCAATTAATTTTCCAGCCATTAATGTATCAGCGAGATTTAGTTTATGCGCAGCTTTGAGTACGACGGATTGAGCCGCCTTCTGGATTTTTTTTGTGAATAGATGGAAAGCAGAGTCAACCCCATCATCTTTTAGACGGCTTGTTGTTTTTTGTAAGTTAGCCCCAGCAGAAAATGGTGGTTCGGTTTGCCAGATTATCAATCCACGCCAATTTTTCTCCGCCTCATTTATGGCCTGTTGCATTCCATCCAGCACCTGGTTATCGATAGTGTGCATCTTGCTCTTGAAACTGATTACGGCAATATCATCGTCGGTATGCCACATTCGCACAGCATTGGTTTCGAATATGGTGTTGCCATAATGTGTCTCTTCGCCCAGCAGCCGATCAGGAAATAACTGTCGTTGATACACTGACAGGGTTGAGCGGGGCTGCTGCATCTTTGTTAACGGGGCATATGAACCCTGTGTCGTGTGTACCCCGCTACGTTCTTTCTCCATTACCCATAAAGGCAGCTCTGTCGTGCCCATGCTCTTGCCTGCAACAATATCTTCATTGATCCATGTGGTAATTTGATCCCACCCCCCGGCCTGCCAAATCTCAAATGGCCCTTGATTCCAACCAAATCCCCAACGAACAGCAAGGTCGACATCGCGCGCGTTATCTGCGATGGTAATTAGATGAACAGCGCAGTAATGAAATAAGTCACGAAATATTGCCCATAGAAATTGTGCTTGGGGGTTTTGGCTTGCTCGTAGTGCCGCAAATTTTTCTACTGGATTTTTGAGCCTGAGTATTTCTTTAACACCTTCGTTACATTTGCCCGTTGAGAGTCGGTACATTTGTGTAGCGGGATCGAGTACATGAATTTCTTGACCTAATTTCTGATATACCCCGCGTTTAGTTTTTTGACCCAGTGCACCACTATTAATTAAGTTTTGTAACCAGTCTGGCGTAACATAATACTGATGCCATGGATCAGCAGTTAAAGTGTCACGTAAAGTTTTAATGACGTGTGCTAAAGTATCTAGTCCAACTATATCTGCTGTGCGAAAAGTGGCGCTTTTGGGACGCCCAATTAAGGAACCAGTAAGGGCATCCACTAGGTCGAAATCAAGTTTAAATTTATGAGCGTGATACATGGTGGCGAGCATGGAAAATAGACCCACTCGATTGGCAATAAAATTGGGCGTATCTTTTGCACGAATGACACCCTTACCCAGATAAGTGACTAGAAATTTTTCTAAATCGTCGAGCATTTCGGCATCGCTATCTGCGCATGCAATTAATTCCACTAAATGCATATAACGTGGCGGATTAAAAAAATGAATACCACAGAAACGGTGCCGCAAAATTTCTGGGAATGCTTGAGTTAACTGGTTAATAGAGAGTCCAGAAGTGTTGCTGGCAAAAATAGTGCGTGCGCCAAGATGCGGAGCAATTTTTTTATAGAGTTCAATTTTCCAATCCATACGCTCAGCGATTGCTTCAATCACAATGTCACAATCTTTGAGTAATTGGAGGTGTTGGTCATAGTTAACCGCTTGAATATAGATCGCCCTAGCTGGGATTGAAAATGGCGCAGGTTCTTGTTTCTTTAGGCCCTCTATCGACTTCAGTGCACCAGCGTTGGGATCACCTTGTTTTGTTGGGAGTTCGAATAGCAGCGTTTCAATATTGGCATTTACTAGATGCGCTGCGATTTGAGCCCCCATCACCCCAGCACCCAGTACGGCAACCTTACGTACGACAAAATTATTCCCGCCCAATTTAATCCCTGTTTGATTTAATTCTTGCATTACTCTTGTGGAATCAACCGTGGTTTGCGATTATCATCTACCGCCACATAAGTCAGTACGGCCTCGGTTACTTTTATGCAGACTTCAGCATTTCCTTGACGCGGGCCTCGTTGAGCATACACCGCCACACCCACAGTAATTGAGGTGCGCCCCACCTTGATAATATTTGCATAGAAACTCATTAGATCACCAACGAATACAGGCTGCTTGAATACGAAAGAATTAACGGCCACTGTGACTACTCGCCCACGAGCGCGGCGGACAGCCTGTAGGCTACCAGCCATATCTACTTGCGCCATGATCCAGCCACCAAAAACATCTCCCGCATGGTTGGTATCGGTTGGCATTGTTATTGCGCGCAGTATTGGGTCACCCCCTTTTGGTAACGATGTGTAAATTTCTTCATGGGCATTCATTTTATCGGCTCTTAGGTTAATTAGTATTTTTAAAGGCAGGTTGCAGAATTTTAATGTCCCTCATAAAGTCTTTTCACCTCGATCTGGTAACGATCCATTACCCGAGTTCGTTTCAGTTTTAAGGTGGGTGTTAGCATATCATTTTCGACAGTCCATGGTTCTGGCATTACCGCCACGCGACGTATCTTGGCATAGCCAGGGAAATCTCGTATTTGATGCGCAATTCTCTCTAGTATAATTTTTTCAGTTTTTTGGTTTTTCGCTAAGAGAGACGAGCCCAGACTAAGAACAGTTTCTGTGGACAAACTTTCTTGGTTACGAGAGTTCAGAACCACCAACGCACTTAAGTATGGACGCCCTTCACCAATCAACATCACTTGTTCAAATAATGGATCACGCAGAATAGCTGTTTCCATATCTATAGGCGGAACTTTTTCACCATTAGACAGGACAATGATTTCTTTTAGGCGACCGGTGATGGTCACCCTCCCCATTTTATCGATACTAGCCATATCACCTGAATTTAGCCAACCATCCGACGTCAATGTCGTTTTAGTGGCACTTATATTATTCCAGTAGCCGAGCATTACATTGGGGCCGCGAATCAGTAGCGCGTTGTTTTCACCAAGTTTCACCTCTACGTCAGGAATGGGGGCCCCTACTCCGGCGGGCATATTATTATCGATGCGATTTGTGCAAACCACTGGACTGGATTCAGTCATGCCATAGCCTTGTAAGAGAGGCAACCCTAGGCCAATAAATGTCCGTGACACTTCGGCTGATAGTGGAGCCCCGCCCGTCATTGCCAGTCTCAGTCGCCCACCAAATTTACCCATGATCGCTCTTACTACTAATTTTTCTAATAGCGGCCATAATAAATGAAAAATTTGCCATGATTCTCGTTTCTGTTGATACTCAAAACGACTGTAACCTATTTTTATTGCAAGATTAAATAAGCGATTGCTTAGAACAGATTTCTCTGCAAGTTTGGTGTAAATTGCGGCATGAATTCGTTCATAAATTCTAGGTACCGAAACAAGCACGGTGGGTTGTATGACCATTAAATCCTCCGGTAGCTGTTGGATTGATCGTGCGTAAGCGACGGTAGCCCCGCTCATTAATGGAAGATAGTATCCAATCGTTCGTTCGAAGGTATGCGATAGCGGCAAAAAAGAAAGAAACAAATCATTTTCTCGGACTGGCACAATTTGCAGGCAACTGTAGGCATTGGTGAGTAAATTATTGTGGCTCAACATAACCCCTTTAGGCCGACCAGAAGTACCAGAGGTATACATAATGGTTGCCAGACTGTGCGGACCATGGTCGCTATGCTGAATCTTTTTGACTTTTTCGGGCAACCAGTCACAAAGAGAAAGCACCCTATCTTCATTGTTCTTATTAGCAATTTTTTCAAATTGCATAATTGTTACGATGCGCAATAAAGAGTCAATTGGGTCATGTGTTTCGGAAAATGCATGCCACTGAGAGAGTTCTTCTAGTAATAGTAATTTGGCACCAGAGTCACGTAGGATGTAAGCCGCATTTTCGGCCCGATCTGCTGTGTAAAGAGGAACAACAATCAGCCCTAGTCCCAGCGCCGCTTGATCGAATATTACCCAGTCTAGGCAATTTTTTGACATCACCGCTACCCGATCGCCGGGAACAAAACTCTCTTGAGAAAGAGCGGTCTGATAGCGCGCTACCTGTCCCTCCACTTGCGCCCAAGTATATTCGCACCAAGTTTTGTTTGATGGCTTGTAATCTTGGTACGCTATTTTTTGCGGCGAACGTCGAACACGCTCTCTAAATAGACCGTCTAACGTTCTGGCGATTTCCGCCGAGATAATATCCTCCCCGCTGTTTAGTTCAGTTGTTGTAGTTGTTTTCACGGTTCGTTTTATGGAGCGCGCACTTCTTGAGAAGAGGAGATTTCTTTTTCCTTACTAAAATCAGGCGAAAAGTCATCCACCATAATAACGCGACGACGAAGAGATTTCATTTGTTCTAGTAAGGCCGCTTCATCAATAGTGATAATTTCTTGCTTTAATGAAGCTGTAATTTTCTCATTTTCTTGTGCAGGAACTTCCCCGGCCTTAACGGCCGCACGTAGTTTGACTTCAACCTTCTCGCATGCGATTGCACATTGCAATGCTTGTTCTAGAGCTCCTATGGGTTCTTCGACAGACATTGGAATATAGATACCTGCAGTTAAACGATTACGGGCTTCTCCCGGGGTCAGCATGAGCTTGACAACTTCGTGACCTAATTTGTCAGACGGAGGGGAGTATGACCGACCCAAAGGGAATATTAGTATTCGTAATTTCCACGCCAAGAATCGTACTGGGAAATTATTTAGCAAGCCGTCGAACGCTTGTTGCATTCGATAGAGCGCATCTTGCATTGACCAATGTAACAGCGGTAAATCAGTCTCAGGGTGATCATCATCCTCAAAGCGTTTTAATGTTGCTGAGCATAAATAAAGCATGCTGAGAATATCGCCTAGACGAGAGGAGAGTTTTTCTTTGCGTTTGAGAGTTCCGCCGAGGACCAACATAGAGACATCGGTAATCAGCGCAAAAGCAGCCGAAAAGCGCGTTAACTGCTTATAGTAGTTTACAGTTTCAAAGTGTGCATTGTTGGGCGCGTTTGCTAAGAATGCACCAGTTAGCCCATGCAAAAGACAGCGCACCGCATTACCACAACTAAAAGCGATGTGTCCCATCAGCGCCCGATCAAATTCTGGCAAAGCACGCGCGGTATCCTGGTCATTGGCAGCGTGAATCTCTTTCAGTATATAGGGGTGACAGCGAATTGCCCCTTGTCCAAAAATAATCATGCTACGAGTAAGGATATTGGCGCCTTCTACAGTGATGCTGATAGGAATTTGTTGATAGGCGCGCCCCAGATAATTGCTGGGGCCCATGCAAATACCCTTGCCGCCATGTACGTCCATCGCGTCATTAATTGTTTGACGCGCACGTTCAGTAAGGTGATATTTGACGATAGCAGAAATAACTGATGGTTTTTCGCCGAGATCCACTGCGGCTGCTGTCATCACTCTGGCCGAATCCATCATGTAAGTATTTCCACCAATACGCGCTAGAGCCTCTTCCACACCTTCAAAACGCCCAATGGAAGTTTTAAACTGCACCCGTACTCTGCCGTATGCGCCACTGGTTAGTGTTGCTAATTTAGCCACACCAACACTGGTAGCTGGCAGCGAAATAGCGCGTCCAGCAGCAAGACAGTTCATGAGCATTCGCCAACCATGACCCACACCTGCACGTTCGCCAATTATCCATTTCATTGGGATGAATACGTTTTTGCCAGAATTGGGACCATTCTGAAAGGCAGCATCAAGTGGAAAATGACGACGACCAATATTAACGCCAGCTGTGCTGGTGGGGATGAGTGCCAGCGTAATGCCGAGATCTTTTTCCCCCCCAAGCAGCTCATTGGGGTCGTATAGTTTGAATGCGAGACCGAGCAACGTTGCTACTGGCCCTAGCGTGATATAGCGCTTTTCCCAAGTAACGTGCATTCCCAACACATCCTGTTCGCCTTCAAATTCGGCACGACAGACAATGCCAAAATCAGGGATTGATCCCGCATCCGATCCAGCGTCTGGCCCAGTAAGTCCGAAGCACGGCACCTCCAGACCCTTTGCCAGGCGCGGAAGATAATAATTCTTTTGATCCTCTGTTCCATAATGTAATAGTAACTCTGCGGGCCCCAGCGAATTTGGTACCATCACTGTTACTGCTGCCGTTCCACTGCGTGAACCAATTTTCATCACCGTTGCAGAATGAGCTAGCGCTGAAAAACCATATCCGCCATATTTTTTTGGAATAATAATGCCGAAGAAGCCGCGACTCTTAATAAACTGCCAGACATCGGGCGGTAGATCATGTAACGTACGGGTAATATGCCACTCGTCTAGCATGGCACACAACTCCTCCACCGGCCCAGCGAGAAAATCCCTCTCCTCGATACTAAGCTCAGGCTTTGGGTATGCTAATAACTTTTCCCAGTTAGGTTTTCCGCTAAATAGATCTCCGTCCCACCATACAGTGCCAGCATCTAAGGCCTCTTGTTCAGTTTGAGAAATTTGTGGCAGGATTCCTCGGAAAATTTTTAACAATCGACTGGAGATAAAGATACGGCGTAGTGGCTGAATCAATAAAACGAGTCCAAGAGTAGTTATTAATCCTAGAAGAAAGAAAGAGAAGAATGGAGTCATGATATTTTCGTATAAAAAATATAGAGTGACTATGTCATGCTACATTAAATTCAATCAAGTGAGTGAGAAATACCAAAACTTAGGCCGTATGCGTCAGACAAGAACTTTTAAACTATGTTCTTTTAGGTGCTCTAGTATTTGCTGTAGTAAATTAGGGGCCAAGCAATCAAATTCTTTTGATCCTTTCATTGAGCGCAACCAAGTGAGCTGTCTTTTGGCCAGTTGACGTGTAGCAGCAAGACTCAATTTGTTCAGTTCAATCAAATCGATCTGATTGTCGAGGTACATGCATGTTTGTCGGTAGCCAACACAGCGCATCGAAGGAACATCTGTTTTAAGATCGAATTGATTACGAATAGTGCGAACCTCGTTAATTAATCCTAATTCCAACATTTTTTCAAAGCGACCTGCAATGCGTTGATGCAATATTTCACGATTGCTCGGGATTAAAGCAATGTTGATTACACGATAAGGCAGATAAGAGGGCTTTGGTTTCTTGAGTAGTTCGGACATAGGTTTCTCGGCAAGATAGCATACTTCAAGTGCGCGCTCTATGCGCTGACTGTCGGTAGGTTTTATGCGTAATGCGCTAACTGGGTCAAGTTGCTGCAATTTTTTATGCAGCGTCGGCCAGCTGCTTTCTTTTGCCATGGCGTGAATCATTAAACGTGTGTTGGTATTTGCGGGAGGAAGCTTAGACAGCCCCTCCAATAGTGCGTAAAAGTAAAGCATGGTGCCGCCCACCAGCAGTGGAATGTTGCCATTTTTTATGATTTGCTGCATTGCAATTAGCGCATCATTACGAAACTGTGCAACCGAATAACGTTCATCTGGTTCGATCAAATCGATAAGATGATGAGGCACCGTTCTTAGGGATTTTTGGTTTGGTTTGGAAGTACCAATGTTCATGTGTCGGTAGACTAGAGCGGAGTCTACACTAACAATTTCTATTGGCAGGTATTTAGAGATCTCCAATGCAATATTACTCTTTCCACTGGCTGTGGGGCCCATTAGAAAAATAGCGGGCGGATGGTCGGAAGCTTCCCCAGTTTTTTTTATTTGGATTTGAATTGTCATGCGTAAGCAGGGAGAGTAAGTGGATTTGATTTTATGTCAAGAGCGCCCGCTTCCCATTTTTGAATATGCGTTTACGGCAGGCGTCCTCTTATTGTTTCTGATCATGTTGCGCTTTGATAACAGCCTGATCTGATTTGCTGTTATTTGACAAAGTCATTGTACGCTGTATATGGCACGGAATTTAGTTGGGCCAGAGCTTCTCCTAAACAGAGCGCTTGCCGAGAAAGAGAATTAAACGCTATATTCAATTCGATGGCAAGTGGCAGCGATTTCGGTTAGAATCCTAGTCTTCTTTTTAACTCGGACATCGCACTTACGTGGCGATCCCGGTGATACCTCATGATTCTTATTTTACTACCAGACACGCATCCAGATAATCCGGAATATAAACAGCTAATGACACGTCTTGGCAGTCTGCCCGGCATCTCTACACGCGTGCATACTGAAGCTGGCACCGAGCAAGTGTTAACCGAGGTATATCTAATTGGGAATACGAAGGCGCTCTCCTTCGAAGATATGCAAAATTTACCCTGTGTTGATAGGGTGGTGCGAATTTCCGAGGAGTATCGCATTCTTGGGAGGCATAAGAATGATGATCGCCCTACTCACTTTGACTATAACGGGATTCGTTTTGGTCAAGACACATTGCATATTTTTGCTGGATTGTGCGCGGTAGATACGCCAGAACATGTTGAGATGATGATGAAAGCATTACGCGATCATGGCCAGATTTGTACTCGTATGGGGGCCTACAAGCCACGCACTAGTCCATATTCATTTCAAGGCCACGGCAAGACTTGTCTTCCTTATGTGTTCGATTTAGCTGGAAAATATGGAATTAAGGTCATCGCCATGGAAATTACCCACGAATCCCATGCGGACGAAATTCGTGAAGCCTTGCATCAAACTGGCAACCCTACTGGAGTAATGTTGCAGATTGGCACCCGCAATACACAGAATTTTGAACTACTGAAAATTGTTGGACGCCAGCAAGAGTTTCCGGTGCTGATTAAACGTGGTTTTGGCATCACTCTAGATGAGTCGCTCAATGCAGCGGAGTATCTTGCCTCTGAAGGAAATCGGAAAATTGTATTTGGCCTACGTGGAATGAAAACCAGCATGGCGGATCCGCATCGCAATTTTGTAGATTTTGCTCATGTACCAGCAGTCAAGCGCTTAACCCGCATGCCAGTTTGTATTGATCCTTCACATTCAGTGGGTGCGCGCACTCGTTCGCCAGATGGCATGCTTGATATTATGCAAGTTACTGCTCAGGGGGTGATTGCTGGAGCCAACATGGTATTGGTAGATTTTCATCCGGTGCCAGGCAAAGCGCTTGTGGATGGTCCACAAGCCCTACTCATAAAAGAATTACCACATTTTCTAGAAGATATTCGTATTGCCCGCGCGGCCTATGAACAGCGCTCGATTCTAAGTAAAAATTATTTGGATGAGTAGTTTTTAGAAAATTTTTAAAGTAACTCGGGAAATCAAATTTCTGAATTCTTAATAAGAGTACGTTGCAACACATCGATCTTGTTGTCCGTATTCTCGATTTTTTTATGCACCCCCTTTTGTGTTGTTGCAGATACTCAGTTTAGTCTGATTGATGATCGTGGACGAAGCATCCATTTAGAGCGCTCTGCCAGACGTATTATCTCGCTTGCCCCCCACATTACTGAATTAATATTCGCCGCCGGTGCAGGTGATAAAATCGTAGGTGTCAGTAGTCATAGCGACTATCCTAATGCCGCTATGCTTGTTCCAAGCGTTGGTGATTCATTTGGGCTAGATCTTGAAAAGATAATCACACTTAGGCCGGATCTGGTAATAGCGTGGCGCAATGGAAATACGCAAGCAGATATTGAAAGAATGGAGAAATTGGGCCTGACAGTATTTGTCACAGAGGCGAGCAAATTAGAAGATATTCCAAGATTGTTAAGAACTACAGGCCGTTTAGCAGGGACATTAATCTTTGCAGAAAAGGCAGCAGATGCTTATGAAAAAGAGTTGCAGCAGATTAAAGAAAAATATACTCATCGCCAACAAATTAGAGTGCTCCAGTTAATTTGGCACCAACCCTTGATGAGCATAAATGGTAATCATATTATCAGTGACATGATTAATATCTGCGGTGGGGTCAATGTACTTGCTTCGGCATCTTCTTTAGTACCCGTCATATCTGCAGAAAGTTTGTTGGCAAACGATCCCCAAGTTATTATTAGCAGCGTATCCTTGAAATCTAATGAAATACAAGCAGAAGACCTGTGGAGAAAATTTTCACACATTAAAGCAGTAAAAAATAAACATCTATTTTTTATTCATCCTGATTTGATTCATCGTCAAAGCCCGCGTACACTACTGGCAGTGAAAGCGATTTGTAAAAGTTTGGAGAGCGCTCGACGCGGGTAGCAAAAAATCTTTTTGATCGATGCTACTGAATGATGCAGAGAGAAATTTATTTACCAGTATTTAATCGTATAATATTTTTATGGAAGATAACCCATGATCAGTATAGTGCTAGCGAACCCCAGAGGGTTTTGTGCAGGAGTAGATCGCGCTATTGAGATTGTTGAGCGAGCACTGACTACGCACGGCGCACCAATTTATGTACGTCATGAGGTGGTACATAATCGTTTTGTGGTAGAAAATTTAGAAAAGAAAGGAGCGGTATTTGTCGAAAATCTGGATGAAGTGCCAAATGGCAGCATCTTAATTTTTAGTGCACACGGTGTTTCTCATGAAGTGCGACGGGAAGCTGAGACACGAAAACTTAAAGTGTTTGATGCCACCTGCCCTTTAGTTACAAAAGTCCATGTTGAAGTAGGAAAGATGCGGAAACTGAACAAAGAGATCATTATGATCGGTCACCAAGGACACCCGGAAGTTGAGGGGACTATGGGACAGGCTGAAAGCGGCATGTATCTAGTGGAAACAGAACAAGATGTGGAGAAATTACAGGTGATGGATGCGAGTAATTTAGCTTATGTTACTCAAACCACGCTATCAGTAGATGACGCTACGCGGGTTATCAAGGCCTTGAAACAGCGCTTTCCAACAATTACCGGACCAAAAAAAGATGATATCTGTTACGCCACACAGAATCGACAAGATGCGGTAAAAATGATGGTCAAGCAATGCGATCTGGTCATTGTAGTTGGCTCACCTAACAGCTCCAATTCCAACCGTCTTTGTGAGGTAGCGCGAAATGCCGGTGTGGATGCATACATGATCGATCGAGCCGAACAGTTAAAGGATAATTGGCTGGAGGGAAAAGTCAAAATTGGAATAACTGCGGGCGCTTCAGCACCGGAAATATTGGTGCAGGAGGTAATTTCACGACTAAAACAAATAGGAAAAGAAAAAGTTGATGGGGAAGTGGTGGTAAGGGAGTTAAGCGGCGTAATTGAGGATGTGGTATTTCCGTTGCCCAAGAACTAACCCAAAAGACCGAGTATCGTTCCAGCTAACTTTTCTGATGCCCCAATTAATATAGACACTTTTAATTTACAATCAGCGCCACGAGGCTAAATAATTTTTAATGTATGGCCCGGTGATCGATAAAAATGCCAGGTTGTTTGTTGTGGTTTTTATAGAAGTTTTTAGATATCAACCTGCTACATGAAACTCCTTTCTGTATTTTTGAAGTAAGTCACTTTCTGCGCGAGGCATAATCTTTGGCAACAGATGTCGTTGTTATAGGCGGGGGAGTTATCGGGCTTGCTACGGCACATGAGTTGTTACGATTGGGCGCACGGGTAACTATATTGGAGCGTAGCTATTGCGGGAAAGAATCTTCTTGGGCAGGAGGGGGAATACTCTCGCCTTTGCTGCCTTGGGATTATCATGATTCAGTAACCCAGTTAGTACAATTAAGCAATAAACTATTTCCCAAATTAGTTGAGGAGTTGCGACAAGAAACTGGCATCAGTCCAGAGTATCAAACCTGCGGCATGCTTGTATTATCTGACGTAAAAAATACTCAAGACGATGCCGTTAAGATTTGGTGTGATCGTAATATTTTTTCTATAAAAAACCTAAGTCCACATGAAATTGTGCCGGAGTTAACATGGGATAAATCAGCATTATGGCTACCAGCGGTAGCCCAAGTGCGGAGCCCTCGCTTTTTGCAAGCATTAAAAAAATCAGTAGAGTTATCTGGTGGCATTATTTCTGAGCATGTCGAAGTGAAAAGCTGGAAGTTTAAGCACGCACACGTTGAATCGGTAATCACTAGCCAGGGAGAGCATGTGGCTCAGCATTATATTGTTGCCGCTGGGGCTTGGAGTCAAGAGGTTCTCAGCGAGTACGCTCTAAAGATGAATGTCTATCCAGTACGAGGACAGATGTTGTTATTTAGAGCCCCATTAGGCCTATTAAAAACAATTGTGTTCCATAATGGTTTTTATTTGATCCCTCGTCAGGATGGACATATTCTTGCCGGCAGCACTATGGAAAATGTTGGTTTTAATAAAAACATCACGAATGATGCGCGGGAGGAATTACTTGCAAAAACGCGTACTTTATTACCGATGTTGACTGAAGAAATGTTGGTTGGTCATTGGGCGGGGCTGCGTCCGGGCTCATACGGTAACATCCCCATCATTAGTCGACATCCCGTTATAACCAATCTTTATCTTAATAGCGGACATCACCGCTATGGCGTAACTATGGCGCCGGGTAGCGCCCATCTTTTATCCAAGACAGTTATAAATAATCTTCCTTCACTTGATTCGGCTCCTTATCATTGGCCAAACTAAATTTTTTGAGGGGTATATTTTTGTTAATTTTCCCTCATGTTTTGTCTATGGAGTGTGAGGTGTTAATATTGAATTAATTCAATATAAGGTACAAGTATTATGGCGGGTCATAGCAAGTGGGCTAATATTAAGCATAAGAAAGCCATCACAGACGCTAAGCGAGGCAAGATTTTTACTCGTCTTATTAAAGAGGTTACTGTTTCTGCGAGATTAGGTGGGGGTGATGTCACGAGTAACCCAAGATTGCGCTTGGCGGTTGATAAAGCCTACGAACATAACATGCCTAAAGATAATATAGAGCGAGCGATTAAGAGAGGTAGTGGGAGTTTGGAGGGTGTAAATTATGAAGAAATACGTTACGAAGGCTATGGCATCAGTGGCGCAGCTGTAATAGTTGATTGCATGACCGATAATCGAGTGCGTACTGTGGCAGATGTGCGTCATGCATTTACCAAGTATGGGGGCAATCTGGGAACTGATGGTTCAGTTATATTTCTGTTTAATCATTGTGGGCAACTATTATTTGCTCCAGGTATTAACGAAGACAAGCTGATAGAGGCCGCACTAGAGAACGGTGTCGAGGATTTGATTAGTAATGAAGATGGCAGCATTGAGGTTATTACTGCGCCGCATGACTTTATCCCCGCTAAGACCGCATTAGAGAAGGTTGGTTTCAAGGCAGAGCTTGCCGGAATGATCATGAAACCGATAAAAGAAACTTTTTTGATGGGTGATGGGGCCATAAAAATGCAAAAGCTGCTAGAAGCGTTAGAAAATATTGACGATGTTCAAGAGGTTTTTACAACGGCAGTGATTGACGAGCGGGCCATTATTTGACAATTGAGAATATTCGCATTCTTGGCATTGATCCCGGTTTGCGCATAACAGGTTTTGGGATTATCGATAAATCAGGAAATAAATTGACCTATGTTAGCAGTGGCCGCATTCGAACATTGGACGATGAGTTATCGCTGCGTTTAAAATCCATCATGGACAATCTTAGCGAGGTTATTAGACAACATAATCCGGATCAGGTCGCAGTAGAGAAGGTTTTTGTCAACATTAATCCGAAGTCTACACTAATGCTTGGACAGGCACGTGGTGCAGCAATTTGTGCGGCGGTGTCAAACAATATTGCTGTTGCTGAGTATACCGCATTGCAAGTTAAGCAAGCCGTGGTTGGTAACGGACATGCAAAAAAAGATCAAGTACAGGAAATGGTAAAGCGGTTACTAAAACTAGCCAGTAATCCTGGTGCAGACGCAGCGGATGCGCTTGCTTGTGCTATCTGTCATGCTCATGGCGGATTGGGATTAGGTGGAATTTCGACAACAGGTTATCGCATGAAACGTGGACGATTAGTATGATCGGCAGAATAACAGGTTTGTTGTTGGAGAAGCGCCCCCCGTTGGTGTTGGTTGATGTGCAGGGTGTGGGTTATGAAATCGATGTACCAATGAGTACATTTTATAATCTACCCGTTATTGGTTCAGAAATTACACTTCATACCCATCTTGTGGTGCGTGAAGACGTTCACTTACTGTTTGGCTTTTCCACCGAAACTGAGCGACAGGTTTTTCGTCAGCTTGTAAAAATTTCCGGTGTGGGTGCAAGAACCGCTTTGGCGGTACTGTCTGGTTTAAGTGTGACTGATCTACACCAAGCTATAGCAACTCAAGATAGCGGGAAACTCATTAAAATTCCGGGCATTGGTAAGAAAACTGCCGAACGCCTTTTGTTGGAGTTACGTGACAAATTAGACGCCAGTCTAAGTAACAACAATAGTGCAGTACCCGCTCCAAGAGGCAACAATGACGTACTGAATGCATTATTATCATTGGGTTATAATGATCGTGAAGCTAGTTGGGCAATCAAACAATCGCCCCTAGATTTATCTGTGTCAGATGGCATAAGACAAGCACTTAAACTTTTATCAAAAGAAAGGTAGGATGGATGTCTATCCTCAGCACTAAATGATTGAGACTGATCGATTAATTGCCACTGTACCCATTTCTTCTCAGGAAGAAGCTTTGGAACGAGCACTGCGTCCCAAGCATCTGGATGAATATGTTGGACAAGAGAAAATTCGTGAGCAATTGCAGATATTTATTGAGGCAGCTAGAAGACGCAAGGAAGCGCTTGATCATGTCTTGTTGTTTGGCCCGCCTGGGCTAGGAAAGACCACACTTGCTCACATCATTGCAAGAGAAATGAATGTAAGTTTGCGCCATACCTCGGGCCCCGTACTAGAGCGTCCAGGGGATCTGGCCGCACTACTGACCAATCTTGAGCCTAATGACGTACTATTCATTGACGAGATCCATCGTCTTTCCCCGGTAGTAGAAGAGATTCTCTATCCCGCATTAGAAGATTATCAGCTTGATATTATGATTGGCGAAGGTCCTGCGGCTCGCTCTGTCAAGCTTGACCTACCACCTTTTACCCTAGTTGGTGCCACTACTCGTGCCGGGATGCTAACCAATCCATTACGTGACCGTTTTGGCATTGTGGCACGACTTGATTTTTATTCAGCAGAAGAGTTAACTAAAATCGTGACGCGTTCGGCAGGGTTGTTAAACGTAGAAATTTCTTCTGATGGAGCAACAGAAATTGCGCTCCGTTCGCGGGGTACGCCGCGCATTGTTAATCGATTGTTGCGCCGAGTGCGTGATTTTTCAGAAGTTAAAGCCGAGGGCCATATCACGTGTGCTGTAGCAGATGCAGCCCTAGCGATGCTGGATGTGGACGTTATTGGTCTTGATGTAATGGATAGGAAGTTACTGTTGACCGTGATGGAGAAATTCGATGGCGGGCCTGTGGGAGTAGATAATCTTGCCGCTGCACTTAGTGAAGAGCGTGATACTATTGAGGATGTCATAGAGCCCTACTTGATACAACAAGGATTTCTTAAACGCACCCCCCGCGGTCGCATGGCCACCAACACCGCTTACCAACATTTTGGAATGGCATTACCGAAAAGTGGATTAAGTCAGGAGCTATGGAGCGAAAAATGAGAATTGCATTAAAAATTGAAAGCTGAAATCGGTACAGGCAATCTAAAGTCTAAGGTCTTTGGAATTCAAGTTCGTGTTTACTATCAAGACACGGATGCGGGCGGAGTAGTTTATCATTCAACCTACCTTAATTTTATGGAACGTGCCCGTTACGAGTGGATGAGGGAACTAGAATTTAATGTCAACTCTTTGGTTCAAATTCAAAAGGTAACATTTATGGTGCATTCACTTAATATTGCGTACTCTAAGCCAGCGATACTGGACGATTTATTGAATATAACCGTGCAGGTAAAGGAGCTCGGCAGGAGTCGCATAGTACTCTTCCAGCAAGTGTTATGCGATCACACCACCTTAGCTGCCGCCACCATTCATTTGGTATGCGTAGGCGCTGACACACTCAAACCTGTAAGCATCCCTGCATCATTGCGCACCAAATTTGGTAACTCCCCATGAATGCAAACATTGTACAAGACATGTCTTTTTTACATCTGATTAATACCGCCAGTTTGCCGGTACAGTTGGTGATGACACTGCTGCTGCTGACTTCATTTCTGTCTTGGTGGTACATCTTCCGCAAGTTATTTGCTATTAGGCAGGCGCAGAAGAAAAGTGATGAATTTGAAACTATTTTTTGGAAAGGCATCGATCTTAATACGCTTTATCAAGATGCGAATAATGCGCGTCATGTAACAGGCAGCATGGAGCGTATTTTCGAGGCAGGATTTCGTGAATTTATCAAACATAAGGGTCAGCAAGGGGCTGATATTAGCGCCATTATGGACGGCACGCGGCGCGCGATGCGCGCTACGTACCAACGAGAAATGGACGGATTAGAATTACACCTGTCTTTTCTGGCAACCGTAGGTTCAGTGAGTCCCTATGTTGGTTTGTTTGGGACAGTGTGGGGAATTATGAATTCTTTTCGCGGATTATCTAATGTTACACAGGCTACCATCGCTCATGTTGCCCCAGGCATTGCAGAAGCTTTGATTGCTACTGCCATGGGACTTTTTGCCGCAATTCCAGCAGTTGTTGCCTACAATCGTTATGCTCATGACATTGATCGTCTAGCGACACGTTTTGAAAGTTTTATGGAAGAATTATCTAATGTATTACAGCGACAAGCAATGGAATGAAGTTAATTTCAGGGAAAAAACTGTATGACTGAGCGTCGCGCCAAACGCCGTCTAATGAATGAAATTAACGTCGTACCCTATATAGACGTAATGCTGGTGTTATTAATTATTTTTATGATCACAGCGCCACTTATTAATCCGGGTCAAGTTGAGTTACCTCAGATTGGAAAGTCATTGGCACCACCGGTTGCACCGCTGGAAGTTATTATCAAAGCAGACAGCAGCCTAACGTTGCGTGATCGTGGCCAGGCCGGTATAGAGCAAAAAATTAATCGCTCTCAGCTAGTGGAGGCGATTAAACGGAAGCAAATTCAAAATAATGAACAACCCGTGGTAATTGCGGCTGATAAAAGTGTGCGTTACGAAGAAGTAATGAATGTAATGGATATTTTACAGCAGCATCAAGTAAAGAAGGTTGGCTTATTGGCCGCACCAAAATGAGCAACATGAAAATACGATGAGCGCGGTAGCATTAAGAGATTCTGTGCGCTTAGAACCGGGGCTTTTACCAGCAGGGCTTTTAACGTTGCTGGTACACGGGGGACTCTTCTTGTTCTTATTTTTTGGGGTTGATTGGAAAACCTACCCACCAGATGGAATGGTAGTAGATTTGTGGAGCGAGCTGCCTGAATTAACACAGCCATCGGCTGAACAAGAGCTTTTACCGAAAAAGCCAGCTAAGTCGGCCTCTAAAGAAAAAATCTTGCCACCAAAATTAGAAATTCCAGAACCCAGTAAACCGGATATCGCACTTAAGATACTCAAAAAAAAGATTGAAAAACTTCAGCCAGTAGAAAAAAAACAAGCAGTCGAAGCAGATCAAAAGACAGAAGCGGTTGATGATGTAGCAAAGCTTTGGCAAGAACAATTAGCCGTAGACAAAAAACGGCAGGAAGCAAGTAAAAAACTTCAAAGTGAGATGGGGGCACAGGCAAAAGCTCGATCTAGTCTAACCGATGAATATAAAGCTAAGATTTTGGCCAAGATTAAGAGCCGAATTATTGTGCCGAATGACTTGTCTAGCGACCCAGTAGCAGAATTCGAGATCACGCTGCTTCCTGGAGGCGATATTCTTGAGGTGAAGTTAAGAAAGAGTAGCGGATCTACAGTTTGGGATAGCGCCGTGGAGCGCGCTATTAATTTATCTAAACCCCTGCCATTACCATCGGATCCATTATTATTTTTAAATTTTCGTAATTTGAGTCTTAAAGTGCATTATCGCGAACTATCAATATAGTTTACCGTATTATTGTGAATTTCTTATAGGTTAAATCCATGCAGATTTATCGCCCCCAATTCGTATTCTATGTAGTCATTATTTTACTTTGGCTGATTGGGACTCCACTCCATGCGGCCCTTAACATTGAAATTTTTGGAGGCGGTGCAACGCAAATTCCTATTGCCATTGCCCCATTTTCTTCTGAAGAAAAACTTAAACAAAGTTTGACCACAGTGGTGGCAGCAGATCTACAACGTAGCGGCCTGTTTAAATTAATTGATTCAAGTGGTCTTAGAGTTGGGGATCTCAGAGAAATTACTTATACCGATTGGAGCAGTCGTGGCGCTAATGTGCTGGTCACGGGAGGCATAAAAATGCTGACCAATGGGCAAGTAGAAGTACAATTTAGTTTAATAGATTTGGCGAAACAGACGCTTCTGATTAGCGACACAGAAGTCGTTCCTGCCGAACAATTACGCGCTACCGCCCATCGTATAGCCGACAAGATTTACGAGACACTAACTGGCGATGTCGGTGTTTTCAGTACTCGTATTGCTTATGTAGCAAAAAATGAAAATAAATATGCGCTACAGGTAGCGGATGCTGATGGTTTCAATGCTCAGTCAGTAATTGAATACACTGAGCCCATTATCTCCCCTGCGTGGTCACCGGATGGTGCCCAGCTAGCTTATGTATCGTTTGAGAATAAAAAGCCAGTAATTTACGTACAAACACTAGCAACTAGAGCACGTAAAGTGATTTCTAATTTTAAGGGCAGCAATAGCGCGCCAGCATGGTCACCAGATGGAAAAAAACTTGCGGTAGTGCTAAGCATAAAAGGCGGCTCACAAATATTTCTTATAAATGCTGATGGCGGGGCTTTACAGAGACTTGGTCAGAGTTCGGGGATTGATACTGAGCCAAGTTTTTCACCCGATGGACGGTCAATTATTTTCACCTCTGATCGGGGCGGTAGCCCACAAATTTATCGTATGCCAGTAACCGGAGACGTATCTACAGTAGCTGAACGCCTTACTTTTGAGGGTAGTTATAATGTCAGTCCGCAGTATAGTTATGATGGGAAAAGCTTTACTTTTATCCATCGTAATGGTGAAAATTTTAATGTAGCAGTCCAAAATTTAGACACTCGTCAAGTGCAGTTGCTTACCGATTCACGATCTGATGAATCTCCTAGTTTCGCTCCAAATAATAGAATAATTTTGTATGCGACACGAATAAAAGGCAAGGGAGTTTTGGTTTCAGTGCCAAGTAGTGGTAAAATGACGGCTGAATTTTTTTTGCAAGTCATGGGTGACATTAGAGAGCCAACTTGGGGACCTTTACGCAAGTAGCAACAGATTTACAATACATTGAATATTTTATTTTTCAAGGAGATAGAAGTGAGCAAAATTTTAAGCGTAGTACTAATTAGTTTACTGTCGGCTTGTGCCAGTAAGACCATTCAGCCAACCTCTGGTACCGGAACAGAAGGGTCGTCCGTGGCAACTGCCCCCGCCGCCGCCGCCAAAACCGCCGCCATTAATCCGCTTAATGACCCAAATAACATTCTATCAAAACGTAGCGTGTACTTTAATTTAGATAGTTTTGTGGTGAAAGACGAATACAAGTCTTTAGTGTCGTCTCATGCCAATTACCTACGCGAGAACGCCACTGCTAAGGTATTGTTGCAAGGCAGCGCTGATGAACGTGGGAGTCGTGAGTATAATCTTGCGCTGGGCCAGCGTCGTGCAGATAGCGTTAAGAAAGCAATGACTCTATCGGGCACCAAAGAGGCTCAAATCGAGGCTGTTAGTCTAGGTGAAGAAAAACCTCGCGGTACTGACCATAACGAAACATCATGGGCTGAGAATCGTCGTACAGATATTCGTTATCAGGGCGAGTAAGTATGCGTTTTCGCCTCTTCTTACTGCTACCATTTTTGGTTTGCTGTAATTTGAGCTATGCTGGTCTTTTTAGCGATGACGAGGCGCGCCAGCAAATTGCAATACAGCAAAAAAAAATTGGGGAGCTATATGATCAAGAGCGAGCATTAGAAAAACGCATTAAAAGATTTGAAGAGCTACTTGATAATCAGGCACTCATCGAGCTTAACAATCAAGTGGAAACACTCAAGCTTGACATCAATAAACTTCTTGGCCAGATTGAGATTTTGACCAACGAGAATGAGTCGTTACAGAAACGGCAGAAAGATTTTTATATTGATCTAGACACCCGATTGAGAAGAACCGAGCAATTAAATGTGTCTGCTGTAGAAGAATCAGACGCAACAAGCTCGCCTCCTGTTGCAGCGACATCTCCCCCCTCTATTAATGTTGGATCAACAGAAACTGCAGAGAATCGTGCATATGAGATTGCGCATAGTCAATTTAGAAACGGTGAATATCAAGATGCCATTGTTAAATTCAGAGATTTTTTGAAGAATTACCCAGAATCTCAACGCGTACCCAGTGCCCACTACTGGATCGGCAATTCTTATTATGCATTACGTGATTTTAAGAGTGCCATAAATGCCCAGCAAAAATTAGTAAATACTTTTCCAAGCAACGTTAAAATTCCCGATGCTTTGCTTAATATTGCCAGTAGCCAACAAGAGATGAATGATGGTGCGTCTGCTAAAAAAACCCTGGAGAATATAATTAGTAAATACCCTACCAGTGACGCTGCAGAAAAAGCCAAAAAACGAATAGTTAGAAAAAAATAGAATAATTTTAATATTTCCCTGTTTGCTGATAGTCCCGTCGCTTGCCCTGTGAGATGACTCTTATTGTCCCCCCATCACAAGATGTATTTATTCAAATACCCAAAGTAATTTTGCGTGTTAATGAAATATTTTTCTCTCTGCAAGGAGAAACTAGTCGTGTAGGGTTGCCCACGGTTTTTGTGCGCCTGACTGGTTGCCCCCTCCGCTGCAATTATTGCGACACCAAGTATGCTTTTTATGGGGGAGAGGGTATGTCAATCTCTACCGTATTAGCAGAGATTGATGGCTATAAGGCGCGTTATGTAACGATTACTGGCGGAGAGCCTCTGGCACAAAAAGAGTGCCTAATATTACTTAGGATATTGTGCGAAACTGGCTACTTGGTATCGCTTGAAACCAGTGGCGCGCTCGATGTATCTCAGGTGGATGCACGCGTATCTAAAATCTTAGATATTAAAACTCCTGGTTCGGGCGAAGTTGAGAAAAATTGCTGGGCTAATCTTAATTATCTTACACAGCACGATGAATTAAAATTTGTGCTGTGTGATGAAGCAGATTATCAGTGGGCAATTGAAATGATGCACAAGTATCTTATGGGCAATATTTGCCCGATCTTATTCTCGCCAGTTTATGGTCAACTTGATCCAGCATTACTTGCCACGTGGGTACTGCGTGACCGTTTGCAAGTACGAATGCAAATTCAACTGCATAAGTTGTTATGGGGAGAGGGGCCCGGTCGATGAGAAAAAAATTAAATTACGACATGAACCTTAACCCTTGATTCTATGACTATAGCCGTGGTGCTTTTATCAGGAGGATTGGACTCTGCCACTATTCTTGCTATGGCTCATAAGGAGGGGTATGAGTGCCATACCCTGAGCGTTGATTATGGTCAGCGTCATAGATCAGAGTTAGCGGCAGCAGAGAGAGTAGCTAAATCAATGAGCGCATATGAACATCAGATCATTAAAGTTGATTTGACTGTATTTGGTGGATCGGCCCTTACTGATAGATCTATTGCTATTCCAATAGAAGGTATCAAAGCTGGCATTCCAATTACTTATGTTCCTGCTCGTAACTCTATTATGTTGTCGCTCGCTCTTTCTTGGGCCGAAGTACTTGGAAGTCGGGATATTTTTATTGGCGTTAATGCAGTGGATTACTCTGGCTATCCCGATTGCCGGCCCAAATATATTGCAGCTTTTGAAGGAATGGCAAATCTAGCAACAAAAGCTGCGATTGAGGGAAATAAACTAAGGATCCATACACCCCTTATTAATCTGTCTAAATCAGAAATAATCCAACAAGGAAAGTTACTGAGTGTAGACTATAGTCTGACCGTATCTTGTTATCAGGCGGATGAAATAGGTTTAGCGTGCGGAGTATGTGATTCTTGTCGATTACGCAGAAAGGGATTCGAGATGGCAAATTTACCTGATCCGACATACTATAGATAGAGAACTGTATCATCACAATCAATGACAATAATCCACAGTAATATAAAATACTGTAGGGTGTTTTAACTTATCTGGCAGAATGTAAACTATTAAGAGAATTGTTTTTTTCTGGAAGAGAGGAGAAAAGATGAAACTAGACTATCAAAATTTTCAAGAGTTCTGTACTTATATAGCCGAGCGTAATCCGGGCCAGCCAGAATATTTACAGGCAGTTGTTGAGGTTATGGAAAGTCTCTGGCCATTCATCACTAAGAACCCTCGGTATGCGGAACAAGGTCTTTTGGATCGTCTTATTGAGCCGGAACGAATCATTATGTTTCGGGTATCTTGGGTAGATGATCATGGGAAAGTTAGGGTTAATCGTGGTTATCGAATACAGCATAGTTCATCCATAGGTCCTTATAAAGGAGGCACTCGTTTCCATCCGTCAGTAAATCTTTCTATTTTAAAATTTCTAGCTTTCGAACAGACTCTCAAAAATTCTTTAACCACCTTACCCATGGGCGGTGGTAAAGGCGGCGCTGATTTCGATCCTAAAGGACGGAGCGAAGGAGAAGTAATGCGTTTCTGTCAGGCTTATGTGAGCGAGCTATTTCGTCATATCGGCTCCGATACAGATGTGCCGGCCGGTGATATCGGCGTTGGTGGCCGAGAGGTGGGCTTTATGACCGGTATGATGAAGAAATTGTCCAATCGATCCGATTCTGTTTTTACAGGGAAAGGGCTGAGTTTTGGGGGTTCTTTGGTACGTCCAGAAGCCACTGGTTACGGCACGGTGTACTTTGCTGAGGAGATGCTTAAATATGCAGGTCGCTCCTTAGATGGTTTACGAGTCTCTGTTTCTGGTTCTGGTAACGTGGCCCAATACTCTATAGAAAAAGCCCTAACACTTGGCGCCAAGGTGGTCACAGCCTCTGATTCTGGTGGCACAGTGGTTGATGAACAAGGTTTCACCACGGAAAAACTCGCGGAGTTGATGGAAATAAAAAATAATTCAAGAGGAAGAATAAGTGATTATGCTAAAAAGGTAAAAGCAACTTTTATACCTAATGTACGCCCGTGGCATGTGCCGGTTGATGTAGCATTACCATGCGCAACTCAAAATGAATTGGATGAAAAAGACGCGGCCATTTTAGTTAAAAATGGGGTGATTTGTGTTGCCGAGGGAGCCAATATGCCTTCTACGGCAGAGGCAGTAAAGTTTTTTGAGCACAGCAAAATTTTATTTGCCCCAGGCAAGGCCAGCAACGCAGGTGGGGTTGCTACCTCTGGCCTAGAAATGAGTCAAAATGCCATGCGCTTGTCTTGGTCACGGGAGGAAGTAGACGCCCGTTTATTAAAAATCATGCAAGCCATTCATAGTTCCTGTCTTCAGTATGGCAGTCACAAAGACGGTAGTATTAGTTATGTTGATGGAGCCAATGCTGCTGGTTTTGTCAAGGTGGCAGATGCCATGTTAGGTCAAGGTGTAATCTGAGAACCTGATCAAGCTTTTGGTGAATGTCGAATAGTAATTATAGACAAGGATATTTTTTATCCTACTATTTTGCCATAGCATATTATGAAAAAAGTTTTTTTTGGATTACTGCTTCTAATTAATGTCGAGACGTTGGCGGCTAATCAAGGCAGTGATTTTATTGCCATGCGCCAAGCATTTCAGTCAGGAGATGCTGTTCGTTTAGCTAATTATGCGAAACGTCTGCAAGGGAATGTTCTAGAGCCTTACGCCGCTTATTACCAGTTACGTTTACAGTTAGGCAATCCGGACACAGATATAAGCAGAATTAAAGATTTTCTTTCTTATTATAAAGACAGTCTGCTTTCCGATACAATGCGCGGCCAGTGGTTAAAAACTCTAGGAAAAAAACAAGAGTGGGAGTTGTTTGCTGCCGAGTATTCTGCGCTGGTCAATAAAGATGATGAGCTCACCTGCTATTCTCTTCAACAACGCCTCTCTGTAAATGATGACGATGCGCTAAAAGAAGCACGTCTGTTATGGTTTAATGGAAAAACTCTACCAAAAAACTGCACGTCATTATTCAACGAGCTTGTCACTGCTAAATTGCTGTCTACAGATGATGTCTGGTTAAGATTACGTCTGGCCTTTGAAGCGGGGGAGATTGAGACAGTCAAGCGCATAAATCGTTATTTGCCAAACTATCAAGAGCTCAACGAAAAGGCCCTCAATGCTGTTTCTAACAGCCCCCTTAGTTATTTAAATAGATATCGAGACAAGATTGAGACTCGCGCTGATCGAGAAATTATTCTATTTGCGATGTTACAGTTGCTTCATAACAATCTTGATCAGGCCTACGCTTATTGGCTCGAAATACATGAGCAATTTTCTCAGGCAGATCGTTCATATTTTATGGGGCAATTGGCAAGCAAAGCAGCAAAGAAACTTGATCCAAGAGCATTAGACTGGTTTATAGAAGCGGCCAATATCGATAAATTGTCTCCACTCTCAGATACACAACTTTCTTGGAAAACTCGCGCCGCATTGCGCGCAGAGGACTGGACTACGGTGCTGGAAAGTATCGAGGCTATGTCCGTTCCGGAGCAAAAAGTGGCCGCATGGCTTTACTGGAAAGCCCGTGCCCTGAAAGTCCAAGGTAACACTATAGAAAGCGATGCTATTCTTACGTCATTGAGTACCGAGCATCATTTTTATGGCTTGTTGGCCAGAGAAGATCTGGATATATTGGCTAACGAACCCATTAATTCTTATAAGGTAGAGGCTGAACAAGTGTCTCTTGTTCAACAGATGCCAGGAATTCAACGGGCACTTGCCCTGTACAAGTTAAATTTACGCATTGAGGCTATACGCGAGTGGACCTGGGCAATACGTGAATTTAATGACAAGCAATTGCTCGCTGCCGCTGAAATAGCTCGCCTTAATGGAATTTATGATCGTGCCATCAATATCGCTGATAAAACACTGAAGGAGCATGATTTTAATTTGCGCTACCCAGCCCCTCATCGTGAATCATTAGGAAAAATTTTGAAGAAACGGGAGCTCGATGAAGCCCTAGTATACGGTCTAATTCGCCAAGAAAGCCGTTTCATTGATAATGCCAAGTCTACTGCCGGAGCAATGGGCTTGATGCAATTGATGCCAACTACCGCCAAATGGGTAGCAAAGAAATTAGGCATGTCAAACTATCGTCAGGCCACCGCTACCGAGGTGGATATTAATTTAATATTAGGCACTTATTATCTCAAGCATGTATTAACATTGCTTGATAACCAGCCATTATTAGCCTCAGCAGCCTACAATGCTGGTCCTAGACGAGCCCAACAATGGCGAGATTTAAAGCCCTTAGAGGGTGCAATTTATGCAGAGACTATTCCTTTTAGTGAAACTCGGGACTATGTAAAAAAAGTTATGAGCAACTCCGTGTACTATGCCAGGACTCTTGGTCATCAAACAAAAACTTTAAAAGAACGTCTTGGCATAATTTCACCTAAAATTAGATAGCAAAGGAATCTTAAAAGAAGGCAGCGTGTATTATCAGTAGTGGTCGATAGTGTTTTATCAATCGAAAATTTAGCAATAGTTAATATTCGTGACACTAATGCACCTGATCATTTTTAGATTTAGATCATCAATCTCGCCGCAGACTAGTTGCTACCATACGTACAATTTGCTGTACACGTTATAATCTTTTCTGTAATCAAAAGCTATAAAATGAAAATTTATTCAGTGGGTGGTTCGGTTCGTGATGAACTATTGAATCTACCAATACAGGATCGTGACTATGTGGTAGTCGGCTCTACCCCAGAGGAGATGTCACGGCTTGGCTATCGTCCAGTGGGTAAAGATTTTCCAGTTTTTCTTCATCCAAAAACCCAAGAGCAGTATGCACTAGCAAGAACTGAGAAAAAAATTTCTTTAGGATATAAAGGTTTTAAAGTTCACGCGTCTCCTGAGGTTACGCTGCAAGAAGATTTGGCGAGGCGAGATTTAACTATAAACGCAATTGCTAGAGATCAAAATGGAAATATTATTGATCCTTTTAATGGAGTGGCCGACCTTAAGGCAGGATTATTGCGCCATGTTTCGCCAGCGTTTACTGAAGATCCGGTTCGAGTTTTAAGGACGGCGCGTTTTGCAGCGCGCTTTGGTTTTCATGTTGCTCATGAGACTTTGGCGCTAATGAATGAAATGGTAAGTAATGGCGAGATAGATACTCTGGTCCCGGAGCGAGTATGGCAAGAATTTTCCCGCGGATTAATGGAAAAGAACCCCTCGCGCATGTTTTATTTACTGCATGAATGCAAAGCATTGGCCCGTATCATGCCGGAAGTTGACGCGTTCTTTGGCGCACCTAAGTCGGTGAAAAAGCATTCACAAACCGATACAGACATTCATACAATGTTAGCCATTGATTATGCTGCGTCAAAAAACTATTCTTTGCCAGTTCGTTTTGCAACTCTTGTAAATAATTTTGATGGAAAATTAATATCACCAGAGAAGCTGCCAAACTGTACTAGTCAAGAAGCTCACAATATAAGACTGATTAAAAATTTGTGTGAGCGCATCAGAGTTCCTAGTGACGAGCGCAATTTAGCATTGTTAGTAACCCGTTTTTGTAGCGCCGTTCACCGTATAACAGAACTTGATCCTGAGGCTGTAATCGATATGCTACAGACTGCAGATGCTTATCGAAAACCGCGACGTTTTGAAGAATTTCTACAGGCCTGCACATGCGATTTTTATGCGCAACCCAACCATATTGAGAAATCTTATTCTCAGACTGCTTGGTTAAGTAAAGCATTAAATGCGGCTAACAGTGTAGATTCTGGGGCAATAGCCACTAGATTGGGAGAAGGCGTTTCTAATTCTACGCGTTTGTCGGTTTTGATTAAAACAGAAGTGCGCAAGGCACGCATCGCTAAGATTAAGAACCAATCAGCTTGATTCTGTTGTCATGACAAGGCAGGTAATCCTGAATTTTTAGTGCAATGTTTTAACAGTTAGCAATTTTTTCAGATATGGTGTCGCGGTTTGTGTTGTATTTTAGCAAATAGACGATCATAGAGAAAATTAGGTAATAATTTTAGTATTCGCGCAATGATTGACATCTGCCAAGG
Organism: Nitrosomonadaceae bacterium; assembly: GCA_014190895.1. Classification (GTDB taxonomy): domain Bacteria; phylum Pseudomonadota; class Gammaproteobacteria; order Burkholderiales; family Nitrosomonadaceae; genus BJGV01. Next base: position 61,703 of record BJGV01000003.1, on the reverse strand, counting down.
AATGACAGCAAATAATTTTTTATTTTCAATGGCATGTATAATTTTTTTAGAGGCTTTTTCTGCTGTTAAAATGAAAGGCATGCGAAAAGGATTATTTTCTGTCATGGGCGTAATGATGTAGCCAGGACAAATAGTGATAACAGATATACCGCTCCCATGCATCTCCACGCGTAGACTTTCTAGGTAAGATATAGCAGCCGCTTTAGAGGCTGAATAAGCGCCGCTACCAGGGAGACCACGATATCCTGCGACACTGGCTATTCCAACCAATTTACCCTTTTTTGAATTCCGCATTGGAATAATAAATGGCTGAAAAGTATTGAGCATGCCAATAACGTTAGTGGCAAGAATATTCTCGAAAACCTCAGTATCTTCAGCATGCTCAGTGAGGGTGCCATTACTGATCCCGGCATTTGCAATGACAATATCAGGACAGCCATGGTGCTGTATAAAAGTTTGCGCAACAGATCGCATGGTCTGAGCATCGCGGACATCAGCAACGTAGTAGGATGCATTAGATAGCTCTTCTACGAGGATTTGTAGCGGCCTCTCTTGTCTCGCAATTAATCCAAGTATTGCACCTAATGCAGCATAATGTCGCGCTAAAGCCATTCCCAGTCCACTGGAGGCGCCACTAATGATAACTCTTAGTGGCATTAAAAAAGCGCTTTAACTTTCAAAAAAAATGCCGACATATTATTTTCTTTTTCTTTCTGCGCGTACTTTTTCGATTAGTTCATTTAGTATTCTAATTGTCTCATGTGGAGTGCCACCCATTCGTCCGCTAGTCAAGTATCTACCAGCCACTACTATGGATGGAACACCCGACAAACTATAATCTTTAGACATTTGAGAGGATTGAGATGTTTGATTCTGTACCATAAAGGAGGTGTAAGTATCTATAAATTTTTTCCGATCTACTCCTTGTTTTTCTATCCAATCAAATAATATTTCATCCTTTGTTAAATCAATTTTTTCGATATGAATAGCATCGTAGATTGTATCGTGTAATTTTTCCCGCATTCCTAAGATTTCTAGGGTATGGAAAGTCTTAGCACCAGGGATCCAGTTGGTTCGAAAAATTGCTGGAACATAGCGAAAAGTTACATCCTTCGGTATTTTTTTCAGCCAAGTTTTAATATAAGGATGTAGATCGTAACAGTGTGCGCAACCGTACCAGAAAAATTCACGCACTTCTATATTGTTACCGCTCCCGCTTGGCTGAATATTTAGCAAAACAGTGTAATCGCGCCCCTCGGTAAGTTCAGCACGTACCTCGGACATGCTCATTAGAGCCACGTTGAGAGACAGAAGAAGAACTACAAAGAAACGTACTAGATTCATTTTTACCTGAGTGAATTCATACTGTGAGCGACTATTTTTAAATGCGGTTTCTTTATCGAATCTTTTCACGTATCTTAACAAAACTAGCCTCTATTCCATTTTTTTTCAGGGATGCACGTATTTGATTGCTATCATTAATTTCTTTAAGGGGTCCGATACGTACTCTATGCCACATACCCTTCCCCGGTAAATTTGTAGATTGAATGAACGCCTCTATTCCAAGCATCGCAATCTTTGCTTTTAAGTTGTCTGCGTCATCAGTGCTCTGGAATAAACCCACTTGAAGATAGTATTTTTCTTCACTCAGAAGATTGTGTGTAGTTTGTTCAAGCTGTTGTTCGGTAATCAACTCTTCAGAATCGGATAATATCCCATAGAATTCAAAACGAGGTTTATCATTTTTAGCGTCAGCCGATTTGCTGACGTTATTCGGTACTGGCATTATTTTTTGATTTTTATTGCTCGGGCTATTGGCCGCAATGCCTCCCGTGGAAACCTCCTTAGAGGTGAATGGGCTGGGTGTCTGATTGATGTACACCCATATAACAATTGCACTAATTAAACCTAATGCATAGCCGATAAATAATCCCAAAAGAAAGAAATTTCGACGTTTGCTAGGACCGGTGGAATCGGTTTGAGATTTATAATCTCGACTCATAAAAATCCTCAGAAGTCATATATCTACATCTTATTAGGGGCATTTACACCCAACATTATTAACCCATTGGCTAAAACTTGTCGTATTGCTGCAATCAAAGTTAGTCGGGCAAGCCGTAGCGGTATTTCTGGGATTAGGAAGCGCGTGGCATTGTAGTAGCTGTGAAATTCACTTGCTAAATCTCTAAGATAAAAAGCAATTAAATGAGGAGAAAGTTCCTTTGCTGCCGTATCTACAACCTCAGGGTAGTCAATTAGTTTTTGTAGTAATGATAACTCCGAAGCACTAGTAAGCAAGGTTACATCAGAATTAATAAGTGTTGTAATATTTTCGCCCCATTGCTCTAGTACACTATGGATTCTTGCATGAGCATATTGTACGTAATAAACCGGATTATCGTTACTTTGCGATTTTGCTAGATCCAGATCAAAATCCAAATGTTGATCACTTTTACGTAATACATAAAAGAATCGTGCCGCATCATTTCCTACTTCTTGGCGTAATTCTCGTAACATGACAAATTCCCCTGAGCGGGTAGACATGGAGGTTTTAACGCCGTTCCGATAGAGCACAGCAAATTGCACTAATGCAATCTCAAGTTTTTTTGCGTCAAATCCCAGCGCTAAAATTGCACCCATTACTCGCGGGATATAACCATGATGATCGGCTCCCCACACATCAATAATGCGATCAAAACCACGTTCAAATTTGTTAATATGATAAGCAATATCGGAAGCAAAATAAGTGAACTGGCCATTTTCCCGTTGCACCACACGATCCTTTTCATCGCCAAAATCAGTTGAACGAAACCATTTGGCACCATCTTTTTGATACAAATGATTTTTCTGTTCAAGTAACTGAATTGCACGCGCTACAGCGCCACTTTGAAACAGAGATTGCTCTGAGAACCATGTATCAAATATCACACCGAATTCCATTAAATCATTGCAACCATCTTGTAATTGTTTGGCGAGAACAAAGTTTTGGATATATGCGTAATCTTTTCCCAGTAGCTTTTTAGCTTCAATAATTAATTTATCGAGTTGCGCCTCAGCATCAACCTTCTCTTCTGCGTTATCCTGAGAAATATTTTCTGGTAATAAACTGAGCTGATGAAAATAGCGATCTTGGTGCTCTTTGTATATTAATTTTGCCATATCACGCACGTACTCGCCTTGATAAGCGTTGCTTGGGAAAGCTACGTTAAGGCCATTTAATTCAAGATAACGCAACCAAGTTGAAAGTGCCAGAATATCCATTTGCCGACCTGCATCATTGACGTAGTACTCGCGCGTAACAGAAAACCCCACGGCTGTTAATATATTTGCAAGGCTCGCACCGAATGCTGCTCCACGACCATGGCCAACGTGCAATGGTCCGGTAGGGTTAGCTGAAACAAACTCCACCTGAATTTTCTTACCCAGACCAAGCTTACTTTGTCCAAATTTTTCACCATCTTCTAGCACGTAACATAAAAACTGTTGCTTAACACTGATCTTAAGAAATAGGTTAATGAACCCCGCTCCCCCAATTTCAATTTTTTCTAGATAGGGCGAGGTTGGCATTGCATTAATTAGCAGCGTAGCCACGTCACGTGGGTTTTTATGCATAGATTTAGCCAAGTGCATTGCTAAATTACATGAGTAATCACCATGAGTGACTTGTTTAGGGCGAGTAAAATCGATTATCGTAACGAGATTTAATGGCTCGAGCACTCTCAAAGCATCGCGGAAGAGCTCGGTAAAGTGCAATCTAAAATCAGGCTGAACTGATAAGGTCATAAATGCATCACAGGCAGATTATTTGTATAGCTACTATTATAACGAGGTTGACATAGACTGCACTCACAAGTTTAATTTATATGGTGCATAAAAGTAAAAATAAGAATTAAGAGGGGACAAGAGTGCTGTAGTGATTAGTATTTTAACTGGTCATAGACTACTGTCCAGATGTCACAGTAAAGAGTGCCATATCGAATAACAGGTTGCTAAATAAAATAACTACGAGATTCTAAGAAATTTTTAGAGAAAAACAATCAAGTCTGTTATTTTTGTATTGTAAAAAATTAAATGAAATTAAAGAAAGATGTGGTGGTGATTGGCGCAGGTGCGGCAGGGTTAATGTGCGCAATTCAGGCGGGTAAGCGTGGACGTTCGGTATTATTGTTAGATCATGCAACAAAACTCGCTGAAAAAATTCGTATTTCTGGAGGCGGGCGCTGTAATTTCACTAATCTCCATACTAAATCAGAAAATTTTGTTTCGCATAATCCAGATTTTAGTCGATCAGCATTAGCAGGCTTTACCCCTCAAGATTTTGTTGCATTAGTGGAAAAACATGGCATTCATTACCATGAAAAGAAATTTGGGCAGTTGTTTTGTGATGGAAGCTCACAACAGATTATAGATTTATTACGACATGAGTGTAATGTTGCGGGCGTAGAATGGTTTATGCCTTGTCAGGTAAAGAATGTAAATCGCGCCGACATAAAAGACAATTTTAAGTTTTTATTAGAAACCGATCGCGGTACCTTAACCGCAGACTCTTTGGTGATTGCAACCGGAGGCCTATCCATTCCAAAAATCGGCGCCACTTCTTTTGGATACCGTATTGCTGAGAAATTTAATATTGGCGTCACATCTTTGCGAGCAGGATTGGTGCCATTAGTTTTTTCAGCAGACGAACTAGTTTGGTTTTCAGAACTTTCTGGAGTTGCGATTGACGCAACAATGAGTTGTCATGGCGTTTTCTTTCGTGAAAATTTACTGATTACTCACCGTGGGTTGAGCGGCCCAGGGATATTGCAGATCTCTTTGTATTACAACCCTGGTGATATAATTCATATCAATTTGCTACCAGATCTCGATGCTAAGATATTGCTGTTTAATAATAGATCTAGCAATATTTTATTGCCAAATTTACTGGCACAATATTTGCCAAAACGTTTTGCGCAGGCTTGGAGTGAGATGATTATGCGTGTAGAACCAATAAAACCCATGAATCAATACAGCGAAGATGAGTTGAGGGGAGTCGCAATACAATTAAATGATTGGCAGATTAAGCCCAGTGGTACTTTAGGTTTTAAGAAAGCCGAAGTGACTTTAGGCGGCGTAGATACTCATGAATTATCATCCAAGACCATGGAAACAAAAAAAGAACCAGGACTGTATTTTATTGGCGAGGTGGTTGATGTGACTGGAAATTTGGGCGGATTTAATTTCCAATGGGCATGGGCATCTGGTTATGCAGCGGGACAGTCTGTGTAAGTTTACCTAATTCTCAAACTAAATGACTGTAAGAGACGCCTTCAGACAATCTTTACTAAAAATTAATAAAGGCTTCTTTGTCTATAGCACGAATCTGGCCAAGTCCTCGCTCTGGGAAAGGTCCTTGAGCCTTGTATCTACATAGGCAGCGTCAATTGTAACTTTTTCCCCACTGTACTTTATAGCATCAAAAGAAATTTCTTCTAGAAGTTTCTCCATTACAGTGTAAAGGCGTCTTGCACCAATGTTCTCAGTTTTTTCATTAACTGCGAAAGTAATTTCTGCTAGGCGTTTAATTGCATCGGGCAAGAATTCCAGTTCAATTCCCTCGGTTTTTAGGAGCGCCTCATACTGATGTGTGAGACAAGAGTCAGTATTAGTAAGAATTTGTACGAAATCATCGGCACTTAAATTTGCTAGCTCAACCCGAATTGGGAAACGTCCTTGCAACTCAGGAATCAGATCAGAAGGTTTTGCAAGATGAAATGCGCCGCTAGCAATAAACAGAATGTGATCAGTTTTAATCATGCCATGTTTAGTAGAGACAGTGGTGCCCTCTACCAGTGGCAGCAGGTCACGCTGCACTCCTTGGCGAGATATATCTGTATTTGACGTTTCAGAGCGACCAATAATTTTATCTATCTCATCTAAAAATACAATTCCATTTTGCTCAACGTTTTGTAATGCACGAAGTTTTAATTCCTCGTTATTGATTAGTTTTAAGGTTTCTTCTTCAGTAATAAGTTTCATCGCTTCTCGAATTTTTAGCTTATGTGTCTTTTTCTTTTCCTTGCCAAAATTTTGGAACATACCTTGAATTTGTGCAGTGAGATCTTCCATTCCAGGAGGGGCAAAGATTTCCATTTGGGCGCGTGTTTCTGACAACTCAATTTCAATTTCCTTGTCGCTTAATTCGCCTTCTCGCAATTTCTTGCGGAATTTTTGTCGCGTGGCATTATCATTTTCTTCACCCACTGTTTGTAAGTTTGAATCTCGTGCAGATGGCAGTAAAATATTAAGAATACATTCTTCAGCACAATCTTCAGCGCGATGTTTCATGTTAATAATTTCTTGTTCGCGTAATTGTTTAATGGCAGATTCTACTAAATCACGAATAATAGAATCCACATCACGCCCAACATAACCCACCTCAGTAAATTTAGTCGCCTCTACTTTAATAAACGGGGCATCGGAAATTTTAGCTAAGCGCCGAGCAATTTCAGTTTTACCAACACCGGTTGGGCCAATCATTAAAATATTCTTTGGAGTGATTTCTTGCCGCAAAGGATCTTTTACTTGCTGCCTGCGCCAGCGATTTCTGAGTGCGATGGCCACGGCACGTTTGGCTGCATTTTGACCAATGATATGCTTATTAAGTTCATTAACAATTTCTTGCGGAGTCATTTGAGACATAATTTTTGAGCGCGATTATTAAGAAAAATTTTTATGGTAAGAGAGGTACAAGACGGATAAAAAAGTAATACCTTATTTTAAATAAGTAGAAATTTTATTTACTCGTTTACCGGTCTCTTGATGTTAATCTAGGACTTCAATGATGTGGTTCTGGTTTGTATAGATACATATATCACCTGCAATGGCGAGTGATTTTTTGACAATTTCTAACGATGTTAGATCGGTATTCTCAAGAAGAGCTCGAGCGGCAGAGTGAGCATAAGAGCCCCCGCTACCAATGGCAGCGAGCCCTAATTCCGGTTCAATCACGTCACCTGAGCCAGTGACAATAAGAGTAGTCTCTCGGTCCGCGACAATCAGCATTGCCTCTAGTCGGCGTAAAATGCGATCAGTGCGCCAATCTTTTGCCAGTTCTACTGCGGAACGCATAAGATGCCCTTGGTGTTTCTCAAGCTTACCTTCAAAACGTTCAAACAGAGTGAAGGCATCGGCAGTGCCGCCAGCAAAACCAGCAAGTATCTTGTCATGGTAGAGTCTACGTACTTTGCGAGCGGTCGCTTTAGCTATAATAGTGCCCAGGGTTACTTGACCGTCGCCACCAAGTGCGACTTGTGTACCGCGTCGTGTCGAAAGTATGGTGGTGCCATGGAATTGCTGCATGGGGCTAGATTGAGAGTGTTACGAAGACGCAATTATAGCGCTAATTTGCCAAGAAAGGCCGAGTTTAAGCCCCTAATTTTTCTTTTTTGCTCGCGGATGAGTGGCATCATATATTTTTGCCAGGTGTTGAAAATCTAAATGGGTATAAATTTGAGTAGTGCTGATGCTGGCATGTCCCAACATCTCTTGTACTGCTCGTAGGTCAGAGCTCGACTGTAGTAAGTGTGAGGCAAATGAATGCCGCAAAATATGAGGATGAACATTGGTACTAATGCCTTGTTGTGCGGCTCTAATTTTTAGGAGCTGGCCCACTGATCGAGAACTAATACCTTTCCCATACCGAGATAAGAATAGCGCAACTTCTCCAGGTTTTATTAATGTCGTACGTTGCTTCATCCATTCACGTAATGCTTCTATGGCTTGTTTGCCGACTGGTACGATACGAGTTTTGTTACCCTTTCCAACAAGGAGAACCGTTTCGTTGGAAAAATCTAGATCTGCAGGTTTAAGGTTAACGAGTTCTGTTAATCGCAGTCCAGAAGAGTAAAGCAATTCAAACATAGCCTTATCTCGTAGAGCCATTAAGTCATTAGTTGGGAATTCTAATAATTTTGCAGTTTCGTCGGGAGAAAGTATAGAAGGGAGAGCCCTTGGTGATTTTGGGGCGCGCAATCCATTACAAGGGTTGTGTTTATAACCATAATCGCGTGCCAGATAATTGTAAAAACCGCGCCAGGCAGAGAGCATTCTTGCTAAGCTTCTGCCAGAAAGTCCCTTGCTATGAATTTGACCAATAGTACGACGAATGTGGTGATTTTGTAATTGGTCAAACGGCGTTCCTTTTGTAAATTTCAACAAAACTGCAATATCACGTGAGTAACTTTTGCAGGTCAGCAACGACAGTCTTCTTTCATTGGTGAGATGATTAATATAGGCGATAGCAAGCGAAAACGGATTATCATTAAGTGTCATGTTCCCCCTGTTATTTGTTAGCTATTATTATGCTTTTATTCAATGAGCATGTGCCGCATGATAGCAGCGCTTATTAAATCCCCTAATCGCTTTAGGTAAAGCGTCCCCATCTCCGGATAAAATCGTCGAGGCTCTTTATCTCCCAATACCAACAAACCAATGGTTTTTTCTGCTCGTAGTGGAATCATCGCAAATGAGTGCAAGAGGGCAGCTTCTTCGCCGAACCAATCCATGATTTCTTTGGTTAGATTAGGACCGCAATAGGGGCACGGTAGATTCTCAGTAACGATGTGGATGGCGCTGTCAGTGGAGATAAATTCCGGTAAATTTGTAGTGCAGCCGGCTAGATTCCATAAGCGCAGAACTGCATGGGACATTGAAAAATCCTTACACAGAGACAGATTCAGCCCATACAGTAAATTTTTTATATCAGTAGAAGTAAATAGTGCAATAGCTAGGTGATGCATTTTTTCATTCATGGCATCATTTTCTCTGCCAAGCTTGAGTAATCCACGTAATTCTTCTTGTAAGGCAAGGTTCTTATTTCGTAATGTGACAATTTGTCGCTGGCTGATGGAAATGGCTCTGCCACCATGAGGGTGGGAAACATAAATATCGGCTAATGCGTCGGCATGTTCATCAAAGAATTGCGGATTTTCTCGAAGATATTGAGCCACTTCCCCTGAGTTAAATTTCATATTTCTCCTGACTAAATTTTATAGTTCAATTTCCCCATCAAATACAAAAATCGCTGGTCCAGTCATCCAGACTGGGTGGTATTGTCCCTCCCAAAGTATAATTAAATCACCGCCGCGGGTGCTAACCTTAACCCTTGATTCCAGTAGTCCATGATTAATTCCTGTTACCACGGCAGCACAAGCGCCCGTGCCACAGGCAAGCGTTTCTCCTGCACCACGCTCATATACTCGAAGCTGAATATGCTCGCGGTTTATTACTTGCATGTACCCTGCATTCGCTCGCCGAGGAAAGCGAGAGTGGCATTCAATCGCAGCGCCCTCAAGTAGCACTGGTGCATCATTTATATTTGAAACTATTTGCACCACGTGAGGGTTGCCCATGGAGAGAACGCTCACTTCTATCTGCTTGTTATTTATATCAAGCATGTAAGTCAAGGCACGTTCTTTAGCGATAAAAGGAATTTTTTGTGGTTCAAATTGAGGCACTCCCATATTGACAGTGACTTCTCCACTAAGCTCTAGTTTTAAAGTGATCAATCCCCCAAGAGTTTCCACACAGATTTCATTTTTTTGAGTCATGCCTCGGTAGTGCACATAACGGGCAAAACAACGTGCACCATTACCACATTGTTCTACCTCCCCACCGTCAGCATTAAAAATGCGGTAACAGAAATCAGCATGACCCTTAGCAGTCTCTACTAACAGAATTTGATCACAACCGACACCAAAATGCCGATTTGCAAGTGAGCATAATTGTTTTGAACTAAGTGACACGGATTGATTGATGCAGTCAATAACGATAAAATCGTTGCCTAAGCCATGCATTTTAGTAAATCTAAGCCCCATTGTTGACCCTAGTCAGCGTGAATTACACATATAACGTAGCACATGCTGTAAAATTAATAACAAGCAATGATCTAATAGCTATTTCGATACCATAGCATTCTCTAACACTAATTTACATTATATATGGACAATAAAAGCTATCTTTTTACTTCAGAATCTGTATCTGAAGGCCACCCAGACAAAGTGGCGGATCAGATTTCTGACGCAGTTCTAGATGCAATCTTAACCCAAGATAACAATGCGCGGGTAGCCTGCGAAACTCTCTGTAGTACCGGATTGATTGTTATGTCGGGTGAGATTACTACCCATGCTTCGGTGGATTATAACGTGGTTGCTCGTGAAACTATCAAGCGTATTGGCTATGTTAGCTCGGATATCGGTTTTGATTTTAATACTTGTGCGGTGTTAACTGCATTCAATAAGCAATCGCCAGATATTGCTCAAGGAGTGAATCGTACTAAAGAGGAGGAGATGGACCAAGGGGCGGGGGACCAGGGGCTTATGTTTGGCTACGCCTGTGATGAAACGCCACAGTTAATGCCGATGCCAATTTATTATGCCCATCGACTAATGGAACGACAAGCAGAACTGAGAAAAGATGGTCGTTTACCATGGCTGCGTCCTGACGCAAAATCTCAAGTGTCAGTACGTTATTTGAACGGTAAGCCACAATGGATAGAAACTATAGTGGTATCTACTCAACATCATCCTGACATTTCTCAGGCGATTCTGACTGAAGCGGTGATAGAGGAAATTATTAAATCAGTTATCCCAAAAGATATGTTAAGTGAGAGCACTCGGTACTTAGTGAATCCCACCGGACGTTTTGTAGTCGGTGGACCGATGGGAGATTGCGGATTAACCGGCCGCAAGATCATTGTGGATACTTATGGCGGCACAGCCCATCATGGCGGAGGCGCTTTCTCCGGTAAAGACCCATCTAAGGTAGATCGTTCGGCAGCGTATGTTGGACGTTACGTCGCTAAAAATATTGTTGCTGCCGGCATTGCTAGCAGATGTGAAGTACAGATAGCCTATGCTATTGGCGTAGCTCATCCGGTTTCATTAGCAGTCGATACTTTTGGTACAGGGAGAATTTCTGATCACAAGATTACTGAGTTAATTAGTCGTCATTTTGATTTGCGCCCACGTGCTATCATTCACACCCTTAATTTGTTGCGCCCAATTTATGCTAAGACTGCTGCTTATGGACATTTTGGACGAGATGAGCCTGAATTTACTTGGGAATCTACTGATAAAGCTGAACAGCTTCGCGCTGATGTGAAGATTGAGCGTGGAACAGAAATATAAATACCAGCAAGCTTGGGAGCTTGTCCTAAGTTAGTTTTTATGTCGAAGAGCGTTGTAATAGACATTAGATTCCTGTAATCCCTAGTAAAAGTATACGATAAGCACACCCTCTTTATTTTTAAGGAAATCTCTTTTTATGAAAAATATAGCTAACTCTGATAGTGTCAAATTAACTGATTATCAGGTCGCAGATATGTCCCTGGCAGAATGGGGGCGCAAAGAAATTGCTATCGCTGAAACAGAGATGCCCGGTCTCATGGCCCTTCGTGAAGAGTATGTAAATCAAAAACCCCTGGCAGGCGCACGTATTGCCGGCTCTTTGCATATGACTATTCAGACCGCAGTATTGATCAAAACCCTAATCGTATTAGGCGCAGAAGTACGTTGGGCTTCATGCAACATTTTTTCTACTCAAGACCATGCAGCCGCAGCTATTGCGGAAGAGGGGATCCCTGTATTTGCTTATAAGGGCGAATCTTTAAGTGATTATTGGGAGTATACGCACCGTATTTTTGAGTGGCCAAGTGATGGCACTCCCAATATGATTTTAGATGATGGCGGCGACGCAACACTGTTAATCATCCTCGGCAGCAAAGCGGAACTGAATGCGGAAGTTATTGCACATCCTACTAATGAAGAGGAGCGTGCTTTATTTGCGGCAATCAAGAAAAGATTGGTTGCTAGACCGGGTTGGTATTCTAAGAATCTTGCTAATATTCGAGGAGTGACGGAGGAAACCACTACCGGTGTTCACCGTTTGTACGAAATGCAGAAAAAGAACGAGTTGCCGTTTCCGGCATTTAACGTTAATGACTCGGTTACCAAGGCAAAATTCGATAATCTTTACGGCTGTCGGGAATCTTTAGTAGATGGAATTAAACGTGCAACCGATGTAATGATTGCTGGAAAAATTGCACTGGTATGTGGTTATGGGGATGTAGGGAAAGGCTGCGCTCAATCTTTACGTGGTCTAGGAGCAACCGTATGGGTTACCGAAATAGATCCAATTTGTGCACTTCAGGCTGCGATGGAAGGTTACCGTGTAGTTACCATGGACAAAGCCTGCGATCAAGCCGATATTTTTGTTACTGCCACTGGTAATTTACGTGTTATTACCCATGACCACATGTTGAGAATGAAGAATCAGGCCATCGTTTGCAATATTGGCCACTTTGATTCTGAAATAGATATTGCTTCAATTCAGAAGTATCAATGGGACAACATTAAACCACAGGTAGACCATGTTATTTTTCCATCAGGCCGAAAAATTATTGTTTTAGCTCAGGGACGTTTAGTGAATTTAGGCTGCGGCACCGGCCACCCTTCGTTTGTTATGTCTAATTCATTTACCAATCAGGTGTTGGCGCAGATTGAACTCTGGACCAATGGGATCAATTATCAGAAGAATGTCTACGTATTACCCAAGCATCTAGATGAAAAAGTTGCTCGACTACATATTGGAAAGCTTGGGGTTAGTCTCACTGAATTAACAGATGAACAAGCAAAGTATCTTAATCTAAATAAAAGCGGCCCGTATAAACCGGAGATGTATCGGTATTAATTTCTAGGCATAGAGCGCACGTCAAGTATTTAAGTAGACATACTCGCTCTTCTCATTTTTTGTATTTTCTTAACTTTAAGAGATGAAAGCGCAAAAAACTCTTTGTTCGACCTTTAGTTTTGAGTTCTTTCCTCCACAGACTTCTGAAGGGATTGAAAGATTGCGCTCTGCTCGTCAGCAGCTGGCAAAACTTCGCCCCAAATTTTTCTCGGTAACTTTTGGCGCAGGTGGGTCTACGCAGAATCGTACACTTGAAACGATTCTAGAGATTCAAGCTGAGGGATATGTGGGAGCGCCACATCTTTCCTGTGTTGGTTCAACCAATGAAAATATTCGTATCACGCTTCAAAAGTACCGTGATAATGGGATTCGTCGTATCGTTGCATTGCGGGGTGATTTACCATCTGGCATGGTGCAAACAGGAGAATTTCGTTATGCCAGCGAATTGGTAACTTTTATTCGCAAAGAATTTAATGATATGTTTCATATCGAGGTGGCCGCTTATCCAGAGTATCATCCCCAAGCGCGTTCGGTAGAGGCAGATTTGTTTAACTTTAAACGGAAAGTAGAAGCGGGGGCAAATTCTGCCATTACCCAGTATTTTTATAATGCAGATGCATATTTTAATTTTATGGATGCTTGCGAAAAAATGGGAGTGAGTATTCCCATTGTCCCAGGAATCATGCCGATTAATAGATTCCCTCAGTTAGCTAGATTTTCGGATGCTTGTGGTACAGAGATTCCGCGCTGGATTAGAAAAAAAATTGAGGGTTATGGAGATGATAGCGCATCAATTCGCGCATTTGGCCTAGATGTGGTGACTGATTTATGTGATCGATTACTTAAAGCGGGTGCGCCGGGCCTGCACTTTTATACTTTGAATTCGGCTGAGTTAACAACTACTATCTGGCAACGATTGAAATTATAATTTCAGTATTATTTTTATTCTATATAAAATACCGGATCAACTTTTATCTTATTTCTGTCTACTCCTGTGCGTTGGCATGCCACTTCTTGGTATTTAACCTCCCCTTTGGGTACAATGAAATAATTGCACCACGAATTAACAAAGGGGAGCGGTTTTTTTCAAGACATATAAGAATTAAATATGTTTCAATTTAGTGCTTCTGCTGGCATTGATGTTAATGGGCTGTTCGCATAGACTTGGTGTGCTGCTGCTTCTGCTGCACCCGGTTGAATCTTTAGACCCATATCTGCGAGTACGGTTTCTAGTGCACCTAGACATAGCATTACATTCTCTATTTTACTTGAGTAACCCATTAAACCAAACCGCCATATTTTTCCAGAGAAATCACCTAAGCCGGCGCCAATTTCAAGGTTATACTCAACTAACAGTCTTCGGCGGACTTCTTTTTCATCCACACCAGTTGGTACATACACCGCATTTAGTTGTGGTAGGCGGTATTTCTCGTCTACTAAGAATTTAGTGCCAAAGGTTTCTAATCCTGCTTTTAATGCTTTATGATTGCGTTGATGACGCGCCCAAGAATGCTCCAATCCTTCCTCGTATAACATAAACAGAGATTCGTGTAGAGCATAGAGTGCGTTGGTTGGTGCGGTATGGTGATAAGTTCGGGTGGTTCCCCAGTAACCCAGCAATAGATTTAAATCCATGAACCAGCTTTGTACTTTCCCCTTGCGATTCTTAACTAATTCCACTGTTCGTTCCGAGAAACTTACAGGAGATAGCCCTGGCGGGCAAGATAGACACTTTTGGCTACCAGAATAAATTGCATCAATATTCCACTCATCGACTTTAAGAGGCGATCCACCAAGCGAAGTAACTGAATCTACAATAGTAAGACAGTCATGGTAACGGGCAATTTCGCAGAGTGTTTTTGCATCTGATAGGGCCCCAGTAGATGTCTCGGCATGCACAAAAGCGACAATTTTTGTATCGGGATTATGCTTGAGCATATCTTCTACTTTCTGTGGATCTACAGGCTCTCCCCATTTATTATCTACTATAATAGCCACGCCACCACAGCGCTGTACGTTTTCGATCATGCGAGATCCAAAGACGCCATTACGACATACAAGTACTTTATCACCGGGGTTAATCATATTAACAAAACACATCTCCATTCCGACTGAGCCGGGACCCGAGACTGGGAAAGTTAATAAATTCTTAGTTTGAAAGGAGTAACGAAGTAGACTTTTCAATTCTTCCATCATATCTGTAAAAACAGGGTCTAGATGGCCAAGAGTTGGGCGAGCCATAGCAGATAACACGCGAGGATGGGTGTCTGATGGTCCGGGCCCCATCAAAATGCGTTGAGGCGGATAAAAAGTATTAATCTTTTTTTCAGGGTAAAAGTTTCTAGTGAGCATGAATGATCCTAAATGTAGTGGTGGAGGCGATCAATTAGATAGAAATAATCAATTTTATCAAGTGATCAAGAAATTTGCTACCGATGACATTAAACTAGATCGGCGTCTAACAGTTACGACAGAGGATTGGGTGAGAAACCACACATCGTATTTAGAGTCCTTTATTTGGAACATATTTTACTTTACTCATCGCTCTAAGATAACTAATAATTTCACTTATAACCTTCTGTCTGTTTGGAGTCTCTTTTGCAAGTCCCGGCATAACTGTGTTATATCGCATGCTCGATGGGTTTCCAATCCAGCGTATTAGGTGTTTAAATGGCATGCGTTCAACTACACTTACTGGGTAGTTTAGCTCTGTTGCTTTACCGCCACCCTCGTCATTAATCGTATGGCATGCCATGCAGTGTTTACGGAAGTGCAAGAAACCACGCCTCGCTTCTAATGATGCTTTTTTTGGAGGTGCTAAATTTGGAAAACGAGATGCAAAAACTGTAAGCTCAATCTCTCTTATTTGATAGGGCATATAAGATGCGCCATCATCAAGTAATTCTTTAGAATTGATATTGTCCCAAACTAAGTAGAGTGGTCCAAGCTGGACAATCTCATTGTTCTGTAGTGCATTTATTACTATAAACGGTGAGTCATCCTCTTGGGCAAATGCAAAATATGCATTGTGAGTCAAGAATTTTGCTACCGGTATACTTGGCTGATACCCATCAGTACACGTAAATAAGATCTCCCCCGCTTCTCTCCAGGCCTTACCAAATACCTCGTCAAAAACCACCTGGGCCGAGTAGGCTTTATAGACACGATTTCTATTCTCATGCACCTCAAAAATTTTTACTAAAACTGGCGCGGCGATAATGCCAAGATCAATTAAAGTCAAAGTCTTTGTAGGCTGATCTTTGTTTCTAAATTCAAGATTAATGTTACTTTGGGAGAATGCCGTCATAGGCATAAGAAGGTTGCTAAAGAACACAACGAGTAGGATTATCCCAGATTTTTTTCTAAGAAGAATATCGAGCAGATATTTTTTTGAGAATAAAGGCATGCTGGTTGTTAAATTTAGGCCAAACTAGGCGCAATAAGTTATTAAAATACAGAAAGAAAGTTTGCCGAGACATTTAAAAAATCAGAGTAAAAATGCCTTACTTTTAAACTGTATCAGATACCTCTACTACCTTTTGTATTTTTTTACAGGTAGACTCTAAAGAGACCTGTAGAATTTATAGGATTACTCACAAAGAAAGTTTATTTTGAATTTTTTTCGACAAAGGCAATCATAGAGTCTGTTAGCTCCTCACCCGATTTCTCCCTCAATTCAATGCTCGCAGAAGCTGATCGATGCGTTGCTTGTGGTCTTTGTCTGCCACAGTGCCCCACTTACCGCATAACTATGTCAGAAGCTGATTCACCACGTGGACGCATTGCTCTTATGAGTGGAGTGGCAAGCGGACGTATTCCGATGAACGAATGCTTTGCTCTGCATATAGACCGCTGTTTAACTTGTCGTGCTTGTGAAGCAGTCTGTCCAAATCATGTAGCGTATGGCAGCCTGATTAATGACGCACGTACCATGCTTGCTGAGTCGCCATCTCCTTTGTTAAAAAATGAAAGTATCATTAGAAAGTCTTGGTCTCGAGTATTAATAGAAAATGAACTAATCGCTAAACCAAATCGTTTCGATACGTTGCGCTCATTTTTACATTTTTACCAAGGAAGTGGTTTGCAGAAATTGCTGAGAAAATACAACCTCTTGGGAAAAACAAAACTTGCTTTATTAGAGGCACAGTTGCCTGATGTTGATACACTTCGTTTTGCGCCCAATGAGAAAAATTCAATCAAATCATGGCGCACAATTTACCCTGCAACCGGGAAAGTGCATGGTGAGGTTGGATTATTTCTTGGCTGCGTAGCCAGAATAACGGATACTACAACTCTCAATGCAACAATATTTACACTTAACTGTTTAGGCTATACAGTGCATGTGCCGCTCACACAGACCTGTTGTGGAGCAATACATCAACATGGCGGCGACAAAAGAACAGCGGCGTATCTGGCGAAACAGAATGCAGCAGCATTTAATGAGTTAAATAATTTACAAGTGATTATCACCACTGCATCAGGTTGCGGTACACAACTCACAGAGCATTGCTCTGATCTTTCGGTTAAAGTTATAGACATCAATGAATTTCTAGTTACCGCAGAAGGATGGGAGAGGTTGACGGTAGCACCCTTGCCATATAAAGTCGCGGTGCATGATCCGTGCACTTTACGTAATGTACTGCGCGGCGAGAAACACCCTTATACATTGCTGAAACTTATTCCTGGCGCGCATGTTGTTCCTCTCCCAGGCAATGATCAATGCTGCGGAGCGGCCGGAACATACTTCCTCGACCAACCAGAGATGTCAAGAACATTACTAAATGATAAGATAGCAGCATTGAGCAATAGCGGTGCACAGTATTTAGCAACTTCAAATTTAGGCTGTGCAATGTATATTGCCAGTGCGTTACGTGGCACAGAACCAAAAATTAAATCAATGCATCCAGTAACGCTGTTAGCTAGACAGATAAGCATGCGACCTTAATCCTGTTATTTAAAAACAACATCTCGATGATCGATATTGACAAACTTATAATTGGATTCGACAACGCACTGCGTACGCTCCTGTCTTCCCCACAAACACTGCGCCCAGTTCCTGGAGACAATCTACCAGAGACGGAGTTGATGACGGATGCAGAAAAAAGTAAATCTGCGGCTATGATGCGTGTTAACCATACCGGTGAAATTTGTGCGCAAGCGTTATATCAAGGCCAAGCTTTTACTGCACGCAATAAAGAAGTGCAAGCTGTATTAGCTCAGGCTGCGTACGAAGAAACAGAACATCTCGCTTGGACCGAGCAACGCATTACAGAATTGAATGGGCGAAAAAGTCTATTGAATCCTTTATGGTATAGCGGATCATTTGCTATTGGTCTGGTGGTTGGCATGGTTGGGGATAAATGGAATTTGGGTTTTCTTGCTGAAACCGAGAACCAAGTAGAGATTCATTTAACTGAGCATTTAGATCAATTATCACATCACGATAAAAAAAGTCGCGCTATTGTTACACAGATGCAAACCGACGAGGCGAGTCACGCTGCCATGGCCGAATCTCATGGCGGCGTAAAATTACCAATGCCAATTCAATTAGCAATGAAGCTGGGCTCCAGAGTAATGACTCGAACAGCGTATTGGATTTAAGAATTTACCTTTCAATGATTTCGAAATCATGAGTAATCTTTGCTGTTTTTCCAAGCATAATTGAAGCCGAACAGTATTTTTCCGCAGATAAATTAATTGCCCGCTCTACTTGTTTTGGTTTTAGGTTTGTTCCGGTCAGAATAAAATGACAGTGAATATGGGTGAATACTTTAGGATCTTCTTCGGCTCGCTTTGCATCAATTTCTACCCTGCAATCGCTGATTTCTTGACGTTTTTTCTTTAAAATCAACATTACGTCAAAAGCGGTACAACCGCCAGTTCCCATCAGCAACAGTTCCATTGGACGCGGCCCCGCATTTTTTCCTCCCACTTCTGGCGGACCGTCCATTAAAATTGTGTGACCACTTTCCGTTTCGCCTAAGAAACTCACCCCGTTGCCCCACCTAATGTACGTTTTCATGCCGCCCCTTTCTCTTGTTGACCGGTCTTATACTGCCTTGAGAATAAGATTCTACCAAAAAGAGCATCTATCATAAAATTAGCCATCGACTGAGATAGGTCAATATCCAGAATAGCCCTCTTCTTTTTCCTTCTGAAATAAAAAAGCTGACACACGTTAATGCGTCAGCTTTTCTATTGATCTATTAAGTTTACTTAAGTGCTAGAATCCATTTCACTAGAATCTTAATGTTATCGTCACTAACACCTGTATTTGCAGGCATTGGGATGGGGCCCCAAACTCCCTTAGTTCCATTCTTCACTTTCCCATGTAGACTGGCTTCAGCTCCGGCATCGCCCCGATATTTAGCCGCGATATCTTTGAATCCAGGCCCTACCATTTTTTTATCAACCATATGACAGTTCAGACAACCACTACTCTGAGCTAGATTTTGATCAGCTTGTACGACACCCGTCAGAAGCAAGGCCGAAACCCCGATTATTCCTATCCAAACAGCTTTCATATTTACTCATCCTTAATTAAAGTAACAAAGAAGGTGCTATTTTATCCTGAAACTTACATGTGTGCTGTAATTCTTCTAAACTAAAGATTTCTGGTAGACATACAGTGCCTTGACAGACCCAGGCACTGGCAAGCGTACCAGGTGATTGGATTTTATGAAGACTCGGTGGCATGCCAATAAGCCCTGCTGGCAGAGCAATTACAATAGCGCGAGGTGTACTGTGTTGTAATGCGCTTTGCCACTCTTTAAGAATAGAAATCTGACCTGTAAGAATAATAATTTGTGGCGGGGTAAGTATTTCTTCCAGCGCCATCAATAAACTGCAATGAGGACTCGCGTGACGAGACATGGCAGAATAAAATAAACTCAACGTACTTTCCGCCGCTTGTAGGTAGCGAGACTCGCCGACTATATGCCCAAGTCGTTGCAGAGCGTATGCCGCTACTCCGTTACCGGCAGGTGTAGCATTATCGTGACTTGATTTTGGGCGATGTATGAGTTTTTCGTGATCGTGACTAGTAAAGAAAAATCCACCGGCTTCCTTATCTTCAAATTTCTCTAATAATGTTTCAGCTAAGGCTACCGCAAAATTCAAATCGGTCTGACGGAACTCCGCCTGCATCAATTCCAGCAAGCTATCCAACATAAATGCATAATCGTCAAGGTAAGCTTTGAGATGCACCTTATCATCTTTATAAGACGCAAAAAGACAACCATCTTTCCATAACTCAGACTGAATAAAATCTACTGAAAGCATGGCTGAACGTATCCAGTCTCCACGTTTAAAAATACGACCTGCATTAGCCATTCCTTTAATCATCAATCCATTCCAGCCAGTAAGGATTTTCTCATCTCGAAATGGGCGTATGCGTAACTCACGCTCAATAAATAGTTTTTTACGCGCTGATGTAAGTTTTTGGTGTACATTCGCCTCGGCTACACCAATAATCTGAGCTATTTCTACAAGAGGCTGAACAACTTCTAGATTCCAATGCTCGCGCTCAAAGTTAGGGGGGCGCTCAAGACCATAGTGGGGCGCAACTACTGCATATTCTTCTTGAGTTAGAACGTTTATTATCTGATCACGGTTCCACACATAAAATTTCCCTTCTTCGTGTTCCGAATCAGCATCTATTGTTGAATAGTAACCACTCGCTGTGTTATTTGGTGATTGCATCTCACGTATCACCCATTCCGCAGTTTCTTCGGCGATCTTTTTGAACAGCGGATCACCTGTAATCAGCCAAGTATTAGCATATAGTCGTAACAGTGGCCCATTGTCATAAAGCATCTTCTCGAAATGAGGAATACCCCAATGTTGATCTGTACTATAACGATAAAAACCACCGCCAATTTGATCGTAGATACCACCATTTGCCATCTTTTCAAGTGTATAAGATACCATTAGAAGAACTTCTTTCTTCTCTGGGATATAGTGATGTCGCAAACATAACTCTAATTCTGTAGGATGAAAAAATTTTGGGGCATCACCAAAACCGCCATATACCGGATCAAATCTTTCGCTAATTTCAGCAAGAGCCTTTTTTATGGGTTTTTCTGAGAGTTCAGGGGAAACCATATTTTTTAGTGGCAGCGTATTAACAAATGCCTCTAGCAAAGATGCGCTTTGTTGTTCTATTTCCGCACCACGAATATAATATGTCTTAGCAACACGAGGCAGTAAATCAAGGAAACCCGGTAAGCCATGACGCGATGTTTTGGGAAAATAAGTGCCGCCAAAAAATGGTTTTTGGTCTGGAGTAAGAAATAAGGTTAATGGCCAGCCGCCATTACGCTTGGTTAACATGTAATGGGCCGCTTGATAAATCTGATCAAGGTCTGGACGTTCTTCGCGATCTACTTTGATATTAATAAAATGCTGGTTCATTGCCGCCGCAATTGCTGTGTCTTCAAAGGATTCATGTGCCATAACATGACACCAATGACAGGCGGAATAACCTATGGAGAGAAGTATCGGTTTATTTTCTTTATGAGCCAATGCCAAGGCCATTCCTCCCCATGGATACCAGTTTACAGGGTTATTGGCATGCTGCAGAAGGTAAGGGCTAGTTTCGCCAGTCAGCTGATTAGACATAAACTTTTAGTTCTATAGGGGCCATAAATCAATCCGTTATTGCTCCCTGACTAGCAGTAGAGACTAGTTTCACATACTTTGCTAGCACCCCTCGTGTATAACGAAGTTCTGGTGGCCGCCATTTAGCACGACGGTCAGCAAGTTCGCTTTCAGAAACATTTAACTGTAGTAATTTATGTTCCGCATCTATGGTGATTGAGTCTCCCTCGTACACTAGCGCAATGGTTCCGCCAACAAAGGCCTCAGGCGCGACATGTCCGACGACCATACCATAAGTACCCCCAGAGAAACGTCCGTCAGTGATAAGCCCAACAGAGTCTCCCAATCCTTCACCAATAAGCGCGGAGGTAGGCGAAAGCATTTCTCGCATACCGGGCCCTCCTTTTGGACCCTCATAACGTATCACCACCACATCACCTGGGCGTATCTGACGAGAAAGTATTGCCGCCATACAAGTTTCTTCTGATTCAAATACCCTTGCTGGACCAGTTATTTCTAGATTTTTTATCCCGGTTATCTTAGCCACGCAACCCTCAGTTGAGAGATTCCCCTTCAGTATGGCGAGATGTCCTTGTGCGTATATGGGATTATCCCATGGTCGTATAATATTTTGATTTTTGTGTGGGATTTTAGGGATATTTTGCAATATTTCAGCAATGGTTTCACCACTAATAGTTAGGCAATCACCATGCAACAAACCGTGCTCAAGTAGTATGCTCATTACCTGAGGAACGCCTCCTGCTTGGTGAAAATCAGTGGTAACATAACGCCCAGAAGGTTTCAAATCACATAAGACCGGTACTTTTTTACGTATATTCTCGAAGTCATCAATAGTAAGTTCCACTTCAGCTGAGTGAGCAATAGCTAGAAAATGCAATACCGCATTGGTTGATCCACCTATCGCCATAATTACAGCAATGGCATTTTCAATTGATTTTCTAGTGATGATGTTACGAGGCAAGATTTGTTGTTTAATAGCATGAATCAGAGTTTCAGCTGAATTTGTGGCGCTCACACGTTTCTCATCATCTTCTGCCGCCATTGTTGAAGAATAAGGCAAGCTCATCCCCATAGCTTCAAATGCCGATGACATAGTATTAGCAGTAAACATGCCGCCACATGAGCCTGCGCCTGGACAAGCATGGCGCTCCACCTCTAACAATTCTTCTTCATTTATCTTATGTGCAGTGTATTGCCCAACTGCTTCGAAAGCGCTAACAATGGTTAGATCTTGCCCTTTATAACGACCAGGTTTAATCGTGCCACCATAAACAAAAATAGCTGGAATATTCATACGCGCTATTGCAATCATTGCACCAGGCATATTCTTGTCACAGCCACCAATTGCGATTACTCCATCCATATTTGCAGCTTGTACCGCAGTCTCAATCGAATCCGCAATTACTTCACGCGATACCAACGAGTATTTCATGCCCTCGGTACCCATGGATATCCCATCAGACACGGTTATAGTCCCAAATATTTGAGGCATTGCACCGGCCCTCTTTAGCGCATTTTCAGCATTAAGCGCCAATTCATTCAGGCCCATATTGCAAGGCGTGATAGTAGAAAAACCATTAGCAATACCAACGATAGGTTTATCGAAGTCTTTTTCACCGAATCCTAACGCCCTTAACATGGCTCGATTAGGAGATCTTTGCACACCCTGAGTAATAATCTGACTGCGTTTGTTATTTGACATGACCACTCCTGAGAAGTATCAAAGATCCATGACTAAAAATAGTCCCATCGCACCCGTTGCTTTATAAGGAGCATGATTGCCGTATAATCTATATTTTACCGTAAAAAAAGACAATCTATGTTTGTTCACCCGCAATTTGATCCTGTCGCTATCTACCTAGGCCCTTTATCTATTCGTTGGTACGGACTCATGTACTTGATTGGATTCACCTTGTTCATAGTACTAGGGCGTCACCGGATTAAACATGGCCCATATAAGTTTTTGAACAATATTGTGCTTGACGATATATTATTTTATGGTGTGTTGGGGGTGATGCTGGGTGGTCGTTTAGGCCACGTTCTATTTTATCAATTTAGTTATTATTTGCAACAGCCATTAGAGATCTTCGCGGTATGGAAAGGCGGCATGTCTTTTCATGGTGGCTTCCTTGGCGTGATAACTGCAATGGCTTTCTTGGCCCATAAGTACAAATTAAAGTGGCTTGCTGTGACAGATTTTATCGCACCATTGGTACCATTAGGACTGGGTGCAGGGCGTATTGGAAATTTTATCAATGCCGAATTATGGGGACGTCCTACGGAAATATCTTGGGGCATGATTTTTCCAAACGTAGATGCCCTCGCACGTCACCCCTCTCAGCTTTATGAATTTTTGTTAGAGGGGGTGGTTTTCTTTATCTTATTGTGGGTTTATTCGACCAAATCAAGACCAGTTGGAGCCGTCTCAGGCATGTTTCTAATTGGTTATGGCGTACTTCGCTCAGCAGCTGAATTTTTTCGTGAGCCCGAAGATGGGTTTATAGGCATATTAACATTAGGTATTAGTATGGGCCAATGGCTATCACTGCCAATGATTGTGATTGGCTTATGGATGTTAGTCTGGAGCAATAGAAAACAGAATTTCTCTAGTAGAGTAAGCTAAAAAATTTTTTCTAATTGATTTAACGAAAATCTTTTTTGACAGCTTCATGGTATCAGTACAATCTTCCCTTTCACCCTGCGTTGTAGTATGTCATTAAGTGCTTGTGCTGCCTGTTCTAAAGGATAAATTGCTGAGACCAAGGGCCTAAATTTTCCTTGCTCAAGCAAAGCGATTAGTTCGCGTAATGCGTAAGTGCTTTTCTCTTTCTCTCGCCGAGTAAAGTCACTCCAAAAAACCCCAATAACTGAAATACCTTTAAGAAGGGGGAGATTAAGTGGAATTTTAGGAATTACACCACTTGCAAAGCCTATTATTAAAAACCGACCTTTCCAGCCAGTTGAACGCAATGCTAATTCAGTGAGATTGCCGCCAACAGGGTCGCAGACAACATCTACACCTTGACCATCAGTAATTTCGCTAATGCGCGAACGTAGATTCTGAGTAGAGTAGTTAATTAGCTCGTCTGCGCCATGCTCTTTACAGATTGTTAATTTTTCATCAGATGAGGCGGCAGCAATAACTCGCGCGCCCATCACTTTGCCAATTTCTATTGCGGCTAACCCTATTCCACCAGAGCCACCTAGAACCAATAATGTTTCTTTTGAGTTCAATTTGGCTCGATGCTTAAGGGCATGATATGAAGTCCCATATGTCATGAGAAAAACTGAAGCAGTATTAAAATCTATATTTTTTGGTATAGGAATGATTCTGTCTACAGGTATCAGCACCTCCTCAGCAAAACCACCCCAACCAGTCAAAGCGATAACACGGTCACCTATTTTCATTCCGGTAACCGTCGTATCTAATTCTTTAATGACGCCCGCTACTTCACCCCCGGGTGAGAAAGGCAGCTGCGGTTTAAATTGATACTTGCCCTGGATAATTAAAGTATCTGGAAAGTTGACACCACAGGCCATGACACTAATGACCGCCTCTCCTTTACGAATCTTAAGAGAAGGGATGTTCTCGATTACTAGATTTTCAGGAGGCCCCCATTCTTTGCATAGAATTGCTTTCATAAGATAAAACTCCTGGATATTTTATGATTGGACGCACGCACTAATTTACAACGAGATCACTAATAGTGCATAAATTTTAGACTGCAGTACTTAATTAATATCACTCTTCTTGTAACTTTCTCAACGAAGTTTATTTATTCAGAACATTATTATTTATTAAGAAATAACTTTATAACATTGGTATACTTAGAAGCAAATTTAGCCTCATTTCATCGCCTTAGTATTTAATGAGGCAAACTTTATAGGGGAAATACTTATGGCAAAAGAAGATGTTAATAAGAATAAAGAGGTTACTTCTGAAACCAGTGCTATCTGGGGCAATCATGTTTCGCTGCCAAATACTCCAGATGGGTTCACTCTTAGAACAACCTTTCCAAGTAACCCCAATGGGGTGGAAGTGATGCTAGAGAGATGGGTGGCTGGTTCGGAAGAGCCACCACATTCCCATCCTGGTGATGACATGACTGTTGTCATCGAGGGAAAAATGTCGATTCAGTTCTTCATTGAAGAATCGGGTAAACTTGTTCCTGATAAAGATCGTATCTTCTTAAATAAGGGTCAAACGGGTTACATTAAAGGCGGAAGAGTTCACGATGCTAAATATATAGAAGAATGCAAACTTGTCTACGTGCATGACAAGGCCTTTGAATTTACTGCACACAAGATACTCTAATCAGTCATCTTCCAAGTTACAACCTCATTAGCTCGAAATGGAATTAACGCCTCTCCTGAAAAATCTATTTGCGCAGGTGCATTCCAATTTTCTTTAATCATAGAAATAGTATCTTTATTACGTGGCATCTTATAAAAATCTGCCCCGTAAAAACTAGCAAACGCTTCTAGTTTTTCTAGAGCGTTTGCCTGTTCAAAAACTTCTGCATAAAGCTCGATAGCAGCATGTGAAGTATAAATGCCTGCACAACCACAAGCGGTTTCTTTCGTAAATTTAGAATGGGGGGCGCTGTCGGTGCCAAGAAAAAATTTAGGATTTTCGCTAATCGCTGCCTCAATCAGAGCGCGACGATGAGTCTCATGTTTCAATACCGGCAAACAGTAATGATGTGGGCGAATACCGCTATTAAACATCGCGTTACGGTTCAGTAGCATGTGATGAGCAGTGATGGTTGCACCAATGTTGTTCGATGTTTCCTTGACAAATTCCACAGCTTCTTTGGTGGTGATGTGTTCAAATACAATTCGCAGTTTCTGGAAACGTTTTATTACAGGAATTAATACTTTATCGATGAAAATTTTTTCCCTATCGAATATATCTGTTTCTGGATCAGTCACTTCGCCATGTACCAATAGTGGCATATCTGCTCGTTCCATTGTTTCGAGAGTGCTGTAACATTTGGTAATATCAGTAACGCCAGAATTAGAGTGCGTAGTAGCGCCAGCAGGATAAAACTTTATGCCATGTACTGCACCACTCTCCTTGGCCCTGATAATTTCTGAAGATGGGGTATTATCAGTAAGATAGAGTGTCATCAATGGTGTGAAGTGACCCTTCATAGCCACTGGCAAAGCGGAATAAATACGTTTGCGGTATGCTAGCGCTAACTCTGTTGTCGATACTGGTAGCTTGAGATTAGGCATAACAATGGCGCGCGCAAAACGTCGCACAGTATCTGGCAAAATCGAGCACATTTGATTATCATCGCGCAAATGTACATGACAATCATCGGGACGAATAAGAGTTAGTTGAATCAAAATTGTTTACGCTATGATTATCTTATTAGGAAATAGAATTGTACCCTAGTAGTTAATTGACCGTAACTCTAGATAGTTATACAGTAACGGCCATATTACAAATTGCAACCGTAATTTTCTGTCTTAGGCATGCCAATTAAAGATGGTAGAAACAATTACTCGCGATCTCGAAGATATTGCTCCTGAGCTACAAACATCAGGCTGGCTCAACACACCCGAACCACTCACGCTCACCTCATTGCGCGGCAAAGTTGTAGTGTTACATTCTTTCCAAATGCTCTGCCCTGGTTGTGTACAAATTGGCATTCCACAAGTACAGAGAGTTTATGAAGAGTTTGATCCAACAAGAGTTGCGGTAATCGCATTGCACACTGTTTTTGAGCATCATTCTGTTATGGGTCGTGACGCACTTGAAGTATTTGTTCATGAATATCGTCTGCGTTTTCCGATTGGCATCGATAAATACGATGATCAGAAAGATGGATTGCCATTAACCATGCGCGCATATCAGATGCAGGGAACCCCGAGCCTTATTCTAATTGACAAAACGGGTCATGTTCGTTTACATAAGTTCGGCCATATAAGTGATTTAACGCTTGGATTTTCAATTGGAGCATTGCTTTCTGAGAGTGTTGTGCCCACACAGGCCACAACACTGTCACAGGCTGATAAAGTGCATACTGTCTGCGATGCAGATGGATGTAATATCTAAATTATGAGTATACGAGGCTACTTGAACTTGATTATGTGCGTGAAAATAAGATATCAAAAGATTTATTTGGACCATGATTAATATATAAAATTAATTGTACTATATGGATGTTTATTTGTGCGATAACACCTCATGCAGGCAAATGAACCATCTTCCTATGGTCTGCAATGCAAAGTCACGATTTTCTATAGCAGGGAAAAAGACATACAGCGTTTGCTGATCGCATACAAGTAAAGCCCGCTTATTTTTCTAACCAAGAAACATCTTGTACGCTGGATTCTCACTTTCATCCCAGTAACGATAACCAAGAAGATCTAAAAAAATCTTGAAATCATCTTGCTCTTTGGGAGGTACTTCCATGCCCACCAATACACGACCATAGTCAGCACCATGATTACGATAATGAAACAAGCTAATATTCCAGTGATGATTCATACTATTTAAAAATTTTATTAATGCACCAGGTCGATCAGGAAATTCAAAACGGTAGAGAATTTCGTTTTTGACTCCGTTGGCATGACCCCCAACTAAGTGACGCACATGTAACTTTGCCATTTCATTGTCACTGAGGTCTAGAGTGCGCAAACCCTTTTTCTCTAAACTTTTGATTAGCTTTAACCCCTCATCACGATTGCGTATTGATATTCCAACAAATACATGCGCTTCTTTCGGGTTAGCGTAGCGATAGTTAAATTCGGTAATGCTCTTCATTCCTAACAGGGCGCAAAATTTCTTGAAACTGCCTGGCTTCTCTGGAATAGTTACAGATATTATTGCTTCCCTTTGTTCGCCTAGTTCCGCGCGTTCGGAGATATGACGTAAGCGGTCAAAATTCATGTTGGCACCAGTGGCAATTGTTACCAAAGTTTTGTTGCGAATTTTTTCTCGCTGAACATATGCTTTGGCTCCGGCAATAGAGAGCGCTCCAGAGGGTTCCAAAATAGCACGCGTATCCTCAAATACATCTTTAATTGCCGCACAGATGGCGTCCGTATCGACCAGTATAATTTCATCTACTAATTCGAGACAGATGCGAAAATTTTCTTTACCTACTTGCTTTAATGCCACGCCATCTGCGAATAAGCCCACTTGATCAAGCTTAATCCGTCGCCCTTCTTTTAAGGATCGATGCATGGCATCGGCATCAATAGGCTCGACCCCAATAATTTTAATTTCTGGACGCAATTTTTTTACATAAGAGGCAATACCGGCAATAAGCCCACCACCACCTACGGGTACAAAGATAGCGTGAATTGGATCGGTGTACTGATGTAGTATTTCCATGCCTATGGTGCCCTGCCCTGCAATTACATCCGGATCATCATAAGGATGTACAAAAGTTAAGTTTTTTTGTATTGCAAATTTTCGTGCATAAACATAAGCATCATCGTAGGATTCACCATGCAACAATATGCGCGCGCCACGTGCTTTAACTGCTTGTATCTTAATTTGCGGGGTAGTAATAGGCATCACGATTGTGGCTTGACAATTGAGTTTCTGTGCTGCCAATGCCACTCCCTGTGCATGATTGCCCGCAGAGGCTGCCGCCACACCGCGCCTAAGTTTAGCAGGCGATAGCCCGGCCATTTTATTGTATGCACCACGTAGCTTGAATGAGAATATCTGCTGCATGTCCTCGCGTTTTAGCAGCAATTGATTACGTACGCGTGCAGAGAGGTTAGGCAAAAAGTCTAGCGAGCTTTCTTCTGCCACATCGTAAACTCGAGAAGCAAGAATCTTTTCTAAGTAATCTTTTTTCATAAACGTGATTTTAGCATATCGCGAATTCTATCTGTCATACGAGTTAATTGTTAAAGTTTATAGATAGGTTTATCCTAACAATCGTTGGATAATTTTATTTGTATGGGAGCACCATGACACAAATACAGAATGAACAAAAACAAGCAGCTGCATGCGCAGCTATTCAGCATATTCCTATTGGTAGCATCGTGGGTGTGGGAACTGGCAGTACCTCAAATTACTTCATAGATGAATTGGCTAAGATTAAACATAAAATTGAAGGCGCGGTTGCAAGCTCTGACTCGACAGCCGGGCGCCTTAAGAGTCATGGCATTAGAGTATTGGATCTAAACAATGTAAATGAGTTATCGGTGTATGTAGATGGCGCGGATGAAGTTACTGAAAACCTTCAAATGATAAAAGGCGGCGGTGGAGCATTGACACGAGAAAAAATTGTTGCCGCGGTAGCAAAGATATTTATTTGTATTGCTGATCAGAGTAAGCTCGTAAAAATACTTGGCGAATTTCATTTGCCGGTAGAGGTTATTCCAATGGCGCAAAGTCATGTTGCACGTACAATCGTGCAATTAGGCGGACACCCTGTTCTGCGTCAAGGATTCATAACTGACAATGGTAATGTGATTCTAGACGTTCATGGTTTGCAAATTCTTAATCCAGTCGAACTAGAAATGATCCTTAATCAGATCACCGGCGTTGTAACCAGCGGCTTATTTGCAAAACGTGGCGCCGATCTGCTACTACTTGGCACCAATAATGGCGTCAGAGAAATTACTATTTAGCATGGGCAGTAACTCGGTTGCAACAAAATAGCAATATAATTGTCACAATTTATGTGTAGGATAAGTGCCTTTAGAGATTTTTTGTGAGAAACTCGATGATTAATGAACACACATCTAAACAATTCGATGCCGAACTTGAATCAGTACGAATGAGCGTGTTGAAAATGGGCGGGCTAGTTGAAGGGCAGTTTAATGCTGCACTCAAGGCGCTCGCTACTGGCGACACAGTGTTAATAGAAAAGATCATCAAAGATGACCATCTTATCAACATGATGGAAGTATCAATAGATAAAAATTGTAGTCAAATTATTGCGCGCCGACA
Organism: Nitrosomonadaceae bacterium; assembly: GCA_014190895.1. Lineage (GTDB taxonomy): Bacteria > Pseudomonadota > Gammaproteobacteria > Burkholderiales > Nitrosomonadaceae > BJGV01. Next base: position 31,429 of record BJGV01000003.1, on the reverse strand, counting down.
ACCTGCTGCCGGTGATTTACGTATGATTATGATGATTATCAAAACTATTACAGATTTGGAGCGCATTGGAGACGAAGCAACAAAAATTGCCCGCATGGCGAGATTGCTATATGCCGATAGTCAATTTTTACAAAAATCAAATTTTGCCGAAATTAGGCATGTTGCGATTATTGCACTTGAGATGTTGCATGAAGCACTGGATGCTTTTGTTCATCTTGACATAACAGCAGCAGTTAAGATTGTTCGTCAAGACAAATTAGTAGATAAAGAATTTCGTTCCATCATTCGTCAACTTGGCGCTCTTATGATGGAAGACTCGCATAAAATTTCTATCGCTATAGAGACTGTATTTATGGCAAAAGCCATTGAGCGTATCGGAGATCATGCAAAAAATATAGCTGAGTATGTAATTTATATGGTTAAAGGTAAAGATGTGCGTCATGTGACTTTGGAGGAAATGGAGCGGGAATTTTTGAGATAAGCTGCCCTGACTATTTATCAGAAATCCGTATCTGATTATTTTATTCTTGTCATAGCCAGTCCTTGCTTTAATAATACTCATCCTTGAATCAAGCAAACGGTCTAAGTATACTTAACTCATGCTTTCACTTCTCTAGCTCGGAATCTTATGACCTACCGTGATGAAAAAGACACCATGGGTATGATGCAAGTGCCCATCAATGTATTGTGGGGGGCTCAAACACAACGCTCCTTGCAAAACTTTAAAATTTCAAATGAGCGTATGCCTTTTGCGTTACTTCATGCGCTTGCTTTAGTAAAGCGTGCCGCTGCTAGTACGAATCACAACTTAAATATGCTTAATGCAGTCTCTGCTGCTGCTATCGTACAAGCTGCCGATGAAGTAATTAGCGGCCACCATAAAAATGAATTTCCCTTGGTGATCTGGCAAACTGGTTCAGGTACTCAAACCAACATGAACATGAACGAGGTTCTTGCTAACCGAGCATCTGAATTACTTGGTGGCGAGCGTGGCATGGCTCGTAAAATTCATCCTAACGATGATGTAAATAAAGGGCAATCATCTAATGATGTATTTCCGACGGCTATGCATGTAGCTGCAGTGCATTCTATTACACATCAGCTAAAACCTTCTATTTTTCAGTTGCGTCAGACTCTCGCTATAAAAGAGAAAGAATTCTCTAATATTGTCAAGATTGGTCGTACTCATTTGCAAGATGCAACACCACTTACTCTGGGACAAGAATTTTCTGGATATATTTCACAATTAGACCATGGACTAGAGCATCTAAATTCATCGCTTCCTCATCTCTGTGAATTGGCGCTGGGCGGCACAGCCGTAGGTACCGGTCTTAACACCCATGCCGAATTTGCTAAACGAGTAGCAGAGGAATTAGCGAAGTTAACTAATTTACCATTCGTCACCTCACCTAATAAATTTGAAGCACTTGCTGCTAGTGATGCGTTAGTGAACGCACACGGCGCGCTAAAAACTTTAGCAGCATCTCTGATGAAGATTGCTAATGATATTCGTTGGCTCTCTTCTGGTCCTCGATGTGGTATTGGTGAATTAAGAATCCCAGAAAATGAACCGGGCAGCTCCATCATGCCTGGTAAGACTAACCCTACTCAAGCAGAAGCCATAATTATGTTGTGTTGCCAAGTGATGGGTAATGATGTATCTATTAATATCGGTGGGGCGATGGGAAACTTTGAGCTCAATACAATGAGGCCTCTCATGATTCACAATTTCTTGCAAAGCGTTCGTCTGCTTTCAGATGGGATAATGAGTTTCAATGACAATTGTGTGGCGGGAATAACAGCTAATATTGAACATATTGATAGTTTGATGCGTAACTCTTTAATGCTGGTGACGGCACTTAATCCCCACATAGGCTATGATAAAGCGGCAGACATTGCCAAGAAAGCATACCAAGAGAATATAACGCTAAAAGAAGCAGCGGTAGCATCCGGTTATGTCACTGCAGAGCAATTTGAAATCTGGGTGCAGCCAAGCAATATGGTAGGAGAAAAATAGGCCGGGTTTAAAATTTTCCGTTTTTAAATCTTTCGGTTGCTTTTATTAATTCTGTTTGAATTCCTGGTTCCCATGCAGAATGACCAGCATCGGCAATAACTATATATTGTGCCTCAGGCCAAACGCAATGCAGATCATTCGCGCTTACAATCGGGCACACCGCATCATAACGACCTTGTATGATGACGGCGGGAATCGAACGAATTTTTTTTATATTGTCTAGTAGTGAATTTTTTGGCAGAAATATCTCGTGACTAAAATAATGCGCCTCTATGCGGGCGAGCCCTATAGCTACGACATCATTGGTAAAATAGGCAACAGTTTCTGGGCTGGCCAACAAGGTTGAACAAGAGCCTTCATACACACTCCAAGCAAGGGCAGCTGGCATATGTACCACATATTCTGGGTGAACAAGACGTCGATAGTAAGCAGCAAGAATGTTATCACGTTCCGATGACGGTAAGAGCGAGACAAAAGTGTGCCAAGCCTCTGGAAAAAAATTTTTTAGACCATATAAGAACCAATCAATCTCACTCTTACGACAGAGAAAAATACCCCGTAGAATTAGACCCAGGCAGCGAGCCGGGTAGGTCTCGCTATAAGCTAACGCCAGCGTGCTTCCCCAAGAACCTCCAAACACTAACCACTCTGTGATACCCAAATATTGGCGCAATACCTCAATATCATCGATAAGATGAGGCGTTGTATTATTATGAATCTCTCCTAATGGAGTAGAGCGACCTGCCCCACGTTGATCATAAATAACAATCCGATAATAAGCGGGATCAAAGAAACAACGATGAGCGGGGGATGACCCTGCACCAGGCCCGCCATGAAGAAATAATACTGGTACGCCAGTTTCATTGCCGGATTGCTCCCAATACATGGTGTGTAAATTATCAAGTGGCAACATTCCGTTGGCATAAGGAGAGATCTCCGGGAAGAGCTCAGTACGAAAGTTATTTTTCATGACCGCTATAGTTTACAACTATCTTCAATTCATAAGCCATTAGATAAATGAAAACACATAATAGGCAGAAAATACTCTAACCTTGTACACCGGTTACTTTTATACGGCATACTTAAAGTATGCCGTTACAATATATTAAGAGTGAAAATATCTTTCACGTGTCAAAAAATAAGAATTTTCCACAGTACGCACCAAAGTTAGAGTATTGGTCAATATACTGCAGTCTTCTCAGAATAATTTATTTAGTTGCGTCACTCATCACTGCTTTAAACTACGGTATATTGTTACAAGATTTTTATAGAAAATAAAAAATTAACTAAATATCTGAATAATTGCTTTGTTATTCTATGCAATGAACTAGAAATATAGAAACGGGATAATTCCCTATATGAATAAGTCGAATCTCTCCCCATCAGTAGCCAAGATTGGCCTCATTCTTACTGGAGGAGGTGCTCGTGCTGCTTATCAAGTTGGAGCACTCAGAGCAATTGCCGCGATGCTACCGGAAAGCAGGCGTAGCCCTTTTTCAATTATCTGTGGTACTTCTGCTGGGGCAATTAATGCCGCCGCCCTTGCAGCTTCGACTGGGAACTTCCAAAGAGGGGTAAGGCACTTAGTGAGTATGTGGAGCAATCTTCATGTTAATCAAGTTTATCGCTCTGATTTTATGGGCGTATTACTCAATGGCATACGTTTGTTGTTCACGTTATTATTCCATAGAAATAATGCAGTTTCTCTACTAAACAGCGCACCATTAGTAAAGTTACTTGAGCGTATATTACCTTTTCACAACATCCAAAAAAACATTCAGAACGGTACTTTGCATGGCCTGAGCATTACTGCTTGGAGTTATTCTTCAGAGAAATCAGTTACATTCTACCAAAGTATCAATACCATCATACCTTGGGATCGTGCCCGCCGCACCGGAATTCCGGTACATATTGACGTCAAACATCTAATAGCGTCTTCCGCTATTCCTCTCATTTTTCCCGCAGAGAAGATAGACAGTAACTATTTTTGCGATGGTTCAATGCATCAGTTTGCGCCTATTAGTCCCGCTCTGCATCTGGGTGCAGAGCGAGTAATGATAATAACCACACAAAATAGAACCGCTATCCAACCCGACTCTAAAATCAAAAATTATCCGCCATTGGCTCGAGTTATCGGGCATTTCATGAGTAGCGCCCTCCTTGATAGTCTAGATAACGATCTAGAGCGCCTGCAGAGCATTAATCAAGCTATTTCACTGGCCTCAAAAGAGTCACTGCAATGCAACGCGCCATTGCGTCCAATACAGTCAATGGTGATTTCTCCCAGTGAAGATATTGGTAAAATTGCAGAACGTCACACACAGACTCTGCCACGATTTATGCGTTTGTTGTACGGTGCTATCGGTGCAATAGGCTATGCTGACTCGACCCTAGTAAGTTACCTGTTATTTGAACAATCTTTCTGTCAAGATTTGATTAATCTAGGTTACCAAGATGCGATGTCTCGCAAGAATGAAATCTTACAATTTATTGAGACCAAGGATAGAAATGCAGAAATTGTTAGTATGCACAAAGAATAGCAATTTAATTTTTAATAAAACTAAATGCCTCCTCGTTTTTTTAAAAAATTAGTCTATGGATATCGTCGACCCACAATTCTGGATTGCAGTATTACAAATTATCGCTATTGATATTGTGTTAGGCGGCGACAATGCGGTTGTAATTGCGCTTGCATGTCGACATTTGCCAGAAAAACAACGTAATCAGGGAATTTTTTGGGGGGTATTTGGTGCCGTTAGTCTGAGAGTAGTAATGGTTTTCTTTGCTCTCTCTTTATTAAAGATCCCATTTTTGAAGATTGTTGCCGCACTCCTATTAGTATGGATTGGAATTAAATTGCTGAAACCAGAACCCAAGAACGGGAAACATAAGATCAATGCTAATGCTACTTTACTAGTTGCAATTAAGACAATAATTATTGCCGATGCTGTAATGAGTCTGGATAACGTTATTGCTATTGCTGGAGCAGCCAGAGATAGTTTGAGTTTAGTAATTTTTGGGCTGGTAATTAGTGTGCCTATCATTGTCTGGGGGAGTAAATTCGTGATGAAGCTTATGGATCGCTTCCCCGTTGCTATTGTTATTGGTGCTGGACTACTTGGTTGGATTGCGGGTGCAATGATTGTAACCGACGCAATAATCAAAGAATGGGTTGATAGCAATGCGATTTTTTTACACTGGCTGCTCCCAATTCTTGGAGTATTAATAGTCATTGTCGCTGGCAAACAGTTGGCAGTTAGAGAGTTAAAAAAATCCTGTCAGGGCGAATAATTTAGACGTCAATACGAGCAAACTATTACAACCACCGTAGTTGTAAATGTTATTCTGAAGAGAGGCAGGTATGCTAAAATTCTTGTTGCCGGTCAATGAGTCTGAAACCTCCAAGCAAGGGGTTATAGGCCTTACCAAACTAATTAACTGGTACAAAGAAGTGCCAGAAATTCACTTGTTAAATGTGCAGCCCCCGTTACGCGGGAATGCCCTTATGTTTATTGATAAAGAAAACATTGAGCAGTATCACCAAGAAGAGGGTGCCAGAGAACTACAGAGTGCTTGTGATGATCTTGATCGATTTGGTATTGCTTGGCAGTCTTATATTATGGTGGGTAATCCTGCGGAAAGCATCGTACACTACGCTGAAGAGAAACAATGCGATCAAATTATTCTTTGTTCAATAGACTCTGGAACGGTAAAGGGTTTGTTACTGGGATCGGTGGCCAGCAGAGTCATACAACTCTCAACAATACCCGTGCTGTTGATTAAATAACAGTTAGCGATAGCAGTGATTAAGTGTACGCGTCTCATGAATTAAAAAAATTACATTACTTACTATGATGTCAATAAGAGACACCTGTCCCAGTTGCGCTAAACTGATCAGTATGCAGAGTTCTTAAATAAATTTTAAGGGTAGAGATTTTTATCATGGCAGAACAGAAAAAGAAAGGCACTACTTTGATTGAAAAAATGACTGTAATTGCGATTGCTGGTATTGTCGCAGCAGCAGGGGTGCAGACTTACCAAGATTACCTTGCTCAGAAGCAAGTCACCGAAGCAGTCGACCTAATGAACGCGGCAAAAATTATAGTTACTAGGTTCTACCTTGATCAGAAAATATGGCCAACACTAACTGAATTTAATTCCCTGATTGCCGTTCAAACTAGCGAACATGTGGCCAGTATTACACCAACTACTTTTGCCCTCGGTTTTCAAGTAACGGCAACGTTTAATGCCAGCGGAGTGAGTACCGGGCTAGTAAATAAAACCATAGTGCTAGCAACGGCAAATGGTCTGACATGGGCTTGCGATGATCACACAATTAATGCAATAAAAGGCAGTTTGCCGACCATCCCCAGCAAATACCGTCCAGAATCTTGTGAATAAAAATTTTCTGGTGCCACGTAGTTACCAGAATTTGATTTTTTTCTTTCCGTCGGCAGCTATCTCGCGTAGTTTCTTGAGACGTGCTTCCATTCCTGACATCTGATAAAAATCACCATCACCAGTTTTTAGTCCAGTCTCTAACTGAGTAATAGCGGCGTGCAGATCACCCTGTTGAAAATAAACTTCAGCCTGTGCACGGTGTTGTAGCATATTATTTCCAAGCGCTTCATAACTTTGAGCTTGTAATTTATAAAGGCGCGCATCATTAGGAGCCGACAGTAATTCCTGACTCAAAAATTTAAGTGCTGCATTTTTCCGGCCATTTCGTAAAAGTGCGGTAGCATAATCGTAAATTAACGTCCGGTGTTGAGGATAAATTTGTAGTGCAGCCTGATAAATATCCAGAGCCTCAGCAATCTCTCCCGTAGATAACTTAACGCGAGCCGAAAGAGTTTCAATCATGGCATTAGACTTTAATGCTTTGCGCTCAACTCGGATGGGGACTCCCAGATAAAGATTTCCAGATTTTTTGTTTATAGAGTCAGGTTGTGGAGATTCATATAGGAGCATTAATTCTTTGCTCGCGCGTACGAAATCTCCGTCACGCAGGAGGGCGTTAACTAGTCCGTAACGTTCCACGGTTTCATCGTTATAACGCTTGTCTCGTAAGTTAGCGTCAAAATGCATTACCGCATCCCTCGCTTTTCCCTCTGAAGCACGTAGTTTGGCGCGTACAAGTCGGAAATCAATACTGTCCGGAACCTGGCGATAGAGGGTATTTTGAATACGATTATCAATATCTGCAATGCGCTCAAAGGTAAGAGGGTGGGTGCGCAGATAAGAGGGCGCACCGTTGTCCTGAAATCTCCCGATTGTTTGGAGACGCCCAAAGAATGTTGACATTCCACGAGGATCGAATCCGGCGTTAATCAATACGTTGAGCCCAATACGGTCAGCTTCTTTCTCATGGTCACGAGTGAAATTTAGTTGTAACTGTATTGCAGTGGCTTGTGTGACTGCCATCACAGCGGCTCCAGCTTGTGAATTTGCACGTGAAGCCAGAACCGCTAATGCTAATGATGCTAAGGTGGTCGCCATGCTATATTTCTGCGTGGAGATCATGCGAGCAAGATGCTTTTGTGTGACATGTGAAATTTCATGGGCCATTACACCAGCTAACTCTGACTCACTTTGAGCCGTCATAATAAGACCGCTATTAAAGCCCATGAATCCGCCAGGCAATGCGAATGCATTAACTGACGGGTCCGTCAGGGAAAAGAATTCAAATGTCTGATCGGGCCTGGCTTCACTAGATCCGGCGATAAGTTTATTACCTAAATTAGTGAGATAACCGGTTATCTCGGTGTCATCAAGATAACTACTATCAGTCCGAATTTCAGACATTATTTGTAAGCCGAGTTGCCGCTCTTCATGTAGAGAAATAGAAGCTTGAGACACATCTCCCAAGTCAGGTAAATCATTAGCACAAACATTGTTGATAATTGAATACAGCAGAACAGTTGCTAGATAAAGAATTTTATTTGTGGCGTGTTTGTTACTCATAGACTAGATCCTGGGGGGCACAAAAAACTCCAAATAAAGAAAGTATGAAGTAACTAATGCCAGCTATAGATTAAAGAGCCGCTTCATCTGTCTCTCCTGTGCGTACTCTGACTACTTGCTCGACACGAGTCACAAAAATTTTCCCGTCTCCTATCTTTCCGGTACGTGCAACCCTAATTATAGTTTCAATAATGCCGTCCACAAGCGCCTCGGCCACCACTATTTCTATTTTCATTTTAGGCAAATAATCTACTGCATACTCTGCGCCACGGTAGAGTTCAGTGTGACCTTTTTGCCTACCGAAACCTTTTACTTCTGTAACAGTCAGTCCATTCACGCCAATTTCGTCGAGCGCTTCACGTACCTCATCAAGCTTAAAAGGTTTAATGATCGCCTCTATTTTTCTCATAATGTATGCCCTTAATTAAATATCCTAATAGAGTACATCAGATGAACTCATTCACTTCTAGACTAATTACAGAAAGCCTATTCTTTGACCATGTTGTATTGTGGTTTACTACAATCGATCCCTGTATTTTGATGTAATCGGATAATGCCGGTCTCTGTCGAAACCGCGTTCAGTCACATGAATACCAATCGGTGATTGACGGCGCTTAAATTCACTTGCATGAATAAGTTCCACAACTTGCCTTACATCAATTTCAGCATAGTTCATACTGATAATTTCATGCGGCGACATATTCTTCTCTACGTAGGCTTCAATAATGCCATCGAGTATTTCATAAGATGGCAAACTGTCCTGATCTAACTGATTATGGCGTAACTCAGCAGAGGGTGCGCGTTGAATAACGCGCTCTGGAATTACTCTCCCCAGACTATTGCGATAATGACAAAGCTGGTACACCCTGGTTTTATAGATATCTTTGAGTACCGCAAGACCGCCTGCCATATCGCCATATAGTGTGCAATAACCCACCGCTATTTCAGATTTATTACTAGTAGTAAGTACAATAGAGCCATATTTATTGGATAACGTCATTAGAAACGTGCCACGTATACGTGCTTGCAAATTTTCTTCTGCGATGTCTGCATCTTTGCCTTTCTGCGATCCTTCAAATTTATTCTGCAATATCCCTAGAAACTGATCAAGAATTAGTTTAATAGAGAATTCGCTGTATCGTACACCTAGTTCTTTTGCCATCGTGCGTGCATCTTGTAAACTAATATCAGCAGTATATTCTGACGACATCATTACCGCCCATACTTTATCAGCACCTAAGGCATCAACAGCGATTGCCAGTGTAAGAGCTGAATCAACACCCCCCGATAACCCTAGAAGCACCCCAGAAAATTTATTTTTGCAGACAAAATCTTTTACCCCGAGACACAATGCTTGATAAACAGCTCCTTGCAGAATTTTTAATGGGATAATTTTTCCTTGAACAGGTATATTATTTTGTAATTCGACTAGACCTAGCGTTTCGACAAATTCATCGAATTGATGAGTCAGCTCCCCTTGGTTATTCATGGCAAAGGAAGCGCCATCAAAAACTAGCTCATCTTGGCCGCCTATCGAATTAGCATATACAAGAGCAGCGTTAGATCTGCTGACATATTGACGCATAATTTGATAGCGCGACGCTTGTTTGTTAATGTGATATCGTGAGGCATTAAGCGTCAATAAAACGTCTACCCCCCCTTCTTTAGCAGCATTCGCAACACTTTCATGCCACATATCGGCGCCAATGATGATGCCAAACTTTGCCCCTTCAAGATTGAATATGTGTAAATTTGAATCGGATTCGGAACAATACCGTCGATCCAAGAAATTTGGTTTTATAGGTCTATTTTTATAATGTGTGACTATAATTTTATTGTCATTTATTATAGAGACGGCGCTATATAGATTGGTGCCAAGTAAATACGGATGACCTATTAAGAGCGTTATGCCATTTATTTTTTTTACAAGAGCTGCAAGCGCATTCTGACAGGCAAGATAAAACCCTTCTTGTAAAAATAAATCCTCTGGCGGATAACCGGATAAAGCTAATTCTGGAGTAATGACTAGAGTGGCGCCGTTACCTTTTGCTAACTCAGTAAAGTCAAGAATTTTTGCGACATTGCCAGCAAAATCGCCGACTGTGGAATTAATTTGGGCAACGACAACTTTCATGACTAAGCGCGGAGTAAATCCCTACTGTTTATCTATGTTAAATCATATCAGAATAAAACATTCTCCGTGGATACTATTAGATCTCCTTGATGGCGCAATGGAGTGCCGACTATCGTTACGGCTAACAGTCTATTAAGGCAAGAGAATTCTGGATAAGGAAAAGATAATTATTCCAATTGTACTGATCTTGAGCGCGATAACGGTGGATTCTTGGCAAAATAACTTTTAATTCCAATAAGTATTGCCTCGGCCATTTGATCTTGGTAGACAGGATTTTTCAGTTTTCTCTCCTCATCTGGATTACTGATAAAAGCAGTTTCCACTAAAATAGAAGGAATGTCAGGAGATTTGAGCACAGCAAATCCAGCCTGCTCAACATCATTTTTATGTAGTTGATTGACTTCTTTAATCTCCGATAGCACTTCTTTAGCCAATCTTAGACTGTCATTAATTGTTGCTGTTTGCGATAGATCCAATAAAGTTTGTTTAAGGTAATGATCTTTGACATCTAAATTAACGCCACCAATTAAATCAGCTTCATTCTCTTTCTTGGCCAGCCAGCTTGCAGCAGCGGAAGTGGCCCCTGATTCAGATAACGCAAACACCGAAGATCCCCGAGCATGTTGCTTAATAAAAGCATCGGCGTGAACTGATACAAATAAGTCCGCATTGACCTGTCGTGCTTTTACTAAACGCATTGGTAATGATATAAAGTAATCTCCATCGCGCGTCAAAGCCCCGCGCATGTTAGACTCTGCATCTATTTTTATTTTGAGTTTGCGAGCAATAGCCAGAGTAATATCTTTTTCTTGTGTTCCCTTTCGACTCATTGCACCGGAATCTTCACCACCGTGCCCCGGGTCAATTACAATGGTAATCAACCGATTCGCCTCTGGCTCAGTTTTTCTAATATTCTCGTTTCTTGTGTCATTTCTCTCGAGGAATTTGGCGTCAATATTATTAGTACTAATACCGATATTAGTTTGTGTTGCTATATTTCTTTCTTTTTGAAGTAATGCCATCATTGGATCAGATGGAATGGCGGGATAAATATCTAACACTAAGCGGTAACTGTAGTTCGTCACAGGCTTAAGTAGAAATGCTTGTGGTACAACCTCGGTTTTTAGATCTAGCACCAAGCGCAATGTACCCGGCTTAAAATTTCCAATGCGCAGGGCTTGGATATAAGGATCGGTTGCATTAATTTTACTAGGAAGACTTTTTAATTCTAGATTCAGCGCAACATTTTCTAGGTCCAAAACCACGCGATCCGGATTCTTAATTAAACTGAGCGAGTATTTAATGGGCGTTGGTGATTCCAAAGTAAGGCGCGTGTACTCTGATGCTGGCCAGACACGAACAGAGCTGATATTTGTATCAGCAAGCACAACGTTGCCGAACAAAGTCATTAATAGGAGTGATAGTATGTAAATGACTAATAAAATTAAACGTTCGTAGCAACTCATCACTAATATAATTAATAATGAATTGAAGCTTGCCACTGTTCTAGACATTGTCTGCCTGTCTCCGTACCTGCCAGAATTTCAATATTTCTGCCCGTTTCGATGATATTAATAGAAATTTGCAGATCTGCTATTGGCAGCAATTTTCCCACTTTTTCCGGCCATTCAATTAAACAAATTGAATCAATATTAAAATACTCACGAAAACCTGCTTCTTCCCATTCCATTGGATCGGTGAAACGATAGAAATCAAAGTGATATAAGTGTAATCTAGAAATTTGATAAAGTTGCACTAGATTGTATGTAGGACTTCTCACTTTGCCCTGATAACCCAACCCATACAAGATGCCGCGCACAAGTGTAGTTTTACCTGCGCCAATATTGCCACTTAAAAAGATAACAAGACCTGGATGTAATGCTGACACAAATTCACCTCCAAGCGCTAAAGTTGCTATCTCGTCCGCAAGATGGCGCGTTATAACAGGACCAAGATAATTAAAATTATGCAAGAAAGCTTTCCTAAAAATTGGTCATTAGACCCCGCTTCATTAACCGCTGCTATAAAAATATGGGGCAAAGAACTTGGTTTCCAAGGTGTTGGCATTGCCGATGCCAACACCGATATGTCAAAAGTGGAGTTGGGTTTGCATGACTGGTTAAGCAAAAATTACCATGGCAGTATGGATTATATGGCAAAACACGGCACTCGTCGCACTCGTCCAACAGAGCTTGTACCGGGTACGCTAAGAGTAATATCAGTGCGCATGAACTATATGCCGCCTAAAACAAGAAATAGCTGGGAAATTATAAAAGATGGGAAGAAAGCATTTATATCCCGCTATGCGTTGGGTCGTGATTATCATAAAGTGCTACGCAAGCGTTTACAAAAGTTTGCAGATAAAATTAGTGCAGAGATAGGCAATTTTAATTACCGTGTATTCACTGACAGCGCTCCGGTAATGGAAGTAGAATGGGCACAGAAATCTGGACTTGGTTGGCGCGGAAAACATACTTTATTGCTTTCGCGTGAGGCTGGATCAATGTTTTTTCTGGGTGAGTTATATACCGATTTACCGTTACTCGTTGATGGCATCACAAGTGATCACTGCGGCACCTGTAATAAATGCATAGAAATTTGTCCTACCCAGGCCATCATCGGGCCTTATCAACTAGATGCAAGACGCTGTATCTCCTACCTTACTATTGAGCATAAAGGAAGCATCCCAGAAGCCTTGCGTCCTTTAATTGGGAATAGAGTGTATGGCTGTGATGATTGCCAGCTCATCTGCCCTTGGAACAAATACGCCTCGATTACAGACGAGACTGATTTTAGCGTACGCAATGGGTTGGATGACGCATCTTTAGTTGAGTTATTTGGTTGGAATAAGGCAGAATTTGAAACTAAACTTGCCGGCAGTCCAATTCGACGAATTGGCTATGAGCAGTGGTTACGCAATTTATCAGTAGGGCTAGGCAATGCGCCCTCATCCAAAACGATTATTGACGCTCTACAAGCTCGGCGTGATGATAATTTATCACTAGTACGTGAACATACACAGTGGGCGCTACAGCAACATGATCGATCTAGTAAGGAATAAGTAAAAGTAGATTGTTAGTAAAATACAAATAAAATAGACTACAGGGCGCCGTTAAAAAAAGAGGGAGGGGGCAGAAGCACAGGTAAAGACATTAACTTAAAGTCTTTAGCAATTTACGGTATTCAATGATTGTTGTTCAGATTCATATGTCTCATAATCAAATGCTTTGTCGCCATTAATTGCAGGCCTTCCTCTCGCCTTTAGTTTCTGAAAATCATAGAGTACAGGATCTGCCAGATGTGAAGGCTCCACGTTCTGCAATCCCGTAAACATAGTCTCCAGTCTGCCCGGATATTTTTTATCCCATTGTTGCATCATTTCTTTGATCGCCTGGCGCTGTAAATTTTTCTGTGAGCCGCAAAGATTGCAGGGAATGATAGGAAAATTGGCTGCTTCTGCATACAACGCTAGGTCTTTTTCTTTGCAATATGAGAGCGGTCGGATCACAATGTGTTGACCATCATCACTAACAAGTTTAGGAGCCATGGCTTTAAGTTTTCCACCATAGAATAAATTAAGAAACAAAGTTTCAAGGATGTCGTCACGATGATGTCCTAACGCAATTTTAGTTGCCCCTATCTCACTGGCAATGCGGTAGAGCGCCCCCCGACGCAGACGAGAACAGAGGCTACATGTGGTTTTGCCCTCAGGAATTATGCGCTTTACTATGCTGTAGGTGTCTTGTTCGACAATGCGAAACCGTATACCAATGTTAGTAAGGTACTCTGGCAATACATGTGCAGGAAAACCGGGTTGTTTCTGATCTAGATTAACTGCAAATAATTCGAAATTTAATGGCGCATGGGCTTGGAGGTTACATAAAATATCAAGGAGAGCATAACTATCTTTACCTCCCGACAGACACACCATCACCCGATCACCATCCTCTATCATGTTAAAATCACTAATAGCGGAACCAGTAAGACGCCTGAGTCTTTTATGTAATTTATTGATACCGTATTGCTCTTTTCTGGGTACTGCTTCCACCGTGAACCTCATTATTTAAGATAATAGATTGTTGAGTAAAGGACTCTCAATGGAGAGCATTCAATATGATAAAAATGGCTAATGTTCTCACAAATTGGAGGCGATCTACACAATAAATCTATCCGACACGGTTTCGATTTTCTTGGCAGGACCATCAAAATTCAGTTCTCAGTCATGTAATTAATATACGTCGTGGTGGGCCCCTACAAAACTTCGTATAAAATAACTTTATTATCTTCATACGAACTTTCTTAGATAAGACGCATCTAATAAATTCTACTTAAATGCTATAAGCAAATGCTATAAGCACTTGTAAGTAAAAAATATTTAAAATAATAAGGTTAACTTACACCTCTACATAATTTTTTTGAAGTTAATTTAACAATAAATCTCTTTCTTTAAATTAATTTTACTTGACTTATATAAAAGATATAACTATCCTTTTATCTTGTAATAAGGAAAAGATCACTGTCACACTGTCAAAAGGGTTAAATTGTTATTGCACAAATAGATAGTGGCATGCTAGCATCTGCCGTTTTATAGATAATTTTTTTAGTAGATTTTCTTGAGCAAGTGCTAACAACAAAAATAAAATATTTATTCATGCGCTATAAGAGAATAAATAAAAATGGAGTTGGTCGCTAAGACCTGCTACATTTTTTACATTCAAGTTAGAAATTAAACGGGGTAAATATGGGCGTTAAGATGATAGCGAAGATAATTACAGGGGCCTTCGCACTGACTTTGTACTCTGGAGCCGCAATTAGTTCGTACCAACTGAATTTGCCAGCACCACAAAGTGGAATCGCTACGCAAATATATGATTTGCACACACTTCTTTTGTGGATTTGTTTGGCGATCTTTGTTGGCGTGTTTGGGGTTATGTTTTATTCCATACTTAAACATCGTAAATCTTTAGGTTACAAAGCCGCTAACTTTCATCATAGCACTACGGTTGAAATTATCTGGACTATTATTCCGTTCATCATTCTTATAAGCATGGCATACCCCGCTACTCAAACCATTATTAGTATGAAAGATACCGCGAGCCCTGATATCACCATTAAGGCTACCGGTTATCAGTGGCAATGGGGTTATGATTATCTCAAAGGCGAGGGAGAAGGAGCTAGTTTCTACAGTAAACTATCTACCCCCCAAGAGCAGATAAGAAATAAGGCCCCCAAAGGAGAACATTATCTTATGGAGGTTGATAACAATATGGTTGTTCCGGTTGGCAAAAAGATTCGGGTTTTACTTACCGCTAATGATGTGATTCACGCTTGGTCGGTACAGGAACTAGGGGTCAAACAAGATGCCATTCCTGGTTTTATACGTGACGCCTGGTTTAAAGCCGACAAACCTGGAATTTATCGTGGTCAATGCTCAGAGTTATGTGGCAAAGAGCATGCCTTTATGCCCATAGTTGTAGAGGCAATGGAGCCAGAGAAATATACTCAGTGGGTGGCCAATCAAAAGAAAAAGTCTGAGGCGACAGTTGTTGATGTGAATAAAATATTTACGATAGACGAATTGAAGACCGAAGGGGAGAAGGTTTACACCGCTAACTGTGCAGCTTGTCATCAAGCTAATGGCAAGGGCCTTCCAGGAGCATTTCCCGCACTAGATGGATCAAAGGTTGCTAATGGTCCAAAGGCCGGGCATATAAAGACAGTCGTAAATGGGGAGACTGGTACTGCAATGGCTTCTTTTAAACATTTATCAGATGTGGATATTGCAGCTGTAGTGACTTATGAGCGCAACGCCTGGGGTAACGCAACGGGCGACATGGTACAACCATCCGAAATCAACGAATTCAGAAAATAAGCAACGAGGAGAAGATTATGGCAGCAGTACACCATCCCGATCATGGCCATGGCCATGAACATGAGCACCATGGAGCACCGAGTGGCATCATGCGATGGATGACCACAACTAATCATAAGGATATTGGTACGCTTTATCTTTGGTTTAGTTTCATGATGTTCCTTACGGGAGGGGTAATGGCGCTGACTATTCGCGCGGAATTATTCCAGCCCGGTCTACAGTTAGTTGAACCAGAGTTCTTCAATCAGCTTACGACACTACACGGTTTAGTAATGGTATTTGGTGCAATTATGCCGGCTTTTGTTGGTTTTGCTAACTGGCAAATACCAATGATGATCGGTGCCCCGGACATGGCTTTTGCCCGTATGAATAACTGGAGTTTCTGGTTGTTACCACCAGCAGCATTACTGCTCATAGGATCATTTTTTGTACCAGGTGGTGCGGCTGCAGGAGGCTGGACACTTTACCCGCCTCTTTCTACTCAGATGGGAATGGGAATGGACATGACCATCTTTGCTGTTCATATTATGGGCGCTTCTTCCATCATGGGGTCAATTAATATTGTAACTACCGTTTTGAATATGCGCGCCCCTGGCATGACCATGATGAAAATGCCATTATTTGTTTGGACTTGGTTGATTACTGCCTATTTACTAATTGCGGTCATGCCGGTGCTGGCAGGTGCGGTCACCATGTTGCTGACGGATCGTCATTTCGGCACTAATTTCTTTAATGCGGCAGGTGGCGGTGATCCAGTAATGTTCCAACATATTTTTTGGTTCTTTGGGCATCCAGAAGTGTATATCATGATACTACCAGCATTTGGTATCGTTTCTCAGATTATCCCCGTCTTTGCGCGCAAGCCTTTGTTTGGTTACTCTTCAATGGTTTATGCCACCTCTTCAATTGCGATTCTGTCATTTGTCGTTTGGGCGCATCACATGTTCACTGTGGGTATGCCAGTTTCCGCACAATTGTTCTTTATGTACGCCACCATGCTGATTGCGGTGCCAACTGGGGTAAAGGTATTTAACTGGACCGCCACCATGTGGCAAGGTTCAATGACTTTCGAAGCCCCTATGTTGTTTGCTATTGGATTTATTTTTCTCTTTACTCTCGGTGGTTTCAGCGGCATAGTTTTGGCAATCGTGCCAGTAGACATCCAGTTACAAGAAACCTACTATGTAATTGCCCACTTCCACTACGTGCTGGTATCCGGATCCTTGTTTGCGCTGTTCGGCGGGACTTATTACTGGCTACCAAAATGGACCGGTCATATGTATGATGAGACCCTGGCCAAGACACATTTCTGGTTATCCATGATTTTCTTTAATGTTACTTTCTTTGTGCAGCATTTCTTGGGGCTGGCTGGCATGCCACGCCGCACCCCAGATTACGCCTTACAGTTTGCTGATTTTAATCAGATCTCAAGTATTGGTGCATTTGGTTTTGGTTTGAGTCAGCTATTATTCTTGTACGTGATATTAAAATGCATTCGTGGTGGAGAAAAAGCGACTAATCAAGTGTGGGAAGGTGCGGATACGCTCGAGTTTACACTGCCATCACCACCACCTTACCACAGCTTTGAAACGCCCCCGATAGTTAAGTAACTGGGGAGAAGGGCATGTCAATAAGTTCAGATAGGCGGCGCGGTAATATCAAAACTGCGCTGGTTCTTTGGGGCATTGTGGCGCTAATTGCCATAATATTTATGTTAAAACACTGGGGATGATATGACACCGCCAAACTTGGCGATGTTAAAAAAGCTTCTCATTGTGACAGTAACAATGTTTGCTTTTGGCTTTGCTTTAATACCATTTTATAAGAAAATTTGTGAAGTTACTGGAATAAATAACTTACTGCAACCAGATACGCTAACAAAGGATGCCCAGATTAATACAGGGCGCTCTGTAACAGTCGAACTAGATGCCAATGTGCACAAGTTACCGTGGAAATTTAGACCATTGAAATCAAGTGTGCAGATTCATCCGGGCGAGTTAGTGCAGGTAATGTATGAAATCAGAAATGACTCGAACTATGAGACCACTGGCCAAGCAATACCTAGTTATGCCCCGAAATTACTCTCGTTACATTTAAAGAAGTTAGAGTGCTTTTGTTTCAGTAAACAAGTTCTGAAACCACATGAAGTTCGGCAGATGCCAGTGCAATTTGTAATTGAATCAGAGTTACCAACCGATATAAATACCGTGACTCTTTCGTATACATTTTTTGAAATTAATAGCGCGTCTGCTTCAGAAGGTGAGAATAAATTAGTTAAAATATGAGTACAGAAAAAGCTATTAAAGCGTCGCCGATAAAAGTAGCAAAAGCTGTATTCTGGGCATTTCTTGGAATACGAAAAAAAAGTGACCATGTTGCAGATATAGAGTCGTTAACATTGAAACAAATAGTTATCGGTGGAATTATTGGCGGAGCCCTGTTTGTTGGGAGTGTGTTGCTGTTAGTAAAATTTGCCACGGGTTAAAGATCAATTAAAATACAAGCAGGAGAATGTGTATGAATCAAGAAACCGCTCGTTACTATGTACCAGCCCCATCAACCTGGCCCATTACCGGATCTATTGCTCTTCTTTTTATGGGATTTGGTGCCGCTTTCAGTGTCAATAAAATTCCAGCGGGCTACTGGCTACTCACAATTGGCTTTTCTATTCTCTTTTACATGATTTTTGGTTGGTTTCGTACAGTGGCCAGAGAAAGTGAAGCCGGTAAATTTAATGATCAGGTAGACAAATCTTTTCGTTGGGGAATGAGCTGGTTTATTTTCTCAGAAGTAATGTTTTTTGCCGCTTTCTTTGGCGCGCTGTATTACATGCGAGTACTATCGGTTCCGTGGCTCTCTGATTTGGAGCATAAGATTTTATGGCCCGATTTTGCCGGCGGGTGGCCTGCATCTGGTCCAGGTATAACCCAGAAATTTACCCCCATGGGACCATGGGGTCTGCCTGCTTTTAATACGTTTTTGCTTTTAACTTCCGGTGTAACTGTTACTTGGGCTCACTGGGCGCTGAAATTGAACAAACGCGGACAATTAAAGTGGGGCCTATTTTTGACAATTCTTCTAGGCTTTCTTTTCATAGGTTGTCAGGCTTACGAATATATGCATGCCTATTCTGAGTTGGATTTAAAACTTACTAGTGGAGCCTATGGCGCTACATTTTATATGCTAACTGGTTTTCATGGCTTCCATGTGACATTGGGTGCCATTATGCTAACTGTGATTTATTGTCGCGTACTATCTGGCCACTTTAAACCAGAACACCATTTTGGTTTTGAGGGAGTGTCTTGGTATTGGCACTTTGTTGACGTAGTCTGGTTAGGGCTGTTTATTTTTGTGTACTGGTTAGTGTAGTAAATTTGTAAAAATACGAGAGAACTAAAAAAATTATTGTTTACCGGGAACGATGCCTAGATAGTATCCAAGCATTAGCATCAAGAATAAAACGATCGATAAGCCAATACGTAATGTGAGAGATTTAAGCATACGTGTTCCCTCGCCTTTGTCTTTGACCATATAGTACAGCGCAGAGATTAGACTAAAGAGTATGAAAATAAAAAATAAGGCAGCAATAGTTTTCAAAATTTTCCGCGATAACTGTAAGTGTAGATATTGAAATGTAATAGAAGTCTAGCCAAGTGTAGCAAACTATACAATGACTATTTCGGGCTGGCGGTTTACAGCTAAATTATGGCCAACAGTTATTGCCGCATTAGTTATCATCACTATGATAATGCTAGGTAACTGGCAAATTTCTCGGGCTCGTGAAAAAGAAACACGACAAGAGCAACTAAATTTACTGTCAAACCAACCGATAGCACTACTGCCAGAAACGCCGATCGAGCTTAAAAATTTTCAATTCCGTCAAGTGGAGGTGCGTGGTACATATGTGCCATCGCACACAATCTACTTAGATAATAAAATACATCGAGGCGTAATAGGCTACCAAGTTATCACACCAGTCAAAATAGGAAGGAGCTCTACGCATGTCCTAGTTAACCGGGGATGGGTGGCAGCAGGTCGTAGCCGAAGCGATTTGCCGAAAATATTCACTCCTACTGATCAAGTGATTATTTCAGGAATTGCGCACTCGCCAACACAGAAGACACTAGAACTTTCTGTGGAAACAGTAGCAGGCAAAGTTTGGGAGAATCTCAATCTAGAACATTATCGTGAAACCACGAAACTTGTCCTTCAACCGATATTGATATTGCAACAAGATGACTTAAAAGATGGATTAGTGCGCCAGTGGGACCGTCCTGATTCTGGTTCAGCCAGAAATTTTGGTTATGCATTTCAATGGTTTTCAATGGCGCTGGCAGTATTATTATTATATTTGGTGCTAAGTGTCAAACGAGATAACCCCAAGAACACATAAACGCAAATTGCTCCTATTAATGCTTTTAATGGGCGCGCCGATAATACTTTCTTATCTGCTTTACTTCTTGGGAACTCCATCAGGTAGCGTCAACTACGGCGAACTGATGGAAACAAAGCCTTTACCGGAAGCTATTTTGCACAGAATTGATAATACGTCATTTAGTATTAATCAGTTACGTGGCAAATGGGTATTACTAGTAATAGATTCAGGAGTCTGCGAAGAATCGTGTCGCAAGAAGCTTTATTATATGCGCCAAGTACGTTTAAGCCAAAAAACTGAAATGCAACGAATAGAGCGAGTATTATTAATTGACGATGATAGAATACCGGAAATCAATATAGAAAAAGAATTTAAGGGAACCTGGCTTATCAATGCAAAAAACAACAAGTTATTGGAGGCCATCCCAGCCAAGGTGTCACAACATGATCATATTTATGTAATTGATCCATTAGGTAATCTTATGATGCGTTTTCCTAAAGATGTTGATCCGTCATTAATGCTCAAGGATTTAAAACGATTGCTTAAGATTTCGCAGATTGGTTAAAAACAGGCATCTTACTGCGCCACATTAGAAGACGACTATTACTATGGCTATTAGCCTATCTTGGCAACAGACAGCATCACGTGTACAGCAATTCTACCGGTTAACAAAACCAAGAGTTGTTTCGCTTATCGTTTTTACTGCGTTTATCGGTATGTTTCTTTCCGTTCCTGGTGCTGTCCCAATAAATGCCCTGATCTTTGGTACTTTAGGCATCGCTTTAGTCGCTGGTGCAGCTGCGGCAGTTAATTGTTTAGTAGAGCAGAAAATTGATGGAGTTATGGCGCGCACTCGCGGCAGACCATTACCACAGGGCGAGGTTAGTTCCCCAGAAACTTTTATTTTTCTGGCGGTAGTTGGCGGGACTGGCATGTTCATACTTTATCATTGGGTCAATCCACTCACCATGTGGCTCACCCTAGCTACATTTGTTGGTTATGCCATTATTTACACAGTGATTCTGAAGCCTTTAACGCCGCAAAATATTGTCATTGGCGGGGCTTCTGGTGCAATGCCCCCTGTGCTTGGGTGGACAGCAGTAACCGGAGAGGTTTCTGCTGACGCTTTGTTGTTATTTCTTATAATCTTTGCGTGGACTCCGCCACATTTCTGGGCATTGGCTCTTTATCGAAAATTAGAATATGCCAAGGTTGGCATGCCAATGTTGCCGGTGACCCATGGTGATCAATTCACTCGCTTGCACGTACTACTTTATACTTTCATACTTTGTGCCGTGACATTAATGCCGTACGCTACAAAAATGAGCGGGTTAATTTATCTTATCAGTGTGCTAATGTTAGACGCTGTATTTATGTACTATGCAGTAAGAATATACGTTAATTATAGTGATCAACTTGCACGCAAGGCTTTTCGTTATTCAATTTTTTACTTGGCAGTTTTATTTGTTGCATTATTAGTAGACCACTATATTCGTTTTTAAGCGGCGGAATGAAGAGACTTAATTCTTTCGTACTTACAGTGTTTCTGACAGCAATTCTTTTGTCAGGTTGTGATGGAAAAGCTAAGTCAGAATTTCTGTCTACTGACATCACGGGCGCTAATTTTGGTAAAGATTTTCGGTTGGCAGACTATAGCAACAAGATTCGTTCTTTGGCCGATTTCAGAGGTAAAGTTGTAGTTCTATTTTTTGGCTATACAAGTTGTCCAGATGCATGTCCCGCTACTATGGATAAAATTGCCGCTGCCATGGAGAAACTTGGCAAGCAAGCGGATCATGTACAGGTGTTGTTTGTAACAATTGATCCAGAACGCGACACCCCTGCATTACTGGAGAAATATCTCTCTGCATTTAATCCGAGTTTCATGGGTTTATCTGGTGAAGCACAAGTAATAGAAGAGGTGGTTAAAGAGTTTAAAGGCATCTATCGAGGACAGGGGGAGAATGTCGTAAATGAGGCAATCAAAAGCCACTCTACTAGAACTTATATTTTTGATGCGGCAGGAAAGTTGAGGTTATCTGTAGGCTCTGATAAAGGCGTAGATGTATTTACTCACGACATTACAGAGCTATTATCGGTAGTTTCTTGATACCGGCTTCGTAGCAAAGAACACACCGCGTTTTTTTATCAGGCAACATCTTTCTGTATTTAACAAATCTTGTCGTGATTCGGATTCTTGGTTTGGGGAAATAATTTTCCTGGATTAAGAATATTATTAGGATCAAACACCAACTTTATATCTCTCATTAATGCCAATGTTATTTCGTCAATCTCCTTGCCGATATAAGCGCGTTTTTCGCTACCAATCCCATGTTCTCCCGATAGCGTGCCATTCAGTTTAATTACTAGATCAAATATCTCGTTTAAACACTTTTCTGCGCGATCCATCTCATCAGCATTATCTTGGTTGACTAGTAAATTTACATGAATATTACCGTTACCAGCATGGCCAAAATTAACATTAGCAATTTGATAGTTGGAACTTAGTAATGCCAATTTATCGAGAAATTCTGGCAATGTAGCTATTGGCACGACCACATCCTCATTAATTTTCTTTGGGGCAATATCGCGCAGTAATGGTGACAATGCCTTACGAATTTGCCACAAACTGACAGCATCAGCGACCTGTTCTGATTTTATTAATCCTTTATTACGACACGCAGAAAGGATAGCGGCACTAGAATCCCTAATTTCATTAGGCGATCCATCAATTTCTATCATCAGCATGGCTCGAGAGTCTGCTGGTAACATATCAGGGAAACGTCCTCGTATTAAATTAAGCGAACCATTGTCAAGAAATTCAAGGGCGCTAGGGGTCCGATGAAGTGCCATGATTGCAACTATCGCAGCAGAACAACTTGCGGCATCAAGGAAATGTGCAGTAAGGCCACTAATGGCTTGCGGTAATGGAGTAAGCTTAAGCGTTGCCTCGGTGATGATAGCCAGCGTTCCCTCAGAGCCTATTAACAGTCGGGTAAGATCATAACCCACAACACCCTTGGTAGTGTAACAACCGGTCTTAATGATCTCGCCTTTTCCTGTTACCGCCTTTAATCCCAGAGCATGATCGCGAGTGGTGCCATATTTCACTGCATGAGGGCCACCAGCAGAAGTAGCAAGATTCCCGCCTATGGTAGAGTATGCTGCACTAGAAGGATCTGGTGGCCAAAATAATCCATGGGGTTTGGTTGCGTCCTGCACTGATTGATTGAGCACCCCTGGTTCAGCTACAATGACGCGATTAGCGGGATCAACAACAAGAATACGCAGCATGCGTTCCAAAGACAGCGCCACCCCGCCCTGTTCTGGAAGGCTTCCTCCCGAGGTACCAGTGCCACGGCCACGTGGCGTAAGTGGAATTTTATACGCATTGCAAAGTACAACAACGGTCTGCACTTCCTCTGAGGTAAGCGGGAACACCACCGCATCTGGTGGGAATATCTTTCTACTATTATCATAGGCGTAAGCATAACAATTTACCGGATCAGTATAGAGTTGATCTGGTGGTAACGAAGATCGGAGCTGAGTAAGAAAGTGGGTCGGTAGCATTAAAAGTGCCTAAAAAGTAAGTTATGAACCTGTTCTTTGTAATCAGAGGCTTGACGTCAAATTAAAATCAGATTGAGCATACAATGTTGCTGAGCAATCAATTCTGCGGTTTTTTTCATATATCCCTCACTAATATTTAGTGCGGTTTTCTCCTGACCATAGCCTGTAAAAACTATCCGCTCCATTTGTTTTGATATATCGAACGTGTGAATTGATACATTGATAAGAACAACTCTTTAGTGGAATACTTTACACTAGAAAACTAATATGGAGCACCGTACTGTAATGACATCGTTATCAGAAAGTATATTATATGTAGTTGCTACTCCGATAGGCAACCTGCGCGATATCAGCCTAAGAGCGCTGGATGTATTGGCGACGGTAGACATGATTGCCGCTGAAGACACTCGTACTACCGGATATTTATTGACACACTATTCGATAACTAGAAAGATGATGGTCTTGCATCAGCATAATGAAAGAGTTGCGGCGGCAAAGATTCTAGCCCTGCTGGCAGCAGGAAAGTCGGTTGCTTTGGTTACTGATGCTGGCACACCCGGAATATCGGATCCCGGAGCAATTTTAATTAACATGGTGAAAGAACAGAACTATAAAGTAGTGCCTGTTCCGGGTCCCAGTGCTGTGTTATGCGCCTTATCCGCAGCTGGAATAGATGCCTCTCATTTCCTTTTTTATGGCTTTCTTTCAGCTAAAGCAGGAATGCGCAGACGCGAACTAGAGAAGTTAAAATTGCTACCTTACACCCTAGTGTTTTACGAGGCCCCTCATCGGATTCTAGAGTGTGTATCAAATTTAGCTGAAGTATTGGGTTCGCATCGTCAGCTTACTATTGCCAGGGAACTCACAAAACTATTTGAAACTATCTATACTTGTGCCTTGGGCGACGCTCTTAAGTGGTTACAGACGGACCCTAATCAACAGAAGGGGGAATTCGTATTATTGGTGTCTGGTGCAGAAATTCAACATGTAACAGAAATAGACGAACAGACTAAGGATGTGTTGGAATTATTGCTCGAAGAACTCTCCTTAAAGCAGGCCGTTAAACTTGCAACGAAAATTACCGGTAAAAATAAAAAACTACTCTATGGAATGGCCTTATTGCTAAAAGCAGAAAAAGAATTATAAGTAAGGGATGGCGAAAAAGTCTGATAAGGCTTGTTTATCAGTAAAGCAATTGAAATAAGGACCGCTTTGAGACGTTCTTTACAGAAATTCAAAAAAGCCCTTGCTTCCATTTTTTGCGCTTCAGATCCTGTGAAGCTATCACGCTAGTAAACCTCGCTATGCCTAAATTTTTAATTTAGTTTAACTGTCTTTCCGCGAAGGAAGCGGGATACATAAACTGGCATTAATAGGCCGCTAAGAGGTATAATGGAAGCATCTCAGAATTACGCATTCTTTTTTGTTGCGAGACGAGTAAACCTAGTAATTATTAAATTTTTTTGGAGATTAACCATGAAAACATCCGCTATTTTTTATCATGCTGGTTGTCCTGTATGTATCGAAGCCGAACATCAAGTTGCCGAAGCTCTAGATCTGGCACGTTACGATGTAAAAATCGTACACCTAGGTGAGCAAAAAGATCAAATAAGTGTCGCCGAGGGAGCTGGTGTTAAATCAGTTCCAGCGCTTGTAATTGGCGGGGCAGCTTTTCACATCAACTTTGGCGCACCGATGTCTGCACTGAAGGGATAATTACAATAAATGACGGGTCACCATGCCCGTCATTTGTTATCCACGTAATGACCAATAACGTATTTCTCTGATGAAAACATTCTACTTATTATTGACAGTGCAAGATAACCACATACAAGTTAATTTGATAAAAAATTTATTAAAGAGGAGGGGGTGCTGTGCCCAATAAAAAATCTATTATCTCTGTTGCTATTAGTTCTGCTTTTGCTGCCGCTCTTGTTAATGCGTCTGTCGCTTCTGCAACTGACAACCCATTTGTTATGCAGTCTCTCGACAAAACCTACCTACTTGCCTATGCCGACAGAGCAGATGCTACTAAATCTCCCGGGGCAAAGGCTAGCGAGGATAAATACGGCATGTCGATGGTAGATAAGAACAAAGACGGAAAAGTGAGTAGGGAAGAATTTATAAAACACCATGAAGTCATATTTGACAAGATAGATGTTAATAAGGATGGTTTTGTCGATAAGGGTGAGGCGGACCGTTACGCAGCTGGGATAAAATCTGGTGGAACCCCCCCGAGTGGCCCCAGCCCGCATGGCGAGATGAAGAAATAACTACTTTTCTTATGTGTAATTATTTATTGCTTAAAATCATGGTTCCCATGAAGATCCTAGGATTTAGACGACAAAAGTAAGCAACCCCTCAAATCCTGTTAGATATCCAGATTGTGTGTTGAGTCTTGTGCATTATGAATGGACCGAGTTCATGTTATTCACTTCAGTTCTTAAACCTAACCTAGGGCCAAATTGACTGGCCAGGTTGCGCTTGAAAATATTGCCGCAGAAAGTTGTCATTCGACGTCAGAAATTTTGATCCAAAATGGACTGTCTGTCCTTAACGATTTGCGCTCATGTGGGACGTTGTTAGGCATCTATGTTGAAGACGTTAGTAAGATTTAATTTAATTGTTCAGATGGTCTCAATTAGAATTCTTGCATCACTTGCTCAGTAATAAATAAAATTAATATTTTTGAGAGACGTCTATTGATGCAATATTTATTTATAACGCATCACATCCAATATACTTGAATAACAACAGAGGGTTATCGGAATTTTTTTTTACTTAATTTCCCCAGAGAGCTCTGTACCGAATTAAATCACTTGAGAGCTTTTTATTTAAAGAATAATAATATCAAAAAACACTTGCATTATTTCATCAACCTACTAGAATTGGTTTCAATTAACTAGTTTTGATACTAAATGTAGTAGTTAGAAGACATACCAAGCATTTTTTCACTGAAACAGAAATATAGTTATTGCATTAAAAAGAAGGATTAATTATGCAACTTGTAGCAGACAGTACAAAACCTGCAACACCATTGGACTACAATCTTTCCTCAGTCGCTCCCTCGCAAGATTTGCATTATTCCCAATATAAAATTATTCGTCGTAATGGTTCGGTAGTAGCCTTTATGCCCAACAAAATTTTAATTGCTATGAATAAAGCATTCATAGCGGTCAGTGGAGGACAAGGCGTTGTTTCGACTAAAGTCAGAGAATTGGTAGCCCACTTAACTGAAAATGTAGTAAGTGCCCTGATTCGTCATCAACCTGTTGGCGGGACTTTTCATATTGAAGATATCCAAGACCAAGTGGAATTAGCATTAATGCGCTCTGGCGAACAGGACGTAGCGCGTGCTTACGTACTTTATCGCGAAGATAGAACGCGTGAGAGGTTAAAGCAAAAAAATCAGGCTACAGCAGAGGCCCCTGTTAGCATCTTACATGTGTTAGAAGACGGGTTAAGGATTCCACTCGATACGGTAAAGTTATTAGCATTAATTGAATCTGCCTGTACAAATTTAAGTGGAACAGTAGATAGCGCGTTAATACTGAAAGCGACATTGAAAGATTTGTATGACGGAGTGCCAACAGCGGAGGTGAGAAAATCTACGATTCTTTCGGCTCGTGCGATGATTGAAAAAGAACCGGCTTATAGTTATGTCACCGCACGATTATTATTACACAATATCCGTTATGAAGTATTGGGTGAAGAAGTGGCCCAACAAGAAATGACAACCCGTTATGCAGATTATTTCCCCAACTTCGTTAAACATGGCATCTCTGCTGAATTATTAGATGAGCGCTTAGCGCAGTTTGATCTACCTGTCCTAGCAAAAGCGCTAGATGCTTCCCGCGATTCTAAGTTCGGATATATAGGCCTGCAAACTCTGTACGACCGTTATTTCTTGCATGTAAGAGACCGGCGTATTGAGTTACCGCAAGCATTCTTTATGCGTGTAGCGATGGGGCTTGCACTAAATGAAGTTGATCGTGAAGCTCGTGCAATTGAGTTTTATAACATCTTATCAAATTTTGATTTTATGAGTTCCACTCCAACTCTATTTAATTCCGGCACCTGTCGATCACAATTGTCTTCTTGTTATCTCTCAACGGTAGAAGATGATCTAGATGGAATCTTTGAGGCGATCAAAGAAAATGCCCTGCTTGCTAAGTACGCTGGAGGGCTGGGTAATGACTGGACACCAGTACGAGCAATGGGTGCACGTATCAAAGGTACTAATGGTAAATCACAAGGCGTTGTGCCGTTCTTAAAAGTCGTATCTGACACCGCTGTGGCAGTAAATCAAGGCGGGAAACGTAAAGGTGCAGTTTGTGCCTATCTAGAATCATGGCATTTAGACATCGAGGAGTTTCTAGAGTTACGTAAGAATACTGGCGATGATCGCCGTCGCACTCATGATATGAACACCGCTAACTGGGTCCCAGATTTACTCATGAAGCGTGTAATGGAAGGAGGTGAGTGGACCTTATTTTCACCCTCTGACGTACCTGATTTACATGAGAAATTTGGCAAAGCTTTTGAGTCGGCCTATCTTGCGTATGAAGCAAAAATTCTAAATGGGGAACTTGAGCTATACAAAAAAATTCCTGCGCAACAATTATGGCGGAAAATGCTCAGTATGTTGTTTGAGACTGGCCATCCCTGGATTACTTTCAAGGATCCATGTAATATCCGCTCGCCACAAAATCACGAAGGTGTGGTTCATAGTTCTAATCTTTGTACTGAAATTACTTTGAACACGAATAGTCAGGAGATTGCCGTGTGTAATCTCGGTTCAATTAACTTGGCCGCCCATATTCACGAGGGTAAGCTTGACACAAATAAACTTAAAAACACCATTAAAACCGCTCTGCGCATGCTAGATAATGTAATTGATATTAACTTTTATGCTGTTGCTAAGGCTCGGAATTCTAATATTAGGCATCGACCGATAGGACTTGGTATTATGGGTTTCCAAGACTGTCTTCACATGTTGCGTATTCCTTATGCCTCTGAGGCAGCGGTAGAATTTGCGGATTACTCAATGGAAACGGTGGCTTACTACGCTTACTGGGCTTCTACTGAGATGGCCAAAGAGCGGGGTTGTTATGCTTCCTATAGCGGCAGTCTATGGGACCGCGGTATTTTACCCCAAGACACTCTTGATCTCTTGCGAAAAGAACGAGGCGGGTATGTTGAGATAAATATGTCAACTACGTTAGATTGGGGTGCGCTACGAGAACATATCAAAAAGCATGGAATGCGTAATTCCAATTGTTTGGCTATTGCACCGACTGCGACCATCTCTAATATTATCGGTGTATCTGCTAGTATTGAACCAACCTATCAAAATCTTTACGTCAAATCTAATTTATCTGGCGAATTCACCATTGCTAATGAGTGTTTAGTAAATGATTTGAAGAAACTTAAACTTTGGGATGAGGTGATGATTTCGGATCTAAAATACTTTGATGGTGTTTTAAGTAAGATAGATCGGGTGCCAGCAGACATGCGTAAACTTTATGCTACCGCATTTGAGATTGAGCCCCACTGGCTAATTGAGGCCGCAGCAAGACGTCAAAAATGGATCGATCAGGCACAGTCACTCAATATCTATATGGCGGGTGTTTCTGGCAAGAAGTTAGATGAGACCTATAAATTAGCCTGGCTACGGGGATTAAAAACTACCTATTATCTGCGTACACTGGGCGCAACTGCTGCTGAAAAATCTACAGTTAGAGCTGGCGCTTTAAATGCGGTATCTATAAGCAACGGGATAATTCCACTGAATGTTTCTCCATTGTTAACCGAATTAAAGTACTGCTCTATAGATGACCCCGAGTGTGAATCATGCCAATAATTTACACAACTCTAAAGAATAAAGGAAAGGTATGTTGATATTTGAAGACAAGCAACTTCTATCTACAACTCAAGATCTACATTTAAAAAGAATCTTAGCTGTAGAGGACATTGATAGCAGTGAGATTGACAATAGTAAAAATATTAAACGGCACGCTGTTAATGACACGAACCGGCGCGTATCAGTAGAAGACAAGAGAATCATTAATTGTAAGACTGATGTAAATCAATTAGTGCCATTTAAATATAAATGGGCGTGGGATAAATATCTTTCTGCTTGTGCCAATCATTGGATGCCGCAAGAAATTAATATGAGTCGAGATGTGGCTCTCTGGAAAGACCCCCATGGACTTACCGAAGACGAGCGTCGTCTGATCAAACGTAATTTAGGTTTCTTTGTGACCGCAGACTCGCTAGCAGCAAACAATATTGTGCTCGGTACGTATCGTCACATCACTAATCCAGAATGTCGTCAATACCTATTACGTCAGGCTTTTGAAGAGGCAATTCATACTCACGCTTATCAGTATATTGTTGAATCTCTGGGACTAGATGAAGGAGAAATTTTTAATGCCTATCACGAGATAGCTTCAATCCGAGACAAAGACGAATTTCTAATCCCATTTATCGACGTACTCACAGATCCACAATTTAAGACAGGCACATTAGAGACCGATCAACAGTTACTGAAAAGTCTAATCGTTTTTGCTTGTATTATGGAAGGATTATTTTTTTATGTTGGCTTTACACAAATATTAGCCTTGGGACGACAAAATAAAATGACTGGTGCAGCAGAGCAGTATCAGTATATTTTACGAGATGAATCAATGCACTGTAATTTCGGGATTGACGTTATTAATCAAATTAAGATGGAGAACCCAAATCTTTGGACTAAAGATTTCCGTAATGAGATTAACGAATTAATGAAACAAGCTGTAGAACTTGAGTACCGCTATGCTGAAGATACCCTCCCACGTGGCGTCTTAGGAATGAACGCACCAATGTTCAAGGAGTATTTACGTTATATTGCCAATCGTCGATGTCAGCAAATTGGTTTGGATTCCCTTTACTTGGGAGCTCAAAACCCATTTCCATGGATGTCTGAGATGATTGATTTAAAGAAAGAAAAGAATTTTTTTGAGACTCGCGTTACTGAATATCAAACTGGAGGCGCTCTAAATTGGGACTAAACGACGGTTAATGATTAACCCTAGTACTGTGCATTCACATATTAAATATATTATTTAAATAAAAGTTTATATGAAAACAGATAAATTCTATAGATATCCTACAAGCATGATTATAAAAATTATCTTGTAGTAAAAGAACTGCTGCCCAATTTGGTAAGCGTTATTCTTAATATTTTCGCTGATCTTTAATTGTGCATGTGGTAGTAAGTGTAACAAGTGTAGTAATTTTTAGTCCCATGTAACTTTAATCCGGAGGTTGAAATGGCAACTACTAAAAAACCAGCAGCAAAGAAAGCGGTAGCAAAAAAACCGGCAGCAAAAAAACCGGCAGCAAAAAAAGCAGCAGCAAAAAAACCGGAAGCAAAAAAAGCAGCAGCAAAAAAACCAGAAGCAAAAAAAACAGCAGCAAAAAAAGCAGCAGCAAAGAAAACAGCAGCAAAAAAAG
>BJGV01000002.1 GCA_014190895.1 Nitrosomonadaceae bacterium | reverse complement strand
GTTACTCCGACAATTAAAATGCTATCTGTGACCGGAACATAACGGTATTCAACTTCTTCATGTTATCAACTAACAGGCCATTGGCAGAGATGGCTTTGTCGTAATTCACCATAAAACGCACATTCTTATTGGCGTACCAATTTAATCCAGCTGTGACAGTTTTCATTTCTCCGCCCGCAAGGCTATTATTATTCAAACTGACCCCGCTGACACGTGCTGCCAATTCCCATGCACCCAGCCCGCCTTTAGCAAAACTAAAATTCTGCGCTGGTTCTAATCTCATCATTACCCCTTTCTTATAATTACGTGATTCGCCAGTTAATGAGAGAGCGGCCTCACCATACCAGGCATTGAAATGATAAGGAGTATTATTATGGCGTGATATCCACATACTGGTGTATTCACCACCAACGCTCGCTGGTCCATATATGCCATTTGCTTCTACCCCAAGCATGGCAATACTTTCAACTGAAGTGATTGTTTTATTCATCGGTAGCAAATCGGTCATATGCGTTGTCTCATACTCTAAGTTAACGCCAGTGGCTGTGTCATTAACTTGGCCGTCACCACTTGGTTTTCTATAATTTCCTGCGATACCAAAATGTAACAACTTACCTTTCTCTTCAATTGGTGAGAGAGTGACACGTGCGCTGGTACCGTAACCCTCATCACGACTGCTAGTGCTAGGCTTTGGTGAGCCACCATAAAGACCAGCCTGAGCTGTCCAACCTGTCCAACCCTTGCCACTGGCGTGAACATTGATACCAATGGCACGATCAATCATCTTATAGTTCAAGACGTTCATCAAAGACCGTTCCTGAAAGAGCGTATCATTTGAGCTTTGTAGCATTTCGTGGCTGAACGCTTGTTTTTGATTACCGATTCTGATGTGGTCAATGCCCCAATTTTGCCCTATTTTATTAAAACCACCATACCCCACATACATGTCTTTAATGGCGACTGCGTTATCCGCAAAATCTACTTGTGATTTAAAATTCCAATCTTTATAGATTGTACCAATAAGGTCAATACGTGCTCGACGTATTTCAGTGCCGTCATTGGCATGAGACCGAACCCCTGTACTGTGCGTCTTTGTGTACTTGTCACCAGGGCTATACGAGTGATCTGTTTGTATACGACCACCCACTTTAAACTTAAAATCACCATCAGCACTTTCGAGTTGCAAGCCATTCTCATCTGCTTTAACTACGGCACTCTTCTGAAGTTTTTCCTCCATACCTTCGACTTTACC
The DNA here is from genome assembly GCA_014190895.1 of Nitrosomonadaceae bacterium. GTDB lineage: Bacteria > Pseudomonadota > Gammaproteobacteria > Burkholderiales > Nitrosomonadaceae > BJGV01. The sequence continues at coordinate 143,968 of BJGV01000002.1, read as the reverse complement.
AACAAGTTGCGCCCTTTCTGCTTTGATTTTTAATTCAACATTTCTGTCTACAGGAGTTGCATCTCCAGTTTTTTCAAAAGAACCGATCAGTTCGCGGTCTGGGCCCGATTCTGTATAAATTTGTTTGGTCTTAGTATTAACATACAAGTCCATGGAAAGTACATTTGTTGATACGCTTGTGCCTATGGCCATAAATGCGACGGCCAATAGTAATTTCTTTTCTTTTATTACCTTCATGGTTTTCTCCATTAAAAAATATTAATACAACTGGAGGCAAAGGTAACAAGAAAATATGACAGGACTGTGAAATTTTTATGAATTATTTATGACGAGAATGATGACGAATCATTTATAAAACCACTCGGAACTATCGTCAGTTGAGGCGCCACAAGGAATGGAGTAAGAAGTAATATACCTACCTCACAATGATTTTTTCTATTTTATAAGAGTAACTTAAACACAGATTCTAACTTATCTCGACTGACGCGACCAAGATGGGTACTGCTAATCTTACCATCACGATTCATAATAACTGTGAAAGGCACCACTGATTGACGATTCCCTGCTGCCTCAGCAAGTGTCATTGCTTCAATACCTCCTAACAACACCGGATAATTAATACCCATCTCTTTGCTGTAAGTCATCACTTGATTTTTTTGATCCAACGCAATGCCAATAAAAAGTAATCCTTGGTCACGAAATTGATCTTGAAGCTCAATAAAATCAGGAATTTCTCTGCGACAAGGTTCACACCACGTTGCCCAGAAATTTACTATTAAAACCTTGCCTCGCCATTGTGCAATAGACTGACTCTGACCTTGAAGGTCTAGTAGGCTAGCATTCAGAATCATTTGGGCTCCATCACTTATCTGAGGTTCATTTTTAACCAAGGGTTTTAAGTGATCACTGGCTAACCGGCCTTGTAATAGAAAGCCTCCAATAACAGCAAATGTCGCCACACCGACATACAATAACGCTCGTTTAAATTTCATTATCTAGATCAGTATTAAATTTAGCATAGAAAGAAATTCTTCTTTATTCTGATAGCCAATAATCTTGGCACCGGGCACCTCTTTCCCATAGCGATCTATGAATATGATGCCCGGGGGTCCAAACAATTTGAAACGATTCAGTAAGGCTGTGTCATCAGGCGTGCCGGCAGTAACATCAACTTGCAACAATACTACATCCTCTAGACGTGATTTTACCTTACTGTCAGTGAATGTGTAGCGCTCTATTTCTTTACATGAGATACACCAGTCGGCATAAAAATCCAGCATAATATATTTGTTTTTGGACTGAAGAATGTATTGATCAAGTTCGATTAATGACTTGACTCGCCGAAATATCAGCCGATCTTCACCGCCATCATTTCTCCTGTTAACACTTTCTACGTCAGCATTAAGAATATTAATCTTAGATAAAGGTTGTAAGATGTCGCGACTGCCAGATAAAACACCGACCAACAAAGCAATGCCGATCAATAATGCGATAATTCCTATCCCTTTAAAAAACTTTTTGGCCCCAGAGGCTCCTGTTGGCAGAGAATCTACGGCATGTAAATAAATAGCAGAGATAATAAGTAGAGCTGCCCACATCAGCATAAAGACTACGGCTGAAACTACCGGCGACATCAACCAGATTGCCATTCCCAACAATAATACACCAAAGAATCGCTTGATTGATTCCATCCAAGGACCTACTTTTGGCAAGAGAGCTCCAGCTGATGCACCTAATAATAGTAGCGGCACACCCATGCCTACGGCCATAGTAAAGAGTGCGGAACCGCCCAGTATTACATCTCGTGTTTGGCTAATATAGAGCAGAGCTCCAGCCAATGGTGCTGCCACACAAGGCCCAACAATCAATGCAGATAAGGCACCCATTCCAAAAACGCTGCTCAAATACCCCCCTTTCAATTGTCCTGTTTCTTTGGAAAGTTTATTTTGCAAAGAAACAGGTAATTGAATTTCATAAAAACCGAACATAGAAAAAGCAAGTGCAACAAATACCAGCGCAAATGCGCCTAAGACCCAAATATTCTGTAGTATAGCTGATAACATTGACCCAGAGAGTCCAGCGGCCACGCCTGCTATAGCGTAAGTAAGCGCCATTCCCATGACATAGGTCAAGGCCAAAATAAAACCGTGAGTCTTAGTAATGTGTTGCCCCTTATTTGCAATAATTCCAGACAAAATTGGAAACATAGGAAATACACAAGGTGTAAAAGAGAGCAATAAGCCCATCCCGAAAAAACCGGTCAAAATGAGCCAAAAATTACCGCTCTTAAACATCTCATCTATTCTGTTTGATTCTGTTGCAATAATGGGAGATACAGGCAATGCCTCAACAACACCGGGTTTAGCTATCTCAAAAGTTGATGTTGCGATCGCATAATTATTGGGCGCTTCAGCGGCTGTGCCAACCGTGGCTTTAATCAATGGCAACGTTAATTGGATCACTTGATCAATGGGAGCATAACAAACGCCTATGGGTTCGTTACAACCCTGATAAGTTGTCGCTAAAATTAATTGATCAGTCGCAGATATATCTCGCCTTAATGAAATAATAGCTTGGAATGGTTTGTAGTAAACTTCAGTTTTACCAAAGGTGGGATCATTTTTTATTTCGCCCTGAGGCAGCACAATCTTCTCAAGAAATGTTCCAACACTTTGTGATTTAAATGCAATTTTATTTCTATACAGATAATAGTTTTTTGCTGGCTCAAATTCTGCTATTAACGTGTTTGCATCACGTACTCTAACCGTTAATTTAAAAGCTTGATCGGGGGGTAATAGCTCCTGTTCACTCTGACCAAAATTTGCATTAAACTGTTGCAAACCGGACAACAAATTAGAGGGCTGCTTCTCTTCAGAAAAAGCATTACCACTGACAAACAAAATCGACATCAGGAAGTACGGGGTCAAGTTCATCAAAAACTTAGATTTGTTCATTTTCTGTCTGAAATTCCTATTTCATCAATCATCCACTGCAAATACTTGGGCAAACAATTTGTTACAGGAACAGCAATAATTTCAGGTAACTCATAAGGGTGCATTGCTTTTATTGTCTGCTCTACTTCAGTATAGTGTTGTGCCAAAGTCTTGATGAATAAAGGGATTTCCTTAGCAGTTTCTATCTTATTTTGCCAGTAATAAATAGAGGTACAAGTAGCCAATATGTTAACGCAAACAGACAAACGTAAGTCAATCAGTTTCTCTGCCAGCACTAAAGCACTACTTCTGTCTGGTAGATTAGTAATAATAAGTATGGGGTCCATTATCGCAGATCATGCCCATTAGTCTATTAATTCTGTGAGTTAAGTTTACTTACTTTTTAATTCAATTATTCTTTTGCACAATGCCTTCGGCCACTGTTAGATAGCGTAACTTTACATTCAGTTCATGCTTCATACGGAAATTTATTAGCCGCCGAGATTCTTCCATAAATGACCACATACTAGCTGATATGGATTCTCTGGCCTTATTACGACTGACACGTGGAGGACGTGGCAAATTAAACTGATCGGCAATTAAATCAAAATACTCCCCCATTTTTAGACAAGAATCATCACAAACGTTATACACTCTTCCTGGCTTCGCATAACGCAACGCAGAAAAAACAATATGCGCAAGATCGTCAGCATGTATGTGGTTAGTATAACTATCCTCTTCTGATAAAACTGCTGGAGAGCCCGCCTGCAGGCGCGTCAACGGAAGACGATCAGCCGCATATATTCCCGGTACACGCAGAATTGATACGTTTACGTAATTACGCAACCCCCAGTGACGCATTTTTTTTTCTGCATCGATGCGACGCAATGCGCGTTTAGTTATTGGATTAGATCGACAAGTTTCATTTATCAATGCGCCGCCACAATCACCGTACACTCCGCTAGTACTGATGTAAATAACGCGTTGTGGTAAAATTCTTCTATTAGTCCTGAGTGTTTTTGTTAACATTGCTAAAAAATGAGCGGTGCGTGAGTCATGCTCGCCGTGATTAGGCGGTGGCGCCAGGTACAACACTGCATGGGCGATTCCAGAAAATCTATCGAGACTTCTCGGATCATCGAGATCTCCAGAAAGCGGAACAATCCCATGTAAACGAAACTTAGCATAATTTTCTGGACGGCGACATAGACCTAATAGACGGTAATGCTTCCGTAGCAAAGGAGCTGCCCGAAAAGCAATATCACCGCACCCAACAAGTAAAAGCGTCTGTTTCATCAAAATTTATTGCGCCTTTTTCACTTATGCCTATTACTCACTCTCTTTCGATCTGATGACTTACCAAATAACTATTCACCCCAGTGGCCACACTTTCATCGCAGAAAATGACGAAACTGTATTACAGGCTGCATTACGTGCCGACTTCCCACTTTCCTATGGTTGTCGCAATGGTGCGTGTGGTACCTGCAAGGGAAAAATTATACAAGGAACAGTAGACTTTGGCAGATACGATAAAGATACATTAACAGAAATCGAGAAGCTAGCAGGTATGGCCCTGTTTTGTTGTGCTACACCGCTATCTGAAATAATAATTGAGTGTAGAGAAATCAGCGCAATTCAGCATATTAAAATCAAGATAATGCCTTGTCGTGTACATAAATTAGAACGGGTCTCTTCTAATGTGATGGTTATTTCACTCAAACTTCCTCACAGCGAAAGATTACAATTTCTTTCTGGACAGTATATCGATATTCTAATGAAAAATGGAAAACGTCGAAGTTTTTCAATAGCCAATGCACCGCATAATGATGAGTTTTTGCAGTTACACGTGCGTAATTACCCTGGCGGTGCATTCACCGAGCATGCGTTCACGGATATGAAGGAAAAAGATATTCTTCGCTTTGAAGGACCTTTTGGTACTTTCTTTTTACGTGAAAATTCGGATAAACCAATCATATTTGTTGCTAGCGGGACTGGTTTTGCACCAATTAAAAGTATCCTTGAACACAAATTTTACATGATCAATGCACAAAATGATCAACGGCAAATAGTCCTTTACTGGGGGGCTCGCACTAAAACCGACCTTTATTTGGCAAAATTAGCAGGACAATGGCAAGAAGAACACAAGAACTTTACCTTTATTCCGGTATTATCAGAAGCCTTGCCAACAGATAACTGGGAGGGAAGATCCGGACTGGTGCATCAAGCGGTGCTAGAAGATTTTGAGAGTCTTGCTGGATATCAGGTATACGCCTGTGGTTCTTCAGTAATGGTTAAAGCAGCCCGTAGAGATTTTATTAATCTACGCGATCTCCCGGAAAACGAGTTCTTCTCCGATACATTTACTCCTTCAGTATGATAATTAAATTAAAACGATTAAATTGTCAGATACCCCCAATTTGCTCTCTCCGGCACACTCATCTTTTTCTTGCAACATGCTAGAAAAAATTACTGAGCGGTTTTCTGTAATCATTCCTGCTTTAAATGCAACTGATCGCATTGATTCACTATTAGCTAATTTACTGAAACTTGACCTGCCATTTAATAACTTTGAGATCATTGTTGTGGGTGATGGTTCACATAATAATATGTCAGATAAATTACGTACTTGGCAAAAGCAATCGAATGTACGGCTTTTTGAAAATCCGGAGAAAACAAATCTGGCCACACCAATTCTTGCTGCTGCTGCTGCAGCTCGCAGCGATGTCATTGTAGTCATGAACCCGAACTTGGATCACTCGTCAGATCAATTAATGGCTATGGTAAATCCGATTCTAAATAATGATCATGATTTGACCATTGGTAGTCGCTATATAGCAGGTAACAACACTACGAATCAACCATTGTATTGGCAATGGTTATCGCACATTGGTAGTTGGGTTGGGCGTCTCGTCTGCGATGTCAGTGACGTGGCCTCTGGATTTTTTGCATTTCGTCGTTATCTAATTAAAAATATTCCAGAACACACCCCTGAATGCAAGATTTTACTCGAATTGTTAGCAGCCAATCAGGAGAAACTTAAGGTAGCAGAAATACCGGTTCACTGTCTCGATCAAACATGTAACAGTCCAAAGTCGCAATTTTCTCATCAGTGGGGTTATCTACAGCGACTTACCACATCCGCCAACAACAATGCCTCTGCTATTGCGACCAATAGGTTCACAGCAAGCAGTCTATGCTACATGATAATCGACGTGCTCCTATTTCAATGGCTCTTCAGTCAGGAGGTTGGCCTTGCACAAGCGCATATTATCAGTTTCCTTGCTGCTACTACAGTTCATTACTTACTTAATTCTGAATGGTCATTCCGATCGCATACTACAGATTATAAAGGGTGGGATAAACTTGGTCGTTTTCTAACAATTAATATATTTGCGTTATTAATGAGGGGTGGGGTATTGGCTCTGTTGATCAGTTTTTGGGAAGTACCCGCCTTATTGGCAATCTTCCCGGCAATTGTCTTAACAGGAGGAATTAATTATCTTGGATCTATTTTTTATGTTTCACCGATCGAGAGGGGTGCGCCTTCACCCCATATGCGTTGGCGCATCGCTTCAATTGGGATTGTGACTTTTGTTGTACTGCTACGCCTTATTTATCTCGGTCAAGCACAATTAATTCCTGATGAGGCGTATTACTGGAAATATGCCCAGCATATGGACTGGAGTTTTTTTGATCACCCGCCAATGGTTGCATGGTTAATTTGGTTAGGTACCGCGATTTTTGGTGACAATGAGTTTGGCGTGCGAATTGGGGCATGGGTCAGCGGTCTAGTGACAATGGGCTATCTCTACGCATTAACAATAAACCTGTATGACAAATCAACTGGTATGCGCGCAGTAATGCTCTTGGCCGTACTACCTTTTGGTTTCGCTATGGGTATTCTAATGACACCAGACGCTCCTCTACTCGCAGCTTGGGCTGCTACGCTATATTATATGGAACGGGCACTACTGAATAATCGCAACAGAGCTTGGCTAGGCATAGGCATTGCATTCGGTTTAGGTATTTTGTCTAAATACACACTGGGCCTCTTGGGCATCTCTTGTTTACTATTTGTAATCCTAGACCCAACAGCACGACGTTGGTTGCGTCGTCCGCATCCATACTTTGCAGTAGCACTCTCATTATTACTGTTTTCTCCAGTCATCATATGGAATATTCAGCATAACTGGGTCTCATTTTTGTTCCAAACGCAACGGGCCAGTGGCATAGGAAATCAATTCTCTGCACACCAACTTCTTTTGTACATTCTGATACTGTTAACTCCGGTGGGTGCATTTGGTGCACTATTAGCACTACTATCAAGTGGCGACTGTGACCAAGATCAACACGCTAAAAGAAGACGTCTATTTGTATGGGTATTTACCGGTGTGCCGTTAACAATGTTCTTTATACTCAGTCTATTGGGTTCACCGAAATTTCATTGGACCGCTCCAGTGTGGCTTGCATTACTGCCAACAATCGCATGGATGATATCTCAAACCGGTGATCTACGTAGTGTCTCAAGTCGTTTACGAGCAGCCTGGAAACCAACAGTCATAACATTTACATTTGCGTATGCATTCATACTGCATTTTGCGGTATTGGGAGTACCGGGGATCCCATATCCTGATTTTATGAGACATTATTTCTGGCGCGAAGCAACAAATGAAATTCAGCATGTAGTTAAAGACATCCGGCAATTGACTGAACAAGAGCCTATCGTTGTAGGTATGAGCAAATGGTCAGTTGCAAGCGCCCTATCTTTCTATAGTCACAATGAAAATATTATGGAGATTCGTTCGCACAATATGTTTGGGGATAGTGGCGCTATGTATGACTTCTGGTTTCCATCACAGCTGCCTACAACTCGGCCAATTATTCTTGTGGGCATGAAACGCGAACATGTCGAGCGCACTCGACAGGGTGATGACCTTGATCAGATGCTTGATCAACTTGGACCAGTTCAGTATCGAGAAATAATAAGAGACAACAAGATAATTCGTGGCCTGTACTATCGAGTTGCACGGGGTTACACGGGGAAACAAGACTAGATAGAATATATTCGCTTCGTTGATGAGAGCATACTCTGCGCATATTCTTTCTACACCAAATACTATTAGTACTTAAAAGTGTCGCTAGGATTTGATCGCTAATTTCATATATGATAATCAGTAAATTCTAAATGTAGCCTATGAAGATCCTTATTACCTATTTTAAGCTTTCTCCTAAACGTACCGTATACGTAATAATTGCACTACTAATAGCGGGCGTAGCTGAAGGAATCAGCCTAACTGCCGCCCTTCCTTTGCTTTCAATGGCCATGAGTGGCGAAAACAATTCAAGTGGCGGAGAGAAGATATTACAAATAATAAAAGATCTGGGCATTGAACCAACAGCTCTCGGAATGTTACTCATTATTATTGGTGGCATAATTTTTAAAAGCGTGATCATGTTAATAGCTAATAAGCAGGTTGGCTATACTGTGGCACGTCTTACGAGTCAACTACGTCTAGAGTTGCTTCAGGCTATACTTGCTAGTCGCTGGCAATACTATCTGCATCAGCCTATAGGTTCACTCTCTAACTCTATTACTACGGAAGCCTATCGCGCAGCCGATGGTTTTGAGCATGGCGTTAATGTGCTTGCTCTTTCAATACAAGTAATGGTTTATGTTGTTGTAGCTACATTTGTCTCGTGGGAGATAACCATTTTCGGATTCCTCATTGGTTTGATTGTGATGAGAATTCTTAATCAATTGATACGTGCCGCACGTCGCGCAGGAGAAACTCAGACAAAATTACTACGCTCTCTATTGAGCTATCTTTCTGACATTATTAATTCGGCAAAATCGTTAAAAGCAATGGCACGTGAGAATATAGCTAGTTCTATCTTAAGTGATCAAACTAAAGGATTGGAGAGAGCTACTAGACGTGAAGTGATAAGTCGGGAGGCCCTGATGGCCTTACAAGAACCCATGCTTGCCGGCCTAATGGCAACTGGTCTGTATCTCGCTTTGATCATATGGCATTTACCTCTTGCCTCGGTAATGGTTATAGCTTTTCTATTGATTCGTATTTTAACCTTACTCAATAAAATTCAACGTCGGTATCAAGGTCTTATAACTCAAGAAAGTGCTTATTGGTCTCTACGTAAAGCAATTGAAACAGCGAAGATTGCAGTTGAAAAAAATACAGGCACAAAACATCTAATAACAATAGATAAAATTAGCTTGCATAACATACACTTTAGTTATGGCACTAAAAAAATATTTCAAGACCTAAATTTTGATTTTCCCGTGAAATCATTTACCGTTATTTCGGGAGCTTCTGGCGTTGGGAAAAGTAGTCTATTAGATCTCTTTTGTGGATTTATTGAACCAGAATCAGGTGAACTAAACATTAATGATGTACCTCTAAGTGAACTAAGTTTACATAAATGGCGGGGTCTGATAGGTTACGTTTCCCAAGAAACCACTTTACTTCATGACACAATTCTCAACAACGTCCTCATCGGAGCGCCTCATCTGACTCGTATCGATGCAGAATATGCATTGCGTCAAGCGGGTGCATGGGAGTTTGTTAGCGCACTCCCAGCGGGTATGGAAACCCTTGTTGGGGAGCGTGGTGGCCTTTTTTCAGGGGGGCAACGTCAGCGAATACTCATTGCCAGGGCGCTATCCAACCGGCCCTTGCTTCTACTACTAGATGAGCCAACTAGCGCCCTGGATTCAGAGAGCGAACAAATTATTTGCAAGACCTTAGTGGGGCTTGCACAGAATCTTACGATCATCGTTGCTTCTCATCAGCCAGTACTAATCAATGCGGCCAACAACAAATTGGTTTTATCGGAAGGTAAGTTGCGTCCACTCTAATACATGTCTAGAATTTCTACACGAGATAACATGCAAATAATTTTAATTCTTAAAAGTATATCGTTTAATTCTACATAAGCTTCATTTGTTTAAAGGAAATTCGCTCCAAGATATGATTTCTATCAGATGGCTCTTATCTTATATTCATGCGCATAATAATGATTACGTAAATACTGAGGTCTTAGAAGTTGATTACTCGTATCTAACTACAATATAAAATAAAAACTGATGAATATACCTAACAATCAACAACTTACATTGCGCAAAGCGCATGAACTTGTCCGCGATTTAATGACACCAATTCCGTGGATTTATTGGCTAGATTTTATTTTCCATATTTCGCTAGGTTGGGTTACTTTTTTTGTAGCTCTAAATGAATCAGAATCTTTTGTTTTTCAATTTTTTATTTATATTGTTTCAACACTCTCCCTATATCGTGCGGCAACTTTCATCCATGAACTAACTCATTTTAAAAAAAATACGTTTAAGTTATTTCGTTTAGTATGGAATCTCACATGCGGCATACCACTGTTAATACCATCCTTTACTTATGATGGTACGCATAACAATCATCATAAACTAGATGTCTATGGCACCGATCAAGACGGTGAGTATCTTCCCTTTGCGCATAAAAAACCAATAGAGATGATTCTCTATTTGTTACTTTCATTTATTCTTCCGGCTATTTTTATTATTCGCTTCTTATTTCTTGTGCCGCTATCTTATCTAATTCCATCACTACGTAAAATTCTCTGGGAACGGTTATCTGCACTTATTATTAATCCTAATTATAAGCGTCAAAAAGATTCTATTCGTCATGATAAAAACTGGCAAATACAAGAGTTTTCTGCTTTCATTTTTTCTGCAACGGTTCTGATTTGTATCATGTTAAATATTCTAGACTATAAAATATTAATCCTCTGGTATGCGATCGGAATGATTATCGTTTTTTTAAACGCTCTACGTACGCTGTCTGCACATGCTTACCGAAATCCTAATGGGCAAAAAATGAATTTTATCGAACAGTACCTAGACTCCGTCGACATAAATAATAACTCACTAATTTCTGAATTATGGGCCCCAGTAGGTTTACGTTATCACGCCACTCATCATCTTTTTATGAATCTGCCTTATCATAACCTTGCTGAGGCGCAGCGCCGTTTAGTCAATGGTCTAGGTGACAGTTTACTATCTTCTATAACTAAGCGTGATGGCCTGTCAGATGCATTGCAAAATATCTGGAGAGAAGCATCAACACATGCATTGAATGCAAATAGGGGAAAATACAATATAAATCAAGAGTTAAAAGTAAATAAATTACGCATGGGAACGGCTATAGTTGGGCTGGTTTACAACCCCCTAAGTGGTTCTTATAAAAATCAAAATGCTATTTTTGTAAATTTTTGTAAAACAATTCCAGGTCTAATTATCCAAGATGCGAAAGACTCGTCGGAGTTTGAAACATCAATAAATACTCTCTTGTGTTCTAAGATAGATGTATTAATTATTGTTGGTGGAGATGGGACTACGCAGGCATCTCTAACTTGCTTATTAAAGTCGTGTCCATTGACAGAATGGCCCATTCTATCAATAGTTTCTAGCGGTACAACTAATATGACAGCATCAGATATAGCTAGTCATCAAGATATAAAAAAATCTTTACTTGATTTAAGTAGAGTCTTACTAAATAAAACATCACCCCTATTCACAGAACGCCATCTATTGTGCATTAAACAAGCGGGTCAAGCTCAGAAGTGTGGGATGTTTTTTAGCGTAGGTCTTATTGCTCGCATCGTAATTTTTTCTAGAGGTCGGATAAAAAATATTAAACTCAATGGGGAAATATATTCTGCTATCTCCACACTATTCTATTTTTTTGATACTATTTACAATCATTATTTTACTAAAACCTTAAAGAAAAAAATTTTCATATCTTTAGAAGAGAAGAAATTTGAGAGCGATACCTCTCAGCTGTTATTTGTTAGCTCGCTTGACCGTTTGTTATTTGGTATGCGCCCTTACTGGGGGAAAGAAAAACACCCCCTTCATGTTACATTTACCACAGGAGAAGCAAAAAAATTACTCCGCGTGGCATTAAAAATAATTTTCAGGCCTAAGAGTATCGACGCAAAAGAACTTGGTTACCTAAGTTTCAATGTTAACAAGATAGAACTCTTGCTGGATGAACCCTATATCCTTGATGGCGAGCCCTATCAAGTAAAAGCTCAGGATGGGCCGTTGTGTATCGAGGGGATCGGCCCAACAACCTTCTTAGTTTGGTGACATAAGTAATGAAGGATCGCTCATCTGCGCTGAATCAGGAATTACCAAAAGATTTGGTATCTGAGATTGCGCTTATAAGTTCTAAACCCATGTCGGCGGGCTTCTCAACTTTAGTTGAGAAATTAAAATCACGTTTTGGTGCGTCGCTAGATGCTGTTATCCTTTATGGATCATGTCTGCGTTCGCACGAAATTGATGACGGGGTAGTGGATTTTTACGTCATAGTAAATAGCTACCATAATGCTTATCCGGAACACTACCTGCGTTACTTTAATGTTTGGTTACCCCCAAATGTATTTTATCTTGAAACATCTGACCAAAAAAAAACGCTACGCGCTAAATACGCAGTAGTTTCGATGGAAGATTTCAAGTGCGGGAACAGACATTGGTTTCACCCCTATCTCTGGGCACGTTTTGCCCAACCCGTTCGATTGCTGTATTGCCGCAATGAAGTCATTCGCGATTATATTTATGATTCGCTGGGTCATGCGGTAATAACATTCCTTAGAAACAGCCTTGCAGCAATAGATCTGCATGAAGTAACCGCAGAAGAAATTTGGGCTCATGGTCTGACTCTAACTTACGCAGCAGAATTGCGACCAGAACAAAAAACACGTGCGCATCAATTAATTCAATTTGATTTAGATAACTATGCACAACTCACTGAACATGCTCTGCCAGCATTAGCAGGGAAATTAGAAGGCTTACCGCAACTAAAGAATGAGCAAAGACGTTATCGTGTATTGTTTAGCGCACTTGAACGTCAACGCTCATTAAAGAATTGGCGGTTGCGACGCTGGCAAGGAAGGATTCTCTCTATACTGAGATTAATTAAAGCAACATTTACTTTCCGAGACTGTATTGATTATGCTGCATGGAAAATAGAACGCCATACTGGAGTTTTGATCGAAATTACTCCTATGCTAAGGCGTCACCCTGTAATCTGGGGTTGCAAAGTCTTTTGGAAGTTACTGCGTCGTGGCGTGTTGCGTTAATAGGTCAGGTAGTATATTTCATGTTTATCTGCAAATAAACAATAAACATGTCAGTCTGTTCCCATTGCTCTTGATTCAGGATCGCATTAAAATCCCGCCCATCAATTTTTATAAGGGTCATGGCACGGTTTACTTAAAGAATTCTCTAATAAAAAATCACCCTGCTTGGTTTCTCTCGAAGTGATAACAATGGCAGTGAGTGCTAACAACATAAAAGTTATCTGTTGATAAAAGAGAAATGTATCTGTTATTCCTCCTAAAAAGATAAAACACACCAAAGTTGCTCCTAAAGCCCCTAACTTTCGCATCCACAATGTTTGAAACCACCCCCATAGTAAGAATATATAAATAGCAACTCCAAACCCACCAAGATAAACTCCTAGTTCGATTAAATCATTATGGAAATGAAGGTGATGATAACTTTCCACATCTTTGTATTGTCCATTCTGATAAATTGAAGCATTCTCTTTAAATGCTTGTTTTGCCATACCCGTACCATAACCAAACCATGGTTGTTGGGCAATAGCATACAAACCAACCTTAAGAAGTGCAATGCGCTCCCCCGTGCTAGTCCGGTTCTTGCCCTCTGCAGATTGTTCAATCTCAGTAATAACTTGAGAAAATCTTTGCTTAAAAGAATGACTATGGTAAGCAATGGTCATTACGCAGATAGTCGTCACTAGCATAAGACTAAGCATTTTTTTTAATCGCCGTCTATGCAACAAAAATAGAAGTAAAAATAGTGTGCCGATAGTTGCCAGGATTGGGCCCCGTCCGACTATATTTAACTGAAGAAGTAATAAAAAAAATCCAATCCCCCACGATGACAATTTTACTTTCTTATTGATACTTGAGTTTGCCAAATACATGGTGAGTAAAATACCGACTCCAAGTGCCGCTGAAAAATGCAGATAGAGCATTTTTAAAGGGGGGATGCCTGTTATCCCCAAGAAAAATTGATAATAAATGCCTGCAAATAAAACCCCAAGGTACCCAACAACTAGACCGCTCACCGCCCAAGGTAAGTTTTTTTTATTTAGAAGCTGTAAGTAAGGGATAAATAACATCAGCCCCATATATTTTGCCCATCTAAATTGCCTAGAAATGGGGCTATAAGGCCCTTCGTGTTTAGATGGGTTTGGTCCTGGAATTTCGCCCCAAAAGGTTCCTAATAATAAGACAATACAGAAAAAGAGTATCGTTAACATCAGGGGTTCTCTAATAATTGACTTTAGATGCGACAAACCATCGCACAGAATCCAAGTCAGGATGAGGAGAACGCTGGCAACTATAACAAGCTCTTTATGCCACAAGAATATACCGAAAGAAAGCAATGAAATTTTTGCCAAAAAATCACGCCACTCATAAGAGTCTTTTACTAAATTAGATAAGTTGGTTATTTTCTTATACATCTAGAATAATTCTTAATCTTGCAGGTTATGTCCTATTCATGGTTATTTTAAGTATTTTACGCCTCTAGCCGGGGCAACGTAGCCAGGGTAATTTGTAGATAGACCGTTTATATCTGTATAAAAATGTACCTTAAATGAGTAGCGGGCTCAAATCTATTACGGTGTCTACCTGCTGTGGAAATGGATTATCATCTCCAATACGAACACGTCCCAAAAAAGCAACGTCATTCACTTGTGCACTTTGATAATCAATCAGAGCATCGCCGATCATTAGTACACTTGAGGGCGTTAGATTGTGGGTGGACAGTATCTCGGAAATCAATATTTTTTTTTGTTTTGGTGAGCCACGTACCTCGATAAAATAGGGTGCTAAGCCTCGACGCGCAACGATCGACTTTAATTCAACCTCAGGCGTCCCAGAGGCAATAAATAGAGGCACTCTAGCAGACTCTTTGCGCAGCAATTCATCGGCGCCAGGAACCGCCTTACAAATGGTTACGGCTTCAACTACCAGCTCAGAGAAACGTTGATCTAACTCTTGCTCTTCATCTTGTGTTAACGGTGGCATACCTAATAAATGTTGTTGGAAATACCGAAATTTTTGGTAACGTGATAGGCCACCGTTTAAACGATGGTAGCTCATAACTTCAGACACTATCGTTTGGCCATAAGATTGGTAAAGATCAGCGAAAGCTTGTGTTTTTATATCCACTGATTCAACTAGAACTCCATCAAAATCGAAGATAATAGCCTGCCAATCTGTTGTCTTCATGCCTTGTTATCAGACGCTGCTGGGGTGGCATCGTCGTCTTCACCGGAGTGATGGCATTCTTTATGAATATCTTTAATACAATCTAACAAACCTTGACCCAGATCAACGTGCTCGTTCAGGACTAATTTCCGACCAACGCGCGGCTGAAAAGCATAAGGTGTCACCTCGTAATGATGCACTGTATTAGCCGATTCAAAATTTAACTCTACTGGCCATGGCATAATTTCAGAAATCATTGTCATAACATCTTTAATGCGAAGACGCTCATGTCCGGTTAAAATTAAATGACGATTAGCAAATTCTGGTGCCAATATTTGCACGCTCATACGTGCGGCATCTTCAACGTGAATATACTCTCGAATTGCTTCACCGCTGCCCATATAAGTAATAGAATGTTTCTCTATTGCTTCTTGCAACATTCGGTATATACCATTACGTTTATCGGTACGTCTGCCGTACAAAGAGCCATAGCGTAGAATACTGTAATCTAGCCCATAACGTTCGTGATAGGTCTCTATAAAGCGCTCTGCTGCCTGTTTACTTGCGCGGTAGAAAGATCCGGATTCGGAATAAACATATACGCTACTGGCAAAGACAAAACGACTTGCGCCACCAAGGCGAGCAGCTTCTAGTACGTGCATGTTACCTAATACGTTAACCGCTGCAGTGGCTAATGGTCTCTCATGAGCCTCGTCGATATCTGCAATTGCAGCAAAATTGTAGACCACGGTTGCATCTTTTGCTGCTCTTGTCACTTCATCAAGATTCATAATATCGCCAATGATCATTTCTTGATCATGCCGCTGATAAATCGATGGAGATCGATCAAATAAACGCACCTGATATCCATCAACTGATAATGCTTCGGCTACATGACTCCCAAGAAAACCGCTGGCACCAAATACAATTGCAATCTTATTAGTCATCGCTCGCTTCATCCTTCATTAGGTTTGCCTTAATTAATCCATGCAGTAGGTTTTCTGCGGCTTCAATTTCCATACGTTGGCGTGACTCTTTGGCAAGAGAGCCAACGTGTGCAGTCAGAATTATTTTGTCATTTCTGATTAGAGGACCGTTATAAGGCTCCTCTTCGAAAACATCTAGCGCGGCCATGCCCAATTGTCCAGAAATCAGGGCTTCATTTAGAGCGATTTCATCAATAAGTCCGCCACGAGCTGTATTGATAACGATGGCACCCTGTTTCATATTTGCAAATACTTGCGTATTCAGCAAATGGTGGGTGTTACTATTATGGGGCAGATGCAGACTGATAATATCAGCCTCGGCTAATAATTTTTTTAATGTTACTGACTCTATTCCATGTGGTAATGTTTCTATATAAGGATCGTGCGCAATTACCTTTGCATCAAAAGCTTGACATAAGCGTGCAACACGCAGACCAATATGCCCCAATCCAACAATACCTACTAACTGAGCAGCAAGCAATTGTCCCTGCATGCGCGGCCATTCCCCTGCGCGTACTAAAAAATTATTCTGAACGATCCGTCTTAACGTAGCTAGTATTAATCCCATTGCAAGCTCGGCTACTGCTTGAGCTGGGGCCTCTGGTGTATTAAGAACTGTAATGTCTCGACTCTTTGCCGCTATAAGATCTACATTATCCAAACCTGCTCCACAACGCGATATTACTTTTAGATTCTTAGCAGACGAGAAAACGCGTTCAGTTAAAGGCTCTATACCAGCAATCATTGCTACAGCATCTTGGCCTAACAATTTAATGATCTCATCCTCTGTGAGTTTTCGCTTATAGTCATTGCTAACAATATGCATTCCTCTTGCTGCTAAAAGATGGATATGGGGATTATTGGTAACATCAAAAGAGGATGTGGATATGACAATTTTGCTCATAGGGCCGCTCTTATATTTTGCATATGATTCCGGCAGAGCGTATCGAGGATACGTATATCTAACCCATAACCAAGAAAGTTAAAGCCATCAGAGATGCGTCGATGTAGCTCGTTTTGATCTGGCTCTACTACATGAATGCCTCCAGATTTATTTAGTCGGCGGCCGGCCTTTAGAACCCGTTCTATCGCTGATTGCACCTTGGGATGACTAAGTTCACCAATTAGTCCCATAGAACCTGATAAATCATAGGGACCAATGATATAGGCGTCAATTCCATCAACAGAAAGAATTGAATCAATAGCATTAACTGCATCTATATGTTCAATCATAACGACGACGACAGCATTCTCATTCAGCCATTGACGATATTGTTGAAACTCTGCACCATAGCCTTGAGCACGCGCCAAGCCAACTCCGCGTTGGCCTCTTGGGGGGTAATAAACTGCCTGTACTGCAGCCTCTGCATCGGCGGCAGACTTGACCATGGGCACCATTACACCAGTTGCGCCTGCATCCATAACTCGTTTTATTTGATCAGGGTGATTTGAGGTTAATCGTACGATAGCCGGACATCTTCGTCCATCAAGTACTTGGATAAGAACCTGAACCTCACTTAATTCCAACACACTGTGCTCCATATCTAGCACCAGCCAGTCAAATCCTGCGGCGGCCATGATCTCAGCTATTGCAGGATTACTTAGCGTAATCCATGAACCGATAGTTAAATCGGATCTGGCTAGTTTCGACTTTAATTGCATAGATATTCCTTACAAAGTCACTGGATTAAATCTGTTACAAATAGCGTTTAATTTTAATAAGAAGCTAACAGAGGGTCTAATTCCATTAATTTAGCTACGCGCGCCAAATCAGCTTCGGTATCGACCGCCTGAGTAATAAATTCTGTTTTCACCATCTTTATACGATAACCGTGCTCCAATAGTCGCAGCATATCTACCGATTCCATTTGCTCTAGAGGCGTTGGAGGCAAACGAGTGTACTCAAACAGAATAGCGCGTCGGAATGGAATAATACATACCTGCTTATAGACAGATGTCTGCATGAAATCTGTCCGAGTCCTGGTTGGGATCGGCTGTCTTGACATATATAGAGCATCGCCCTGCTGGTTCATTACTACTTTGATGGTATTAGTATCATAGAAGTCAGCCTCATTATCAATAATGCGCACTAAATTCACACAACCTAAGTGACGGTCTTCTAAGAAGGGAGCAACTGCTGCGTCTATCATTTCAGGATGCGTCATTGGTTCGTCGCCCTGCACCATAACAACCAACTCCGCATCAATCTTTGCAGCTGCTTCAGCAACACGATCGCTGGCTCGTTCATGAGTGTTGGCAGTCATAATTACGATCGCACCAAAGTCTTGTGCTACCCGCTGAATTTCCTCGTCACAAGTGGCAATATAAGTAGCATCAAGCGAATTACTCAAAGCGACACGCTTGTAGATATGTTCAATCATGGTACGGCCTAATAACTTCGCAAGCGGTTTACCGGGGAAACGCGATGAGCCCATACGTGCCGGTATTATGGCAATTGTTTTCATTTGTAATATGATGTTTGCAAGAAATCTCCTAAACTTAGTTCTTTATTCTTTGATCCTTAATTTTTTTAATTATACCTGATCGAGAATTTATATTTCTTTAACGAGTTATTTCTGAAAATAATTAAATTTTTAGAGAGCCTTTTTTCTCAAAGTAGTTCAAATCTCATGCCTAGCAATTAAACGTCTACCGGTTTATAATTTTTATGTTTTTGCCTCCCATCTATATCTTGAGCATTTAACTAAATGATGCATACATTGCTTTTTAGTAGCCGGTATATTCCAAAAATTAAGGTATGCAAATGAAAGCTCTTTTTTTTCTTCGTCATTACAATGATATCGATCATATCACTCCAATTATCTCCAAATGGATTGATTCTGGTCACAGTTGTGATGTTGTGCTAATCGGCAGCTCTAGATTTCGTAATGATTTTCGTATCAGATTTTTGATGGGGCTTGATAGAGTACGTGTAGCTCATATTCTTGATCTCTTGCCCCTGCTTGAATTCTGTAGATGGTGGTTTCAAACACTGATATTAATTCGTAGTTTACGTCGCCCACTCATTGGCCCCCTTGTAGAGACACTAGCGAGTATTTTTAATATTAAACAACGAGAACCCATTTGGCGTAGTACAGCCAATCGCCTACTAACACGCACTTTCAAAGATAACAATGAAGGTGTCGTGGCTTTTGACTGGATTGAAAGAAACTCATCTATTTGCGTAGAGTGGGTCGAGGTTCTTCTGTCTATAGCTCGCTCTAAGGGTCTTGGTACGGTATCTTTGCCTCATGGCGACAGCCCTCATGCAAATCAACTGATACGCCGCGGTGAGCGAAGTCTCAAGCCTGATACCACTTATTCTGCCGCACGTATATTTGATAAACTCGTAGTGCCGAATGAATTGTGTGCCGGACGTTTCCGCCCATTTTTAGACGGACAAAAAATTGCTGTACTAGGTTCCCCGCGCTATTGCGATGAATGGTTGAGAAAGTTTGCAAAACTTCTGCCACCCTCGCCAATAACTTACTCGAATAGTCAACTCAAAGTAGTACTGTTTTTAAGAAAGAGTAACTTTACAACGTTCTGGGAAGAAGTGGGTGAAGTGGTCCAAATAATTGCTGCCTTTCCAAAAGTGGAGCTCATAATAAAACCACATACTCGTGGTGGATGGCAACAATCTCTAACGAGGAGCGCCTCGCTAAGACGCTTATCAAACGTAAGTGTGGCAGATAACAATATGCACTCAGCCCATTTATTAAATTGGGCGGATGTCATTGTTGATATTGCGACTTCGGTTGCATTTGAAGCGGTTAAAGCAAACAAACCAGTACTTGCAGCAGACTACCTGCATGCAGGTCGTTCTACGGTGGCGGATTTTATGCCAGAGACAGAGTTAAAGTGTCGAGATGATGTGTACAAAAGAATTGATGAATTTATTACAAGTGGCTGTGATTCTTTTTACATTAAGGAGCACCGTCAACGCTTCTTAGAAGAAGTACTCGAGGTGGGGGGGGCGGATGTTTTACCTCGCTACATAACCCTACTTGAGGAGCTGGGCACGCACATCAATCATGATTAACGCCCTGTGAATAGCTCGTGGGTTCTTTGTTTGAGACTTGATAACGCAGACATTCAACCAAACTAACCCAGGCCCTTCCAAAGTTAGTTGGGCCAAACACTAGGAATTCTACAAGTGACTGCTATGCATGAGTTAATTACGCCATCTATTGATGTGGTGATACCAGTATATAATGCCCCAGTGTTGACAAAACATTGTATCGATTCTGTAATTACTCACCTTGGTAAATCAATACAAAAAATTATAATCCAAGATGATGCATCTGATACTAAGACACGCAATATGCTTGATGATTTGCACTATGAATCCACTCAGGTTTATCATGCAAAAGAAAATAATGGGTTTGGCAAATCGGTGAACGAGGCGATTGGGCGATCTGAAGCCTCTTATGTACTAGTGCTCAATTCGGATACGATAGTCAGAGAAAATTTTTTGCCGTCACTATGTTTGGCGCTAGAAACTGATCCACAACTTGCAGTTATTATTCCATCAGGTAATCATTATAGCGCATTTAATCTAGACCAGTATGCCCGACAAACGGGCAACTACATCTTAACGCACCGCCTTACTGGGTATGCATTCTTGATCAGACGGAGTGTCTTCCAGGAAATAGGTGGCTTTGATTCAGTATTTGGACGAGGCTACTACGAAGACATCGATCTGGGGCGTCGACTTAATCAAAGTGGCTGGCGCATTGGTGTGTCTCCTAACAGCTACATTTATCATAAGGGCGGGGGATCATTTGGCCGGAATCTAACTTATCTGGCGTTAAAAAAACGTAGTCGAGATAGTTATTTCTCACGTTATCCGCAAGCCAAAAAAAATATCTTGCTTATTTCGGGTAACTGTCAAATAACAGACTTTCCTGTAAACGTTATTGCTGCAATAAAAAATATATTCGAGGAGGGTGGTGGTATTTGCTGGTTCACGCCAAGGCCGACTCCACAACTATATTGTATTCATATGACCCATACTTCGATGACTTTAGATCTGCTTATCAGGCTCTTTCTGTTCGGCTTATTTCGCAAAGACAAGCTTATTTCCGAAATATGGATTCTACCTAATGCTTCGTACTTGAAGCGCACAATGTTTTCTTTCTTGGGACGCTTACGCGGAATTAAAGTAAGCCCAGTATGAGAGAGTCGCGCTAAAATACTATGTAAAATCAATAGTGTTAACGATACTATATACTAATTACATGTCTAACAGGGCGCCTCAGTAAAAGCATAAAGTTACCCAACTTATCTTTTTTTGCCAACTTAATACAAATCACCCTTTAAACCATTTTTTAATGAGCATATTATATCTGTGTCTAGGGAGTTCTTAATAACCAGAAACTCGATAATACAATCAACGTCAGACCAGGAAATATCCCGATTAACAGCGGATTCAAGTGCCATAACAAACCTACGTTTGCAATAATTTGATCAAGCAAGTAGATACCTATGCCAATCAAGGCCGCAGATACTAATTTACTTCCAAAACCTGTTCGTGTAAATCTAAGGACGATCGGTATGGGGAGCAATAACATTGCAATTGTTGTCAGTGCTCCTCCAATTTTCCGCCACAAAGTAAGCGCGTGAGCATCCGTTTCTTGACCCGTGGCATTCAAGAAACTTACATGTTGAAATAATTCGGAAGGGGCAAGACTTTCTGGGGGCTTAGTCAGAGTCGCTACATTCTTTGGATTTAAAAATGATTTCCAACTCATTGAGTCTGCACTTACAGAATCAATCTGTTCCCCAGTAAACGTTTTAGTGGTTACACCCCGTAATTCCCATAAATTATCACTGAGAATATCGGCATACTTTGCATGAATATAAGTTAACAAAAAACCGTTATCGTCAAAATTTAGCAACTCAATATCTTCTGCTTTTTGAGCATGCACCATCTCACCAATACGTAATATATAATGCTCATCTCGGGTCCAGATGCCAAGATTTTTACCAAGCTGAACACTCTTATCAAGTGCAACAGCCCGCTGTAAAATGGCATCTTGTTGAAATTGTGGGGCAACAAATTCTTCTAAGATAGCAACAAATAACAAAAGAACTACGCCGACCCAGAGTGGTGCCAGGCTAATGCGGGCAGGAGAGACACCTGCTACTCTTAGTGCTGTCAATTCTAAATTAATGGCCATTCGCCCTAAAGCAATCACATTGCCTAATAATGCAATAAATGGCGTAAGTTGGATAAATCTGCGCGGCAACAATAAAGCGGTATACAAAAAAGCATCTCTGGTCTGGTATGTTCCTTTTCCTACAGAGTCCAATTGCTCTAACAAGTCAAGAAAACTAAACAATGGTAAAAGCACGGCGGCGGCAAGGCATAGGCCAATAAAGATTTGTGATGCAAGGTAACGGTTAATTATTAATATCATCGACGCGAAAATAATTGTCGCCAAAAACCAGGGGAAAGAAAACTAAACGCGACAATAAACATTAATACGTATAACCACCAAACCCCGGGAACGCTACCAACTTTACCCTGCGTTACCCAAGTCTGAGCCAACCCATGCAAAATATAATAAATAGAATAAACCAGGGCTGCCAGAAAAAAAGTTTTGTTATTCCTGCCTTGTCGAGGAGATGTGCGACTAAATGAAACCGCTATAAGAGCCAGCAGAATTGTTCCAATAGAACGAGAAAATCGCCATTGGCGTTCAGCAATATCGCCAGGCTGATCCGAGTCCATTAACGCGCTAATTGAAGCCGTTTTTCGCCTATAATCTAGCACATTCTCTTCGTTGGTAAAATATATCAATTTCTTAAAACGAGTGACGGTATCTTTTGTTAAAGTATGCGTAAGTCTGTATATAGAACCATCGAACAAATGTATTTGAGAACGCTCATCAATTCCTGACTTCATTTGCTGACCTTTATTAGCTACAATAATTTCACTGCCATTAGCTTTTTTAATATAATGAAAAACTCCTTGCATTATATTTCCAGATTCATCCTTAGCCTGAATATAAATTACTCTACCACTCTTTTCGGTTCCATAAAAACGTCCTGTCTGAAATCGATTTGTGTTTAATTCCGCTTCCGCCTGTGCATTCAAAATATAATTCTTCTCATAAGCCCAAGGACGAACAAATATAGAGAGTCCACCACTAATTATTCCAAGCGGGACAGCTACCAAAAGTACGGCACGTATGATGCGGCCATTACCAACACCAGCGGACTGTAGTGCGTTAATCTCTTGATCTTTATACATACGGCCAAGGCCGACTATAACGGCAACATAAAGAGCAATCGGTATCAGCACTTCCATAGCAATTAAAGTTTTAAGCAACACTAATTCCAACATAACAGTCATGCCAAGAGACTCTGTTATGCCTTTTGCTAATAAATTAGCGCTACTAAAACTTGCAAACAAGCCAACGAGAATTCCGATCACCACTATAAATGGTATCAATAGTTCTTGTGCAATGTATCGCTCTATTATCTTCATAGACTTTTTCCCAGCTTTACAGCAGAACTTATTTACACAACACAATAAAATTATTCAGATTTTTTCTATCGTAGAGAGGCAATGCTCATTTCTCAAGATGGACTCTACAAGCATCATATCCTCAACTTTATCGACATCGACACCAGCTTGAGGGTAGGGCAAAATCACTGCTTTTATCTTAACACCTGCTTTTACTGAAATGGCATCCAATGCCTGGTCTAGTGTTGATAGCCCAAGTAAATATGACAAAACAGCCATGGGGCCCAGTATTTCCCCGACTAATCGCCAAGGATACTTTCTTAAGTCCTCAGCTCGCCGCCAGAATGAGACCAAATCTCGACTGCCGTAATTAAGAAATGAATAAAGATTGCAACCACAAAAACCTCCATCACGAAGCTTTATTACGGTACGTCTGGTACCAGGAAAAGCAGATAAGACGTCTTTATGTTTAACTAGTCCAACAGTAGCATCTCCGTCTACCTTGATGGATTCACGTAGGAAATGCTCTACAATCTCTGGCGTTAGTAATGCGTGATCTGCTGTTGTCAACAACACTCTATCGCTCGCATTTATGTACTCGAGACCCTTGTTAGCGCTCCGACTAGGGGAATCTAAATTGGACAGCCAAATAAGCCGACCGCACGCTATCCGTTGTTGTAATTCTGGACAATCGGAAAGTATGGATTGGGGTGGTCCACACAGAATAATATTCCCAATCATATCGCTGGCCTCTAGTGTGTCCAGTACGCGAATTACCATCGGCGTTCCACAGATTGGCGCAAACGCCTTACAGGCCATGCCTGATTTATTAGCAACCGGGTCACTCGTTGTCCGATCTGCTGCTAGCACTAATGCGGAAAATTGATTTTTTTTATTCATTAGAGCCTTAGCTTTGAGATATTATTTTATTTATACACCCTAAAGATCACAATGTTTTCCCATAAATTCGATAGCGCTTGTACTGCTTACTGCCAACGCTATCAAGAATCCCTCGCATTGATTTATTGTCTTCGAGTATCCAGGACATTTCAACTTCCTGAAACCCCTGAGAAAGAGCATATTGCAGTGGTGCATTAATTACCATAAAAGCTAACGTAACGCCCAAAGGAGTATTCTGGAATTGTTTGCGCACTCCCATCAAAGGTACCCGACCCGTGCGAATCTCATTGTACTTAATTTTTTTAATCAATCTGATCCACCCAAATGGGAATAAATTTCCATTCAATTTAGAAAATATCTCATTTAAATTAGGTAATGCCACCATAAAGGCTGCGGGAACCCCATCAACTTCAGCAATCTGAATGTACTCATCTCGCAAAAGCAGACGAAAAGTGTAGCCAAGTTCAACAAATTCAGCCTCAGTAAATGGAATAAACCCCCAATTTTCTGACCAAGCATCATTAAAAATATCCCGCAATGTCTCCATTTCCTCACGAAATCTATTACGTTGCAATGCCCTAATCCGCACTCGCTTGGAAAATTTTTCTATCAAAAAACGCATCATTTTTGGAATCTCGAAATCTAATTTTACCCAATATGCGAGAAGATCTTTCAATGCTCGATAACCTTGTTCTTCGAGTAATTGGCCATACCACTTGGGGGAATGTGGCATCATTACTGCGGGTGGTGTATCAAAACCATCGACCAAGACACCACATTCTTGATTAATGGAAAAATTAAATGGCCCGCTAATACATCTGGCATGTCTCTCGGCTAACCACGCTTCAGCGGTGTGAATAAGTGTTGCAAATACCGCTGCATTATTTATACACTCTAATGAACCAAAATGGCCGGTATCTGCACCATGGTACTGACGATGAAGTTGATCTATTTGAGCGCTAATTCTCCCTACTGGTTGATTATCAAGGTAAGCAACCCATGCCTGCCACTCTCCGTGCTTGAAAAATGGATTAAATTTTGAGAAATGTAGACGTCGCTCGAGACGCAACGGCGCCACCCACATGGGATCATCCGCATAAACGCGCCAGGGCACATCAATAAATATTCCCATTTCACGGCGACTTGTAACTGGATGTACAGTGATTTTTATAGGGCTATATGGATTAAGTTTCTCACTCATAAGGTTACAACCAATGCATGTGGATGATTGAATTAAGTTAAGCTATTGTATATTGAATAACATTGTTCACGCTTACAGAAATCATGATGTCTTGTAACAAGGGAATTCACCACACTAGAAAAATAAGAAATAACATTGCCTCTCCACTCAAATTTCTAAAAAGAAGCATTACTCTTTAAAATATGAGACATGTGGAAGAAAAAATGGTACGTTGCGTGTTGATACTGGCATACTATAAATTAATCATTAAAAAATGCCTCTCTTAGAAGAAGCCGTCTGATTAGACTATCGGGCACTGAATACATGATGAAGATAAAAATTTCTGTAGTAACATATTATGAATGAGGTTGATCTATGGATAGCCCTGAATTTAAACTACTAACTGCTCTTTTGCTGATTCCTGTTGCGATTTTCCTGCAACTATGGGTCAGAAGACGCAAAGTTCGTAGGCGTAACGAATCTGGACAAGAAGAATTTGGTAGCTTCGGCTCAACTCTCATGTCAACTATAGGCGATGGACTGGCGGTTCTTATTAGCCTGATACTCGTAATCTGGGTCGTGGGAGCTATACTAAGATACCTGTTCCCAGCTATCTTTGGTATAAAACTATAAAATACTTTTAGGTTATAGACACCACTGTTAGCAATCATGACGTCGCAGCAACGCTCTCATTCGTTGAGCTAAGAAGCTGGGCCTTCTGGGGCTCGCCGAAAACAAGATTATATTTAGCGAGTAGGGGGTTTTTTAGCTAAAAGTGCCTTAGCTCGAGGCTTTACTATTTTATTTTCTGAGCCCGCCTTCGCTTTTCTTGGCTCAAACTCAAACCCCATCTTTCCATCTATACCGGTTAATAAGTAAGCTGAAAATGGTCTACCTCTCTTGGAAATAAACTTAGACAGTAAATCAGTTTTTCCAAAACTAAGTAATTTAATAATTTGCTCGCGTTCAATCTGGCGATTTAAAATTATTTTCCCAGTTCTAAAGTTACATGTGCGCAACCCACCAACAGCTTTCTCGCAAATATAACTTACACCGTGCTCAAAGACTCGGTTATCACATCGAGGACATTTGCCTAGCGATTCTTGACCTGAAAAATTTACTTCTTCAGCTCCTTCCTTGTTACTGTCACCAAAATCAAATTTCATCTCGAACTGATCGGTGAGTTTAATATTAGCATTAAAGAGTCGCCCCATCTTGCTACGAAAACCTTGCAATGGACCAATTTCATTCTTGGTAATAAGTTCTTCAACCTCGGCAATTTCAAATTGTCGTCCTGCCAAAATTTTCCAAAGAAAAAAATCGCACTCTTGACATTGAAATTTCTTATAGGTTTCTTGAATCAATCCATTACACTTAGGGCAAGGTAATTTAAGTTTAGAAAAATTCCCAGTTATAGTTTCACCACGATGGCTTTTTGCTTGTTCCACCATGTGACGAGTCATACTAGAAATTTCTTTCATAAAGGTATTGCGCTCAAGCTGGTTCTGCTCAATTTGACGCAACTTAAATTCCCAATTACCAGTCAACTCAGGGGAAGTCAATTCAGGTATTTTTAGTCCGCGTAATAATGTAATTAGAGAAAAGGCTTTGGCAGTAGGATGTAAATCACGTCCTACGCGTTGCATGTAGTTTTCAAATATTAGACCTTCAATAGTTGAAGCCCGAGTAGCTGGCGTACCAAGTCCTTTTGCACTCATTGCCTCACGTAATTCTTCATCCTCTACCAATTTTCCAGCGCCCTCCATAGCCGATAGTAACGTGGCCTCATTAAATCTTGCTGGCGGTCGAGTCTGATTAGCAATAACGTTTATTTCTTTAATAGAAACCAGCTCCCCCGGTTTTACTAAGACTAAAGCTGAATTTTCATCGGCGTCATCCATTTGAATTTCTTGACCATAAACTACTCGCCAACCGGAGTTAATCATCACCTTACCTTCTGTTTTAAATGTCTCATTCTCAACATAAGTAATACGAGTAGTCACCAAAAATTGGGCGGCAGGGTAAAAGATTGCCAAAAATCGCTTGATCACTAAATCATAGAGTTTATCCTCTGCTTCACTTAAGCCAGTTGGTTCAAGTAAAGTTGGAATAATGGCAAAATGATCTGAAATTTTCTTATTGTTAAAAATACGCTTGTTGGGTACTACCCAAGCAGATTTTAAAATTTGTTTCGAAAAAACCTTATATCGGTCTGCCTTAAGTAAACCTAAAATATCTTGAACGGTTGTAATGTAATCTTCCGGTAACGCGCGCGAATCAGTTCTGGGGTATGTCAATACTTTATGTTTCTCGTATAAAGCTTGGGCCAATCCTAGTGTTGTCTTAGCAGAAAAACCAAAGCGTGCGTTAGCCTCCCGTTGCAGGCTAGTAAGGTCATAGAGTTGCGGACATATCTCTGTAAGTGGCTTGCTTTCTTCGCTAACAGATCCAGATTTACCATAACACTTAGTGAAAATAATTTCGGCATCTTTTTTCTTCCATATTCGCTCAGATTTCTGCTCACTGTCTTGCTTATTCTTTAAAAAATTTTTGTCAAACCAACGTCCCTTATAATCCCCATTCTGAGCACCAAAGATTCCATGTATTTCCCAGTAGCTCCGCGGAACAAATTTTTTAATTACTTCTTCCCGTTCAACCAAAATTGCTAGTGTGGGTGTTTGTACACGCCCAACAGTAGTCTTGTGAAAACCACCCTCCTGAGAATTAAACGCAGTCATGGCACGAGTGCCATTGATGCCAACTAGCCAATCAGCTTCTGATCGACTCACAGCAGCTTCTATCAATGATTGGACAGCATCATTATCAAGTAATTTTGTAAAGCCTTCCCTAATTGAAGCAGGGGTCATTGATTGTAACCATAAACGCTTGATCGGTTTTTTGACTCCGACATGACGCACAATGTAATGAAAAATTAACTCCCCTTCGCGTCCCGCATCACAAGCATTAATAAGTGCATTTACATCTTTCCGCTTGATAAGTTTAGACAGGAGTTTAAGACGAGACTCGGTTTTCTCAATGGGTTTAAGATCAAAATATGGAGGAATAACTGGTAAATTAGCGAAACTCCATTTGCCGCGCTTAACTTCATACTTATCCGATACTACAAGCTCAAGTAAATGACCTACAGCTGATGACAGCACATACTGCTCACTCTCAAAATAATCAGTATGTTTAACAAAACCGCCTAACACTCGCGCGATATCAGCGGCTACAGAGGGTTTTTCGGCTATGATTAAAGTTCTACCCATGAAGCTCCTATAGATGTCTCCGAGTTGTCTGTAAATGCCTTAAATAATATCACGCGCATAGCTAATCGCTCGCAATAGTAATATAAATGCTTAGATAATAAATCAAATTGAGGAAATTTAAAGAACATATGAATCCGTATTATGACAACGGTTTAATTTAATACAAGTGATTTAAATTATCCCCCCTCGGCTCTATACGAATGTACTATAAACAGGATTGCTCTTATCCGACATTACGTGGCTATTATTAACTCAAAATAATTGAGTGTACACAGAAAGATTAATAAAAATAATGCCAACAAGCTAGCTAAAGAACTGAGAAGGGAGCCCGTAAACAGGATCAGAGATATAATAAGACTATGTATTGGGAATTTAGATTATAGCGATCAAACTCGGTTTATTTTAAGTACGGCACCATTAAATATACGCGTCTACTTATGACTTCTATGAAAATATTACAGTACCCAGATGAACGATTGCATAAATTGGCAACTCCAGTACGGGAAGTGACTGTTGAAATCCAAACCCTAGTCCAAGACATGACAGAAACAATGTATGCTGCTCACGGTATTGGTTTAGCGGCAACGCAAGTTGATGTGCATCAATGCGTAATTGTAATTGACATTTCTGACTCTCGTGACGCATTACATGTATTTATTAATCCAGAAATTATAGCCGCTAGTGGTGAATCTACCTGCGAAGAAGGTTGTTTGTCAGTACCGGGGGTATTTGAAAAAGTACGGCGCGCTGAATATATAACGGTCAGAGCCCTTAATATAGATGGGGACTCTTTTGTAATCAGCGCCGAGGGATTATTAGCAGTATGCATTCAACATGAGATGGATCATCTGTTGGGTAAGGTATTTGTTGAATACCTTTCTCGACTAAAACAACTACGCTTAAAATCAAAATTAAAGAAACAACAAAAATAATATGGCCATTGATCGTTTGCTATCAAGTAGGTTTCTAAATAGCTCGGTTGCCTGAGTAATCTCTACGATCTACAGTTACAGGAAACACGCTTTGTTTATTAATACCGCAATTTTTCCAAGATGAGAATAATATTTGCCGGCACTCCGATGTTTGCTGCTGCCGCGCTCAGGGCGTTAGTGGACGCCGGGCATGAGATTGTCTTGGTATTAACCCAGCCTGATCGTCCTGCTGGACGCGGCATGAAAACCGCTATAAGTCCGGTCAAATTACTAGCACAACAATACAAACTTACTCTGCTACAACCACAATCACTCAAACAATCTGATCTACATGCACAACTGACGATTGCCCGTGCAGATGTAATGGTAGTGGCGGCTTATGGTCTGATTCTACCCCTAGCCGTTTTAAATATTCCGCGCTTTGGTTGTTTTAATATCCATGCCTCACTCTTACCACGTTGGCGAGGTGCGGCGCCCATTCAATGGGCGATATTAATGGGTGACCAAGAAACGGGTATCACCATCATGCAAATGGATCAAGGTCTCGATACTGGAGCCATACTAATGCAGCAAATTATTTCTATTGCACATGATGAAACCGCGCAAACTTTACACGATAAACTGGCCATACTTGGAGCACAATGCATCGTAGAAAGTTTGACACTAATAACCCATGGAAATCTCGTAGCAGTACCTCAAGATGAGCAAACTGCGCAATACGCGTCAAAATTCAAGAAAATTGACGGGGAAATTGATTGGCGGCTTAGCGCAAAAGAAATTAACTGCGCTATACGGGCATTTAATCCTCGCCCCGGAAAATACTCTCTAATGCATGGAATTCCTCTGAAAATATGGCAAGCAAGGGCGGTTGCTGGTTCTGGTGGCGATCCGGGAGAAATTATTGCAATTGGACGAGAAGGTATCGCGATAGCTTGTGGCAACGGTCGATTAGTATTAGAAATTGTGCAGAGACCTGGCGGAAAAAAACTAAATATTACAGAATTTATAGCAGGCCATTCGATGCAACTTGGTGATTGTTTCAAAAAAAAGAATGATTGAAACTCAACGTGTGGCTACTATTGTAATAAGTGAGGTACTGGCCGGTGCAAGTTTAACCAATGTATTACAAAAATATTGGCACGCTCATTCTTCTCTCTCCGATCAGCAAAGAGGAGCTATTCAAGATATAAGCTATGGTGTTTTACGTTTTTACGGACAAATTAATACTGTACTTGGACTACTGCTAAAGAAGCCATTATGGGACCAGAAATTACATTGTCTATTATTAGTGGGTCTCTACCAACTACAATTCAGCAGAACTTCTGCACACGCAGTGGTAAATCATGCTGTATCCACGTCTTTGAGTTTAAGTTGTGACAAGGGTGCAAAGGGGTTAATCAATGCTGTATTAAGAAATTTTATACGTCAGCGCGAAGATTTGTTAAAAACAACGGCAAAAAATGAAGTAGGAAAATATTCTCATCCACAATGGTGGATAGATAAGCTCCGTGGACAATATCCAAGTGATTACAAAATTATGTTGAAAATAAATAATCAACATCCGCCGATGACGCTGCGAGTCAACCAGCGTAAAATTAAAGTGGCCGAGTATCAGGCACAACTCAATATAAGTAATATAACTACAGAGTTATTATGGGGTGGCGCGCTCAAGTTAACGCAACCAGTAGCTATAGAAAAATTGCCTGGATTCCACAAGGGATTAGTATCAATACAGGATGCCGGTGCGCAGTTAGCGGCACCGTTACTGGATGTACATTCTGGTATGCGAGTATTGGACGCTTGTGCCGCTCCTGGCGGGAAAAGCTCGCATCTATTAGAACTAACAGAAATAGAACTAACTGTACTCGACCATAGTCCAGAACGACTTATTAAAGTGAAACAGAATCTGACGCGACTAGGACTTAAAAAATGCCATATCATCTGCGGCAATGCGGCGAATCCAATAGAATGGTGGGATGGTAAACTATTTGATCGTATTTTAGCTGATGTGCCTTGCTCCGCCTCAGGTGTAGTACGTCACCATCCCGATATCAAATGGCTGCGACGTGAAAGTGATCTCTCCCAATTTACTACCACTCAAAAAATGATCCTTAATAGCTTGTGGCAGACATTAGCTAGAGATGGTAAATTGCTTTACGTCACCTGTTCAGTATTTATTGAAGAAAATAGATCGCAAATTGAAGAATTTTTGCATCATCATTCGGATGCCCGAACACTCTCGCTCTCCTGTGGAAAAACATCCAATGGACAGTTGTTTCCAAACTCACAACACGATGGTTTCTTTTATGCCTTGCTGCATAAAATTTAAATCTATCATGAAATTACTACGCGTGTTTACAGCTGGAATTTTAAGTGCAACTCTTCTGCTAAATCTCGATGCTCACGCAGAAAAAATAAAAATAAAATCTGCTTCATTGAGCGTTACAAATGGAGATTATCAGCTTAATACTGACTTTGAAATAGCGCTAAATCCAATTTTAGAGCAGGCACTCA
Source organism: Nitrosomonadaceae bacterium (assembly GCA_014190895.1). GTDB lineage: Bacteria > Pseudomonadota > Gammaproteobacteria > Burkholderiales > Nitrosomonadaceae > BJGV01. The sequence continues at coordinate 111,465 of BJGV01000002.1, read as the reverse complement.
AAAAAGGGGTTGCTTTGAACTTTGCAACCGAATTTAAGCTATTTATTCCGCGCTGGTATTGGATAAATAAAAAAATCTATAGACATAAACAAATAGAAACAATAAGTTATTATGCGCTTACACAGCAGTATCGATTAAATAATGGGCTACTATCACAAAATTTTCGAACGCTAAAAGAAGCTCTACAGGTTTTAAGTCAATTACGTAGCCATCCAATTACCCCGATTCTTGGACTACAAGAAGACATGGGGTACATTGCAGAATTACGCATTTGGCTTGATTTATCGCGCCTACCAAAACCCTTTCAAGTAGAGGCCTTTAACTCCGAAGAATGGAGTTTAGGTTCCGATGAATTACTTTGGAATATAGGATTACCGTTGCAAAAATCTCTATAAGGAAAGGCCGTGAAGCACATCATTATTATTGGAGCCTGTTTATTAAGCGCAGCTTTGCTTCTCTTGCTCACCATTGCTGGAGCTGATACAGATTTCTTTGGGCGAAAATATCGACTCCTCATTCAGTTAAATATTGGCTTCGTACTTTTTCTTGTAGCTTTGGTGGGATATTTGCTGTGGAGCCTAAGATGCAAACTTAAAGCTGGTGTATTTGGTTCTAGATTAACATTACGCTTTTTACTTATCCTATCTCTGATGACAATTGTACCTGGTGCACTAATCTACAGTGTATCAATACAGTTTCTAGGAAAAAGTATCGATTCTTGGTTTGATGTTAAAGTAGATAAAGCACTTGAAAGCAGTCTAAATATTGGGCGCGCGCTCTTAAATAAACAATTAGACGATTTAAACAAAAAGACGCGAGCCGCAGTACCGACACTATCGAGACAATCCCTTGCTTTATTGGATCTCAAACAACTATTAGAATTAACTCAAGCACAAGAAGCGACAGTACTCGATGAACATGGCGAGATAATTACGTTTTCAAACACAGATGAGAATGTAAGATCGCCAAATATACCAGATGCAGGGGTATTAAGTTTGGCTAGAACGCAAGGAACTTACGGTGCAATTGAATCCGTAACAGGCAAAGGTTTGTATCTAAGAATGATAGAAAGAATTCCGGTTGATGCGTCAGGCATAAAAGAAGATATTTATTTACTTCAATTATTACAATTAGTTCCAAAAGAAGTGGCCGAAGATGCAGAGATAGTCCAAACAGTATATCGCGATTATGAGGAGCTATCGCTGTCGCGCCAAGGACTGAAGGGGTTTTACGAAGTGACATTAACACTAGTACTACTTCTCTCCTTCTTTTCTTCAATAGCTGTCGCATTTCTCATCAGCGAACAATTGAGTGCCCCTTTGGGCATGTTAGCGGAAAGCACTCGTGCAGTGGCTCAGGGTGACTTCAGCAGACGTAATCTGGTAAAAAGTAATGATGAGTTAGGGGTGCTAACTGAATCTTTCAATCTAATGACTCGACAATTAGAAGAAGCGCGTACGACAGCGCAACTCAATCAAAATGAGGTAGAGAGCGCTAAAACCCATCTAGAAAGTATATTAGCCAATCTCTCCTCTGGTGTTCTAGTGCTCGATGAAAGATTCTGCATGCATACCGCAAATCTCAGTGCAGAATACATTCTTCAAGTCCCATTAATTGATCTCGAAGGATTAACTATTGAAGAGTGTGCAATACGTAAACCGTCTTTACTTGCTTTTGTAAATAAAATTCTAGAAGGATTCAATTCTGAGGAAACAGGTGACTGGCAAAGTCAAATGGATCATTTTGAAGAGGGCCTTAGTCAGGTGCTCTTGCTACGCGGCACTCGTCTCCCAGTTGCTTCGGGGGGGGGTGGTGTCGTAGTGTTTGACGACATTACTAATTTACTACAAGCACAACGCGCTGCTGCATGGGGAGAAGTGGCGCGACGCTTAGCCCACGAAATTAAGAATCCACTGACACCAATACAGCTTTCCGCTGAACGTATACAACAAAAGTTTGCTGAGAAATTAAATCTAGAGGATGCGAAAATTCTGCGACGCTCCACTGAAACTATTATTAATCAAGTCAGGACAATGAAGGCGATGGTCAATGCGTTCAGTGAATATGCCCGTGCGCCGGAGTTAAAATTACGCTTACTGAATCTCAATGAACTAATACAAGAAGTGCTCTCGTTATATGAGATGAAAAGCGAGAACGAAAAATCGCATCCGCTTATACGCTTACTCCTTGATCCTAATTTAGGTTTAATTAGAGGCGACTCGGCCAGATTGCGCCAAGTGATTCACAATCTTCTACAGAATGCCCAAGATGCTCTGATTGAAACTACAGAGCCCATTATTACGGTGCGCACAGAAATGGTAAAGAATCATGTGCAATTTAGTTTGAGCGATAATGGTAATGGCTTTCCAGATCACGTTAAGATACGTGCATTTGAGCCTTATGTTACTACCAAAATTAAGGGCACTGGACTCGGTTTACCCATCGTTAAAAAAATTACCGAGGAACATAATGGCACGGTTCAAATTGAGAATATTCATCCACGTGAAACTCGAGTTTCTATTATTCTGCCAGCAGCAACTGAAAATGATTTAACGTTTGATTATAAAATAACTTGATTATATTTGGTTGCCTGTACCTAAAATTGTATGAAAAATTAAAAGGATAAATTCTAGAATTATGATCAGCAACACAATACTTATCGTTGATGACGAAATCGGTATACGGGAATTATTATCTGAAATTTTGCGTGAAGAGGGTTACCAAGTCACAGCAGTGGAGAATGCTGAACAGGCGTGCAAATCCCGCAAACAGACTCGCCCTGATTTGATACTACTAGACATTTGGATGCCAGATACTGATGGCATTACTCTGTTAAAGGAGTGGGTAAGTAATGGGTCACTTACCATGCCAGTAATAATAATGTCAGGTCACGGTAGTATAGAAACAGCGATTGAAGCGACGCGTATTGGTGCGTTTGACTATCTAGAGAAACCAATACCTTTGCAAAAACTACTAAGTACGGTAAAACGCTCACTGCAGCGTGGCCAGATAGAATCAGCCCCCATTCCTTCTCTTGCCGATCTAGGCAATGGTCCGCTAATCATCAATCTAAGAAAACAACTGGAACAAATAGCTCATCTAAAGACGCCGTTACTGCTTATGGGCGAACAAGGCACCGGGGTAGAACTATGCGCACATTTTCTGCGTCGCCCTAATGCACCCTGGATAGAGACAGATACATTGATATCTTTTACAGACTCCCCGTTTAATTTACTTGAGCAAGCAAAAGATGGATTGTTATTCCTAAAAGAAATCGGTGGATTTGACAAACAAGAGCAAAAAAATTTATTGCTCTTAATCAGTAATTTAGAGAAATACAACGTGCGACTTGTATGTGCCACATCTGTGTCCTTGGTAGAGTTAGTAGAACAAGGTTCTTACGATTTAAAGTTATATCAGATATTAAATGGTTTATGTATCCAAATTCCTCCCTTGAAAGAACACCGTGAAGATATTCCGGATCTTGTTAATCAGATACTCACGCGTTATATTGAATCGAATGAAATTTCTTTACGGCAATTTAGTACTGCCGCGCTTAATTTTTTACGTAATCATAACTGGTCCGGAAATCTTACCCAACTCACCAGCACAATACACTCTCTAGCACTAACCTCTGCCAGTGAAGAGATTTCGATTGATGAGGTAAAACGCATCCTTTCTCCTGTAACTCCGCTACAAAATATTTCCGGTATCTCCTTTGATGCTCCTTTACGTGAAGCACGAGATTTATTTGAAAAAATCTATTTTGAGCGACTCATTAATTATGAAAATGGTAGTATGAGCCGAGTAGCGGAAAGGTCTGGATTAGAGCGCACACATCTTTATCGGAAACTAAAACTATTGGGCATTAAATTAAGAAATCATTAGCACTGAAACTAAAAAGAATGCCCCATATTTTTGCCACGGTTGTCTGACTTCGTTTCTTAGGTGATAATAACGTTTTTTCACTGTACTTGTTTAAATAAGTACAGTATTTTTTATTAGGCGAAAGGACTTTTCCATGGGTACGTTTAAAGATTCTGACACACCGATATTTAAAGATTTAACTGGCGCTATTCGTGCATTGGCAATGGATGCTGTACAAAAAGCTAATTCTGGTCACCCTGGTATGCCCATGGGGATGGCAGAAATAGCTGAAGTGTTGTGGATTCAGCATCTTCGCCATAACCCAACCAATCCAAAATGGATAGATCGTGATCGTTTTGTACTGTCTAACGGGCATGGATCAATGTTAATTTATGCATTACTACACCTTACTGGTTATGATCTATCCATAGAGGAAATCAAGCGTTTTCGTCAACTTCACTCCAAAACTCCTGGCCACCCAGAGTACGGTTACACGCCTGGTGTAGAAACCACTACTGGACCTTTAGGGCAAGGTATCACCAATGCTGTGGGTATGGCATTGGCAGAAAAAATTCTTGCTGCGGAATTTAATCGACCAGGCTTAGATATTGTTAATCATTACAGTTATGCATTCCTTGGTGATGGTTGTCTAATGGAAGGTATCTCCCATGAAGCCTGTTCGTTAGCTGGCACTCTAGGACTAGGCAAACTAATCTGCTTCTACGATGACAACGGCATCTCTATTGATGGTCATGTAACTGGATGGTTCAGTGATGACACGCCAAAACGTTTTGAAGCCTATGGATGGCATGTAGTCTCGAATGTCAACGGTCACGACCCTATAGCTATAGAATTAGCTATTAAGATGGCGAAAAAGAATAGCGACAAACCTTCAATGATTTGCTGCAAAACTGTAATCGGTATGGGTTCTCCTAATAAAGCCGGCACTCATGATGTCCACGGTGCGGCACTAGGTGATGCAGAAATTGCTGCCTCCCGTCCTTACATCAACTGGAACCACCCCCCATTTGAAATTCCAAAGGCAGTCTATGCCGCATGGGACGCCCGCGCTAAAGGTGCAAAATTAGAGGCTGAATGGAACGACAAACTAAATAAATATACCAGAGAGTATCCAAAAGAGGCTGTCGAATTCAAACGTCGTATGGCGGGAGAATTACCAATTAACTGGTCTGAATATGTAAATACTCTGGTTGATCGTGTTAACAAAAAAGAAGAAAACATTGCAAGCCGAAAGGCCTCTCAAAACTCTATTGAGGGTCTAGCTCCAATATTACCAGAATTGATTGGTGGCTCCGCCGACCTAGCGGGATCTAATCTTACCTTATGGTCTGGCTCAAAAAGTATCAGCCGAGAAACCGGGGGTAATTATATTTATTATGGCGTACGTGAATTTGGCATGAGCGCCATGATGAATGGACTATCGTTGCATGGCGGCATCATCCCTTATGGCGCAACATTTTTGATGTTTTCAGAGTACGCACGTAACGCTCTGCGTATGGCAGCTTTAATGAAGATTCGCAATATATTCGTGTTTACACATGATTCGATCGGTTTGGGTGAGGATGGTCCAACTCATCAACCAGTGGAGCAAACCGCGACATTACGTTACATCCCCAATATGGACGTATGGCGGCCCTGTGATACAGTTGAATCAACAGTGGCCTGGGCACGTTCAATTGAACGAAAAGATGGTCCCTCTACGCTCATCTTTAGTCGCCAAAATCTACCGTTTCAAAAACGAGATGCAGCCACTATTAAACTAATTGACAAGGGTGGATACATCTTATCAGAGGCAGCGGACAATAAACCACAAGCAATCATTATTGCTACTGGCTCCGAAATCGGATTAGCAATAAGTGCACAAAAAGTGCTGGCTGAAACAGGTATTCAAGTGCGCGTGGTCTCGATGCCATGTACCAATCTATTCGATCGTCAAGATCCGACTTATAAAAATAGTATCTTACTTAAAGGCGTAAAACGCGTTGCAGTGGAGGCAGGTATTGCTGATTATTGGCGGAAATATGTGGGGCTTGAGGGGGGGGTCGTAGGCATGACCACTTTTGGAGAGTCTGCTCCCGCTAGCGATCTATTTAAACATTTTGGCCTTACTGTTGAAAATATTATAAAAACAGTAAAAGATATACTTTAAATAGCAGGAACCTCTAGTATGCAAAAACTGTCTCTAATCAAAGGGGTTTAAAAATTCATTTAGGAGGTTTATAGCATGACAATCAGATTAGGAATTAACGGATTTGGTCGGATTGGGCGCATGGTATTTCGTGCTGCAATACAAGATTTTAGTGATCTTGAAATTGTCGCTATCAATGACCTGCTTGAGCCTGACTATCTTGCTTACATGCTGACGCATGATTCCGTTCATGGTCGCTTCAACGGTAGCGTTTCAATCGATGGAGACACTTTAATTGTCAACAACAAGAGGGTTCGCTTAACTGCTATAAAAGATCCAACCGAACTCAAATGGGGCGAGGTAGGCGCAGAGATTATTATTGAATCCACGGGTCTTTTTCTAACTAAAGAAACTTGTGAAAAACATTTAATAGCTGGCGCTAAAAAAGTTATTATGTCGGCCCCCTCTAAAGATGATACGCCTATGTTTGTATACGGCGTGAATGATAAAACCTACGCGGGCGAAACTATTATTTCTAATGCTTCTTGTACTACAAACTGTCTCGCTCCTATCGCTAAAGTGTTAAACGATGCTTTTGGTATAAAACGTGGTTTAATGACTACTGTGCACGCTGCTACTGCTACACAGAAAACTGTTGACGGTCCTTCTAATAAAGATTGGCGAGGTGGTCGCGGCATTCTTGAAAATATCATTCCATCTTCAACTGGTGCCGCCAAAGCTGTTGGTGTAGTCATCCCAGAATTAAACAAAAAACTTACAGGTATGGCTTTTCGCGTACCCACCTCCGATGTATCTGTGGTTGATCTTACCGTGGAACTTAATAAAGAGGCCAGCTACGCTGAGATATGTGCAGCCATGAAAGCCGCATCCGAAGGTGCGATGAAGGGAGTTCTTGGTTATACCGAACAAAAAGTCGTTTCTACTGACTTTAGAGGTGACAGCTGCACTTCTATTTTTGATGCAGATGCAGGCATGTCACTGGACAAAACTTTTGTTAAGGTTGTCTCTTGGTACGACAATGAATGGGGCTACTCTAGCAAAATATTAGAGATGGCAAGATGCATTGCTATTAAGTAATTGTACTGTTTAATGTGATAAATTAAAGATTAGGGCCAACAAAATTGCTGTCCTTCCATATCCTGTTCATCCTTATATTAAGCTAATATCCTAATAAATTTGGATCCTCTTATGCCTGTTATCAAACTTATTGATCTTCATTTACAGAGTAAGCGGGTCTTTATTCGCGCTGACCTCAATGTACCCATCAAAGATGGGTTAGTCACGTCCGATGCACGCATCACTGCCTCTATGACTACCATCAATTATTGTTTAAAAAAAGGTGCCAAAGTGATGGTTACTTCTCATTTGGGTCGCCCGGAAGAGGGTGTCTGGTCAGAAGAAAATTCGCTTAAACCCGTTGCTGATAATATTGCTAAGCGTCTCAATAAACCCGTGCGTTTAATTAGAGATTGGGTTGGGGGTGGGTTTGAGATTGCAGATGGTGAACTGGTAGTACTGGAGAATTGTCGCTTTAATGAAGGCGAGAAAAAAAATATCGATGCAACCGCCAAGAGGTATGCTGAATTATGTGACGTATTTGTAATGGATGCATTTGGAACAGCTCACCGAGCCGAAGCTTCGACCCATGGCATTGCTAAGTACGCCCCCATAGCTTGTGCGGGTATCCTGTTAACAGAAGAACTTAGCGCACTAACTAAGGCTCTTTTAAACCCAGCTAGGCCCATGATTGCAATTGTTGGTGGTTCCAAAGTTTCGACTAAACTTACCGTTCTTGAATCTTTATCCGAAAAAGTAGATCAATTAGTGGTTGGCGGAGGTATCGCTAACACCTTTCTTAAGGCCAGCGGTAAAAATATTGGCAAATCTCTATGTGAAGACGCTCTGATTTCTACCGCAAAAATGCTAATGCTGAAGATGACAGAACGTAATGCCTCGATTCCTATTGCTACAGATGTCATGGTTGGTAAGAAATTTGATGCAAATGAACCGGCTGTACTAAAAAATGCCGACATGGTTGCCGATGATGATATGATTTTTGATATCGGTCCAAAAAGTGCACTGGAACTGGCGGACATAATTATGAAAGCTGGGACTGTGGTGTGGAATGGTCCAGTTGGTGTGTTTGAATTTGATCAATTCGGAGGCGGTACGAAAACTATCGCTATGGCCATCGCTAATACTAAAGCTTTTACTCTAGCTGGTGGTGGCGACACCATTGCTGCGATTCAAAAATACGATATTTACGAAAAAATATCCTATATCTCAACTGCGGGAGGCGCCTTCTTAGAGTTCCTAGAAGGAAAAAAACTGCCGGCAGTAGAAATACTTGAACAGCGTGCGTGCTAATATAAATTACACATCTAACCCTGCCCAATAAACTATGCGAAGAACAAAAATTGTGGCTACTATCGGCCCTGCATCCAGTAGCATCCAGGTTTTAGAAAAAATGATTCAAGCTGGGGTGGATGTAGTGCGTATTAATTTCTCTCATGGCTCCAAAGAAGAGCATATTGAATACGCGGAATTGACTCGATCTCTAGCACGATCTACTGGTATGACTGTGGGATTATTGGCTGATTTGCAAGGACCAAAGATTCGAATTGGTAAATTTGAGGATGGGAAAATTATGCTCAAAACTGGTGATGCATTCGTGCTCGACGCCGAATGTAATCTCGGCAACCAAGAACGAGTAGGGCTTGACTATAAAGAACTTCCAAATGATGTGGGAATTGGCTCAACTTTAATATTAGATGACGGGCGCATTGTATTGGGTGTTTCGAGAGTCAAAGGGCATCAAATATATTGCACGGTTGAACAAGGTGGGGTGTTATCCAACAATAAAGGTATCAACCGTAAAGGTGGCGGACTTAGCGCAGGGGCGCTCACTAATAAAGATATGGAAGATATCAAGACTGCTGCCGCAATCAAGGCGGATTATCTGGCAGTTTCTTTTCCTCGCTCCGGTGCCGATATGCGCCAAGCGCGCAACCTGATGCACGAAGCGGGTGGAAAAAGCTTATTAATGGCAAAAATTGAACGCTCAGAAGCGGTCTTGGCGTTAGCGGATATTCTACAAGCCTCCGATGCTGTCATGGTGGCGCGTGGTGATTTAGCAGTGGAAGTAGGGGACGCGGCGGTACCTGCCTTGCAGAAACGTATAATACGCGCAGCTCGTTTCAGTAACAAGCTGGTAGTCACTGCCACGCAAATGATGGAATCAATGGTCTCTAGTCAAATTCCTACTCGGGCCGAGGTTTCAGATGTGGCTAATGCGGTGCTAGATGGTACCGATGCAGTGATGTTGTCATCCGAATCTGCCTCTGGACAATACCCAATCGATGCAGTTGAGGCAATGGCCAGAGTATGTCTTGAAGCAGAAAAAGAATATCTACCACAACATGAACTTCGAAAAATAAAAGACGACGTCACAGATAGTATTGAAGAGGCTATCGCTCGCACTGTGATGTATGCTGCGGATGGTTTAAAAATTCATGCTATTGCAGCCCTTACGCAAAGTGGCTTAACGGCATTACTAATGTCTCGAAGAAGCTCTAATGTACCGATATTTGCTCTCAGCCCCCAGGAGGGCACTCGTCGCAAGGTCACCCTATTTCGTGGAGTTTACCCGGTAAAATTTATTGTTGGATCAAACGATCCAGAAATTATTTTAAATCAAGCGGAAAATGAGCTACTACAGCGCGGTGTAGTTAGTATTGGTGATTTAATCGTCATGACTATTGGCGAGCCAGTTGGTAAGGCTGGCGGGACCAATACTATGAAAATTGTTAAGGTTGGAGAATACAGGAATGTTTAAGTAAAAACTAAATTAAGGGTGTAAACAGAAATGACCGTTGCATTTTCTTGGCTTTCAACGGTATTATTCATAATTGTAGATTTCTTAAGGGGGTTCAAATGGCGCTCGTATCAATGCGACAACTTTTAGATCATGCCGCTGAAAATGGCTACGGCTTACCTGCTTTTAACGTAAATAACCTAGAACAGATCCAGGCTATTATGCAAGCGGCTGATGAATGCAACAGTCCAGTAATCATGCAGGGATCCGCTGGTGCGCGCAAATATGCTGGCGAGGCTTTTCTGCGTCACCTCATTGCTGCGGCTGTAGAGTCATACCCCCATATTCCAATTGTTATGCATCAAGATCACGGAGCAACTCCAGCAGTATGCGTAAATGCAATTCGTAGTGGTTTTTCTAGCGTCATGATGGATGGTTCATTAGAGGCTGACGCAAAAACACCATCGTCTTATGAATACAATGTTGAAGTCACCGCTGGAGTGGTCGATATAGCCCATTCAGTAGGTGTTTCTGTTGAAGGTGAATTAGGTTGTCTTGGCTCCCTAGAATCTGGTATGGGTGAGGCGGAAGATGGTCATGGTGCTGAAGGTAAATTAACCCATGATCAACTATTAACCGACCCAGAACAAGCTGCAGATTTTGTTAAAAAAACTGGTGTAGATGCATTAGCAATTGCCATTGGCACCTCGCATGGTGCCTATAAATTTACACGTAAACCAACTGGCGATATTCTCGCTATTGAGCGCATTAAAGAAATCCACAAACGCATTCCCAATACCCACTTGGTAATGCATGGCTCCAGCTCCGTACCACAAGAATGGCTGGCGATTATCCGAGAATTTGGTGGGGAAATGAAAGAAACCTACGGAGTGCCAGTAGAAGAAATTCAAGAAGGTATCAAGTACGGTGTACGAAAAATTAACATTGATACCGATATCCGTCTCGCTATGACTGGTGCAGTCCGCCGGCACTTAGCTAAAAACAAAAGTGAATTTGACCCAAGAAAATTTCTAAAAGATGCGACGGCTGCTGCTAAAGATATCTGTAAAGCTCGCTTTGAATCCTTTGGTTGCGCTGGCCAGGCTAGCAAGATTAAACCTATTCTGTTAGAGAGCATGGTTAATAGGTATGCTAAAGGCGAATTAAGAGCCATCATCAAGTAAATTCATGGGCGTTATAAATGATATCAATTAACTTTAGCCTTCCTCACTTCACTGGCGGCACATAACCTGCTGGCTTTTCTGCTCCACTACCAAAAAAATGGGCGCTCATCTGTTCAGCTAAGTACTTACGTGCCTTAACATCTGCTAAATTTAGACGGTTTTCATTGACCAGCATGGTCTGATGTTTAATCCAATCAGCCCATGCCTTTTTCGAAACTAATTCAAAAATACGTTTACCTAACTCGCCTGGATAAGGTGGAAAATCCAACCCCTCCGCTTTGCACCCAAGCTTGATGCACTGAACAACTCGTGTCATTTATTCTCTCCAATCAAAACAGCAGAACACGTACCCAAAAAACTATATTTCTTTCATAAGCACCTTCGAACAACGCTGATAATTATAAAATTTCTGCTTTGTCTTGGGAAGTTTATCTACTTGAGTCTCTTCAAAACCACGTTCGATAAACCAATGAACGGCACCGGTCGTCAGCACAAATAATTTCTTACTGCCTTGATTCTTTGCCTTCATTTCAATGCGCTTTAAAAGTGCATCGCCGTGCCCTGCATTGCGATAATTATCATGCACTGTCAGACAAGCAAGTTCGCTGGCCTTTTCTTCGGGGAAAGGATGCAATGCAGCACAACCGATAATGAGACCATCGTGCTCAAGCACAACAAAATAATCAATTTCTAGTTCTAATAATTCCCGATTGCGATGTACTAACAAACCTTTAGCCTCTAATGGTTCAATCATTTGTAGAATGCTGCCCACATCCTCAATTTTTGCGCCCCTAAGAGTTCGTAATGATCCCTGCGATATCATGCTGCCAATGCCGTCATGTGTAAACAATTCTTGTAGCATTGCGCCATCTACATGTCGACTGATCAGATGGACGCGCGCTACACCCTCCTGACAAGCCTTTATCGCACAAGGCAAGTACAATTGAATATCATCGGCAAGTTTAATCTGACTCATTGCTGATTTCTCAACTAAAACCTTACCTTCATTCACGGTTAACTCGCGCAATAATGTATCTGATTTATTCTCCGCATTTTCTTGTATACCAGCGGTATCTGTTAAAAAAATAAGTTTTTCTGCACCAAGTGCAATTGCTGTTGTGGTTGCAATATTCTCCAAAGTCAGATTAAAAATTTCACCAGTAGGAGAATAACCCAATGGTGAGAGTAGCACCATCTCGCCTTGATCCAAACGTGAACGCATAGCTACAGTATCCACTTTACGAACTTCCCCGGTATACATCAAATCAATTCCATCTATCACGCCAACTGGACGGGCGGTAATGAAATTTCCACCCGCCACGCAAATAGCGGCATTAGCCATGGGTGATGTGAGCAACCCCATCGATAACAGCGCTTCAATTTCAGTTCGCATTCTTCCTACTGATTCTTTCACGCACTGCAGCGTTGCGTTATCGGTAACGCGCATTCCTTTAACATAAACAGCCTTTAGTTTTTTTTCCCTAAGTCGTGCTTCAATTTGTGGACGTGCACCATGTATCAGAACAAGTCTCACGCCTAAACTTGCCAACAAGTTAAGATCATGGATGAGCCCTAAGAATTTATTGTCAACCACCACTTCGCCACCGAAGGCAACAACAAAGGTCTTGCCACGAAATGTCTTAATATAAGGAGCAACCGAACGAAACCAGCTTACAAAACTAGTGTTAAATTTCATGTTCTCAGTTGATACATTAGAAATATTCTCATTTAGATTATTCAAATATTAAAAAGTATTTATAGTTTACAACTCAAAACTCAAAAACAAACATTATTACTGAATTAATAGTCCCCCCATACTGTCTGCATCGCTGCAATAGCAGCTAATGCAGCAGTCTCGGTTCTAAGTATGCGCTTACCCAAACGCAATGGAACAAATCCAATTAACAGTGCAGCGATCTCTTCCTCCGGTGAAAAGCCGCCTTCTGGTCCAACTAATAGAGTCAGAGTGTTGACAGTGGTGGCCTCTTGGAAATCAGCCAAACATTTCTCAGCTATAGGAGAAAGCATAAAACATAGGTTGTGGGGAATGTTATCATGCAATGCACTTACATTATTTGTCTGCTTATCTAGCCAATTAGATAATGATAGTAATGGCATGACTTGTGGCAAACGGTTTCTACCACTCTGCTCGCAGGCAGAAATTGTTACTTGTTGCCAATGATGTACCCGTTTCTCTGCTCGCTCATCAGAAAGACTGACTATGCTTCTGGCTGTGGAGATAGGCTGAATATAATTAACGCCTAATTCTACTGCTTTCTGGATGATCCAGTCCATTTTTGCGCTAACACATATAGTCTGTACCAGTATAATGTTGAGCGTTGATTCACGTTCAACATTGAAATACTTTTCAACTATTGCAACGATACCAGTCCTGCTGATGCATGAAATAATTGCTAAAAATTCTCCGCCGCTGCCATTAAATAAAATAATCCTGTCTCCTTGGTCAAGTCGCAACACTCTTTCTATATGATGCGAAATATTTACAGGTAATTTAATGACTTGATCTGTGATTATTTCACTAGAATAATAAAAACGAGGAATCATTATGATCCTATGATTAAATGTGACCATAATAGTATAAAAATAACTCTTATTAGAAATTTAAAGGAAAAAATATGGCAAACTTAGAAACGCCAGTCTGCAATTTCGATTGGAAAGCACCTGATTTCGACTTGTTGGGGGTAGACAAGAAACGTTACAATTTGACCACGGCAAGGGGAAAAAATGGTTTGCTAGTGATGTTTATCTGCAATCACTGTCCTTATGTAAAAGCAATACGAGAGCGCATTATCCGTGATGTAAAAGAGTTAAATCAACATGGCATAGGTGCCATCGCTATTATGTCAAATGACACTGCTATTTACTCAGAGGACTCTTTTAATAACATGACACTAGTAGCAGAAAAATTTAATTTCTGTTTTCCTTATGTACTAGATGAGACTCAGCAAGTGGCTAATGCGTATGGAGCAGTGTGTACACCAGACTTTTTCGGCTTTAACAGCAATCTAGAGTTACAGTACCGTGGAAGGCTTGATGCTTCGGGCAAAGAAGCTGCGCTTCTTTCTGTGCGCCGTGATTTATTTGAGGGCATGCTCCAAATTGCAAAGACTGGTTACGGGCCAGATAATCAGATCGCTAGTATTGGTTGCTCAATCAAGTGGCGAGAGAAATAAATATGCTTGAAGCGATTATTGCTGCAGTAAAAAAAGTGGCTAAACAAGAGGTTATGTCTCGTTATCTGCAAATGGCAAGACAACATAAGGTTGATGGAAGTTTATTTACCGAGGCTGATCTCGCTACACAAAAAGCTCTCGCGCGCGAATTGCAGAAAATTTACCCTGCTGCGGTAGTCGGCGAGGAAATGTCGGCACAACAACAAATTGAACAATGGTGTGCTGGTGATGCTGGTTTATGGTGCGTGGATCCAATAGATGGCACCTCTAATTTTGTTAATGGATTGCCTTATTTTGCTATTTCGGTGGCATTAGTACGTCACGGCAAAAGCACGCTTGGGGTGGTTTACGATCCCATGGCAGATGAAGTTTTTTATGCTGAGAGGAGCGGAGGTTCTTACCTAAACGGTGAAAGACTACCCATAAAGAAACACGTTCCTATATTACGCGATGCAATAGCAAACATAGATCTAAAACGACTTGACCATAAATTAGCTATGACAATTTCTACGTCACCACCTTACTCTTCTCAGCGTAACTATGGTGCCTGTGCTTTAGAATGGTGTTACGTTGCCGCTGGTCGCTTTGATCTATATCTGCATGGCGGGCAGAAGCCATGGGATTATGCTGCCGGATGTTTAATTCTAGAAGAAGCTGGCGGACATATGTGTGGTTTAGATCAAGATGATTTCTGGCTAGAGCCTTTATGGCAGCGCCCAGTTATTGCCGCGCTTAATCCAAGTTTATTCATAGAGTGGCGAAATTGGGTACGTCAACACCGATGAAAAAACTTATGTGTATATTTGATTGTCGAGATGAATCTAAAACTCCGGAAATTCAGACATGAAACAACCTGTAATTATTGTTGGTAGCGGTCTTGCAGGCTACACGCTAGCCCGTGAGTTTCGTAAATCAGATAATGAAACGCCCGTTCTAATTTTGTCTAGGGATCACGGTGGATTTTATTCTAAACCAACATTATCAAACGCTTTGGCTACCGGTAAAACATCCACATCTCTCTTGATAAGTAGCGCAGAGCATATGGCAGAAAAATTAAAAGTAGCGATACGTCCGTACAGTCAAGTGACGATCATTGAACCATCCAGCAAGACTTTAGTCTTGCTGGATGGAGCAAAACTACACTACAGTCAGCTTATTTTAGCGTTAGGCGCCGACTCAATTGATCTGCCATTAAAGGGTGATGGGGTAAAAATGATATTATCAGTCAACGATCTTGATGACTACCATCATTTCCGCTGTAAATTAGAGGGGAAGAAAAGGGTGACTATTCTAGGGGCTGGGTTGATCGGCTGCGAATTTGCTAATGATCTTGCTACGACAGGTTGCCACGTACATGTGATTGATATCAGTTCACAACCCCTCGGTCGACTTTTGCCACAGGCTGGTGGTAACTTTCTACAACGTAAATTAGAGGCTATTGGTGTAGTTTTTCACTTGGATGTTGCAGCTCAACATGTAGAAAAAGTGGGGGAATTTTTACGCTTGACTCTCTCTAATGGGAAAATTATAGATACTGATCTCTTGTTATCGGCAGTCGGTTTACGTCCACGCATCGCTCTTGCTAAAGCCGCGGGTATCGAAGTTAATCGTGGCATTGTCGTAAATCAGTTATTACAAACAAGGTACCCGGATATTTATGCTTTGGGTGATTGTGTAGAAGTAGAGGGCAAAGTATTGCCATTCGTTATGCCAATAATACACGCCGCTCGTGCGCTTGGACTCACTCTGGGCAATAAACCGACTCAAGTACATTACCCTGCCATGCCGGTACTAGTGAAGACTCCCGCCTGTCCAATCATAGTATCTCTACCAAATCCAAACACAAAAGGAGAATGGCAGATTGAAGAAAATAAAGATAGCATCAAAGCACTATTTCAAGACACAGAAAAAAATTTACTCGGTTACGCATTACTAGGTCTAGCGACAGCAGAAAGGGCAGCACTTACCGCACGATTACCGCCCGTGATGCAATAACTAATACTCTATTGCTTGGTGATAAGAAACTCTATTCTAACTATAGATTTAAAAGTCTCAGAGGGGGCTAACTTAGCTTGCCGTGACATTGCTTGTATTTCTTTCCTGATCTGCACGGACAGGGGTCATTACGGCCAACCTTATCATTTCTACGCACGAATGGCTGATGATTTTCTGGACCATCTTTGCTTGCCTCATTCTCACCTAAGGCCTCTTCATAGGTCGCGTGGTGATACTTCATATTTGTTGGTGCCAGGGTTTCTGGCACTGCTTCCACCTGCTGTTCATTTCTAATCTGCACCATCATAAGTATTCTAGTGACTTCAGCTTTAATCTCTCCCAGCATAGTTGAAAATAGATCAAAAGCTTCTCGCTTGTACTCTTGTTTTGGATTCTTTTGAGCATAGCCACGCAAATGAATACCCTGACGCAGATGATCTAGCGCTGCTAAATGCTCGCGCCAATGAGTATCAAGATTCTGTAACAATACAGCCCGTTCATACTGGTGCATAATTTCCATGCCAACTTGATCTACTTTACTCTGATAACGCTCATGTGCTATATCAATGATGCGCTGACTTAAGCTCTCTTCATGCAAATCTGGCTCTTTCTCCAGCCACTCATGCACCGGCAATGGTGGTTGCAACTGATACTCCGAAGCCATGGCTTTCTCCAATGCCGGCACATCCCACTGCTCCTCTAAACTCTGAGGAGGAATATAGAGACTGATTAAATCACGCAACACTTCTTCACGCATTGCCGTAATGGTTTCCGAAATATCCTGCGATTCCAAGAGTTCATTCCTCTGTTGATAAATGACCTTACGTTGATCATTGGCAACATCGTCATACTCCAGCAACTGTTTACGCATATCAAAGTTGCGAGCCTCGACCTTACGTTGCGCATTTTCAATTGCGCGAGTTACCCATGGGTGCTCAATGGCCTCACCTTCTGGCATATTGAGACGCTGCATAATATTAGCCACTCGATCGGAAGCAAAAATGCGCAGTAACGAATCTTCTAATGAAAGATAAAAACGACTAGAGCCTGGATCTCCTTGACGACCAGAGCGTCCACGTAATTGATTATCCACCCGGCGAGATTCATGTCGCTCAGTGCCGATGATGTGTAACCCACCTTGCTTCAATACCTCATCATGGAGAAGCTGCCATTGCTCACGTAATACGGCTATCTGCTCTGTCTTAGTTAATTCACTTATATTCTGATCTAAACGAATGCGCTCTGCCTCCGGCTCGGGATTGCCACCCAATACAATGTCAGTTCCACGTCCCGCCATATTAGTGGCAATGGTAATCATTTTTGGGCGTCCAGCCTGAATTACAATCTCTGCTTCATGTGCATGTTGCTTGGCATTTAACACTTGGTGCGGCAGCATGTCTTGGGTTAATAACCCAGACAATAATTCATTATTCTCAATTGAAGTAGTGCCGACTAAAACTGGCTGTCCACGTTCATAGCAATCTTTAATACCCGCAACAATGGCAAGATTCTTTTCATTCGTAGTTCTAAATACTTGATCCATGCGATCTTCCCGAATCATCGGACGATGTGTCGGAATAATTACAGTCTCCAGTCCATATATTTGCTGAAATTCATAGGCTTCTGTGTCAGCTGTCCCAGTCATGCCAGCTAACTTTTTATACATGCGAAAATAATTCTGAAAGGTTATTGAGGCAAGCGTCTGATTTTCTTTTTGTATCGGCACATTCTCCTTGGCCTCTACTGCTTGATGAAGGCCCTCTGACCAACGTCTACCGGACATCAGTCGCCCAGTAAATTCATCCACAATCACTATCTCTCCATCTTGTACTACATAGTGTTGATCAAGATGGAACAAAGAATGAGCGCGCAAAGCCGCATAGAGATGGTGCACTAAATTTATATTAACAGGATCGTAGAGACTAGTGCCGACCAGCAATAGACCAGCTTGGGTCAATAGTTCTTCTGCATGCTCAAAACCAGCCTCACTCAATAACACCTGTTGAGACTTCTCGTCTACGTTAAAATCACCGGGACTATCCTCCGTTTCTTGTCGAGTAAGTTTTGGCATCAACGCATTCATTCGAATGTAGATTTCCGTATTCCCCTCTGCCTGACCAGAAATAATTAATGGAGTTCTTGCCTCATCAATTAAAATAGAATCTACTTCATCAACAATAGCGTAATTAAGCGTACGCTGAACACGTTCAGCAGGACTTGTCACCATATTATCGCGTAAGTAATCGAATCCAAATTCATTATTAGTGCCGAATGTAATATCAGCGGCATAAGCGGCCTGCTTGTTATCATGATCCATCTGGGAAAAGATCACGCCCACACTAACTCCTAAAAATTCATATATTTGCCCCATCCATTTTGCATCACGCTTAGCAAGATAGTCGTTCACTGTGACCAAGTGAACGCCTTTACCGGTCAGGGAATTCAGATATGCAGGCAAGGTTGCCATTAATGTTTTTCCTTCACCCGTGCGCATTTCTGCAATTTTTCCGTTATGTAACACAATCCCGCCGATCAACTGCACGCCGAAATGACGCATCCCTAATACGCGCTTACCGGCTTCACGTACCACTGCAAAAGCTTCTGGTAATAATTCCTCTAGAGTTGCCCCATTAATGACAAGCTGTCTGAATTCATCAGTTTTTGCACGTAACTCGGCGTCTGTATAATCTGCAACTGCAGACTCCAGGTTATTGATAGAGCCCACCGTCTGAAAATACTGCTTAATTAACCGATCATTACGACTGCCAAAGATTTTCTTGAGTAGAGTATTAAACATAGAATATTAAAAAACTCTAATTAAAGTTATATAAAAATAAGGGGTGCGGTTTGTGACCTCACCCCTTAGTTAATTCTTTATTCGGATAAAACCGACATCCTTAAAAACCATGATGACTTTCTCGGTAAGCTTTCTTGTTATGGCCTTAAAATAAAGATAAATCTTTGTTTTAAGATTTCACTTTCTTCACGATATCATACAGCCACTTTAGCCCCATCAAAAGACTTTGGTGCCCACGCAGCAACTGACTGAACCATAACGATCTAATACGATCATACTACCAGATTAATAGAAATTAGAATAACATTCATATATATACTCAGACTTTTATACGGAAATGACAGCACAAAAAATTAATATTTATCTGAAAGCTCTGCGGGGATCAACTGATCACCAAGAACTGTTTTCTGGTATTGATCGAATAACTCAGATGCAGCAAATATTTATGAAAACCGCCCCACCTCAATTAGCAAAATTTTGTTCTCTAGGTCAACTCTCAGATGGGAAATTAACTGTATTAGTTGGTAATGGCGGGATTGCGGCAAAACTCAAACAAATTTTACCGTCGCTATTATTAAGCCTTCAAGGAAGGGGATTATCGGAAATTACCGCAATCCAAATTATGGTACAAGCGAATTATCACACCTATAGCACAAGCGCCTCATTTCAAAAAAAACTTAAAATTAGCCAGACTGGGATAGAGAGTCTGAAAAAGCTAACTGAAAATTTATCTACATCCCCTCTGAAAGAAGCCATTGAATTAATGCTCAAAAAAAAATCGAAATAATAAAAAGATCTTAATACACGATGCTTTGCCCGCGCTATTTTAAGTGCTCGCTGTTGTCTTTTGTTTAGCAACACGTTTATAGAGAAAGCAAGCCACTGTTGTACAAAATAAATAGTATTTCTGTGTTTTTTTGCAACGGGTTCCTACTTTTAGCTATAATTAACAGTCTTAAATGGCCTGGTAGCTCAGTCGGTAGAGCAGAGGATTGAAAATCCTTGTGTCGGTGGTTCGATTCCGCCCCGGGCCACCAATTTTTAAAGCCAACTGCTCTCGGTTGGCTTTGTCATTTCTGGCTTTCCCCTGCACCACGCGGAGCGTGGGCTAATTCTGCGTGTGCCACCTCGTCCGTGGCATACCGAAATTCTCCCCGTTTCCGCCTCATTCCGATTCTATTTTGTTCTCTGTTCTCAAATAAAAGTGCAGAACGGCTCTCAGTTGGCACACGCAAAATGCCTTTGCTGTCCGGCGTTTACACGTGTGTCGAGAATACAAAAACGCAGAAAACCTGGCCGGCCTCGTGCACGGCTCGCTCACGCTGCATGATGGCGAGCGCGTTGAACATTACGGCAAACACAGCGCGCGTTGCCCGCTAAGCGCCACGCTGCACGTGCTTGATCCACGTTTCTACAGCGAGATTGCTTTCGGTGGTTCGATAGGCGCGGGCGAGGCCTATATGGAGGGCTACTGGCGCGTGGATGATCTGACGGCGCTGATGCGCATCCTGCTGCAAAACCGCGAGGTATTGGACGGTATGGAAACGGGTCTCGCGCGATTTGCTGTGCCGCTGCAAAAGACGTTGCACTGGATGGCGCGCAACACGCGCGGCGGCAGCAGCCGCAACATTCAGGCGCATTACGACCTGGGCAATGATTTTTTTCAGTTGTTTCTCGATCCCACGATGATGTATTCGAGTGGGATTTTCGAGCACCTGCAGATGACGCTCGAGGAAGCCTCGATCGCCAAGCTGGAGCGCATCTGCCGCAAGCTCGATCTCAAGCCGGGGGACCGCGTGATCGAAATCGGCACGGGCTGGGGGGGATTCGCCATGCACGCCGCGCGGCACTACGGCTGTCACGTCACCACCACCATTTCGCCTTCACAGCACGCCATGGCGCGTGAGCGTATTGCCGCCGCGGGTTTATCGGAACAGATCGACCTGCTGTTAACGGATTGCCGTGATCTTGGTACCCGTGGCGGCCAATACGACAAGCTGGTATCTATCGAAATGATCGAAGCGGTGGGCCATCACTACTACGACACCTATTTTCGCCAATGCAGTGAGTTGCTCAAGCCCGAAGGCGCGATGCTGTTGCAGGCGATCACCATCGCGGATCAGCAATACGAAGTGGCGAAAAACAGCGTGGATTTCATTCAGCGTTATATTTTTCCCGGCAGTTGTATACCGTCGGTCACGGCCATCAGTGATTCGCTGGCGCGCGTGACGGACCTGCGGTTGACGCATCTCGAAGACATCGGCCCGCACTACGCCACCACCTTGCGCCTGTGGCACGATAACTTTGACGCGCAACTGGATGCGGTCAGGGCATTGGGTTACCCTGAAACCTTCATCCGCATGTGGCAGTTTTATCTGTGTTATTGCGAGGCGGGTTTTATCGAGCGCGTGATTGGCGACGCACAACTGTTGCTGATCAAACCGCAGTGCCGCCTGCCACCGCTGACAGCGCCATTTCCGGTAACAGGATAAGTCACACGAGGAAGATTTGACATGTTTGAATCCGCCAATCTTGACCACTTGTATGGTCAAAATATCCATCGTCGCAGATTTTCGGAAAAACAACAGCGCTTTCATTTCTGCGACCTTGGTTGCTGGTCCGGATGACCCAAAAAACATTGTGCAATTTACGCCGCAGATTACATCCTGGCCACGCCGTAACGATCGGCCCCAATAGCGGCGCTCATCGCCACTTACAGTGACAACAACCCTACTACCTCTTATAAGTAACTTCTGGTTAGCTTAAATGAACATATCGGCGTTCATGACTTTAGTCCATGCCGCAACAAAATCCGCCACAAACTTTTCTTTGCTATCGTCTTGAGCATAAACCTCTGCGTAAGCACGAAGCACTGAGTTAGAACCAAACACTAAATCAACTCTAGTTGCCGTCCACTTGGTTTTGCCTGTGCTTCGATGAACAATATCGTAGCTATTGCGACCAGTTGGTTTCCATGTGTAGCTCATATCAGTCAAATTGACAAAAAAATCATTGCTCAGGATGCCCACTTTGTTTGTAAACACCCCGTGCTTTGTTCCGCCGTGATTTGTTCCTAGCACTCTCATTCCGCCAATCAAGACAGTCATCTCTTGAGCTGTAAGCCCCATCAGCTGAGAGCGATCTAATAACAATTCTTCAGGTGTGACCACATAGTTTTCTTTTAGCCAATTGCGATACCCATCTGCTACTGGTTCCAACACTTCAAAAGATTCTACATCAGTCATAATTTGCGTAGCATCGCCGCGCCCTGGAGTAAATGGCACTTTGATATTAAAGCCACCATCTTTAGCGGCTTTTTCAATAGCAATATTGCCAGCTAGAACAATGATATCGGCAATACTCGCATCCGTTTTCTTGGCAATCGCTTCGTAAATCCCCAGTACTTTGGATAAACGCTTTGACTCATTACCAATCCAATCTTTTTGTGGGGCAAGGCGGATACGAGCACCATTGGCGCCGCCTCGCTTATCTGAGTCGCGGAAAGTACGAGCACTATCCCAAGCGGTGGCAATCATTTCGCTGTTAGATAAGCCGTTGGCCTTGATCTTGGACTTCACTGCTTTGAGATCATATTTTTTACGACCTGCTGGAACTGGATCTTGCCAGATCAAATTTTCTTTGGGTACATCTGGGCCAAAGTATCTTGCTTTAGGGCCTATATCACGGTGAGTGAGTTTGAACCAAGCACGAGCAAAGGTATCAGAGAAATAGGTCTGATCTTTGTGAAACTTTTCTGAAATTTTTCGATACTCTGGATCCATTTTCATAGCCATGTCAGCATCCGTCATCATGGGCATAGTGCGAATCGAAGCATCTTCCACGTCAACGGGTTTGTCTTTTTCTTTGATGTTGATAGGCTTATATTGCCATGCGCCTGCTGGGCTTTTAGTTAGCTCCCAGTCGTAATTGAGTAACAAATGGAAGTAGCCGTTATCCCATTGAGTTGGGTTCGTTGTAAAAGGGCCTTCAATCCCGCTGGTGACCGTATCACGACCAATCCCTCTGGTCATGTGGTTCATCCAGCCAAAACCTTGTTCTTCGATAGGCGCGGCCTCAGGCGCTGGTCCAAAGTTTGCCGCATTGCCATTGCCATGGCCTTTACCTACGGTATGTCCGCCAGCAGTTAAGGCAACGGTTTCTTCATCATTCATGGCCATGCGAGCAAAAGTAATGCGAATGTCATGGGCTGTTTTTAATGGATCAGGTTTACCATCAACGCCTTCTGGGTTGACATAAATAAGGCCCATCATCACTGCAGCCAATGGGTTGGCTAAATCACGCTCTCCAGAGTAGCGACTATCTTGCCCACCACTTTTTTGTAGCCACTCTTTTTCTGAGCCCCAATAGATATCTTTTTCAGGATGCCAGATGTCTTCGCGACCAAAGGAGAAGCCAAAGGTTTTCAATCCCATGGATTCATAGGCGAGCGTACCAGCCAAAATCATGAGGTCTGCCCAACTAATCTTGTTGCCATATTTCTTTTTAATTGGCCATAAGAGGCGGCGTGCTTTATCTAGGTTATTGTTATCTGGCCAAGAATTTAATGGAGCAAAGCGTTGATTGCCTGTACCAGCACCACCTCTTCCATCGGCAATGCGATAAGAGCCAGCAGAGTGCCAAGCCATGCGAATCATCAGGCCACCATAGTGGCCCCAATCAGCTGGCCAGTAATCTTGACTGGTAGTCAGTAATTTTTTGACATCTTTTTTGAGCGCCTTCACATCGAGCTTTTTTAATTCTTTTCGATAGCTAAAGGATGGCCCTAGTGGATTTGTCTTTGTATCGTGCTGGTGAAGAATGTCTAGATTAAGTGACTTGGGCCACCAGGCCATTGGGTTATTACCAGATTGAGCGTTACCTCCATGACCAACTAGACATATGCCTTTCAATGTCATACTAACCTCCTCTAAAGCAGATCATCGGTTATTTTAGGTCAATCGATTTAGTTTGATTTTCCTAATTTTTAGTCTACTCTTTTTTCATGACGGCTTTATGCCTTTTATGGAATTAATGAGAATGTTCATCACTGAGCCTTTTTCTGGTATGGAAAAAGTGGTGCGCCAGCAGAATGAGCAGCACAACTTGGTGTTTTAGACGCGGGCCTCTTAAATGATAAGAAATAAACTAATAAACACCCGTGTAATCCGTCTTTCCTACTTCTACGCCACTATGTCTCAATATAGCGTAAACCGTCGTTAGGTGAAAAAAGAAATTGGGCAGGACAAAATTGAGCAAATATGCCTGGCCCAAGAAACTGAGTTCTTTGCTACCAAACTTCAGAGTAATGGCACGCGCTTCACTTCCGTCGATTTGTGATGCGCTGAAGCCTTCTATAAATACTCTAGTTTTTATAATACGGTTCTGCAGCTCAGAAAAGGAGATTTCGTTATCCTCATAACGTGGTACTTCGATACCGGCCAACCTAGCAGCACATCCTTTGACTATATCGGTCGCAATCTGTACCTGACGACTCAATGGAAACATATCCGGTGCCAGACGCCCGTTAACGAAAATAGTGGAGTCTATTTTCTTTGTTTCTGCATGAACATTGGCTTTATCAAGAATTTTAGATAAATTTTCTAACATGAAAATAAAAACGGGGATGGATGCTTGGTACATTGATAATGACATAAGATGGACTCCAGTTATTGATGCGAGTAAGGGAATATCATGTTAAAGAAATGTAATAAATCAAATCTATCAAACGTGCCGATCGATCTTAAATTAAGTTAATACCATGTCCGACAAATCAGATAGTCTCGGGAAATTACCTTTAAATTCGTTTCCGATTTAAAAACATTACATCAGTTTCCGTTGCAAGTATCCCCCCGAGAATCTCAGGACGATAAGAATCAGATGCCTGGATAACTGATTTAGCTGATATATTGATTTGCTTAATACCTGCTTTTATTAATGTTGCAATTGAAGAAGCGAATACAACCCCACCAATACCGGCCCAAGTTAATGCGCTCATGCACATTGGACAAGGCTCCCCTGTTGTGTACAGAATAAGATTGGCCCAATTAGAGTTACCATGATAAGTCACGTAATTATTTAGACACACTATTTCACCGTGAAAAGTGGGATTAATATTCGTAATATTCACTCCTTTTGCTAAAATTTCTCCAGTACTTGCGTCTGCAATAATGCTCCCAAATGGATATGCAGAATTAAGTTTTGCTTCAGTAATTGCTGCTCGCATTGCTTGTTCATGAGCTAAAATTGGTATTGCTGTTAGACTAATCATTGCATGAGCTTTTGGTAAAATTTGACTTAATCCAATTCCACAAAAACATAACAAAACTTTGCGGCGATTTATCATTTAATTTAATGACTTTAGTTTATTAAAAATCAGTACGATGTCATAAGAATCTTTTTTCTAGTTTAATTGTCTAAACATGTATCTCCCCAACTCTTGCTATGGTGTCTGAGTTCTCATTCTTTTACTTTAAGAATAGAGTTTTTTCAAAGCTTTCATAGAATTATGGCTCCCCTCATCGATAGTATTTAAGTCCCTGTAATACTATAATTAGTAGATTTTACATTCTTTACTAGTTGATCAAGTACCCTTTATGGAATTATTTGCTTTTGGCATTAACTATCGCACTGCGCCAATAAACTTACGCGAGCAAGTTGTATTCTCGGAAGATGTGATGGAGCATGCGTTACATGATCTAGTAGCCCATTACCCAGTCAAAGAGGCGGCTATTGTCTCTACCTGCAATCGTACCGAAGTTTATTGTAGTACCGAAAAACCAGAAGAAGTAACAAACTGGCTGGCTAATTTTCATCATTTACAGATAAAAGAATTAGAGCCATATCTATACAGATTACCTCGCGAACAAGCTGTAAAACATGCTTTCCGCGTGGCCAGTGGACTTGACTCCATGGTACTGGGTGAGCCACAAATACTTGGTCAAATAAAGGATGCAGTTAAGTCTGCTGAGCAGGCTGGGACACTTGGGACACTTCTACATAAACTATTTCAACGTACTTTCTTTGTTGCAAAAGAAGTTCGTACTTCCACAGAAATCGGCGTAAATTCTGTTTCTATAGCTGCCGCTACCGCGCGATTAGCGGAGCGAATTTTTGGTAACATCAGCGAACAAAGTATACTATTTGTAGGTGCCGGTGAAATGATTGAATTATGTGCTAATCATTTCTTCTCACGCCATCCGAAACACGCCACAATTATTAACCGTACGATTGAACGAGCTCAATCTCTGGCATTTCGTTTCAGTGCAAATGCCGTTGCTTTAAATGAACTTCCAGAACAATTGGCATTACATGACATCGTAATAACTTGCACCGCGAGCTCTCTACCAATAATTGGTAAAGGCATGGTGGAACGTGCCATCAAAACACGAAAACACCGTCCAATTCTCATGGTGGATCTAGCTGTGCCAAGAGATATTGAGCCAGAAGTAGCTAAACTAGATGACGTATTCCTTTACTCTGTTGACGACCTTGCTGGCATTGTTCAGGAGGGCTTGAATTTACGTCAAAGCTCAGTAATACAAGCTGAGGCTATTATTGACTCAAATGTCATCGATTTTATGCGTTGGTTGGAGTCTCGTGAATTAGTTCCCACCATTCGTGCATTACGCAATCAAATTGAACAGTATCGTCAACATGAACTGCAACGGGCTATTAAACTTTTAAAAAATGGCAATGACCCGCAAAAGATTATGGAATCATTAAGTAGCGGCCTTGCTAACAAATTTCTACACATGCCTTCCAGTGCTCTTAATCAAGCTACGGCAGGCGAGCGCGAAGATCTGGTTGAATTAATTAACCGACTGTACCAACTTGATCACTCAGAATGAATATAAACATTACCGCCAGACTTGAGCAATTGAGCGTGCGCCTGAAAGAATTAAACCGCCTGTTAAGTAGTGAGACTATTACTGCTGATCTCAGTAATTATCGTAAACTTGCTCGTGAATGTGCTGAAATTGGACCAGTGGTTGAACTTTATCACGCATACCAACAAAGCGAGCGCGATGTTAAGACGGCTCAAGAAATGGGGGTTGATTTAG
This sequence comes from Nitrosomonadaceae bacterium, assembly GCA_014190895.1. Taxonomy (GTDB): domain Bacteria; phylum Pseudomonadota; class Gammaproteobacteria; order Burkholderiales; family Nitrosomonadaceae; genus BJGV01. The sequence continues at coordinate 84,384 of BJGV01000002.1, read as the reverse complement.
AAATGCGCGAATTTGCTGATGCTGAAATACGTGACGGTAAAGAAAAGTTATCGCAAATTGAAGTAGAGTTGCAAAAACAATTATTGCCTAAAGACCCTAACGATGAACGCAATATTTTTCTAGAAATACGTGCCGGTACCGGCGGAGACGAATCTGCATTGTTTTCAGGGGATTTATTTCGTATGTATGCTCGCTTTGCCGAACGTCAGCACTGGCAAATAGAGATTATTTCACAGAGTTCCTCTGAGGTCGGCGGTTATAAAGAAATAATTGCTAAAATTATTGGTCAAGGCGCCTACTCCAAATTAAAATTTGAATCGGGTGGTCATCGGGTGCAGCGCGTACCGACAACTGAGACTCAGGGCCGTATTCACACCTCTGCCTGTACGGTAGCAATAATGCCGGAAGTAAGTGAAATAACCGACATAATACTAAATCCAGCCGAATTAAGAATAGACACTTACCGCGCCTCTGGTGCAGGGGGTCAGCACATTAATAAGACTGATTCGGCAGTACGTATTACTCATTTGCCTACCAATATTGTGGTTGAGTGCCAGGATGGACGCTCACAACACAAAAATAAAGCGCAGGCAATGAGTGTTCTAGTAGCAAGAATCCGTGATAAACAAACACGTGAACAACAAACTAAGCAAGCTGCTATTCGAAAATCTCTAATTGGTAGCGGTGATCGTTCAGAGCGCATTCGTACCTATAATTTTCCTCAAGGACGCATAACTGATCACCGCATTAATCTCACGCTTTACAAAATAGATCAGATTATGGATGGGGATTTAAGCGAACTTTGTGCTGCACTGGTATCAGAGCATCATGCAGAGCAACTGGCGATGTTAGGCGAATAAATAAGACATCATTCTGGCATCTGTTACGAAATGATTCTAAAGAACTTGGGCTATTTATATCAGGACTACTGCCTTAGAATGAATTCTCTGCCACAAAAAATTTCCATAACAGAAGCCCTGAACCAAGCCTGTCAGAATATTGTCCGTACTGATGCAAGAATGTTACTACAGAAAATACTAGGGGTGAATCATGCCTACTTAATTACTCATCCAGAGCAACAACTTACCCTTGATCAGACACAGAAATTTCATTCATTAATAACGCAACGTATCCGTGGAGAGCCGGTTGCTTATCTTACTGGTGAGCGCGAATTCTATAGTCTAAATTTTCAAATAACTTCGGCCGTATTAATTCCTCGCCCAGAAACTGAATTACTGGTAGAACTGGCATTAGAAAGAATTTCCATGAGTCAGTCTTGTGAGGTGCTGGATCTCGGGGCCGGCAGTGGCGTTGTCGCAATCAGCATTGCCAAAAACCGTCCGCTCGCTAAAGTGACTGCGGTGGATTGTTCAGCCGAGGCTTTAGCTATTGCTAAAATTAATATTAAGCATCTTGATGTAAACAATGTATGCGCTATTATCGGCGACTGGTTTAATGGCTTATCGCTCACTAATAAATTTAATCTTATCGCCTGTAATCCACCTTACATTGCTAACGAAGATCCTCACCTTAATTATGGTGACCTGCGCTTTGAGCCAAGACTAGCGTTAGTAGGGGGAGAAGATGGGTTTGATTGTATTCGATCTATCATCAATACAGCGACCAGATACCTTGTTATAGGCGGCTGGCTACTATTAGAACACGGCCATGATCAGGCAGAAACATGCAAACAACTATTAATAGAAAAAGGCTTCATTAATGTACTTTCTTATCCAGATCTGGCGGGCATACTAAGAGTTAGCGGGGGAATCTACGAAGGAGAATTTTAAGATCTTACTAAAAACCTGTTAGACTAGAACAATACCTACCACTCTTTAACTAGAGTAGATTTTTAAAAAATACTTTTTCGCGGTTAAATTTATTATTCAATTTAATTGAGCAAGGAGCCAAGCATGAACACCCAGGACCTTATCAAACAACAAATCACAACCCATTCTGTAGTGCTGTATATGAAGGGTACCCCGGAATCTCCACAATGCGGTTTCTCTGCTCATGCGATAAAAATACTAAACGCATGTGGAGTAAACAACCTGTTCACCATAGATGTGCTTGCTAATCCAGAGATTCGACAAGGTATCAAGGAATATTCAAACTGGCCGACTGTCCCTCAAATTTATATTAACGGCAACTTTATTGGCGGCTCAGACATTGCAACAGAAATGTATGAAAATGGTGAGTTGCAAGAGCTGCTCCAGAAGTAATTAATTTTTATTGGGCTGGGCAGATATAGGAATTAACAATTATCAGTTGTCCTATTTATCAAATTATTTATCAATTGATAGTCATTGCTATTATCCAGTAACGTACAAATTTCCCCACAGCCATAAATAACATGGCAGATAACCAATTAATTCTAAGCCATCCTGCTGCAACACATAACACATCTCCGATGAAGGGTACCCATGCTAACAACAGTATGGGACTACCATGATGACGCACCCACTTCAACCCACGTGCGCTGCCCTTGAATTTTTTTAAGATCGCTTCTTCGTCAGGTAAAAACCATCCAATAGCATAAGAGCTCATGCCGCCCAAAATATTGCCCAACGAGGCGACCACCAAAATTGACCAGTAGAGCTGGGGATGAGCAACTAAGACGCCCAATAAAACTACTTCTGAACCCCCAGGAAGTAACGTGGCGCCAAGAAAACTGCTTATAAACAACGTCAGAAGACTTGTCTGTTCATCCATAAAATTGTCAGGGAGTAAGTGAAACTAGAGTTTAATCGTTAATCTAAAATTAATAGAGTCAAAAAAATATTTTCTAACTATGGGCACTTCCGAATGTGATTCAAATGACCGTTTCAGAATGAACGGCTCTAATTTAACTGTCTCTTTGCCATGAAATTATAATATCATTCGCTAAAATTTGACTTGTAGCTATTATTTGACGATGATACGTATATTAATATATCAATTACCTATCTCTGCTCAAGAGGAAAAATCATGACAGCCAAAATATCTCTCAAACAAAATATTGAATCTATCATTAATGCTAAAAGTTTGCTCAAACATCCTTTTTATGTTGCCTGGACTGAAGGGAAATTATCTAAAGACCAATTACGTCATTATGCGGAACAGTATTTTCATAATGTTTTGGCTGAACCAACCTATTTGAGCGCGATTCATTTCAATACTCCCCACCTACATACTGAAGAAAATAGTGGGGATATCAGCGTGCGACAAGAGGTTCTAAAAAACTTAATCAGTGAAGAGTATGGGGAGAAAAATCATCCCGCCCTTTGGAAAACTTTTGCCCTTGCCCTAGGCTCAAGCAATAAAAGTTTAACTAATGCAACAGCACTACCGGGTACAGCTAACCTAGTAGCAACATTTCGAGATATCTGTTTGAATCAACCATTTTATGCAGGTCTTGCAGCGATGTATGCATTTGAATCCCAAGTGCCAGAAATTGCCGCTGTAAAAATTGACGGCCTAGCCAAGTTCTATGGGATGAAAGATCCTAAAAACTATGAATTCTTCACGGTACACCAAGAAGCTGATATACATCATTCCCAGGCGGAATGGAAATTAATTGAGCGCTTTGCCAACAGTCCAGAAAAACAAATGGAGGTATTGGCCGCAACCACCAAAGCATGCGACGCACTCTGGAATTTCCTTGATGGAATCTATGAAAATTACTGTGCAGATCTTGCTTGTAGCCAGGATAAAACTCCAGCCATAATGCACTAAACGGGATAACGCTTTAACAGACCTCTATTAGAAGGGTCTGTTAAAAGTAGTTTAACAGTTGATCTTAGTTTAAATATTTTACTGATTGCATTAGAGTTGTATTACTTGGAATTTCTAGTATCGCTAGCATTTCTGTCTTCAGATGCAACAACTTCTTTTGTTCGCTCAGTACCTTCCCTGTTACCCAGAAAATATCCTCAGCACGCGCACCCAGGGTGTTTATCTTCGCGCTATGTACATTTACCCCGAAATGCACCAACACTTGCGCAATACTTGACAACAATCCTATCTGATCACCAGCAACAATTGATAGTCTGTAATAAGAACTCTTTCTATCGGGTTCAATATCGACCGTGGGCGTGATCGGAAAATACTTTAAGTGACGATTTAATCTTCCTTGTGGAGGCGGCACTAAAGGCATTTTCTGCTCTAGCTGGTATGCCAACTCATGCTCCACGATACTAATTACATTGTGATACTGCTCTACGGCTTTAAATGGATTTAACACCAAAAAACTATCGATGGCGTAACCACGATTAGTGGTATAGATTTTTGCCTCAACAATGCTGTAGTTAATGCCCTCAAAAAAGCCACAGATATACGCAAATAGATTTTTTTGATCTGGGGTGTAAACCATGACCTGAATGCCTCCCCCATTTGGGACGGCGCGCGCTTTCACCACCGGTACCGACGAATCTAGGTGACCGATTAACTGATGCGCATGCCAAGCAATTTCTTGCGGATCGTGCTTTAATAGGTAAGCGGCATCAAACTCTGACCAGAATCGCTCATATACCTCGGTAGAAGTATTATTAAGTGCTAATAATTCAAGTACTTTAATCTTTCTGCTCTCTAGCGCACTGTTGATATAACCCGACTTATCATTTAAATATTGTCGAGTCATCCAAAACAAATTCTCTAGTAACTTATCTTTCCATGTATTCCATATTTTTGGACTTGTGCCTAAAATATCTGCAACAGTCAGCAAATACAGGGCAACAAGATGACGGTCATCTTTTACTCGCTTAGCAAAAATGCTGATTACATCTCTATCTGACAAATCTTGCTTTTGTGCTGTAATTGACATCAATAGATGATTTTCTACTAGCCACACTAATAACTCTGCGTCCTCTTGAAATATTTCATGCTGCTTACAAAATTGCTTTGCATGCTTCTTACCCAGTAGAGAATGATCGCCGCTACGTCCCTTAGCGATGTCATGAAACAGTCCGGCAAGATACAGTATTTCTGGTCGATCAAACTTGGCCATGAGTCCACTACACAGAGGATGTTCTTGAGAAAATTTTGGTATCATAAAACGTCGTAAATTTCTTACCACCATTAAGATGTGTTCATCTACAGTATAAACATGAAATAAATCATGTTGCATCTGACCCACGATACGTCCAAATGATGTTAAATAACGTCCCAAAATACCGTAGCGATTCATGAAACGCAATTCTTGAGTAACCCTGTGCGGTTGACGTAGAATTTGCATGAAAAGAGATTGGTTGTGCGGATTATTCCTAAATTTTAAATTAATGAATTTTGTGGCATGCCACAAGGCTCGAAGAGTAACTGCGCTACGAGCCTTCAGTTCAGCGTGCTGTTGCAATAGTAATGAGCTCTCAAAGATTGCGCTCGGGTCTTCTTGAAAGATACTTTCTGTACATATTTCTAAGAATTGACCATATTTCTGAAAACGCTTATTAATGGGAATTGGAGTTGTATCTATGTCAGAACAGATCTTGACTTGTAGCGCTAATAAAAGAATATTATTAATCTGAGTAACTGACCTAGCAACGCGATAATAACGTTGCATAAGGATTTCGCTGGCATAGCGCGGAGACTTATCGATAATACCTAATTCTTTTGCAAGCTGCGCTTGGTAGTCAAACAGAAGTCGGTCTTCTTGTCGCCCTGTAAGATAGTGTAGTCGAATACGCAAATCTTGCAAGAAAGTTTGACAGCGATTTGCAAGACGGGCTTCTTGCAAAGTGATAAATTTACCCTTGGTAAGATCAAACCAAGATTTCCCTGTACCGGCAACATGACTAACCCAAAGAATATTGTGCAAGTCTCGCAAACCGCCAGGGCTTTCTTTCAAATTTGGCTCAAGATTATTTGTTGCCCCATGATAACGATTATGGCGACACTGCTGCTCAAATAATTTGGCAGTTAAAAATGTATTTGGATTAGTAGTGTCTCGTATAACGCTCTCAAGCTCACTAAATAGTTGACAATTTCCGACGAGCAGGCGTGCCTCTAGTAAATTAGTCTGTACTGTAATGTCTTTGACCGACTCCTCTACGCACTCAGCAAGTGTACGGACACTGTGACTCACTTCTAGACCCATGTCCCAAAAGAATCTGATTAACCGCTCTATTTGCAATTTGGTAACGCTATCTACCGCATCAGTATTTTTTTCTTTGGCGGGAATTAGCACCAGTAAATCTATATCTGAACCAGGGAAGAGTTGTCTCCGTCCATAACCTCCTACTGCCAATAGTGCAATTGAGCTAGATGTTACTGTCTCTTGCCATGCCTGATGCAATAAGCTATCAACCAATCGACAGTGGTCTCGTAGCAAAATTGCACCACTATTTTTAGTCTCATTATAGTTTTGACAGAGCATTTTTCTTCCCTGCCGGAGCATTTTTTTGCCTTCTGCAGAGCTAAATGAATCTGACAAAGATTTTGTAAGAAAACTCTCCATTAAAATTAAGAATGAAACGTAGGTTTTGATGGAGCCCCAATAGATAGCGTTAACACTTCGTACCCAGTTTCGGTGACAAGTACTGTATGCTCCCACTGCGCTGACAAACTATGGTCCTTAGTGACGATGGTCCAGCCATCAGCTAATTGACGTATGGATGCTTTGCCTGCATTAATCATTGGCTCAACTGTAAAAATCATTCCAGCCTTAAGTTGTAATCCAGTCCCAGAATGACCGTAATGAAGGACTTGTGGCTCCTCATGAAATTTTGTACCGATACCATGACCGCAAAATTCCCTTACCACGCTATATCCAAAACTTTCAGAAAACTTCTGAATAGCGTAGCCAACGTCTCCAAGATGCCTGCCTGGTTTAATTTCTTCGATGCCGCGCCACATAGATTCATAAGTAATTTCACACAGACGCCTAGCTTGAATTAATGGTTCACCTACGTAATACATACGACTAGTATCGCCATGATAGCCATCCTTGATGACGGTAACATCGATATTAATAATGTCACCGGCTTTTAATTTCTTCTCGCCAGGCACGCCGTGACATACTTGATGATTGACTGAAGTACAAATAGATTTTGGGTAAGGTGAATACCCTGGTGGCGCATAATTGAGTGGCGCAGGGATAGTTTTTTGCGTATTAACCATGTAGTCGTAACATAACGAATCAAGTTTGTCAGTGGTTATTCCTGGTTTAACAAAAGGCGCTATAAAATCTAACACTTCGGAGGCAAGCTTGCCAGCAATTCGCATTTTTTCTATTTCTGGCAGAGATTTAAGATGTATCGTCATGCTATTTTCCAATTAAAATTAATAGATGGCACTTATATAGTTAGATTATGTCTAAATATAAATTACAAAAAATATATCCACAAGTAGTCATGGGGAGATAATGCTCTCCTCATTGCCGACGGTTTATTGTTGTTAACAAACTGTTACCTTGATAAAATACGTCTTCACTTACATTGGCACTATTCTCTAAAGGTCCTAAAATGCAAGGTACAAAATTAACTTCAGGCATTGCAATGTTAACTGTGCTGATACTTTCCAGCCCAGCTTCTGCTGAAAGACTGGGAGAAATTGCTATTAAAGATTCTATAAATAAGGGTCAGCAGATAGCAGGTCAGATTTGCGCAGGATGCCACAATGCTGATGGTAATAGCACAATTCCAACAAACCCAAGTTTAGCGGGACAACATGCGGAGTATCTCACGAAACAGTTGGTCAGTTTTAAGGCGCAGGGTGACAAACCTGCAGAGCGAAATAATGCCATTATGACTGCCATGGTTTCAACGCTTTCATTAGATGATATGAAAAATGTTAGTGCTTACTATGCTTCACAAATTCTAAAACCTGGAGCGGCTAAAGACAAAACATTGGCCGAGCAAGGTAAAAAAATTTATCGGGGTGGTAATATTGAAACTGGTGTGCCAGCATGCTCCGCTTGTCACTCTCCCAACGGGGTTGGCATTCCGCCCCTTTATCCTAGTCTTGCAGGGCAACATGCGGAATATACTATGGCACAAATACGGGCTTTCCGTACCGAGCAACGCACCAACGATGTAATGCGAATGATAGTTCATCGCATGAGTGAAAAAGAAATAGCGGCGGTGTCAGAGTTTATTTCTGGATTACACTAACCCCTGTGCTAAAGATGCTAAGATAAAGGACTATAAATAGACACTTTACCTCCATTCGCTAAATACTTTCTCAGCTGCAGCCAACGTTGCATTGATTTCTTTGTCGCCATGTGCAGCAGAAACAAATCCTGCCTCAAAAGCTGAGGGCGCAAAATATATGCCTTCCTGTAACATAGCGTGAAAAAAGAGGCTAAAAGCTTCCTTATCACACTCCATTACTTCGGCATAACTTGTTGGTATATTTTCTCTAAAATAGAGACCAAACATCCCTCCCACTGCTTGTGCACAAAAAATAATCCCATTTTTTTTCGCGGAAGCAACAAGGCCATCGACAAGCTGAACAACATGTGCAGTTAGTTTCTTATAAAACTCCGGCGCTTGCACTAATTGCAATGTAGTAATTCCTGCTGCTACCGCAACGGGGTTACCTGAGAGCGTTCCTGCTTGGTAAACCGCTCCTAATGGGGCCAAGCACTGCATAATATCTCGCCGCCCACCAAAGGCAGCCATAGGCATGCCACCACCAATAACTTTTCCAAGAGTAGTCAAATCTGGTTTTACGCCATAAAGCTCTTGAGCACATCCAAGTCCGACCCGAAAACCAGTCATCACCTCATCAAAAATTAAAATGCTGCCATATTTCGTACACAAATCACGCAAAGCTAGCAGAAATCCTGGTTTTGATACTACCAAATTCATGTTGCCGGCTACCGGCTCAACGATAACAGCGGCAATTTCTCCACCAATCTGATCAAATGTCTGCTCCAAACCTAAGAAATCATTGTAATCTAATACCGTAGTTTGGGCTGCAGTTTCTGCGGGAACCCCAGCGGAGCTTGGATGTCCAAAAGTAAGGGCTCCAGAACCCGCTTTCACTAATAATGAATCATCATGACCGTGGTAACAACCTTCAAATTTAATAATACGGCTTCTGCCGGTGTACCCTCGTGCAAGGCGAATTGCACTCATCGTGGCCTCTGTTCCAGAGCTCACTAGTCTCACCTGTTCAATTGAAGGAACTAATTTGCACAATAACTCTGCTATTTTTAATTCCATCTCGGTAGGGGCACCAAAAGTCAGACCATTTTTAGCTGCTGCCTCTACCGCTTTAATTACTTGCGGATGAGCATGACCAAGAATTAATGGCCCCCAAGAACAAACATAATCTATATAGGCTTTGTTGTCTGCATCCCATACATAAGCTCCTTGCCCCCGCTGAAAAAATATAGGCACTCCGCCCACCGATTTGAAAGCGCGTACTGGCGAATTGACCCCCCCTGGAATATATTTTTGAGAAAGTTGAAATAATTCTTGATTACGTGAAGTCATTTTTTAATCCGCAAGTGTTATACAATTAATCATCGGCTCTCTTGAACAATTTAGAGAATTTGTCAGCTGTAGATCGAATATCTGGAGCACCAAATAATGCGCTGCTAACTGCCACCGCAGCCGCTCCTAGATGCACCAGTTCCAAAGCATTGTTGGGTGTTATGCCTCCAATAACAACAATTGGGATGCGTAATCTCTGTTTTGCCTCATATAATAAATCTACAGAGGTAGTCGCTGCATCTGGTTTGGTTGTGGAAGTAAAAAAAGCACCAAATGCAATATAATCTGCACCCTGTTGTTCGGCTTCGATAGCAGATTCTATGCGATTATAAGCAGAGGCTCCAATAATCTTTCCCGGTCCAAGCTTCTGTCTTGCCTCGGCTATGGTTATATCTCCGCATCCTAAATGTACGCCATTTGCATCAATTTGAATAGCAAGATCAAGGTAATCATTAACAATAAAAAGGGCGTTGAATTTTCGACAAAGATTGGCCAGTAAATATGCCTGTTTCAACTGTAAAAAATGGTCTGCCGTCTTATTACGGTACTGAATAAGCCGAGCTCCCCCAGTAAGAGCCTGTTGCGTCATTGTAACTAAATTGACCGTTTCAGACATCTCTGGCGTGATCGCATATAGACCCCTAATTTCCTGTTGTAACATCTGTTTAATCTTTCTTTCTAACGCTATGTTTCTCATGGGTCCAAAACAATCGATCTGGAAGATATTGCCCCATTCCTGGACGGAAACCAGCTTTTAGCGATTGCCATGTATATTCTTGCGCCTCATATACTCCTTCGGTAAGAGGTAGACCGTGAGCAAGTGTAGCTGCTATAGCTGAAGCAAGCGTGCAACCAGATCCATGATAAGAACCCTTAAACCGTTGCCATGTATCCGAACGCACGATGCCTTCCGCTCCGTATAAAGTATTCACCACTTCAGGAGAATCTTCATGAGTACCTGTGATTAATACGTGTTTACAGCCCGTCTGCAAAAGGAGGTGCGCGCAATGTGAAAGATCTGTTATGTCAAAGTCTTCTCTACTATTCTGCATGAGACGACGAGCCTCTATACTATTAGGAGTAATAATAGTAGCCAAAGGAAACAATAAATCGCGCATCGCCATCATCATGTGCTCGCTGGCAAACTCATCGCCACGACCAGAAGCAAGTATCGGATCCAGTACTAATGGAATATCTGGATAATTAGAAACTACTTCAGCAATAGCCGTGATAATTTTAATGTTGCCCAACATTCCAATCTTAAAAGCATTTACAGGCATGTCCTCTAGTACCGCACACGCCTGCTCTGTAACCCACTTAGGATCTAATGCCATGACATTATTCACTCCAACAGTATCCTGTATGGTTATGGCGGTAATTACCGACAATGGATGACAACCCAGACTACTCAAAGTCAGAATATCAGCCTGAATACCAGCACCACCACTAGGGTCATTAGCAGCAAAAGAAAGTACGATGGGGGGTAGTTGACACATGGGTAAATACCGTAAAATAGCATTTTAACTTAAAATCCCTACCTTATGCTTACTACTAAAGATTCTCCTTACCGTTGTTACATGTGTCTTATTTGTGGCTACGTATATGACGAAGCTGATGGATCTCCAGAGGAAGGTATCCCTCCCGGCACGCGCTGGGAAGATGTATCAATAAACTGGGTTTGCCCTGAATGCGGAGCACGTAAAGAAGACTTCGAGATGATAGAAATATAAATGCGTATTCTACACACCATGTTAAGAGTTGGTGATTTGGAGCGATCTATCGCTTTCTATACTGATCTTTTAGGAATGAAAGAACTGCGTCGCAAAGATTACCCGGAGGGAAAATTTACTCTGGTATTTATTGGGTATCAGGATGAGGCAAGCGGCACCGTACTAGAGTTAACTTATAATTGGGGCATAGAAAAATATGAACTAGGCACAAGTTACGGCCACCTTGCTATTGAGGTAGATGATGTCTATCAGGCCTGTACCAAAATTACAGAACAAGGGGGTAAAGTTGTTCGTGCAGCTGGACCCATGAAACATGGTAATACTACAATTGCTTTTATAGAAGATCCCGACGGTTATAAAATCGAATTTATTCAAAAACAACGTAAATAATACATCCGCCTCCAGTTACTTAAAATTATAACTGCTAGATTTGTCTCCCCTAGCTAACGGTACTTAAAAATACCATGGACGCCACGGTTATATGAAATAAAGTAACCGTTTCAAAAGAGTTGGGATATGTTGACTAGAGGACAATTGGATTATATTTCTTTTTTTACAAATTCTAGCGCGGCGGCAAAAAACCCATCGGTTCCATGTAGATTGGGCAGCAGTTGCAGAAATCTTCCTGTATCAAGCGATATTTGATGTTGCGCGAGAAGTTCGGCGCAATTTAATAATTTAAATTGGTTGTGACCTACTAAAAAATGTTCAATTATTTCTTGATTCTCTTCTGCTAGAAAACTACACGTAGCATAGACTAACCTACCACCTGGTTTTAGCAACTTTGCTGCTGCCGAAAGAATTAATTTTTGCTTGCACTTAAGTTCTTCGATACTCTGTGGCGACTGTCGCCATTTTAAATCCGGGTTGCGACGCAATGTTCCCAAGCCGCTACATGGAGCATCCACAAGCACGCGATCAATCTTTCCTGTTAACCGTTTTACTTTCAGATCATTCTCGTTATTAATGCGTTGAAGACTCAGATTAGATAGACCGGAGCGTTTAAGACGTGGTTTCAAAGCATTTAGACGTTTCTCAGAAATATCAAATGCATAAATACGTCCTTGTGAGCACATTAGTGCACCCAACATTAACGTTTTCCCGCCAGAACCCGCACAAAAGTCTACCACTAGATTCCCACGCTTAGGCCCAAGTAAATAGCCTAACAATTGGCTGCCCTCATCCTGAATCTCTATTTTTCCAGAAAGAAATAGCTCGTGGCGATTGATAGTAGATTTAATGATAAGACGAATACCGATAGGTGAATAAGGGGTGATTTGTGCTTCAATGCCGTCTTTACTCAGTACCGCAAGCACTTCATCACGACTTGTAATCAACGTATTAACTCGCAAATCAAGTGATGCCGATTGCTGCAGAGACAGCCCTAAATTCAGAATATCTTTATCTGACATAAAATTCTGTAGTTTCTCCATAAGCCAATCGGGAAATTCCGCCTGAGTAGCTGATGACTGAGACTCTAATGACACCGCCTTAATTTTTGAAAGCCACTTTACTTCTGTTTCACTCACAAGCGGCAACAATTCGCGTAAATTCATACCGTAGAATTTAACAAGATATGCAAGTACTAGAGCACGAGGTGTGGATGTTTCGGTGACAGACTCCAGAAAGAAACGATGTCGCAAAATACCAAATATGATTTCGGCAATAAATGCCCTATCATTAACGCCAAGTTCTGGATTTTCACGGAAAAAATACCGGAGCATTGCATCGGCAGGATGCTCTAACGATTGTACCGCGCGTAATGCAGCGATGCTTGAATCCAAATAAATGGGTGTAAGGCGCATCTGTTATTAATCCCGTATATTTAAATTCAGCACAAAGCCATTTAATTCTTGAGCGGGAATTGCTTAAGGAGCCGTGTAGTTTATTTTTGTGACAATCTGCTCCAATACAAGACCGCTCTTCTCGGTGCTAATTATGCGTACCGGTAACATGTAATGAGCGGTGGCGAGCCAAATCTTTCTATTAAGTTTATCATCCTCTGTCTGTTGCTTTGTCAGCACAATAGTTTCAAGCTTGCCCATTGGAGTATCAAGCGTTTCCTTCTCTCCAATCGCATAACGAATTAATTTAACAGGACCCCGCCCATCGGTCTCATATAAATCTACAGCTTTCCTGGGAAGTGGAGAGAATAGAAAATAATAAAGCGCACTGAGTCTGTCCTGAGCGCCAGCAGATAAGATGTGCTGCTCATCTTTATGCTCTATTCCTTTTCTGCCCTTGCGCTGAATGGTTAATAATTTATCTTTCCAATCAAAAATAGTAATATTTAATTTCTCTCGACGTTTATCAGAGAAACTATCAGGTCGCAATCCTTGCGTCGTTATAGTACCTTTACTATCACGAACGACGCTGCCTGCTATTACTAACGCCGTTAAACCGCTGGCACGCATTTCGCTGGTAATCGTGTAGCTAGGTATGCCATTTTGCTTTTTTATTTCTAGAGTTTCATTTACCGTCCCTTCCAGCCCCTCCATAAGACCAGACCTCATAAGATAATCAATATCAATGCGAGGGGGTAAATCAATCGCAAACAAGGGAAGGCTAAATCCCCACAGTAAAGTGATTAATAAGAGTCTCATTTATGTAACTTTGGCGAACACAGGGTTGATTCGTCAACAACAGCGGCAACCAATTTAACATGATTACCGATAAGTCTTAGTCGCCCTTCCATAAACCAGCGCACCGCCTCTGGATAAATTCGGTGCTCCTGCTGTAATACTCTTGCCGCAAGGCTCTCCTTGGTATCATTCGACAATACGGAAACCGCTGCCTGAATAATAATTGGGCCGCAGTCTATTTGCGATGTAACAAAATGTACTGTACAGCCATGTATTTTTACACCGTCCTGTAATGCTCTGGCATGAGTACAGAGGCCGGGAAAGGCTGGCAATAAAGAGGGGTGTATGTTCATGAGTTTACCGCTATAACAATCAACAAAATCGTTACCGAGAATGCGCATAAAACCAGCAAGAACAATCAAACAAGGTTGGTAAGAATCCACTTTCTCTGCTAACGCAACATCAAATGTTTTGCGATCTAAATATGCCCGATGATCAACTATTGCTGTTTCAATACCGTGCGCCTTTGCTATTTCTAATCCAGTTGCGCCTGGATTATTACTGATAACTGCCGCCACTCTAAACGGGAGCTTTGCTTTAAGTAGTGCTTGCATATTGCTACCATGGCCGGATATAAGAATAACAAGAGATTTCATATGATGATATATTGAAAATATGTTATATCAGTTATTAAATTACTCAATTATTGTCTGCATCTCGCCCACGTTGCGCTTTCTTACTGTGCCTATACGCCATACAACTTCTCCCGCAGAATGTAACGCCTCCATTGCAGCATCAACATGCTCCTCTGCGATCACTATTACCATACCAATGCCACAATTAAATACACGATACATTTCGCTATCGGTCAAATTACCTTGTTGCTGTAACCAATGAAATAACAGCGGTATATTCCATGTATTTTTTTGAAGTATTGCGACTAAATCTTCATTTAGAATACGTGGAATATTTTCTATTAAACCTCCCCCAGTGATATGTGCCAAGCCTTTTACCGGTAATCTCTTGAATAATTCAAGCAACGGTTTCACGTAAATACGAGTCGGGGTCATCAGTACATCTATCAAAGTTTTGCCATTAAAATTCATTGATAAATTTACGTGTTCTTTTGCGATAATTTTACGAATTAATGAATAACCGTTAGAGTGTGCACCACTAGAAGCAAGGCCTAATATCGCATCATTTTCCCGAATATCTTGGCCATTAATAATACGATCTTTCTCTACAATACCCACGGCAAAACCTGCTAAATCATATTCATTTTCTGGGTACATACCTGGCATTTCAGCGGTTTCTCCACCGACTAGTGCGCATCCTGCTTGTTCGCATCCTAGCGCAATGCCTTTAACTACTTGGGTTGCAGTATCTACATTTAATTTCCCACAAGCAAAATAATCCAAGAAAAACAATGGCTCGGCTCCTTGCACCAAGATATCATTCACGCTCATTGCAACTAAATCTATGCCGATGCTACCGTGTCTATGAAACTGAAAGGCAAGTTTTAATTTAGTGCCTACGCCATCGGTACCCGAAACCAGTACTGGATTTCGATAGTTCTTTGAAATCTCAAACAGCGCACCGAATCCGCCAATGCCAGCAAGCACTTCTGGGCGCATAGTTCGCTTAGCATAAGGTTTGATATTTTCTACCAAACGATCACCGGCAAGAATATCCACGCCAGCATCGTAATAAGACATCTGGGCTGAGTCTATATTTTCTGGATTATATGAAGTCAAGTTGAATTCTCGGCATGTTGCAGATAAAGTACTCTTATTAAGAACTCTAATTTTACCGTAAATGAATGTTAAAAACTCCAACGATCTGCATTATCTGTGGTGGTTAACACTAACTGCAGCTCTGGGTGCATTAATCTATTTATTGAGCCCAATACTTACGCCATTTCTGTTAGCGGGGCTTATCGCTTATATCTGCAATCCATTAGTAACGAAAGTAGCGGCATGGAATATCTCTCGGGCACTTAGTACGATACTGGTCATAATGATTTTGCTGGGGGCATCTATAGCAATAATCTTAACTATAATACCTTTGTTTGACAAAGAAATTTCTCAGTTAATTAAGCTAACCCCTGCATATCTTGAAGCAATTAAGAATAATTTAATTCCATGGTTAGAAACACGTATGGGATTTAGTTTACCAATAGATATTGCCCTGTTTAAACAAGAGCTTTTGGAGCGCTGGAAAGATGTTGGGGGAATTACTATTAAGTTCTTACCATCACTGACGGACGGCAGTATAGTAATAATAGAATTTCTTATGAATCTCTTTCTGGTTCCAGTGGTGCTATTTTATCTACTGCGTGATTGGAATAAATTAGTCAGAAGTATCAATGAAATAATCCCGCCTCGCTGGACCGAACAAATTAACATGCTCGCTTATGAGACCGATTGCGTGCTAACTGAGTTCTTACGCGGACAGCTTGCAGTTGTATTACTGATGAGCATCTATTATGTAACGGGGCTATGGTTGGTTGGTTTAGAATTCGCTTTGCCTATCGGCATATTAACCGGAATTTTAGTATTTGTTCCTTATTTCGGCACAGGTGTCGGCTTAATACTTGCGACCTTAGTTGCGCTAATGCAATTTCAAGGATGGGACGGCCTGATCCAAATATGGATTGTATTTCTTATTGGACAATTACTAGAAAATATAGCGATAACGCCTTGGTTAATTGGTAACCGTATTGGCTTGCACCCGGTGTTAGTAATTTTTGCACTGCTTGCATTCGGTCAATTATTCGGGTTTCTTGGCGTGCTACTAGCTCTACCGGTGAGCGCTGCACTATTAGTATGGTTACGCCATGCTCGCAAACAATACCTAAAAAGTAATCTTTATGGTCCATAATTTATGAAGCAATTACTATTAGATATACTTCCATCGTCCTCACCTACGTTAATTAATTTTGTGCCGGGACGTAATATTGAACTTTTGCAAACTATTAAAAATATTCTTGCAGGAGACGAGAAAGAACATTTTATTTTTTTATGGGGAAAAATAGGGTGTGGAAAAAGTCACTTATTACAAGCGATTGCAAACGATTATACTCATAGAAAATTAAATATAAAGTATATTAAATGTGATGCTCTATGCGATGGTGACGCCGAATTTTCCGAGATTATGGACTCCGACTATATAGCAATAGATGATGTTGATCGCCTTAATTCATCAGCACAAATTAACTTATTCAATCTCTACAATCAAGTACGCGATGAAGGGCACGCAATTTTTCTTGTAAGTAGCTCAACTGCTCCAGCACAATTATCTCTACGTGAAGATTTGGTCACGCGCTTGAGGTGGGGACTGGTTTATCAAGTTTATGAATTAACTGATGAGGAAAAGATACAGGCCATGAAAAATCACGCCACAGGCCACGGTTTCAATTTGTCTGAAGAGATTTGTACTTATTTGTTACGGCACGGACAAAGAGACTTGCCATCACTAATAGCCGTACTTAATGCTCTTGATCGTTACTCGCTAGCAAATCAACGTCAAATTAGCATTCCGGTTTTACGTGAACTAATGCTGACAACGGCATGAACTTAGCTCTTTTTGATCTTGATAATACACTGCTGATCGGTGATAGTGATTTTGAATGGGCGCAATTCTTAATTGAACGACACATTCTAGATCGTGAAAAATACGAGGCACGCAACCTAGAATTTTATAAGCAGTACAGGGCTGGCACTCTTGATATACATAAATTCCTAAGTTTCCAATTGAAACCATTGTCACACCATCCGCGTAGCCAACTTGATATTTGGCATCATGAATTTATGGAAGAAAAGATTACCCAGTTAATTGCACCAGGTGCACGCGAACTGATTGATAAACATAAGCTTGCTGGCGATTTATGCATCATTATTACAGCCACTAATTATTTTGTTACGGCACCAATTGTTCGAATGCTGGGTATAGACCATCTGATTGCTACTGAGCCAGAACAAAAAAATGGGGAATTTACTGGCCACGTTTCAGGAATTCCTTGCTTCCAAGAAGGGAAAGTAACGCGGCTGGAGCAGTGGCTAGACGAGCATAATCTGACTTGGCTATCGTTCCTAAATAGCTGGTTTTATAGTGATTCTCTGAATGATCTGCCACTGCTAAATAAAGTCACTAAACCGGTGGCAGTAAATCCTGATCCAACGCTTCGAGATCATGCACAAAAAAATAACTGGCCAATCATTAATTTGCGATAGTAACTGTGCGCAAAAGATAAATCTGCTAAGTATGCATGGAAAATAAAAAGTTACAGATACTCACTGTGAACTGATGAGCGCTCTATTAAACTTACTGAAAAATATTTTTCCATCACTCTTGCCCCTGACTTGAATAATCAAATATTACCGATTCTTAATCAGACTCTGATCTTTTATATATCTACGTGATTTCTATTAAACATAACTTATCCCTGCTAGTCATTTTCTTGCTCCTTGCAGCTGGAAGTATATTTATTGGATTGATCTTTGGGAGCGTGGATATTTCTCCCTCAAAAATCACTCATGCGCTTCTTTCTCCGATTGATGACACCACCAGTCAAATTATCTGGCAACTCCGATTGCCACGTGTGTTAGCTGCATTTGCCTGTGGCAGTTTATTAGCGCTGGCAGGAGCATTACTACAGATTCTGTTAAGAAATCCACTGGCAGACCCTTATATCCTTGGAATATCTGGCGGTGCGACAGTGGGGGCATTTACCGCAATGATGTTAGGATGGGGGCTGTTTTTAATCAATTTAATGTCTCTTGTAGGCGCATTAACAGCAACTGTAATCGTATTTAGATTAAGTTTCCGTGCTGGTGATTGGAATCTGTATCGGTTACTTCTTACTGGTGTAGTACTGTCTGCCGGTTGCGCCGCGCTAACCGCCCTGTTTCTTACTCTAGCGCCAACTAATAACATAAAAGGTATGTTATTTTGGCTCATGGGTGATGTCTCTCGCTCCGAAGACATTCTTCCGGCGTGGATCATTCTCTTCATTGTAGCGACAACAAGCGTAATTTTTTCTAGAGATTTAAATATCTTGAGCCTCGGCGAAATGAAGGCAAAAACACTTGGTGTGGCAATACTCCCATTGCAAATAGGTATTTACTTTTTTGCCTCGCTAGCAACCATGGCAGCATTAATGTTGGCAGGCGCTATTGGCTTTGTTGGTCTGATTGTTCCTCATGCAATTCGTTTAATGGGCGTGAATGACTATCACCGACTTATACCTTTATCAATATTATTAGGCGGCAGTTTTCTCACGTTGGCAGATACACTTGCGCGCACATTATGGGCACCCCAACAGTTACCGGTTGGAATATTAACTGCGCTATTAGGTGTGCCCATGCTATTAATTTTATTAGCAAAAAAACGGTAACCTAAAATCAAAAGAGTCTAATAAAATAGGCTCTTAAATCACGGGATTACATTTTGATGAGAATGTCCTATGGACGAACTATACTACAAAGAAATAAAAAAAAATTCCTAGTAAAATAAGATTGAAATGAATAATAAAACTCTAATCTGTTCCAAGAAGTTTAACCATACCTAGCTATACAATATAATTTCTTTATCTTGGCCGTTATGAATATTTCTCGTTTATCCACATGGCATCCAATGCCATCTTCCGCCTCCTTCAGAATTTGCTATTGGTTAAAAAACCGGGGCTCTCTAACCCATCTCATTAAACAACATTGCAAAGATTTTCATGTAAAACTAGTATCTCAATCGTTAGCAACAGTCTACAAGGATGAGCTTGCTGTAATGGGTTTGCGACGGGGAGAACTGGCGCTTGTAAGAGAGGTGCATCTCTATTGCGGGGAAACGCCTGTAGTATTTGCCCACTCAATTATTGTAAAAAAAGATCTCCGTGGCGCCTGGCGAAAACTAAATGGTCTTGGTAACAGGTCATTAGGTGCGACACTTTTTAACGATCCCATGGTTAGACGCACATCTATTCGATTTAAAAAAATAAACTCTAGTCACCCTCTTTTTAACCGTGCCTGCACAAACTTACAAACTATGCCCCTTAGTCTATGGGCGCGTCGCTCCTTGTTCAACTTACATGGACAATCTATACTGGTTACCGAGATATTTCTTCCCCCTATTTTGGACTTCTCGTAATGATTCTTATGGAACGCTTCAATCAGTATGGGAGGTTGATGCGATTAAATAAGCCCATTGGCATACTGTTGCTACTGTGGCCAACGTTATGGAGTTTATGGTTTGCCATTGATGGGCCGCCTAGCTGGGTGATTTTATGTATATTTCTGCTTGGCGCTATATTAATGCGCTCTGCTGGTTGTGTTATGAATGATTTCGCTGACCGCAACTTTGACTTATATGTCGAACGTACCAAAGATCGCCCTTTAGCAACTGGCGTAGTAAGCACAAAAGAGGCGTTACTATTAGCAACAACTTTAAGTCTTTGTGCGTTCCTCTTAATTTTGAATTTAAATCGTCTAACTATTATATTGTCAGGATGCGCCTTGTTTCTTGCTATCAGCTATCCATTTACCAAGCGCTTCCTTGCGATTCCGCAAGCATACCTTGGTATTGCCTTTAGTTTTGGCATTCCAATGGCGTTCTCTGCGCAAACTGGAGAATTGCCACTAATTGTATGGCTACTAATGATGGCAAATTTGCTTTGGGTGATCGCTTATGATACTGAATATGCAATGGTGGATAAAATTGATGATCTTAAAATCGGCATTAAAACTTCTGCGATAACCTTCGGGCGTTTCGATATAGTTGGAATCATGTTATGTCATCTGATTTTCCTGACTATCATGGTTGGTGTGGGAGTAGCTCAAAAAATGGGTTTTCTTTATTATATTGGCCTTGGAATCTCATTAGGTCTTATAATTTATCAATATTCTTTAATTTATGATCGGAACCCGGCACATTGTTTCAAGGCTTTTTTGCATAACAACTGGGTGGGCGGAACAATATTTTTTGGTATTGTGCTCGATTACTTTACAAGAACAATCTTATAAGTGCGACTCTAATGCAATATAAAGATTTACGAGATTTTATTGCACAACTCGAGAGTCAGGGTGAATTAAAACGAATTTCGATAGAAATTAACCCGATTTTAGAAATGACTGAAATCTGTGATCGGCTATTAAAAAAAGGCGGTCCTGCTGTTTTATTTGAAAAACCAAGAGGGCACACCATCCCTGTATTGGGAAACTTATTTGGCACTCCTAAACGTGTAGCAATGGGCATGGGACAAAGCTCGACGGCGGCACTCCGAGAAGTGGGAAAACTTTTAGCTTACCTAAAAGAACCAGACCCTCCTAAAGGTTTAAGAGATGTTTGGGATAAATTACCAGTACTAAAACAAGTTCTTAACATGGCTCCAAAAGAACTTTCAAGCGCACCGTGTCAAGAAATCGTATGGGAAGGGAAGGATGTGGATCTTGGTAAATTGCCAATTCAAACTTGCTGGCCTGGAGATGCGGGTCCTCTAATTACTTGGGGTCTAACTGTTACCAAAGGTCCCCAGAAAACAAGACAAAATCTTGGTATTTATCGGCAGCAGGTAATTGCGCCCAATAAACTTATCATGCGTTGGTTAGCTCACCGTGGTGGCGCGCTAGACTTTCGTGATTTTTGTCTAGCTAATCCAGGACAACCTTACCCGATTGCCGTGGCGTTAGGAGCAGATCCTGCGACTATACTTGGAGCAGTTACTCCGGTCCCAGATAGCTTAAGCGAATACCAATTTGCTGGATTGCTACGTGGAGCAAAAACAGAAATTGTTAAATGTCTGGGGCATGACCTACGAGTTCCAGCAAGTTCAGAAATCGTACTTGAGGGATTTATTCTTCCGGGCGAAAAAGCTCTTGAAGGTCCGTTTGGCGATCACACCGGCTATTACAACGAGCAAGAAACATTTCCGGTATTCACGATCGAGCGCATTACTATGCGACGCAATCCAATTTATCACTCCACCTATACAGGTAAACCACCAGATGAGCCGGCAATTTTAGGTTTAGCCCTCAATGAAGTATTCGTACCATTACTGCAAAAACAATTTCCCGAGATCGCTGATTTTTACTTGCCGTCAGAAGGTTGCTCCTACCGAATGGCGATAGTAAGTATGAAAAAACAGTATGCCGGTCACGCCAAACGTGTGATGTTTGGGGTATGGAGTTTCCTGCGACAATTTATGTATACAAAATTCATCATTGTTACCGATGATGACGTAAATATCCGCGATTGGAAAGAGGTCATCTGGGCCATTACCACTCGTGTTGATCCCGCACGAGACACATTAATAATTGAGAATACACCCATAGACTATCTTGATTTTGCAAGTCCAGTGGCTGGTTTAGGTGGAAAGATGGGCCTAGATGCCACTCATAAATGGGCAGGGGAAACTAATCGTATATGGGGCACGCCAATCGCAATGGATGCAGCAGTTAAAGTTCGTGTGGACGAAATTTGGAAGGATCTAATAACTTAATCTAGCGCACAAATTATTCGCTCCCTTCCCCGAGCGCGCGACGGCGGTTAATCACAACCCTCCATTTTATAAATAAAATAACCATCTCTATTAATCGCAGCAACAACATCATTAGGGGCGCTTTGGCTATGACAAAATTTGCACTCCTTGCTCGAAATTGTTGCGTCAGTCTCGCCAATTGAAATTAACCATTGCTTGGCATACTCAACTGCTTTCTGGTCATCTTTTACTTCAGTAAACACATCAAAATGCATTGTATGGCCATCCTGCGCTTTAACATATGTATCATAGACATGAATTTGCATCGTTGCCGCTCCTCTGAAAATTTAAAAATAAATTCTTTGCCTCAGGTGCAGAAGGTACTGGATTTTGATAATGTTGGTCAAGTTCAAAATCTACTATGACAGAGATAAGGGTAATTCAGATAAAATTATGGACTACAGGTATGCGTATACCAAAAGACTTCCTCCTAGATTGTTACAGACTCTGAGCCAATAACCGATTAATTTGTAGAATTTGATACTATGAAAGAATTGTGAAAAATGAGACGGCCAATTATACAATTTGAGAGCAACCGGCTGGGAGACGACATCGCAACCCTTAGTTGTGGACATTCACAGCGCTCACAACGTAATTCACTATTTATTAATCAAACAAAGATTGCACTGGAAGAGATTTCTAACAGTCCCATAGGAGTTAATCTCAATTGCTTTCAATGCGATAAATTTGAATTACCAGATCATTTTGTTCCGTATAAAAAAACTCCTATTTTTACTGAAGAATCCTTGCCTGTTGCTTTAACAAGAGATCATTCAACCAAAATTGGAATTTGGGCAAAAATTATTATTTCTGAGGGAAAGCTACGGTATCGCGTAGATATTTTAAAAGCAGACATGGAGTTATCTCAAGATAAATCAGGAATTATTATACCTGAGATTATGCACAACGTAGAGCCACTCGGCATCGTAAGTTTCTTTATTCAGTTCTATAAAGCACCAACCGTCTAATTTAATAACTACGCTAAAGTGTTCAGATTGCTAGTTTAACTTCTTGATAATGTACCGAGAGCCGCCGTCTTTTCAGATTTTTCTATGAGGACAAACTGGTTTTATGCAGTCCACATAGAGCGACAGCGAATGCTCGTTAATTTTAAAACCACGATCTGTGGCAACTTTAATTTGACGTCTTTCAATCTCTTCATCACAAAATTCTTCTACATGATCACATTGCAAACAAACTAGGTGATCATGGTGTATGCCCCGATTCAGCTCAAATACCGCCTTCCCACTTTCAAAGTGATGTCTTTTCAGCAGTCCTGCCTGCTCAAATTGAGCAAGCACTCGATAGACGGTAGCAAGACCAATGTCCTCGTTTTCATTCATAAGTGCTCTGTAGACATCTTCAGCTGATAGATGCTGCACCAGAGTATTTTCAAACAAATTGAGTATTTTCAGTCGCGGAAATGTGGCCTTTAAGCCCATAGTCTTAAGATCGCTTGATTTACCCATAGTTGTACCCGCCTAATAAATTAATTACTGTATCATATAACCTTAAATGCGCTTTGAAAACATGTGTTGCTAAAATGCTTGCAAAATTATTTACGTTACTTAGTTTATTACTTCTTGCTGGATGTTCATCTGTGCCGTCTTTGCTTTACAGAATCGATGTTCAGCAGGGGAACTTCATCACTCAGGAAATAGTGGATAAATTAAACCTAGGCATGACAAAATCACAGGTTCGTTTTGTCCTTGGCTCAGCGTTAATTAGCGATCCCTTTCACGATAATCGCTGGGACTATGTTTACCGACTGGTACAAGATGGGAAATTAATTGAGCAACGTCGGCTAACAGTATTTTTTGAAAATGATAAATTAATACGCACCGAAGGAGACACTTTGCCTTCATTTGTCTCTGTCTCTCCCGCCCTTATTAAATCGGATGGGCTCATTACTGAGAAAAAGGAAGCCACCACACTTTCGCCGGAGACAACTGCATTAAGTCCTCAGCAGAATCCAAAGACACTCAAATCTACTAGTGATGTAACGCCTAAATTAGTGGTCCCAACTAAATCTAGCACTGAAGAAAAGTATGTCGCCAAAGTTCCATTAGAGTCGGCCACTTCTGGTCGAGAACGACCACCGCCGCCTGGTATTTCAGATGGCATAGAGGCGGATTAATTGGGAAATCCAGTGTCTTTAAAATAATATTTTTTAAGAATAACTTTGTGAGAACGCAAATGAAAACATTAAATATCGCTATTGCTGGAAGCTCTGGACGTATGGGACGGACCCTATTAAAAGAAATTTTAAAGGCGCCAAGCTTACGTTTATATGCGGCTTTGGAGCAAACCGGAAACTCTTTTCTTGGGAAAGACGCTGGCGAACTGATTGCTGCTCATCTCGACATTGCTATTACTGATAATTTTTCTACCGCACTTCCTGGCAGCGATGTGCTAATTGATTTTACTCGCCCCGATGGAACGCTCAAACATCTTTTAACTTGTCGCACTAATGGAGTAAAGATGGTAATTGGGACCACGGGTTTCTCATCAGAACAAAAGAAAATGCTTGAAACGGCATCAAGAGATATCGCCATTGTATTTGCACCCAATATGAGTGTGGGGATGAATGTTACCTTTAAACTCTTAGAAATAGCCGCCAGAACATTGAATGATGGTTATGACATTGAGATTATTGAAGCCCATCATCGTCATAAAGAAGATGCGCCTTCGGGCACCGCTTTACAGATGGGAGAAGTAATGGCACAAGCGCTTAATAGAAATCTTTCGGACGTTGCAGTCTATGCTCGCAAGGGATTCACGGGGGAACGCAAATCTTCTGCTATCGGTTTCTCTAGTGTACGTGGCGGGGATATTGTTGGGGACCATACCGTAATGTTCGCAGGCACTGGGGAACGGATTGATATTTCACATAAAGCCAACAATCGAGAAACTTTTGCCGCGGGTGCATTACGTGCAGCTCATTTTCTGATGAACAAAAAGAATGGTTTATTTGATATGCAAGATGTACTTGGATTACGTTAACCAATTTCCTTACTATTCTTGAAACACTGATTTATGAGAATGTTACGATCTGATTAATTGATTCCATCGACTCTTCTTTATTACATAGAGTGCCAGTCGCATTTGTTTAATTAACTCACTTCTCAGTAGTTTTATAAATTATTCCTTGCAAGTAGAGAATACATCAATTATAGTTAACGCAACTATGTTGCATCTATTCTTCTATGTTAATTGATTTTTATCAGCGGGCCAAGGATATCATCCAGCATGCCAGTGGTCGAGCGACGCCCATCAGGATTCGAGTTCTTGGTATTTTGTTAGCAAAACAACAGGCCGTTTCTCATGAAGAGATTGCTTGCGTTGGCCTAGGCGATAATCGGGCGATTGATCGAGTTACGCTATATCGTGTACTTGAGTGGCTCAACAAGAAGAATCTGGTGCACAAGATCGCAAGCGATGATCGTAAGTGGCGCTTTCTTGCCAACATTACTGCTCAGCTGCATCAACATGCTCACTTCAAATGCACTGCTTGCAAAAAAATTATCTGCCTCGATGACTTAAAAACAGAATACAAAAAAGCTTTGCCCGATGGTTATCAACTAGAAGAGATTGAATTAACAGTGAAAGGATTGTGTGTTGCATGCGCTTAACATGATTTCTTGTTAAAAATTGCCAACATATTAAAAACCATACAGTGACCAAATATAGTAAACATTTACTTTTATTTCTAACTTTTTTTGTAATATTGATACCGATATTACAGTTTGCCCACGCGCTAACTCATATCTCGCAAATTAATGTAATCGACACAATCCAAGTCGATAACAGCTCAGAAGAGAATAGCTCTGACAGTGAGGAGACTTGCTTGAGTTGCCTAGTTTCGATGGCGCTTAACGCTATCTTTCTTATCTCGACTTTCTTTTTTAATCAATCCGCGTCAAAAATACTGCTACGTCTAAAACGCCAGTATGTGCCTTACGGCTTCTCTGCTCCCTATCTTGTACGTCCACCCCCCCCAATAGCATAAAACATTTTCTTAAATATTTTATATTTAAGGATATCTGCTGTGATCAATAATCTAACAAACTAACTTTTTAGTGTGTTGTTTTTGATGCAACCAAATTATGTGTTGCTCCTAAGATTTTAGGAACAATCAGGAAGACCAGCTCTTATTCATTTCCAACAAGTAAGAAATTGATATTTAAAGATGAGTAATGATGAATTATAGCAAGCTAGGTAGATTCGTAATTTTAAAGCAAATTAATAGACTGCTGATACTAACTGCCATTATCTCAATGTCTGGTTTATTCAACGCGGCTATTGCTCAAGAAGAAACTATAGCCAAGGAGGCCTTATTGCCTCCAATCGTAATAAACGCGAACATACTTCAAAGTCGCGATGAGTTCGATCTGATCCAGTCCATTAGTGTCCTGAAAGATGAGGATCTGCGTCGAAAAAGAGGAGCAAATCTGGGTGATACTCTTTCCGGTGAGCTAGGCGTAACATCGTCCGCCTATGGACAAGGTGCAGGTCGTCCTATTATTCGTTCTCTAGACGGGCCTCGTATTCAGGTACTAGAAAATGGTGTAAATACCCTTGATGTCTCTAGCCTTAGTCCAGATCACGCTGTTCCAATCGAATCACTCAACGCCACACAAATTGAGATTATACGTGGTCCAGCAACGTTACTTTATGGCGGAGGGGCCACAGGTGGGGTAATCAATGCTGTTACAGGTCGTATTCCAGATAAGCCATTCACATCATTAAATGGCAAACCTATAAATGGTAATTTTGAAGTGCGCGGCAATACAGCAACAGAAGAAAAAACCGGAGCACTCAACATAAATGGTGGGGCTGGCCAAAATTTTTCTTGGAGTGCTGGCGGCTTCAGGCGAAGCGCCAACGACTATCATACCCCAGGGCGAAATACCGTGAGAAATAGTTCGATTGATTCGGGTGGGCTCTCTGGAGGTGGATCGATTGTTGGTGCAAGTGGATTTCTAGGTGGGTCGATTTCTCGATTTGAAAGCAAATATGGCATACCCAGTCCAGATACTGCAACGATTGACCTGAAACAAACTCGTTATGATCTGGCAGGCGAATTATATAACCCAATTATTGGTTTTGAGAAACTTAAGATGCGCGCAGGTTACAACGATTACAAACACAATGAGATTGAGAATACCGGTGAAATTGCAACTCGTTTTAAAAATAAGGGGTTAGAAAGTCGGGTCGAACTTCTGCACTCCCCTGTACTAAATTGGATGGGGGCACTCGGTGTACAATTTCAAGATCGTAACTTTTCTGCTCTCGGTGAAGAAGCAATTATTCCAATCACAAAATCTCGCTCTACCGGTTTATTCTTGCTTGAGGAACGGAATTGGGATCGATTAAAGATGGAGTTTGGCGGACGATTTGAGCATGCCACACAAAACCCACAAAATAATCAATCGCGCGAATTCAATCTCTTCAGTGGCTCTATGGGTACTTTATGGAGATTCATCGATGGCTATGGGCTAGGTTTAACAGCTACGCGAGGAGAGCGTGCACCAGCAACGGAAGAATTATATGTACTTGGTGCGCATCATGGCACAGCATCGTATCAAACCGGCAGTAGCGCTCTAAAAAAAGAAATTTCTAGTAATGTTGATCTTTCTTTGCGTAAAGATTCTGGGGCCACACGTTGGAAAATTAATTTTTTCCGTAATTATTTTGATAACTATATATTTCTACAAAATACTGATAGCGACGGCGATGGTAGGGCGGATATGGTCGACAGTGACGGCGAAATGGGGGGTGATCTCAAAAGACAAAATATTGCACAAACTGGTGCAGTATTTTATGGCGCAGAAGCTGAGGTGACTTTCAAATTACGCCAACCCGCGCTTGATTTACGTTTGTTTACTGATTACGTGCGCGCTAAGTTAGATAATGGAAGCAACGTACCTCGCACAAGTCCACAAAGATTTGGATTAGAATTAAACCATAAGAGAGGACCTTGGACGTTTAATCTTAAGACAATTTATGTGCTGGCTCAGAATCGTCTTGCCGAACTTGAAACCAAAACTCCCGACTACACATTAGTTAATATCGAAACAAGTTTCTTAATTAAAGAAACTCAATTAAGTGGCTTGGGTAGTCTTAGAATTTTTCTTCAAGGAAGAAACCTGCTTAATGAAGAAGCGCGCATACATACTTCTTACTTAAAAGATTATGCGCCATTACCAGGAAGGGCTTTAGTAGTCGGGATCAGGGGTGAGTTTTAACAAGGCGCCGCAAGAAGAGAAACTAAATTCATGGCCCGAAAAATACAGTCTAGTAAATAATTCCATTACTGCTCATAGAAAGACGCATTGGAATTGCCTAGCAAAACATTTGCTTTAATAAACCAGTCTCCTTATGGAGAATAAAACTGCAATTCTGCATGATCAATTTAGTTGTATACTCGGATTCAATAGAATACGAATACAAAAAATTAACACTTTTTCTCATACTTGAGTCTACTATCAGTGTCTTCCTATGAACTTTTCGTTGGTCTGCGTTATACGCGCGCCAAACGAGAAAATCACTTTATTTCATTCATCTCGCTGATCTCGCTGTTAGGTATCACGCTTGGTATGACGGCTTTAATCACCGTAATGTCAGTAATGAATGGTTTCCAGAAAGAAGTGCGCACTCGCATTCTAAGTGTAGCGTCGCATGTCCAAATAAGTGACATAAATGACAAATTAACTGACTGGCAGGGAACGGCCCATGAGGCAAGTAAGCACCCACAAACGGCTGCCACTGCCCCTTATATCAGCGCTCAAGGCATGCTCTCTTTTGATCAGGCTGTTCGTGGGGTCTTAGTACGTGGCGTCTTACCTGATGCAGAAGACAAAGTAGCTGATTTCTCCAAGATGATGACACATGGAAAACTCAATGACCTCATGCCGGGGGAATTTGGCATCATTATAGGCGGGGAATTAGCCAGAATTTTAGGTGTAATAAAAGGCGATAAAATCGTCTTGATCTCGCCACAAGGGCAAATAACGCCAGCCGGAATACTCCCGCGTCTCAAACAATTCAACATTGTTGGCATCTTTGAAGCAGGGCACTTTGAATACGATTCTTCACTGGTGCTGATTCATATAATTGACGCACAAAAACTTTATCATATGAAAAATAATGAGGTCTCCGGCGTAAGACTAAAATTACACGACTTATTCCAAGCGCCACAAGTAACAAAAGAACTTGCGCCAATGCTTTCTTCAAACGCTTATATTAGCGACTGGACTACTCAACATGCTAATTATTTCCGTGCAATTCAGATCGAGAAACGTATGTTATCTCTTATCCTCGCTTTGATTATTGCGGTTGCAGCATTTAACATTGTATCCACTCTAGTAATGGCAGTGACCGATAAACAACCTGATATTGCTATTCTCCGGACACTTGGGGCAAGTCCGAGCAGTATTATGAAAATTTTTATCGTACAAGGCACGTTAATTGGCATTTTAGGAACAATACTAGGGTTAATTGGAGGGGTATTGTTAGCATACAATGTGGATTCAGTAATAGCGATGATTGAGCATGTATTCACAGTACAATTCCTATCGCGCGAAGTTTATTACATCAGCGAGATTCCCTCGGATCCACAACTAGCAGACATAGTGACCGTAGCGATCGCATCATTTGTGTTAACCCTATTAGCAACAATCTATCCAAGCTATCGAGCCTCTAAAATTAATCCAGCAGAAGCGCTGCGGTATGAATAAGGTAATTCTTTCTTGTCGGAATTTACACAAGAGCTATTATCAAGGCAAGCTCGAGGTCCCAGTGTTAGCAGGTATAAACATGGACATAATGGCAGATGAGATGCTAGCTATTGTTGGTATATCTGGTTCTGGTAAGAGCACATTGCTTCATCTATTAAGCGGTTTAGATGTGGCATCTAGTGGAGAGATTTATCTTTTAGGAAAAAATATGGCCACCACAGCAGAAGAAGAAAGATGTCGTTTGCGCAATCAAGCACTGGGGTTTATTTACCAATTCCATCATCTGTTGCCTGAATTCAGTGCGCTAGAAAATGTTGCCATGCCGCTGCTAATCAGGCGAATTAACAACGATGAATCGTACGGTCGTGCAGAAGAAATACTGAAGAAAGTGGGTCTCGGTCACCGTCTTCTCCATACACCTGGGGAGCTCTCCGGTGGAGAGCGTCAACGTGCAGCAGTCGCGCGTGCATTAGTCACCAAACCTGCTTGTGTTCTTGCAGACGAACCCACTGGAAATCTTGACCGACACACCGCTGGCGAGGTATTTGAGTTAATGTTAGAACTTAATCACAGTGTAGGCGCAAGTCTTATCATTGTTACCCACGATCTACAGCTAGCCAATCGAGCCAAAAAAACACTGCGACTAATAGATGGCGTATTAATGGAATAAACATCCATAGCGCGTGCCAAATTACTAGGCCCAAAACAGAAAATGGAAAAGACTTAACTCATGGCGGTTCAAGGCTGCGCCATAAATGCCGCGTCGCCACAGAGCACCAGGGTTTCCATAATCTGGTTATTTCTTGTATCTCAAATCTACTGGTAAATTGATTGGTATTGTAGTGAAGACTGAGTGCACGTTGCAAGCCTAAGTCACCTAATGGCAAAACGTTTGGACGTAGCAGATGAAAAATTAAAAACATCTCGGCGGTCCAACGCCCAATGCCCTTAATCTGCATCAATTTAACAATCACCGCTTCATCACTCATTTCTTGCCACGCAGTCTTATTCAACTCCTTATCAAGAAAATGCAGCGATAGATCTTGAAGATAGTCTGCTTTCCGTAAAGAAAGACCACAATTATGTAATGCGCCTCTCTGTGTGTCATAAAATCTATGAGGGGTAATTTCAACCACGGCAGTGACTACTTTTTGCCATATACTTTCGGCCGCCTTTACAGAAATCTGCTGACCAACAATAGAACGCGCTAAAGTAGTAAAGGCATCGCTGTGTGAATATATAAAAGTTCCTTTAAAGCGTAAAATAAGATTTCGCATTACTCCGTCATTATCAGCTAACTCTTGGATGGCCTGTTCCCAGTAAACTGGAGCCATGTGTCCGCTAATCAATGATGACGGCGTTTCTTTCTTTTTTCCCATTCATACATGATATATAAACGCCATGCTCCTTGTACCATAAAATAACCCATTACTGAAAGTAACAAGGCCAACAAAAATATTCCAATCAAAAGTGGCTTTCCAAAAGAAAACAGCCAGTCGAATATCAAAGGGACCCACTCGTTCATGTTCTTATCTAATAGATGCAACTCTGCCCAAGACATATTATTAGCCACATCATTAGTCACGAATGCCCCAATAGCATAAGCAACCAAGTAAATTGGCACGATTGTTAGTGGGTTAGAATACAGTGTGACAAATAATGCCACTGGTAAATTTACTTTAAATAAAATGGCGAGTACGGTTGCAAAAAAGAACTGTACTGGATTGCTGCCAGGAATTAAACCAGCGAACAAACCAGCAGCTACTCCGCCCGATACCAAACGGCGATTTAGGTACCACAGATTATGATGATGCAAAATTTTTCCGAACTTTCCAACAAATTTATTCTGTTGAATGCTTTCATAGGAAGGAAGATATTTCTTAAAAAATTTCTTAGGCATAAACCATGCTCCAAAAAATATTGCTAAGGCGCACTGGTAAAATAACATAACTGCTACACTACTTTAAGAATTCATCTTGTTTAAAGAAAATAAGCTGATAAATATTATGCTAATCAATATGTTATTTTTACCTGGTAAGCCTTAAAATTACAATTTCTAATTAAAAATAAGACTTTATCTTTTTTTTCGGAAAAAACTTATGCCTATAAAATCAAAAATTCGAACTATTCCTCACTATCCCAAGCAAGGAGTAATGTTTCGAGACATAACAACATTATTAAAAGATCCGGCGGGATTTCGGGCTACCATCGATAAATTATTTGATCACCTCAATGGGGTAAAAATTGATAAGGTAGCGGCTATCGAAGCACGTGGGTTTATCATCGGTGCGGCTCTGGCTTTTCAATTAGGCGTTGGTTTCATACCAATTCGCAAAAGAGGAAAACTGCCTGCAAAAACAATCAGTCAGAGCTACGAGTTAGAATATGCTACTGACTGCATTGAAATACACATAGATGCGATATCTCAAGGAGATCGCATTTTGTTAGTGGATGATTTAATTGCTACCGGTGGAACAGCCGAGGCCGCAATAAAACTAATTGAAACTGCAGGAGGAAAAATTGTAGAATCTTGTTTTGTCATCAATCTACCTGATCTTGGTGGTCGCATCAAACTAGAGAAACAAAATCAAAAAGTTTTTTCTCTTTGTGAATTTGAAGACAATGAGCACTAAAAACTATTGAGGAATATTCTTGTTCCCCAGGAAACTTATTTTTCCCATTAGGGCCCGACAACACTAGCAAGATTTCCTTGTATACGCTTACGCGTCATCTCTACCAACCCTAATTTAGTGAATCCATGCACAGTTGAGCGCATTCGGTCTCTCATAAGTGCTTTTCTTAGCTCAACAAGCACAGTGCTTCTGTGTTCTTTATTCTCCATGTCGATAAAATCGATGACAATAATGCCGCCGAGATTCCGTAAACGCAGCTGATGTGCAATTGCAAATACTGCTTCCAGATTAGTTTTAAGAATAGTATCTTCAAAACTATATACACCAACAAACTTGCCAGTATTAACATCAACGACAATAAGTGCCTCGGTCTGATCAAAAACTAAATAGCCACCGGATTTCAAGTTGACTTGTCTCGCTAGGGATTTTACAACTTCATCTTCTACTCTATACAGATCAAATAGCGGGGGTTTTCCAATATAGCACTCCACTCTTTTCGTTATATCAGTCATATACTCTTGGGTAAAAATAATCATTTTTTGAAAAATTTCTTGTGAATCCACTAGAATTCGCACCGTATCATCATTTACAAAATCACGTAGTATGCGATGGCTAAGATTCAAATCTTGGTAAAGCAACGTAGGTAGAAAAGTACTCAGGAAATCTTTTTTAATGTTAAGCCACAGTTTATGCAAGTATCTGACATCTGCCAGTAAACTAGCTTCGCTTGCGGCTCTTGCCATAGTACGAATTATATAACCGCCCTCTTCAACAGCGGGTATTAGCCGCTGCAATTTTTCTCTTAATAACTCACGTTCAATTTTATCCTCAATACGCTGAGAAATAGCAATACTGGATTCCTGTGGAAGATAAACCAGCATCCGTCCAACAATACTTATCTGGGTGGACAATCTTGCCTTTTTATTACCAATAGAATCCTTAATAACCTGTACTAATATATTCTCTCCCTCGTGCAACATTTTCTCAATCGGTCTTCCAATTTTATCACCTTGATGTGGGTTAAAAATATCCGTCACATGCAGAAAAGCAGGGCAATCAAGACCGATATCTATAAAAGCTGCTTGCATTCCAGGAAGCACTCGACTAATTCGACCATTATATATATTACCAATAACACCAGGATTATTAGCCTGCTCTATGTGCAATTCTTGAACCACACCCCCCTCCATGAGTGCAACACGGATCTCTTGAGCGGTAATATTGACAAGAATTTCGTTACTTACAGTGGACTTCATTTTATAGAATTTTTTGCAACGTATTAGCAGCCAAAAAAGATACTTTGGTGTCGGAATTTAGGAGATGACTTAATACAAAATTTCAATTCAAGAGCTTAATTAATGTAATTGCACAATAGCTTACCCATCTTTAATACTTTTAGGAAACTCAACTTACAAAGCTAAAATTATCTTTGGAAGTAAATCTATGCAGCTATTAATTACTACAAGTTATTTTGCTAGAGCAGCCATCGAGCACAATAAAACTCTCAAATTCTTACATAAATCGGGAAAAAAATAATAACGCTTTGAGAGTCGGCCTCTTATTAATCCCGATGATAAGGCTGATGTTTAATGAACGATACCACTCTATACAATTGTTCTGCTAACAATACTCTTGCTAAGCCATGTGGCAATGTCAAAGTGGATAGCGCTAGAATTTCGTCAGCCAAATTTTTAATTCTAGCATCCAGTCCATCTGCGCTACCAATAATAAAAGCGGTATCGCCGCCATTTCTCATCCATCCGATAAGTGAATCAACCAACTTCATTGTTGTCCACTGTCTGCCACGTTCATCCATCACAACAACGCGGCATTTAGGTGGCAAAACCCCTAAAATACGAATAGCCTCAGCATTTAATAGCTGTTCCGTTTTTTTACCGCCGCCACGTTTTTCTGGTTTTATTTCGATTAATTCAATAGTTGCTTCGTAGGGCATGCGCTTAACATACTCCATGAAACCTGCCTGTATCCACTCCGGCATTCTGTTACCAACTGCCAAAATAATTAATCTCATTGTCGGGGTATTTTATACTAGTCAGTGTAATCAAATTTTTTCAGATTTAATTCTTTTGACGACAGGAGCTTTTTTAGCAACGGAAGATTTTTTAGCAGCATGGGTCTTTTTGGTAACGGGCTTCTTTACCTTTACCGTCTCTATTCCGGACCATAATTCTTCTAAATTATAATGTGTGCGTGCGGTGGGTTGCATTACATGTACTAGCAAATCGCCTAAATCCACCAAAACCCATTCGCCAGTTTGCTCTCCTTCCGTGCCGTAAACTACACCGCCAGAAGCCTTCACTTTTTCTTGCACATTTTTTGCAAGAGCTTTAGTCTGACGAGCTGAAACCGCACTAGCAACAATCATGCAATCACATATAGTGCTTACATCGGTCACGTCTAACACTTCTATATCAAATGCTTTAATATCTTCCAACGCAACAACGACTATTTTTACTAATTTACTGAGCTTCATTTTTCTCCTGAATACAGTTGGTTCGCTACAATATAATCAAAAACTACATCAGGAATCATATAATGCGCACTTTTTCCTGCGGCAACATGCGCACGAATAGAAGTTGCTGAAATATCGAGCATAGTCGTTGGCGCAATAAATATCAATCCGCTAGAAATTCTTCTTAAGCTACTAATTGTAGATACCTGGCGATGCAAGCACTCTAAGTTTAACTCTGATGACAACACACCGTGGTTCATTCCTAATATATAACCAGGACGAGCAATGATAATAAAATGACACAATCTAAAAAGCTCTTGCCAATTATGCCATTTAAACAATTTTGTGAAAGCATCTACTCCTATAACAAAACATGGTGCAGCTGTTTCTCCTAATTCCTGCTT
Organism: Nitrosomonadaceae bacterium; assembly: GCA_014190895.1. Lineage (GTDB taxonomy): Bacteria > Pseudomonadota > Gammaproteobacteria > Burkholderiales > Nitrosomonadaceae > BJGV01. The sequence goes on along the minus strand of BJGV01000002.1, from coordinate 48,883 downwards.
AATTTCACACAGTGAATCTATGGTGTAACTCGGGCCTTGACGAAGAATCTCACGGTCATCCAGAATAAATTTAGGGTTATTCTTGATTGCTAGACGTAGCATTTCCATTCGATGTTTCGATGATGCCACAGGAGAAGATCGTAAGCATGGCTCTCCAGCAGGAATAAAACGCATATTATGTAAACCAACTGTCTCAATAATTTCTTCAGCTGCTCGTAAATGACCGTAATGTATAGGGTCAAAAGTACCGCCAAATATACCGATAAGAGTGCGCTCAGATTCGAACATTGTTAATTGAAGGACGGCAACACAAAGAAACAAAAAAATTCAATGTTACTTTCACAAAAATATCTCTGACGTGTTAGCAAGTAAATCGGCTAGATGCGAACTAAAACGTGCAGCAGATGCGCCGTCAATTACGCGGTGATCATAAGACAGTGACAATGGAAGCATTAAACGTGGAACAAACTGACCATCACGATATACTGGTTTCATGCTGGCACGAGAAACGCCAAGAATGGCAACTTCTGGCGCATTAATAATGGGCGTGAATGCAGTCCCGCCAATACCACCAAGACTAGAAATAGTGAAACTTGCGCCTTGCATTTGAGTTGGCTTTAACTTACCCTCACGGGCGAGCGTAGAGAGATTTTTTAATTCCTCAGCAATGATGGTCACTTTTTTTTGATTTACATCACGAATTACCGGTACCACCAGGCCATCTGGTGAATCCACCGCAAAACCAATGTGATAGTAATTCTTTATTACTAAATTCATTTCATCATTACTGTAATCAAGTGAGGCATTAAACTCTGGAAATTTTTTTAATGCGACTACTAGCGCTTGTATCAGAAAAGTTAGTATTGTAATTTTTGCACCGCCTTTCTTCATAGCAAAATCTTTCCTTTTGACTTCTAGGTCGGTGATATCGGCTTCGTCAAACTGTGTAACATGTGGGATCATCACCCAATTACGGTGCAAATTTGCACCTGACATCTTTTTAATGCGCGATAGCGACTTTAATTCTACTTTACCAAATTTGGTAAAGTCGATTCGTGGCCATGGTAGTAAATTTAATTCTGCGCCACTACTGCCGCTACCTAATTTTGATAGCTCTGTTTTAACGTAATTTTGCACATCCTCTTTCAGAATGCGTTGTTTTGAGCCGCTACCAGAAACCAAATTAAGACTCACGCCTAGCTCACGTGCAAAACGCCGCACCGAGGGACCGGCATGCATGATATCAGAGGGATCTTTAGGGATTTTCCACGATTGTTTATTGGGTTGCGGAACAAGAATTTTAATTTGCTCTGGGTTGGCTACTCCCAAAATTAGGGGCGGGGGAGCTACGGATGGAATAAATGCAGGGGCAGCTGAAACCACGTGATCTGTTATAGAGATCTCTATTGTTAAAATAAGCGAGCCCTCAGAAACTTTGTCACCTACCCGAACGTTAATTTCCTTGATTACGCCCACAAAAGGACAAGGCACCTCTATCGTTGCCTTATCAGACTCTAACGAGATTAGGGGATCCTCTACTTTAACGTTATCGCCCGATTTTACCAGCACTTCAATCACCGGAACGTCTTTAAAATCTCCGATATCGGGAACCAATACTTGTCTAATTTCGGCCAAATTTCTTCCCCTGTTTGTCTGCTAAGCACTTAAAATAAAGGGGTTAGTTTCTGCACCCTAGGATCATTCTATACCTCTGTTGGATTTGGTTTATCTGGATCAATACCAAATTTATCCATCGCTTGTGCTACTATTTTTGCTGATATTTTTCCATCCTCAACCAGAGCCTTAAGTGCGGCAACAGTAATGTAGTAACGATCTACTTCAAAGAAATAACGGAGCTTCTCACGTGTATCAGAACGTCCAAAACCATCTGTGCCTAACACCTTATAACGTCCTGGCACAAATTCACGTATCTGATCAGCAAAAATCCTCATGTAGTCGGTTGCCGCCACTTTTGGTCCTTCGCGATCTTCTAAACAAATCTTTACATAAGATGACTTCTCTGGTTGGGTGGGGTGCAACATGTTCCAACGTCCTACGTCAAGAGCTTCGCGCCGCAATTCGTTAAAACTGGTAACGCTCCAGATATCAGAATTAACACCGTATTCTTTTTCTAGTATCTCCGCTGCCGCGATAACCTCACGCAAGATAGTGCCAGAGCCTAATAACTGAACTCGTAACCCGGTACCAGATTTTGTCTTATTACCCTCATTGAACAAATACATGCCTTTTAATATCCCCTGCTCCACCCCCTTAGGAATTTCTGGATGCGAGTAATTTTCGTTCATTACAGTAATGTAGTAATACACGTCCTCCTGCTCTTGGTACATTCGACGCAAACCGTCCTGAATGATAACCGCAAGTTCGTAAGCAAACGTGGGGTCATAAGATATACAGTTCGGAATAGAAGAGGCAATAAGATGACTATGTCCGTCCTCATGCTGCAGACCTTCGCCATTTAGGGTGGTCCGTCCAGCGGTGCCGCCCAACAAAAAACCACGGCAACGCATATCGCCTGCAGCCCAAGCAAGATCACCAACACGCTGAAAACCAAACATAGAATAAAAAATAAAGAAAGGGATCATTTGCACGCCATGAGTGCTATAGGCAGTTGCTGCTGCTATCCATGATGACATAGCCCCCGCTTCATTAATTCCCTCTTGTAAAATCTGGCCATTCTTATCTTCTTTATAATACATCAATTGATCTGCATCTTCTGGAGTGTAAAGCTGCCCCATTGATGACCAAATACCTAGTTGTCGAAACATACCCTCCATGCCGAAGGTGCGCGACTCATCTGCTACAATCGGTACTATTCGCTTACCGATATTTTTGTCTTTAACCAGGATATTGAGTATGCGTACAAACGCCATGGTGGTGGAGGATTCTCGCCCTACACCGCTGGCTTTAAGTAATGCCTCAAATACCGATAAACTGGGTACCTGCAACACTTCTGCGCGACGACGACGGCGATGAAGAAAGCCGCCCAATGCTTCGCGTTTTTGTTGCATATAAGCATACTCTGTCGAATCTTTTTCAAATACAAGATAAGGCACATCATCTATTTTATCGTCTGGAATTAACAAACCAAAACGGTCTCGAAATGCTTTCAACGAGGTGGTGCCCATTTTTTTCTGTTGGTGGGTAATGTTCTGCGCTTCACCGGCCTCTCCCATACCATACCCTTTAATGGTCTTGGCAAGTATCACTGTGGGCTGTCCCGTGTGTTTTACTGCAGCAGCGTAGGCGGCATAAACCTTATGCGGATCATGGCCGCCTCGATTTAAACGCCAAATATCATCATCGGACATATTGGCAACCATTTCTAATAACTCTGGATATTTGCCAAAAAAATGTTTGCGCACGTAAGACCCGTCTCTGGATTTGAAAGTTTGATACTCTCCGTCGACACATTCCATCATGCGTTGCTGTAGCAAGCCCTTGGTATCTTTTGCCAGCAAAGGATCCCAGTAAGATCCCCAGATTACTTTAATGACATTCCAACCGGCCCCACAAAAATCACCCTCTAACTCTTGAATAATCTTACCGTTGCCACGTACCGGGCCATCCAGTCGCTGAAGATTACAGTTAATAACGAATATCAGATTATCAAGTTTCTCACGCGAGGCCAATGAAATTGCGCCTAATGACTCTGGTTCATCCATTTCCCCATCGCCCATAAAAGCCCAAACTTTGCGGCCCTCGGTTTTAATTAATCCGCGACTGTCTAAATACTTCATGAAACGAGCTTGATAAATTGCCATTAGCGGCCCCAACCCCATCGACACTGTTGGAAATCCCCAGAACTCTGGCATGAGCCATGGATGTGGATAAGAAGACAATCCTTTGCCTCCTACTTCCTGACGAAAATTATCAAGTTGCTCCTGTTTTAATTCTCCTAGCATAAAAGCATAGGCATAAATACCAGGAGAAGAGTGTCCTTGAACCAACACTAAATCCCCGCCATGATTTTCACTGGCGGCATGCCAAAAGTGGTTATAGCCAATATCATAAAGCGTTGCAGCAGAAGCAAAAGTTGCAATATGTCCGCCAACATTGGTATTTCTATTGGCACGCAATACCATTGCCATGGCATTCCAACGTACGTATGAACGAATACGGTGCTCTATGGCATGATTACCAGGCGAACGCTCTTCTTTGCTAGGCGGAATAGTGTTGATATAGCCAGTGTTGGCAGTATACGGAAGATAAGCACCGGATCTTCGAGCTTTCTCTACTAACTTCTCTAATAAATAATGCGCTCGATCTACCCCTTCTTCTGCTAATACAGATTCAAGTGCATCTAGCCATTCTTGTGTTTCCTGCGGATCGATGTCGGGTAATTGTTCCATACCTTATATTTTATAATTGTTACTTTTCTTTATTTACGTTATTTATGCTGAGATCTGGGCATAAAAACGTTCCGCTGCCTTAATAGTGTTGCATAACAGCATGGTAATGGTCATTGGCCCCACTCCGCCCGGCACCGGCGTAATATATCCCGCTTTCTTCTTGACCAAATTGAAATCTACATCGCCCGTCAACTTACCATCAGACATCAAATTAATGCCCACATCTATTACGGTTGCGCCAGATTTCACCATATCAGCGGAAATTATGCGGGGTTTGCCGATAGCTGTTACCAGGATATCGGCACGTACTGTATGCTCCATCAAGTTATGCGTCTTTGATGTACAAATGGTAACGGTTGCACTTTTTTCTAATAACATCAGCGCCATTGGTTTACCGACAATATTGCTACGCCCTACTACCACTGCATGCCGTCCTTCAATCACAATCCCTATTTTTTCTAACATTTTCATAACGCCAGAAGGCGTGCAGGGTGGGAACAAGGTCTGGCCAGCAACGAGCGCACCCACATTATAGAGATGAAAACCATCTGCATCTTTTTCTACCGCAATAGAAGCAATTATTTTATTGATTTCAAAATGTCGAGGTAATGGCAATTGCACCAATATGCCATGGATTTTAGAATCTTTATTCAATTCCTGAATGCGCTCTATCACCTGATTCTGACTAGCATTCTCCAAAAATTCATGTATTTCAGAATAAATACCAGTTTCGTCACAAGCCTTAGCTTTGTTGCGCACATAAATGCTCGAGGCTGGATTGTTTCCTACAATAATAACCGCAAGCCCTGGTTGCACACCCAATCTTGTCAAGTACTCAGCACGTAATCTCCACTCGGTACGGACTTCTTTAGCAATCGCATTCCCATCTATAATTTTAGCTTCCATATTCAAATCAATTGTATCTTTGGAGATGTTTATATGGTCAATTATACTGTGTCTGCTTACAACACTCGCCCCTAAAACTATCTTTTCGTATAAACAATTCCCAGGGCTGTGTTGTTTAGTAGCAATTACTGTAAAACCCGATACATTTTAAAAATGGGTCATATGCACTTAACTTCAAAACAATATCAACAAACATAATAAGTAAAAATATGGTCCGAATATTTTAATTCTTAAATTTTATTCGATAAATCAACATTCCAATTATAAATGTTGGAATCACAATAAAAGCAGCAGCAATGATTCCTGCCGTTAGTATCGCCATTCCGGTGCTTGATGGTATAAAAATTGTAACAAACCAAATCGCAACAAAAGCTGCAGCACCGCCGCCCATGAGCATAATTTTCTTGCTACGGTCGTAAAGTCGCCAGAGAGCTCCGGAGGTTCTTGTTTCATCACGATGCTCATCAAAAACCATATCTAAACTGCCGTCATTTAAAGTGGCTTGATAGCCAGCTGTCAAAGCAAGGGCGTCGCTACCGTCCTTTATCCGAGACATCTTATCCAAAAATACAATATGTTTAAGGGATTTATTATTATTCATACCAGCATTAACCAGCATTAACCGTAACGCTGCTAGGGCGTGTTCACGAGAATCTATTAGTAAATTCAGGCTCTCACCATGACGCCACATAACCCCTAGCAAATAGAGGTGAACTATCATTTCGTGAAATGGGGGCGCGAAATCATATCCCTTCTTTTCGGTAAGGGGTAGCTGTGAAGTTAACATCTCTCGACCATATTGAATGCAGAGATCAGACGTCGACAACCCTTGGTCAATTTTTATTTCATCCATTGCCGTAATTACAAATCCAAATCATGTCTAATTTAATTCTCAGTTTATTAGAACAGCTACTATATACTGACGCACAGGTACTTTAAAAAGATAGACTATTCTAACCCAATCATTGACGTCGACAATACCAGAAAGTAATCTACTTGGGGAGGCTGTAACTGAAAATTTATCTTTCTTTATCGCTTAGAAACAAATGACTGTGTTCTGGTAAAATTGTATATGACAAAAGTCATTTAACATAAACACCCTCACTGTTTAACTTTAAAATAAGATTACATATTGCCTTAACATATCGCATTATGCTTTGCGTACTTTTTAAAATTTTTTTAATGGCTATATTTACATATTAGCGTGACTTATTGCTAAATTCTGTTACTTAATTTTAATTTATTTGTTATACAATCACCCCCCCCCTGCTTGCTCGAATAGAATTGCTGAGCACACAACCACACAATGAATGATGAATAGATATGGAGATATTATGAATAAGGTGTTTGAATATAAAACCATGTGGTTACATTGGTTTTTACGTACTGGATTGATTGGATTGATTGGATTGATGACGCCAGCTCATGCGCAACTAATGCTTGCTCATGAAGGTCACCATAGCGGGGATTGCGCTATTAAAACTGGGAATTTCCCTGTTGCATTTAGTGCCTATGAAAAGCCGAAAGGTGCCCTTCCGCCTACACATGCATACTGTGATCACGTCCCAAATACTGGTGAAATGATTTTTACAGTGGACTTAAAAGACGGTACAACTCGCGAAATTCCAATTGCCTTGCGCTTAATAATGGAAGGTCACGGTGATGGCCATGCAATCATTTCTGAACCAGCTAAATTATACCCATCTGGAAGCATTACACTTGCAGCAAATTTACAAGAGTTGGGTCAATACAATTTACTACTAGAAACAGAAAAAGATGGCAAATTAATTATGGCGGTTAGCATTCCGATACATGTGGGTGGAGGAGGTGGGCATGACGGACATGGTGGCTCTGGGATCGGTTTAACAGAAATTTTGCTGCTGCTAGGGGTGGGTAGCGCCGCAGCTTTCTTCTGGTGGCGCCGTCGAACCAACGCAACGTAACACGATGCTAGAATAGACTGGACACCGTATAATTACAAAGACAGCCACTCTACTTTTAGTAATTTATGTAATTGTCATGCCGTTATGGCGCAAAAGTGCACTCGTGTTTGGTTCACGTCCACGAAATGCGATAAACGATTCTAGCGCTGGGCGGCTTCCGCCCACCGCAAGAATTTCATCACGAAAATGAGCGCCAACTTTGGCACTCATTTTCCCATCGATACTTTCCTCAAAAACACTATAGGCATCAGAAGATAAAACCTCTGCCCATTTATAGCTGTAATAACCTGCCGCATATCCGCCCGAAAAAATATGTGAAAAACTATGGGGAAAGCGATTAAAATCTGGCGGGCTAATAACAGCAATTTGCTCACGAATCTCATTTAGCAGTTGCAGCACTGTTTTTTCCCCGCTTGGATTAAAATCAGAATGTAGGCGCATGTCAAATAGTGCAAACTCTACCTGACGTAAAGTTTTAAGGCCGCTTTGAAAATTTTTTGCTGCGAGCATTTTATCGAATAATGTCCGAGGCAAAGACTCTCCAGTGTCAACATGCTGCGTCATGTTGATCAGCACCTCCCACTCCCAGCAAAAATTTTCCATGAACTGACTAGGAAGCTCCACAGCATCCCACTCAACTCCATTTATACCGGATACTCCAAGTTCTTCGGCTTCAGTAAGTAAATGATGCAGACCATGGCCAAACTCATGAAATAAAGTTATTACTTCATCATGAGTAAATAAAGCTGGCGTTTTTTGATCACCGAAATTAACAGGTGCAGAAAAATTACAATTAAGGTACGCAACCGGTGTTTGTATAACAAGTTTATTGCCTTTAATGCGGCGGCGAGTAATTGCATCGTCCATCCACGCACCGCCTCGTTTACCGGGTCGCGCATATAAATCTATATAAAATTGTCCAATTAATTTCCCATTAATATCGCTAACATTAAAAAATTTTACATCTGGATGCCAGAGTTGAATGCGTGACATTTCTTCTGGAGCGGTAATAATAATGCTATAAAGATTTTCAACTAGCCTGAACATGCCTGATAACACTTTAGTTTCCGGAAAATACTGTTTCACTTCCTGATCAGAAAAAGCATAACATTCGGCTCTTAACTTCTCACTGGCATAAACTATATCCCAAGATTCAAGTTTACTGAGTTTCAATTGATTAATAGCGAAGTGACTCAGTTCCTCTAGATCACGTTGAGCATAAGGTTTGGCCATAACAGCTAATTCGCCAAGGAAACTTATCACTTGATCTGGTGTAGAGGCCATTTTTGACATCAATGACAATTCAGCATAACAATTAAACCCGAGCATTTGCGCTTCTTCCTTGCGCAATTTGAGTATTTTACTTATTAACAGCGTATTATCCCAATTAACTTCAGCAGCAAGAGATCCCTCAAGTGCACCAACTTCACTGGCCCTGGTAGAATAAGCGCGATACATTTTTTTGCGTAACTCTTGATTATCCGCATACTGCATGATTGGTTGAAAAGAGGGTCCTTGCAACGTAAACTTCCAACCAAGAACACCACTTTTTATAGCGACTTCTCTAGCTGTTTGTAACACGTCACTTGGAATACCAAGCAAGTCATCCGCATTCTCTATATGCAGCACAAAATTACTGGTTGCGTCTAGGAGGTTATCGCTAAATCTGGAAGAGTTCGCCGATAACTCTTCCTGAATACCAAGGAATCGTTCTTTCTTTTCTGGTAATAGGTCTGCGCCACCCAAAAGAAAATCTCGTAATTTATTTTTAATAATTATTTTTTTAGCTTGATTCAAATTTTTAAATTCATCGCTATGGCGGAGTTGTTTAAATTTTTCAAACAATACCTTATCCTGAGAAAGACCAGCGTAATACTGGGTGATCGTCAGTAAATTAACATTATATGCCTCTCGTAATTCTGGACTATTCATTACTGCATTTAAATGTGAAACCTGTCCCCAAGAACGTTGCAGATGTTCATGAACATCTGCCATCGGCTCGACGAAGTTTTGCCAAGTGGGTGCAATAACATCATTGCGCAACTTATTAACTACGGCATGACTGGCGGCCAGCAACTTTTTGACTGATGAATTCACGTGTTTGGTTTGAATGTCTAAGAAACGCGGTAGCCCAGAAAAATCAAGCAAAGGATTGATCATATTAGTCCAAGATGGTAATTAGGGAGTCAGCACGGGCGTCTATCTGCGCTCTTGAATTTCGATTTAATTTTCATATACAATACTACCATTCACCAAGGTATACTTTACCTTACCCTGCAGTTCTATGCCTAGAAATGGCGTGTTCTTACCTTGACTTCTAAGTACTGTTGCTTCCACGTTCCAATACTGATTGGGATCAAAGATACACAGATCAGCAATGGCGCCAAGGGACAGATGGCCAACATCTATACCAAGTATTTTGGCTGGTTCTGTGGTTATCGCAGCCAACGCTGAGATCAATGGAATTTTCATCTCCAATGACCATTTCAAAACAAGTGACAGCAACAGCTCTAGTCCGGTAGAGCCTGCTTCGGATTCACCGAAGGGTAGCAACTTAGCATCTTCATCTACTGGTGTATGGTCTGAACATATCGCATCTATTGTTCCATCCATTAGACCTATGCGCAACGCATCACGATCACTTAAACTCCGCAATGGTGGGACAAGATGGCAATTAGAATCAAAGAAACCGATGTCCATCTCAGAGAGATGTATGTGATTAACCGCCACATCACAAGTTATAGTTAGGCCATCTTTTTTAGCGGCGCGTATCATGGAAACACCTTCTGCACTAGAAATTCGACATAAATGTACCCTGGCGCCGGTTTCTCTAGCCATTAAAATAATAGTTGATAAGGCGATTGTTTCCGCGCATACCGGAATCGCTGGCAAACCCAGACGAGTCGCAACTTCACCATCATGAGCCACACCACTATTGGCAAGACTTACATCCTGTGGGCGCAACCAAACACTAAAACCAAAAGTAGCTGCGTACTGCATTGCTTGCATCATTACACGCGTATTAATGAATGGTGCATCAGACTGACCAAAAACAACACAGCCTGCATCATGCAATTCCGCCATTTCTGTCAATCGCTCCCCCTTTAAGCCTTGAGTAAGAGCTCCAATGGGGTAGACATGTGCCTGATTAAGACTCTTAGCACGATGCTTTAACATCTCTACCAAACCAGGCTCGTCTAAAGGTGGGTCAGTATCGGGCGGACATGCTAGGCTGGTAATCCCGCCCGCTACTGCCGCCTTCATTTCAGACTCTAGCGTGGCCTTGTACTCAAAACCCGGTTCACGTAACCGTACTGATAAATCTACCAAGCCTGGAAACACTAACAAGCCCTTTGCATCTATTACACGACTAGCTTTGAAGTTACTTGGCTCTGCGCCTATTGCAACAACCTTTCCGGCAGCAATAAACACATCCTTGATGACATCAATGCCATTCTTTGGATCTATTAAGTGACCATTTTTAATGTGTATCTTCATAGGATTTCTTTATACGGCCATTAAACTATTGGTTTCCATTAGCCCAAACCCTGCACTCATAAATGCTCTTTAATTTCCCATCAAGATGGTCATTACTGCCATTCGTACGGCAATACCGAATGTTACCTGTGACAAAATAACTGACTGTTTCCCATCAGCTACGGCAGAGTCAATCTCAACACCGCGATTCATTGGGCCAGGATGTAGCACGATAGCATCTTGACTGGCCAGTGCCAATTTTTCTTGCGTAAGTCCGTAGTATTTAAAATATTCCTCGGCGCTAGGGAGACGAGCACCTAGCATGCGCTCGTTTTGTAGCCGTAACATCAGTAATACATCCACGTCTTTTAGTCCTTGCGCCATGTCGTGATAAACTTGCACGCCCAAACGCTCGACTTTATTTGACAGCAGGGTTTTGGGTGTGATGACTCGGACCTCTGGAACGCCTAATGTAGTAAGGGCATGAATCTGGGAACGGGCCACCCTTGAGTGTAAAATATCCCCGATAATAGCAACACGCAAACTATGAAAATCTTTCTTATAACGACGAATAGTAAACATGTCCAGTAACGCTTGGGTAGGATGCGCATGACGTCCGTCACCAGCATTAATAACATGAATTCCTGGTTTGACGTGACGCGCTATTAAATGCGCCGCACCGCTTTGTGAATGTCTCACAATAAACATATCAGCGTGCATTGCCGATAGATTATTTACCGTGTCTAGCATCGTCTCCCCCTTAGATTGTGAGGAAGCCGCAACATCGAGATTAACCACATCGGCTGACAAGCGCTTAGCAGCAATTTCAAATGTAGTTCGGGTACGAGTACTCGGCTCAAAGAAGAGATTAAATATAGATTTCCCGCGTAGTAGTGGCACCTTCTTTATATCTCGCTCGGTGACGCCAACAAAAGATTCGGCAGTATCCAGTATTTTTAAAAGAATAGAAATAGGTAGCCCCTCCGTGGTAAGGAGATGCTGTAACTCGCCGTCCCTATTCAGTTGCGGGTTATTATTCACTGTTTCTGTTTACTCTGTCATATAAACTCAAATTCAATTTTCCATTCTTATTCCGCTCCAGTGCCAACATCTTGTCTTCTGAAAGCACTATCGTCGTGCCAACATAATTAATAGCAATGGGTAACTCCCTTCCGCCTCGATCTATAAGGGCCGCAAGGCGGATGCTAGCTGGTCGCCCGTGATCAAATAACTCATTAGTAGCGGCACGGATAGTACGTCCCGTAAAGAGCACATCATCTATCAGGATAATATGACTACCGTCTACTTTAAACGGGATGTTAGAAGATCTAACTTGAGAGTGCAAACCGATCTGATCAAAATCATCGCGATAAAATGAGCTATCTAGAACTCCCAGAGGAAGAGTAATTCCTAAATCTTGGTGAAGTCTCTCTGCCAGCCAAACACCACCGGTATAGATGCCCACCAGCGCAATGTTCGTGGCAACGTCTGGTCGCATCTTTTCAGTTAGCTCGACAAGTAATTGTTCAGCATTAGGTAGTTGCATGACATCCATCGAAATAAGATTGTAGTATTTGTTGAGCAGCTATCTGATCTAGCATTGTTTTTTGCTTTCTTGTTTTTATACCCGCCTCTCGTAATGCCATACTTGCAGTAATAGAGGTGTAGCGCTCGTCAACTAGAGCAGTCATAATACCAAAACGGACTTCTAAATGTCGAGCAAAGCGACGGCTCAACTGGGTCAGTTTGTGTTCCCTGCCATCAGCATGAGTAGGCAGCCCTACTATTAATTTTATTGGCCGCCACTCTTTAATTAATTTATCGATAGCGTCAAAACGACGCTCTATAATTTCATCCTTTACTGTAACAAGAGGGTGGGCCAAACCCAGCTCCATGTTTCCCACTGCTACGCCAATTCGCTTTTCACCAAAATCAAATGCTAAAACCGTTCCAACGAATAATTGGTGTTTGGTATCAAACATAGGGTCCTGAGTTATCTTATTTTTCATAGACAGAGCAAATATATTTCAATTAAATATTACACGCTATTCTCACGAGTGTCCCGCATCTCCGGATAAACTGGAAAAATTAATTCCTAATAATTCCATCGCTGCTGACAATCTTTTATCAGGTGGCAACTCGAATATGATACTAGGTGAAGCATTCACTGTAAGCCAAGCATTCTGAGTTAATTCATGCTCAATCTGACCAGATGCCCAACCGGAGTAGCCCAGCGTGACCAGCGTCTGTTCTGGGCCTTTGCCATTTGCAATTGCTTGCAAGATATCTGATGAGGTGGTCAACCCTAATGCTGAATTGACCACTATAGTGGACTGCCAGTTTCCCGCAGGTTGATGTAACACAAAACTACAGTCCAATTGCACTGGTCCACCAAACAATACTGGCAGCTCATTGAAAGATGGGTCTGTGAAAGGAATATTAAATTGCTCAAATAGATTCCCCAGTGTCAAATTAGTGACTCGATTAATTACCAGACCTAACGCACCCCGTTCATTGTGTTCACAAATATAGGTGAGCGTATTAGAAAAGAAGGGGTCTGCCGTGGCCGGCATGGCAATCAGAAAATGATGAGTCAGATTGGTGCTTTGCATAGAAGAATCGTCGCTAAGTCTCCTATTGTAAACTGCTTTGTGGGAGAGTAATAAAATATCATGCTGAGTAGCTCCCACATGCTTGCCGTTTTCCTACAATTCATCTACTCCACCGTTACTGATTTTGCTAGATTCCGAGGCTTATCAATATCAGTGTTTCTTATTAGGGCAATATGGTAGGCGAGCAATTGCAATGGGATGGTATGGAGAATTGGACTTAGTAATCCCGCATACTCTGTCAATCTTATAACCTCTAACCCTGAACTACTCTCAACAGAAGAATCATTGTCAGCAAGGACATAAAGTTTGCCCCCCCTTGCACGCACTTCTTGTAAATTGGATTTAATTTTTGCAAGCAATTCATCATTAGGGGCAATGACAATCACCGGCATGTCTTTATCTATAAGTGCAAGCGGGCCATGCTTCAATTCTCCAGCGGCATAAGCTTCAGCATGGATGTAGGAAATTTCTTTCAGTTTGAGCGCCCCTTCCATGGCTATAGGATAGTGAATGCCACGGCCAAGAAATAATATATGCTGGCTCTCAGAAAGTTTTTTAGCCCAAACTTTAATCTCTGATTCTGCTCTTAGCACTCGATTTAATGAGACCGGAAGATGACGCAATGCACCGATTATCTTAGATTCATCTTCATTTGATAGCTTTCCATGTAACTTTCCTAAAACCACCGCAAGCAGCATTAATCCAGTTAACTGAGTAGTAAACGCTTTAGTAGAAGCCACCCCAATTTCTGGACCTGCACGAGTGAGAAAACATAAATCAGTCTGTCGCGTGAGCGTGCTTTCAGCCACGTTACAAATAGCAAGACTATAGCGATGTCCAAATGCCTTTGCATAACTAAGCGCAGCCAGAGTGTCCGCAGTTTCTCCTGATTGAGAGATCCCCACTACCAATGTGTTAGCTTGAATTACTGGATTACGGTAACGATATTCGCTGGCTATTTCAACGTTGCACGTCAACTTTGCCACAGTTTCTAGCCAATGACGGGCGACCAAACCAGCGTGATAACTGGTACCGCAAGCAAGTATCAGAACTTTGTCAATTTGTGTAAAAATATGCTTCGCAGCATCCCCAAAGAGTTGAGGGGAGGCGGAGTTAGTATTAAATATTTCTTCTAAGATATTGGCCGCTACACTTGGTTGCTCAAATATTTCTTTCTGCATGAAATGAGCATAAGATCCGATTCCTAGATCTTCTGTGGTTAATTTGCTTTCATGTACAATACGGTCTACCTCGCTCATGCTGCCATTAAAACAATTAACAATGCGATAACTGTCACAATATAGCTCTGCTAAATCCCCTTCTTTTAAATAAATCATGCGTTTAGTAACCTGTATTAGAGCAGAGGCATCGGAAGCAGCATAATTGCCAGATGTGCCCAATCCTAGCAATAAAGGAGTTCCATTATGAAAAACAACAATACGATCTGATCGCGCCTCTTCCATTACAGCAATAGCATATACGCCTTGTAGCTCGGTAACGGAGTCTCTAACCGCTTCAAATAAATCAAGGGTGCGCTCTAAATTAAATGTAATAAGATGGGCGATGACTTCGGTATCAGTATCAGATATAAATTTAAGTCCTGCGGCTTGCAAACGTTGACGCAACGTCTCATAATTTTCAATGATACCGTTATGCACAACTGCAATTCTTGATGCCTCGCCAGAAAAATGAGGATGGGCATTGTGCTCAGATGGTTCGCCATGTGTGGCCCAGCGGGTATGTGCAATACCGGTCTTGCCTTGCAATTTCCGCTCATTCACGATTTTATTAAGCTCGGCAACCCGTCCAGTAGTGCGTAATCTATGGAAACCACCGTTCATCAACGCAATTCCAGCCGAGTCGTAACCACGATACTCAAGTTGGGATAGCCCCTCTAACAAGACAGAAGCCACATTATTTTTAGCTACCGCAACAACTATGCCGCACATGAGAAAACCTTTTTTCGTTAAAAGCTACAAAAATAAAGATCACAGAGAATCTTCCATTAAATTTTTATTTTTTTGCTGGCCGCTTCCACCCAGGAACGCTTATTTGTTTAGTACGCGATAAGGTCAATTGATTTAATGGGGTGTCCCTAGTAATGGTTGAGCCTGCACCAATGGTGGAACCCTTTGCCAACTTTACCGGTGCAATTAATTGAGTGCCCGAACCAATAAACACATCATCTTCAATAACAGTTTGGTGTTTACTAGCTCCATTGTAGTTGCAGGTAATTGTCCCAGCACCAATATTGACATTTTTACCTGCCACGGTATCGCCAATATAGCTCAGATGATTTGCCTTGCTCCCAGCAGAAAAACTGCTGTTTTTGATCTCAACAAAATTACCGATATGAACTTCATTGGCCAATTCTGTTCCTGGACGTATTCGAGCATAAGGCCCAATACGACAATTTTCGCCAATCTCACTCTCTTCAATTAAACTAAATGGGGCAATTATTGTATTTGCTGCAACTTTTACATTTTTTAATATGCTATGTGCTCCCACTATTACAAAATCACCTAATTGGACTAATCCCTCAAAAATACAATTAATATCTATTGTCACGTCTGTGCCGCAATTAAGTTGTCCACGAATATCGATACGAGATGGGTCTATTAAAATTACCCCTTGTTCCATTAGTCTATTTGCAAAATTATTTTGATAAATGCGCTCAAGTGCCGCTAACTGTGCCTTGCTATTCACACCTAACACCTCCCAAACATGCTCGGGCTGAATTGCATTAATCTTGACGTTCGCTTTAGCTGCCATTGTCACAATATCAGTCAAATAGTACTCTCCCTGTGCATTACTGTTCTTCAGTTGACCAAGCCAATTGTATAAATACTTATTAGAAATCGCCATAATACCAGTGTTAATTTCTCGAATTTCTTGCTGGATTATGGTGGCATCCTTTTCTTCAATAATGAAAGTTATCTCGTTTGTTTTTGCATTTCGTCCGATTCTGCCGTAGCCTGATGGCTGATTTAACTCTGCAGTCAACAGAATGAGGCTTGTTTCTGCTGTCATTGCTATTAATTTTTCTAGGGTTTCAATTTGAATTAATGGCACATCGCCGTATAAAACTAGAGTGATGCCTTCTTTATCAAGATATGGCAAAGCTTGCATCAGTGCATGACCAGTACCTAATTGTAGTTCTTGTTTTACCCAAGTAACTTTGTCGTTATTTATTACTTTTGGTACAAGCTCACCTCCATGGCCGTAAATTACGCAAATTCTTTGCGGTGATAGGGCGCTTGCTGTATCAAGAACATAAGAAAGCAGGGGTCGGTTTGCGAGGTTATGCAGAACCTTAGGCAATTCCGAATGCATGCGTTTGCCAAGTCCAGCAGCAAGAATAACAATGTCTAGTTTTGGCACAATGTCAGATAAAATAATAGGTTATTAATAGAAAGTATGCACTGATGAGTCGATCATAGCTTAAATGCAACTTGATCGTGCACATGAAATTAACATCAGTCTCTGAAGGTGAAAATTATTCTTCAGAAAAATAAAAAGACAACCGTAGTTGTCTTTTTATTTTTCTGAAGAATAAGAGCTTAATGTGCACGATTTCGCATTTTCTGAATCGTCGCAATTTGCGCCACAGACTCCGCTAATTCCGCTTCAGCTCGAGCATAATCAATCGCAGAAGAACGGTCTTTCATGGCATCCTCTGCACGATTCTTGGCTTCGGTGGCCTTTATTTCGTCGAGATCAGCGCCACGTACAGCAGTATCGGCGAGAATAGTCACTATGCCGGGTTGCACTTCCAGCATTCCACCAGAAACATAAATTAGTTCCTCTTCAGATTGATCGGGTATCTTAATTCGAACTGACCCGGGTTTCATCTTGGTAATCAAGGGTGCGTGGCGCGGATAAATTCCTACCTCACCCATTTGTGCTGGCACAATCACAACTTCAGCTATTCCTGAAAAAATAGCCTGCTCAGCACTTACCACATCTACATGAATTGTCATTGCCATAGTTTTATTTTATTAAATAGTCTTGGCTTTCTCAACTGCCTCGTCTATTCCTCCAACCATATAAAAAGCTTGTTCCGGTAAATGATCGTAATCACCATTAACAATGCCTTTGAAGCCCTTGATAGTTTCCTTCAAAGATACGTATTTCCCAGGTGAGCCAGTAAATACTTCTGCCACGTTAAATGGTTGCGACAAGAAACGTTGAATCTTACGCGCTCTTGCCACCGCTAATTTATCTTCAGGAGAAAGCTCGTCCATCCCCAAAATCGCAATAATATCTCGCAATTCTTTATAGCGCTGTAAAGTTTGCTGCACATCACGAGCGGTATTATAGTGCTCCTCGCCAACCACCAATGGATCAAGTTGACGTGATGTAGAGTCAAGCGGGTCAACTGCTGGGTATATTCCCAGCGAGGCTATATCTCGTGACAAAACTACGGTTGCATCTAAATGGCCAAAAGTAGTTGCAGGCGAGGGATCAGTTAAATCATCGGCTGGTACGTATACAGCCTGAATTGAGGTAATTGAACCAGATTTGGTGGAAGTAATTCTCTCCTGTAAACGTCCCATTTCTTCGGCTAATGTTGGTTGATAGCCTACTGCCGATGGCATGCGGCCTAACAATGCTGACACTTCGGTTCCTGCTAACGTAAAACGATAAATATTATCCACAAACAACAATACATCTCGGCCTTCGTCACGGAAAAATTCCGCCATAGTTAGCCCAGTTAAAGCTACGCGCAGTCTGTTACCTGGTGGCTCGTTCATCTGACCATAAACAAGGGCCACTTTATCAAGCACATTTGATTCTTTCATCTCGTGATAAAAATCATTACCTTCACGAGTGCGCTCTCCTACGCCAGCAAATACCGAGAATCCACTATGTTCAATTGCAATGTTCCGAATCAATTCCATCATGTTTACAGTCTTGCCCACACCTGCACCGCCAAATAAACCTACTTTACCGCCCTTAGCAAAAGGACAGACCAAATCAATTACTTTAATTCCTGTTTCTAACAACTCAGTAGATGCTGCCAACTCATCAAATGCTGGCGCTTTACGGTGTATAGACATGGATTTTTCTGCACCGATAGGGCCCATTTCATCAATCGGCTTACCCAGCACATCCATAATCCGACCCAAGGTCTTAGTGCCCACCGGTACTAAAATTGGCGCGCCGGTATTAGTGACCATCATCCCGCGACGTAACCCTTCTGAAGAGCCAAGTGCAATCGTTCGCACTACGCCGTCGCCTAATTGTTGCTGCACTTCAAGCGTAAGCTCAGTTCCTTCTAATATCAATGCGTCATAAACTTTTGGCATCGTTTCGCGTGAAAATTCAACATCAATCACCGCACCGATACACTGAACAATTTTTCCTTGGCTCATAATTATTCCTTAAATACTAAATCGAAGTCTCTAAACCGCAGCGGCGCCACCGACTATCTCGGAAAGCTCTTTTGTAATAGCTGCTTGGCGGGTCTTGTTGTAAATTAATGTAAGTTCGTCAATCACGCTGCCGGCATTATCTGATGCAGCTTTCATTGCCACCATTCTGGCAGATTGTTCAGAAGCCAAGTTTTCTGTCAACGCTTGATAAATTATTGCCTCTACATAACGTGTCATGATTTCATCGATCACGGTTTTAGCATCAGGTTCATAAATGTAGTCCCATATATTATTCTGATTGCTGTGATTTTCTTCATCCCCGTTATGAAGCTGAGCATCGGATAACGGCAACAACTGTTCCATCATAGGTTCTTGTTTCATGGTATTAATAAAACGAGTGTAAAAAATAAACACTTGATCAAAACGATCCTGAGTATAGCCATCAAGAACCACTTTCACCGCACCAATGAGCTTTTCTAAATTAGGAGCGTCGCCTAACCCGACGACATGCGATACTATATTGGCCCCGAATCTGTTCATAAAACCCAAACCTTTGTTACCGATACAGCAAACTTCAATTTGCTCCTTTTCAGCTTCCCACGCTTTCATTTTTGCCAATGCCATGCGCAAAACGTTAGTGTTAAGGCCGCCACACAAACCTTTATCAGACGTAACCACTATAATGCCAATACGCTTAACCGTATCTCTTTTCACTAGAAAGGGATGACGGTATTCGCTGTGAGCACGACTCATGTGTGCGGCAACATTACGAATCTTATCGCCATAAGGACGGGCTTTTTTCATGCGCTCCTGTGCTTTGCGCATTTTAGAAGCCGCCACCATTTCCATGGCACGCGTGATCTTCTGCGTATTTTTTACGCTCTTAATCTTGTTGCGTATTTCTCTGCTACCGGCCATTTTTTAGTATGTTCCGTTTTTCTTAAAATCTTGAATTGCAGCATCCAGATCTTTCTCAGTTGCGGCATCAAGATCTTTGCTAGTCTCAATCTTGTCCATAATGACGCTATATTTACTCCGCATATAACCTTTTAGAGCCGCCTCAAATGCTAATGCACGCCTAACCTCCACATCATCTAAGTAACCCTTATTAACGGCAAATAATGTGAGCGCCATTTCAGATACGCTTAAAGTAGCATATTGCGCTTGCTTCATCAGTTCGGTCACCATTTTGCCTCGCTCTAATTGCTTACGGGTGGCCTCGTCAAGATCGGATGCGAATTGTGCAAAGGCCGCTAATTCACGATATTGTGCAAGAGCCAAACGTACACCGCCACCTAGTTTTTTAATAACTTTAGTTTGCGCTGCACCGCCTACGCGCGATACTGACACCCCTGCATTAATTGCGGGACGGATACCTGCATTAAACAAGTCTGTTTCCAAAAAGATCTGGCCGTCAGTAATCGAGATTACATTAGTGGGTACAAAAGCGGTAACGTCCCCTGCTTGGGTCTCAATTACGGGCATTGCAGTAAGTGAGCCAGTTTTGCCTTTAACTGCTCCTTTCGTAGCTTTTTCTACGTACGCAGCACTAACTCTGGCAGCTCGCTCTAACAAGCGAGAGTGCAAATAAAATACATCTCCAGGGTAGGCTTCGCGACCGGGTGGACGACGAAGCAACAATGAAATTTGCCGATACGCCCATGCTTGCTTAGTCAAATCGTCATAGATAATAAGAGCATCCTCGCCTTTATCGCGAAAGTATTCACCCATAGTACAGCCAGAGTAGGGCGCGATAAATTGCATCGCTGCCGACTCAGACGCAGTAGCGGCAACTACAATGGTATATTCCATAGCGCCATGTTCTTCCAATTTTCGTACTACGTTTGCAATAGACGAGGCTTTCTGTCCAATCGCAACATAAATACACACCATGTTCTCGCCCTTTTGATTGATAATCGCATCTATTGCTACCGCAGTTTTACCAGTTTGGCGGTCGCCAATAATCAATTCCCGCTGGCCGCGCCCCACAGGAACCATGGCATCAATCGATTTCAATCCAGTCTGCACCGGCTGGTTAACTGATTGACGCCAAATCACACCTGGTGCAATTTTCTCAATCGGCTCGGAACCTTGTGCAGTTATTGGACCCTTCCCATCTATTGGCTGCCCCAGGGCATTTACAACTCGGCCCATTAGTCCTTCACCCACCGGCACTTCCAGAATACGGCCAGTACATTTAACGGTATCGCCTTCAGTAATATGCTCGTATGCGCCCAGAATAACCGCACCAACAGAATCTCGTTCAAGATTGAGCGCAAGACCAAAAGTGTTACCTGGAAATTCCAGCATTTCGCCCTGCATCACATCAGATAGTCCATGAACGCGTACAATGCCGTCAGTTACCGAGACAATGGTACCTTGCGTACGAACCTCCGATGTAACGGCAAGCCCCTCTATTTTGTTTTTAATCAGTTCACTAATTTCAGATGGATTTAACTGCATTTCTTATGACTCCTAGCTTTTAAGAGCAATGGACATAGCTTCTAGTTTACCGCGCACAGAGGCGTCTAGCACCTCATCCCCAATTTCAATTTTTACCCCGCCTATCAATTCCTTATTTATACTTACTTTAGCCTCTATTTTACGCTTGAACTTGGCTTCGAGACCCGCCACCAAATTCTTTAATTGCAAGTCACTCATAGCAAATGCAGAAATTACTTTAGCCTCTAATACGCCCTCATGTTGTGTTTTTAATTGTTCAAATAAATCTCTTACCTGTGGCAATAACTCAACCCGAGCATTTTCTATTAACAATAAAATAAAATTGCAGCCTTCAATGCTCAACTTATTACCGCATATCCCAAGCAACAACTCGCCCAGATGTTTAGCGGAAATTTTTGGATTACCGATAAGGGCACGAATACGTTCATCGCTAGTTACCGTTGCTGCAAGCTGCAACATATCAGACCACGCAGACAAGGCATTCTTTGTCTTAGCCAACCTAAAAACTGCTTCGGCATAGGGACGTGCGATTGTAAGCGCTTCAGCCATTATTTATAGTTCCGCCCTTATTGATAAAAGCAGGTCGGCATGCGTTTGAGCGTCCACTTCACGTTGTAAGATTTTTGTCGCACCAGCTATCGCCAAATCAGCCACCTGTTGACGCAACGCTTCTTTAGCACGAAATACCTCCTGTTCAACTTCGGCTTTGGCACCAACAAGGATGCGATTACTTTCATCTTTAGCTGTTCCTTTTGCCTCTTCAATAACTTGAGAGGCCCGTTTTTCAGCTTGGGCTATAATTTCAGAAGCCCTCTGCTTTGCCTCGCGCAGATTCTCTGTAGCGCGCTTAGAAGCTAACTCCAACTCATGCTTACCACGTTCGCCCGCCGCGAGACCATCTGCAATTTGTTTCTTACGCTCACTAAGCGCTTGCATAATGGGTGGCCACACAAATTTCATACAAAACCAGACAAACAAGATAAACATGATTGTTTGTCCGAGCAAAGTAGCATTGATATTCATGTAAGAACCTTTCCTAAATTATAGGTGGTAACTTTAACCACCAACGACCGCAAACAGAATATACATAGAAATTCCTACGGCAATCATTGGTACGGCATCAACCAAACCCATGACAATAAAAAATTGAGTGCGCAACATTGGGATTAATTCTGGCTGACGCGCAGCGCCCTCAAGAAAGCGTCCGCCCAAAATTCCGATACCAACTGCAGCGCCAAGCGCGCCCAAACCCATCATGATCGCGCCAGCGATGTATAGTAGTGATTGTTCCACAGAGTTCTCCTATAAAAAAAGTGATGCAAAAAAAAATCAGTGATGCTCCTGGTGTGCCATATCCATATAAACAATGGTCAACGTCATAAATATAAAGGCTTGCAACGTTACGATCAGGATATGGAAAATTGCCCAGCCCAAAGATAAAAGCACCTGTGTTCCAAATAAGACTGAGTTACCTACGCTAGCAACGGCCCATGCACCCCCCATGAGCGCAAGTAAAATGAAGATCATCTCGCCTGCGTACATATTGCCAAATAATCGCAATGAAAGTGAAAGTGGTTTAGCAATAAGATTTACACCTTCTAAAAATAGATTTATAGGAATAAATCCCGCTTTTATAACCGGATTATTGCTACTAAAAGGCTGGAGCGCGAGCTCGCCGGCAAATCCACCCACACCTTTAATCTTAATACTATAATAAATTACCAGAAAAAATACTGCAATGGACATGCCAAAAGTTGCATTAGGATCCGTGGTGGGCACCACCTTCAGAAAGGGAAGACCGAGACTGTGAGCTACCGTTGGCAACCAATCTATAGGCAACAAATCCATCAGATTCATCAGAAAAATCCATATGAAAATTGTCAATGCCAATGGCGCAACTATTGCATTACGAGCGCTGAATGAGCCGCGTACGCTGTTATCAATAAAATCAATAATCCATTCAACAAAATTTTGGCCGCCACTCGGTACGTTAGCTGTTGCGCTTTTTGCAACCTTAGAAAAGAAGTATAAGAAAAGGACGCCCAGCAGAAAAGAAAACCCCAGTGTATCCAAGTTAATTGCCCAAAATCCCATCTCCTTAGCTTCTTCAGGAGTCTGTGCAAGCGCCCATCCCCCATCTGGCAACTTGCCAAAAGTTAGGTTCTGGAGGTGGTGTTTAATATAGGCAGATGAGGTTATTGATTCGCTGGTCATAATTCTATTTAGTTATTTTTCGCATTTTAGAGGGGCGATTACCCAAGCAAACTGTCCCAATACAAAACTAATTAAAACGGCTACCGGGGCAAGTTTTAACAGCCCCATTCCAAGCACAAGAAGAACAGATACAATCACAAAACGCTCCAAACTAGAGCGATAAAACAACCACAGATGCTTGTGCGTCTCGAGCAACATGCTTTGCTTGCTAGGTCGCATGCGCCAGAGTAACAATAAAGTATTTATTAATGCAATAACAGAGCCATATACAGCCCCTGTCGCCAATACCTGTCCTTCCAAGACATAGCCTAAAATCCCGACTATTGCCAAGATTACAATCTGCAGTCTTGCCGTATAGTGTACGCTGGATTCCATGAGCAAAGCACAACGCATGAAAGGCGAGATTCTAATATCTCATAAAAAAACTGTCAAGAGATGCTTATCAAGATGCCCTGAATTAGGACAAATATTATCTTGAAATTCATAGCAGCTCCTAAAGACGCTGGGGGCTTGGCTATTGATAGCACTAATTGTGTCCATATCCAAAAAACTGGATCTGGGGCTTTCTTCTTGACCGAAAAGGCAGGAGATTCTATTATATTTGTTATAATATTCTGTTAATGGCAATTAATTTAAATAAGGATGCGGGCCAGTCTCGTAGATTATGGTAAAAATTTCCGTTGCTTTA
The DNA here is from genome assembly GCA_014190895.1 of Nitrosomonadaceae bacterium. Lineage (GTDB taxonomy): Bacteria > Pseudomonadota > Gammaproteobacteria > Burkholderiales > Nitrosomonadaceae > BJGV01. The sequence goes on along the minus strand of BJGV01000002.1, from coordinate 24,835 downwards.
GAGGCTATAAATACACGCATTGCCAAAGCTGCAAGCAAGGTTGGTCGACAACCGACAGAAATTCTATTATTAGCGGCAAGCAAGACTAACCCTGCCTCACAAATTAGAGAGGCCTGGCTTGCTGGACAAACTATTTTTGGAGAGAATTACCTTCAAGAGGCTCTAGAAAAAATACTTGCACTCTCTGATTTACCAATTGAATGGCACTTCATTGGTCCCATACAAAGTAACAAAACAAAGCGTATAGCAGAAAATTTTGCTTGGGTACACAGCGTGGATAGAAAGAAAATCGCCGAACGTCTATCGCGAGATAGGCCGGAGTCGCTGCCGCCGCTACAGATTTGTCTACAGGTAAATGTTAGCGGGGAGAATACTAAAAGTGGTGTGGCACCTGAATGTGCGGCTGATCTAGCAAACTATGTTGCACAATTACCTCGCCTAAAGCTACGTGGATTGATGGCCGTCCCTGAATTAACTACTACCGTTGCCCTTCAACGTAGTCAATTTCATATGCTACGAAATATATATGATCAATTAAAAAAAAATGGATTAGGCATCGATACGCTTTCCATGGGGATGTCTGAAGACCTGGATATTGCTATCGCTGAGGGCGCAACTATTGTTCGCATAGGTACGGCAATCTTTGGCCCTAGGCGCTACCCCATACCCGAGAATTGGGGCGAGGAGCTTGTTGTTCGCGCTACACAACAGTAAGGGCGAGATACTTATCTTGCAACTGCTCCCTAGTTTCGGTGATGTCTGAGTTAATAATAATACAATCCACTGGGCACACTTCTACACACTGTGGTATATCGTAATGTCCCACACACTCAGTACACAAGCTGGATTGAATTACATAAATTACTTCCCCTTGCGAAATTGCTCCATTAGGACATTCTGGCTCACATACATCACAGTTAATACATTCATCAGTAATAATTAAAGCCATGTTATTCGCTTAAAAAATTGGTGTCCAACTTCAAGTTTTTGGTGCGCAACCGGGTGGCAACTAGGGGGTGCAAAAACTTATCAGCGTTACCTCCTAGGAGGGAGATTTCTCGTACGATAGTAGCGGAGGTAAACATATGTTGTTCGGATGGGGTCATAAAAACGGTTTCAACATCCGGATACATACTACGATTCATGCCGGCCATCTGAAACTCGTATTCAAAATCGGATGCCGCACGTAGTCCACGCACGATAATCCTAACGTTCTGTTGCTGCGCGAACTTCATTAATAACCCAGTAAATGATGTTACCTCGATATTAGGACAGTCTATCAGTACCTGCTGTGCCATACTTACTCGTTCCTCCAAAGTAAAAAATGGCTTCTTACTGCTATTCCCAGCTATAGCTACTATCACTTGGTCATATAAACGAGAGGCGCGACGAGCCAAATCTTCGTGGCCGCGCGTAATTGGATCAAAGGTTCCTGGGTAGATAGCTTTATTCATTCTTTTCATATTTTAACAATTGATAGTGTACCTTACCAGCCCGGCCGTAACGCCAAACTAACCAATCCCCGCCAAACTCTAAAAGATTACAATCTTCCACATACACTATCCCGTGTTTCTTAAGATGCGGCAAGATCAGGGATAACATTTTAGACAACAAATCGAGTTGGTAAGGTGGGTCCAAAAAAATTATATCGAAAAGTTTTTGATTAGAAGCAATAAATTTAAGCGCATCTATCAATACTACCTCTATCTGAATTGCCTCTAGTTTTTGCAAATTACTCTGTAGCGTACAAAATACCTTAGGATCTGATTCTACCATCACTACCTGTTCAGCCCCCCGAGACGAGGCCTCAAACCCCATTGCTCCGCTACCCGCAAACAAATCAAGACATGTCTTGCCAGTCAGATCCTGCCCCAGCCAATTAAATACAGTTTCCCGTACCCGATTTGGAGTGGGGCGCAAGCCCGTACTATTTGAAAAAGTAATGCTACGAGTTCGCCATTTCCCACCGATAATGCGAATTTTATTTTGATTTGAAAGCATTTAGCAAAGAACTCTAGGGGTATTTAAAATACATCGACATTATTTCTCTTCTATAGCCCCCACTATGACTGTTACCATTCCTTGTGAGTCAATACGTCGGCGAAAGGCTTCTCTAATTTGTGCTACAGTCACTTTACCCACCGCCTTCACATAATCATCAAAATAACTCAAGGGAAGACTGTAAAAGCCTATCACAGCAAGGTACTCTATAATCTTCTTATTGCTATCTATACGAAGTGGGAAACCATCAATAATGTTTCGTCTCGCTGCAATCAGCTCCTTTTCTGTTGGGCCACTAGCAATGAAATTAGTCAGGACATCTCGAGTAAATTTTAAAGCCTCCTCAGACTGTTCTTTCTTCGTCTGCAGACTGATTTCAAACGGGCCCATTTCTTTTAATGGAGAAAAACTGCTATAAACACTATAGGCCAATCCACGTTTCTCACGAATTTCCGCCATCAAACGCGAGGCAAAACCACCACCACCAAGGATATAATTCCCAACTACCAAAGGGTAGTAGTCGGGATCATCACGTCGCAACCCTATATAAGCGGTGAGGATATGACTTTGTGTCGCCGGATGAGAAATTCTCTTGGTTTCAGAAATAGGTGGGGTTGCTGGTGGCAAGGAATCTCCTGATTCGCCTTTTGGCAAATCCTTCGATAGTCTCTCGGCAATGACGGTCGCCTCGGCGTAATTCACATCGCCCATGATAGACACTACCGCATTTGAGCTAACGTAATTAGAGCGATGGAAATCAACCAAATCTTGGCGCCGCAATGTACTTAATGAAGTTATCTCACCCGAACTACCTAGGCCATAAGGATGGTTGCCATAGAGCATTTTCTTCAGTGTGCGGTCAGCAATATACTCGGGTTTGGTTTCTGCCTCTTTCAGCCCCGCAATAACTCTTGTGCGCTCACGCTCCATTACATCTTCTGGGAAATCTGGACGCTGTATCATATGAGATAATATGCCTAGCGCTTGCTCACGCTCACGTTCACCACTCAAGGTCCGCAACAGAACACCAGCACGATCTTGATTAAAGTGAACACTTAATTGTGCCCCCACATCGGCCAATGTTTTGGAAATCTGGTCTTCAGATAAACTCCCTGCACCAAGATCCAATAAATGCAGCGTTAAACTAGCGCGCCCTGATTTTTCTGGCTTATCGGTGCCGCTACCTGCGACAAAGTCCACACCAACATCCAATATCGGCAGATTGTGACTCTCAATAAAATATACCTTTGCACCGGAGGATGTTTGCCAGTGCTGAATCGGCAAGACAGCAAAAGTTGTCTGAGAACAAATACTTAAAAATAAAAAAAATAAAAAACGTATCATCTATAAAAATTCCATTAAAAATTTAACATGGGTGAAACTTGTATGTTTATCGTCAATTAATTCCTATTCATGGCCAATCCACCCTTAAGACTCAATGTCGCAACTCACTAAATGAGGGAACCAGAGATCGCTCTTCCAATGGCTGAGGATCTAGCATTGCAACGGTCAAGGCATCATCTATCAGATATTTTTTTGCTACCTCGCGCACCTGCTCAGCAGTGACAAATTGTAGTTTTTTTAACATCACGTCTAAATCGCGATGGGACAATCCAATGGTCTCTAATTTACCGATCTGCATCGCCTGATAAAATGTTGAGTCAAGCTGGAACACGTGGCTCGCTATTACTTGGGCTTTAACGCGTGTAAGCTCTTCTTCGGTTACGCCATTACGTATAAGTTTCTCTATCTCCCCGCGCAAAGATACCTCCAATTCTGTCACAGTTTTTCCTTCGCTAGGCGTGCCCTCAAGATAAAACATACTGGGACCACGCACGGCGAAATCGTAACTTGCATTTACTGAACTAGCAATGCGCTGATTACGTACCAATTCCTTATTCAGTCTAGAAGACGCATTACTGTCCAATACTCCCGCCAACATCTCCAGTGCATATGGTTCCCAGTCTGTATCGGCATTGCGCAGCGCTGGTGCATGATAGCCCATTACGAGATAAGACAATTGTGCCGGCGCTTTTACTACCAATCGCTTGGTCCCGATTTGTGGTGGCTCCACCTGGGGTTTACGTGCAGCCAGAGACGGCACGGGGCGAGATTTAATCTTGCCATAATGTTTCTGTGCTAGAGAAAACACCTCTATCGGATTTACATCTCCTATCACTACTAATACAGCGTTATTGGGCGAATACCAACGATCGTACCAATCCTGTGCATCATGTACGCTCATATTCTCCAAATCATTCATCCAGCCAATAATCGGCCGGGCATATGGATGTGATTGATAAGCTACAGCCATCATTTTTTCATGCATTACTGAGCGAGGCTGATCATCGGTACGCAATCGGCGCTCTTCCATTACCACCTTAATTTCCTTGATAAAATCTTCCTTGGTTAATTTTAAGTTGCGCATCCGGTCGGCCTCTAGACCCATTGCTAATGAGAGTCTGGATTTGTGTAATTGTTGAAAATACGCTGTGTAATCTTGGCCTGTGAACGCATTATCACGCCCACCCGCCTCTGCAATGCGCCTTGAGAATTCACCCGCGCGAACCTTTTTCGTTCCCTTAAACATCATGTGCTCCAATGCATGAGCAATGCCTGTAGTACCGTTTAACTCATCAATACTGCCCGCTTTATACCAAATCTGAGAAATTACTACCGGTGAACGATGGTCTTCTTTGACAATTAATTTAAGGCCGTTAGCAAGGATGTACTCGTGTGGATTGGCAAAGGTCGCAAATGAAGCCAATGAGGCCAAAGTTATGATGGCGATCTGTGTGCCGAGAAAATGAAAAGCAAAGTTGGGAACAGATTTCATTTTAATAGCCTAAGTTTAAGTAAACGGAATAAAATTACACTTCTAATATTTGACTACTATGACAGCCTATCAGAATACTGGGTTCATTTAAATCTGAAAAAACCCTATGGTCGCCAAAATCATGACTAAAAATTGGATCTCTGAAATAAAACTAGGCCTCTCTCAAACACGAGAAAGTTTTGGCAAACATTTGTCCAGCTTACTTGGTGGCGGAAAAATAGATGAGGTTCTCTATGAAGAACTAGAGGCTATATTACTTACCGCGGATGCCGGTGTAAACGCAACCACTTGGTTACTTGACGCACTACGAAAAAAAGTAAAAAGCGAAAATCTGACCGATGCAGCACAGTTACGAGGGGCTTTACAAGAGGTCCTCTTTGCATTGCTGGCTCCGCTAGCACGGTCATTTGATACTGATACAGAGAAACCATTTGTTATTATGTTGGCGGGTGTAAATGGAGCAGGAAAAACCACCTCTATTGGGAAACTTGCTCATTATTTTCAATCTCAAGGAAAATCTGTATTACTTGCTGCTGGCGACACCTTCCGAGCTGCTGCACGCGAACAGCTCATCGCTTGGGGTGAGCGTAACAATGTACCCGTTATTGCCCAGGATAGTAGTCAAAAAAATGGTGATCCTGCGTCGGTAATATTTGATGCGATTAATGCTGCCAAGGCAAGAAATATAGATATTGTTTTGGCAGACACCGCTGGGAGACTAGCCACACAATTACATCTAATGGAAGAAATTAAAAAAATAAAACGTGTGATTGCCAAGGCCAAACAGGGAGCGCCACATGAAGTGTTATTAGTGTTAGATGCTAACATTGGTCAAAACGCAATCAATCAAGTAGAGGCATTCGATAATGCGCTAAAAATTACTGGTTTAGTGGTCACCAAACTCGATGGCACCGCCAAGGGTGGGATTATTGCTGCTATTGCTAAGATACGTCAGGACAATACATTGCCCTTATATTTTATCGGGATGGGTGAAAACATAAATGACTTAAAGCCTTTCGATGCAAGAAAATTTGTAGAGGCCTTGTTTGATTAATTCCTTATTACACATTCTTTGCTTGTACATTCTAGGGATATTCTAAATGATCAGCTTTAGTGGTGTCTACAAACGCTATCTGAGTGGTTTCGAAGCATTAAAAAATATCAATTTCACTATTGAACCAGCAGAAATGGTCTTTATTACCGGCCACTCTGGTGCTGGAAAAAGCACGTTATTAAAGCTTATTGCCGCCATTGAACGCCCCACTACCGGTAGTATAGTTATTAATGGTCAGAACTTGGCCGCCCTTAACAGCAATGAGATTTCATTTTTACGTCGCAACTTAGGTTTGGTATTTCAAGATCAAAAAATTTTATTTGACCGTACCGTTTTTGATAACGTGCTATTGCCGTTGCAAATTAATGGTTTTGATTTTAAAACAGCAACCGAAAGAGTATATGCCGCGCTTGATAAGGTAGGATTGCTAAAGAATGCAAAATCCCGTCCCATAACTCTATCAGGAAGCGAACGACAGCGACTGTGTGTCGCTCGTGCGGTAGTTGGTCGCCCATCTATTCTAATTGCTGATGAACCAACAGCCAATCTTGATACTGATTATGCTAATGACATAATAAATATATTTAAATCACTTCATCAAGTAGGGATAACTGTACTGATTGCTACTCATAATACGGGGCTACTTGGCAATGCCCAGCAACGTATTCTAGCGCTCAGTCATGGAGAACTAACATTATGAGTATATGGTTTTCTCATCATTGGCATGCCCTTGTCTCGGCATTACGAAAACTAACAGATGCTCCTATTACTAGTCTACTCAATATAGTGGTAATCGGGGTTGCTTTCAGTTTGCCTACAGGAGCTTACATATTACTAGAAAATCTCCAGGTCTTTTCTGGGCAGGTATCAGGGGCGCCGCAATTAAATTTATTCTTAGCACTAGATACAGACAAAAATAAAATAGCAGAGTTGGAATCACGCTTAACGCAACACCCTCAAATCGCAAGTTTTCAATTTATTCCCAAGAACGTGGCCTTACAGCAACTAAAAAAAAGAGATGGACTGGCCGATATCATAGATGATCTCGCACAAAATCCGTTACCTGATGCTTTTATAATTAACGTCAAAGATGCTGCGCCTGAGTCACTAGAATCCCTGCACACAGAAATACAAAAATGGCCAGAGGCAGGTTACGTACAATTTAATTCTGCTTGGACTAGGCGACTAGATGCCCTGCTTAAACTAGGGAAGTTAGCAGCATTGACACTTGCTTTTCTATTGGGTTTCGCGCTGGTGGCTATAACATTTAACACCGTACGTTTACAGATTCTTACTAGGCGAGATGAAATTGAGATATCCAAATTAATTGGGGCGACCAACGACTTTGTACGCCGTCCTTTTCTTTACTTTGGCACAATCCAAGCGGCAATTGGAGGGATAACAGCATGGCTCATCACTGCTTTTATTCTGCATTTAATAAGTAATGAGCTAACTAGTCTAGCCAAGCTTTACACGGTTGATTTGCGCCTACATCATCTCTCAAGTGAAGATAGCGCTATTTTATTGCTATCCTCGGCCTGCTTAGGTTGGTTTGGTGCCTGGTTATCGGTTGCAAATTGCCTCTGGAAAACAGAATCAAGGTGGTTCAAAGACACAAAATATACCCACTAAGGGTCCCGTAAAGTCACTAGCGTGTGCTCATTGAAGATGCTAGAATGGTTGTAGTTGTTAGAATTAGGAGGTCATCATGACTTTTGCTTTAACTGTACCAGAGATTGGTGGCGGCATTGAAGGCTATGTCCGATCCGCTAATCGCTTCCCCATTCTCTCGCAAGAGGAAGAAACTCGTCTGGCTCGATGTCTACGGGATGGTGCTGATATTGATGCCGCCCGTCAATTGGTGTTGTCACATTTACGCATGGTCATTACTATTGCTCGCGGTTACAAAGGCTATGGTTTGCCACAAGCCGATTTAATCCAGGAGGGTAATGTTGGTCTAATGAAAGCAGTCAGGCACTTTGATCCGGAACGAGGTGTGCGATTGGTATCATTTGCATCGCACTGGGTTAAAGCTGAGATCCATGAATTTATACTGCGCAATTGGCGACTAGTAAAAATTGCCACCACTAAGGCACAGCGTAAGTTATTTTTTAATTTGCGTAGCATGAAGAAAACTCTTGACACCATGCGCCCGGAAGAAGCTCATTCTATGGCAAAACGTTTAGGCGTGAAGGTGAAAGAGGTTATAGAAATGGAGACCCGCTTCAGTGGGCGCGATATTTCAATCGAGCCCTTATCCGAAGAGGAAGATGAAAAATATAGCCCTATAGCTTACCTGACCAACGGTTCCGAACCATCACAAACACTAGAGAACGAACAAAATAGCTGTCAGCATGTCGAGGGGTTAGATCGAGCATTGGCCTCTCTTGATGAGCGTAGCCGTCGCATTGTTGAAACGCGTTGGTTACAAGAAAAAAAAGGTGCAACACTGCATGATCTTGCTCACGAATTTGGCGTATCAGCCGAACGTATTCGTCAAATTGAGGTTAAAGCGATACAAAAAATGCGAGAAGCAATGACCTAAAGTGTGCGGAGATTGCGGTTACTATTTCATTATTTGACTAATGCAACCTCAGTTCTTTGCAAATAAAAATTTTTGTTGGTTACAGAGCATCCGTAGCTTATTTTTTAAATTCACAACTTACTCGAGCCTTGCCGATAAAAATAACTTGGCCCCGAAACAAAAGCTTCTAGAAATTTTTACCTAGCCATTGTTCCGGTGTTAGTGTTTTTATAGACAATGCGTGAATCTCTTGCTTCATCTTATCCCCCAACGCTCGGTAAACCAGCTGATGTTGCTGTACCGTGCTTTGGCCCCGGAATTCAGCGCTAACAATAGTTGCATTAAAATGATGTCCGTCATCCCCTTCTATACGCACTAACTCACATAACAAGGCAGCTTCAATATAACTTTTTATGTCTTCTGATGTGATCATTTTTTCTTCCCCCCGAATCTAAAGAATTTTTTAAAATGTTTACATACCCTTCTTACAACAACTTGCAAGCAATTGATTTTAATGACGAAGCCTGTACCCTGTTTTAAGCATTCTCAGCGCAAGCCATGATATCGTCAAAAAGAATGTTGTTACGACCATGAAACTAAAATGGGGTGGGATCTCTGATATGCCAAAGAAGCCGTAACGAAAACCATCTATCATGTAAAAAAATGGATTGAGGTAGGAGAGATTTCGCCAAAACGATGGCAATGAATGAACCGTATAAAATACTCCCGATAAAAATGTTAGCGGTAGAATAAAAAAATTCTGAAATGCAGCAAGTTCATCAAATTTTTCTGCCCAGATACCGGCAACAACTCCCAGAGATCCTAATAATGCATTGCCCATTAGAGTGAATAAAAAAACCCATAAAAATGAGCTCAGTGGCACTATAAAAAAAATTAATGTCACCAAATAAAAACCTAGCCCCACAAGCAATCCACGCGCTACTGATGCCAGTACATAAGCAAGAAATACTTCTAGGTAAGACAATGGAGACAACAGGACAAAAACAATATTACCAGTGACTTTTGACTGGATTAGACTAGAGGAGGAATTGGCAAAAGCATTTTGCAACATAGCCATCATCACCAAACCTGGAATTAAAAAAACTGTATACTCCACGCCAGGGTAAATCTGTACATGCCTTTCTAGTACATGTGAAAAAATTAATAGATAAAGTAAAGTAGTCAGCATGGGGGAACCTATGGTTTGGAAACCGACCTTCCAGAATCGCAGCACTTCTTTGCGAAAGAGCGTATAAAAACCAATCATGCAGGTTCCTGATTTTCAACATCATTCATAATTTTGATAAATGCTTCTTCCAAGTGGGGTCGTAATAACTGCATTTCTAGGACCCGCACCTGAGCTACGCGCAATGCGGTAAGAACCCCCTCAATTTGAGTGTAATCTTTAACTGACAAAATATAACTACCCTCGGCATAACTAATCATGGTTGATTGCAATGCTGCGGGCAACTTATCGGGCGACAAGCGTAACTGAATTGAGCAGCCAGCTATGTTACTAATGAGATTCTTCGTGCTATCAAGCGCGACAACTTCACCCTGTTTTAACATTGCAACTCGACTACATAACTCCTCTGCTTCATCCAAATAATGAGTAGTAAGAACAATAGTGTGGCCATTATAATTCAGCCGTTTAATGAAGCGCCAAAGTGCCTGGCGCAATTCTACGTCTACTCCTGCAGTTGGTTCATCTAACACAATCACTGGCGGCTTATGCACTAACGCTTGGGCAACCAGTACACGCCGCTTCATGCCGCCTGATAATGCTCGCATATTAATATTCGCTTTGTCTGCAAGGTCCAAGTAATGAAGTATTTCCTCTATCCACAGGTTATTATTCTTTAGACCGTAGTAGCCAGATTGAATGGATAAAATTTCTCGTACGGTAAAAAATGGATCGAATACCAACTCTTGTGGCACCACCCCCAGTGCATGGCGGGCTTCACGATAATCAGTCACAACATCGTGCCCCATTACTTTAGCGCTGCCACTATTGGAAAGTGTCAGCCCCGCCAAAATGTTAATTAGCGTAGTTTTGCCTGTGCCATTAGGCCCAAGCAACCCAAAAAACTCACCTATAGGAATTTCAAGATTAATATTCCTCAGGGCATGTACTGCACCAAAACATTTATGTACATGCTTAATTTCAATTGCCGGAATCATCGAAGATGCGATCCTAGAAAAGTGCTGTTCATGGGTTCATAAGTACCCGCTCTGCGAGTAAAAATTTTATTTAACTTCATGTACAGAACATGGGATTAGACGTCAACGTTCTTATAGGGATTAACTATAAAAACCCGCTGTTGAAAAACAGCGTGCTCTTATAAATGATTTGTAAGCTACACTTGCACGATCATCTCGTAAACGCCATACAATTCAGCAAGATTTTTTAATTGTACTGGTATGTTAGAAAAAAATAATCGCTGGCTATGAGTATTGGTTCTGCGCTGCCATTCCAGCAGCATGCTGACGGCTGATGAATCCACCTCAGTTACTTGTGCCAGATCAATTACTAGGTCGCTATGCTCAAATAAAGCAACCCCCTGCTCAACCACAGCAAGAACATTACTTGCGTTTATTGGCCCCTGAACTTTCAGTTTATTACCGTCGCGCAGAATCATTTCATAACGTCATATATTATTAACTATCAGCATTTTTGTCTTTATCTTCCATGGAACGATTTTTCTCTATCAGGGTTTTTAGAAGTCCTTCCACCCCATTTGCACGAACCTGCGAATCAAAAGAACTGCGATAATTAGTAACTAAACTTATCCCAGCCACTGTGACGTCATAAACCTTCCAATCATTGGTAATTTTTTCCATACTGTAATCAATGGTTACAGCTTGTTGGCCTTGCTTCAACATCACTTGGGTTTTAACCACAACATCTACATCAGCAGGCTGTATTTTAGTTGGCTCTACCTTAATAACTTGATCGCGATAAGTTGATAATGCATTAGAGTAAGTGCGCACTAACAGGGTGCGAAACTCCTTTATCATTCCTTCTTTCTGCTCAGGTGTAGCTTTGGGCCAGTTTTTTCCCATGGCTAATTTTGTCATACGAGAAAAGTTGAAATGGGGCAGAATTTTAGCCTCTACAAGGCCAAGAATCTTGGCTTTATTACCGGCCTGAATATCTTTGTCCTGTTTAATAATTGCAAGCACTTCTTGTGCCGTACTCTCTACTAAATTATGCGGTTCAATCTCTGCCGCTTGCACAGGGGTAAATGCCAGCAGGACGAGCGAAAAAATTATATTCAAACCTCTTCTCATAAAAAATTGTCCTTTCATCTATCGTTATCTATAAAACCAAAAATGGGCCAGAGCGATAATTAAAATTTATTCTATTCTTTGCCACCACTTTTACTTGTACTGTTTTCTGATGCTTTATTAAATAGAAATTGCCCGATTATATCTTCTAAAACTATTGCCGAATTAGTCTTCATTATCTTATCGCCATTCTTCAGCGGCGCTTCATCGCCACCTGCGGCCAGACCAACGTATTGCTCACCCAAAAGTCCGGCAGTAAGAATACTGGCAAAGGTATCCTTGGGAAATTTATAACGATTGTCTAGCTGCATAGTTACAACAGCATCGAAAGTTTCGACGCTAAATTGTATATCAAGCACACGGCCCACTACTACACCGGCACTTTTTACGGGTGCTCTAATCTTCAGCCCGCCAATATTTTCAAAATTTCCAACTAATGTGTAGCTCTGTGCCGTGCTATAAGTGCCTAGATTTCCAATTTTTAATGCCAGCATCAATAGCGCGCCTATTCCTGCCATAACAAACAACCCCACCCATAAGTCCATCATTGTCCGCTGCATTAACTTACTCCCCTAAACATGAATGAGGTTAAAATAAAATCTAATCCTAATATAACCAATGATGAAGTCACCACAGTACGAGTGGTGGCACCAGATACTCCTTGTGCCGTAGGTACAGCATCATAGCCCTCAAACACTGCGACTGCAGTCACAGCTACGCCGAAAATACAACTTTTAATAATGCCATTAACAATATCATAACGAAAATCTACCATGCTCTGCATCTGTGACCAAAATGAACCGTCATCTACCCCAACAAGTACCACAGCCACCAAATAACCGCCAAATACCCCTACCGCAGAAAATATTGCTGCTAAAAACGGCATCGAAATTACTCCTGCCCAAAATCGTGGCGCAACTACCCTCGCGATTGGATCTACCGCCATCATTCCCATCGCTTCTAATTGTTCGGTAGTTTTCATTAGTCCAATCTCAGCAGTAATAGCAGAACCGGCACGACTAGCAAACAAGAGCGCCGCAACTACTGGCCCCAGCTCTCGTACTAACGACAGGGCCACCAATGCGCCTATAGCTGATTCCGCCCCATATTTTTGCAGTGTTTCATAGCCCTGTAAACCCAGTACCATGCCAACAAAGAGTCCCGAGATCAGGATGATGATTAGTGACAACACGCCAGTAAAATACAACTCCCGAATGACCAGATCAAACCGACGCAAACTCATCCCAGATTTTAATAGTAGTAGTAAAAAAAAACGGCTGGCGCGACCCAAGCGAAAAATACTTTCTATCACTCGATGTCCGATGTCTTGAATGTTAATAATGATAGGTTTAGACAAAGTTATTCCCCAAACTCAAATCGCCTGCATATGTCCCAGAAGGGTAGTGAAATGGGACTGGACCATTTTCTTCGCCATGTACAAATTGATGCACAAAAGGTGAGATGGAGCTGCGCACTTCTGCTGGTGTGCCATGAGCCGCAATTACTCCCTCAGAAATAAAATAGATGTAGTCTGCGATTTTCAACGATTCTTGTACGTCATGCGTTACTAAAATCGATGTCATGCCCAATGCATCAGTTAAACGACGAATTAAGTTTCCAATAACGCTCAATGAAATTGGATCGAGGCCGGTAAACGGCTCGTCATACATAACAAGCATTGGATCTAGCGCAATGGAGCGGGCTAACGCTACACGTCGAGCCATTCCGCCAGAAAGTTCTGCTGGCATTAAATTATGGGCGCCTCGCAAGCCAACCGCATGTAGCTTCATCAGCACCAAATCTCGAATAATAGACTCTGGAAAATTGGTATGTTCTCGTATCTGAAACGCTACATTTTCAAACACCGAAAGATCTGTGAACAATGCGCCAAATTGAAACAACATGCTTATTTTTCGGCGCATTAAAAAAAGATCATTTCTATTGAGCTTATGCACCGCCTGACCGGCAAGCATAACGTGGCCAGAAGATGGGGTGACTGAACCCCCAATTAAACGTAACAACGTGGTTTTACCGCAACCACTACCTCCCATAATAGCAACAACTTTGCCACGTGGCACGGTTAAGTTAATACCCTTCAAGATGGCACGATTGCCATAAGAAAAACTTAGCTCTTTTATTTCAATTAAGGTATCAGTTAACATTCTAATAAAGGTCTCTGTTGAATTTAATAAATCTGCCAAAATTTTGAGATTGGCTCGCCCGAATACCCTCTGAGAAAAATCTAATAAGCAAAACTTTTTGAGTTCGGGATCTTGATGCCACAAGGAATAATTTATATTAACTTATAAACATATGCCAAGAAATTAAAATAAAGCAAAAACTTAATAACAGTTTCTGCCTTTCTGTACGCAAATTAACGGTATGATTGATTCCCCTTATCTAAAACGTCTCATCTCTTTATTCCCGTCAATAATACCCAGCCATCTTGTTCTCCCTTGGTGCGCATTTCAAACCACTGCTGATAGGCGTTTAATACTTCTTCCGCTTGCTCTTTAAGTATACCAGAAAGCACAATATGTCCATTCTTGCGAAGAGTGTGTGCAATCGCGGGGGCAGATATAATTAGCGGACCAGCAAGAATATTAGCGATGACTACATCAAAACACTTTTCGCCCAAAAACTTTTTTTGTATTTCAAGGGATGTCTTATAAAACTCTATTCTCTTTTGGGTACATAAATTACGCGTGGCATTATCTTGGCTGACTTTGATTGCTTGAGGATCTATGTCCAGCCCCGTCACATGATCCGCACCTAATTTCAACGCAGCAATAGCAAGTATGCCGGAGCCGCAACCAAAATCAAGCACAAATTCTCCTTCTTGCAAATTTTTGTCAAGCCATGCAAGGCACAATTGAGTGGTCGGATGGCTGCCCGTACCGAAAGCTAACCCTGGATCAATTATCAAATTAATGGCAGCGGGGTCCGGTATTTGATGCCAACTAGGTACAATCCACAATCGTGATGATATTTTAATTGGGCCGGATTGCGATTGTGTCAGTTGCACCCAATTTTGCTCTTCTACTTGTGCCAAGCGACAATTGGGAAAGCTAGAAAGTTGGGCTACTTGCGCAGCAACCTTCATCACGGCAAATACATCTACATCCGAATTAAACGTGGCTGTTATTTCTGTTTTTGACCAGATTCTTACAGAGGGTTGCTCAGGTTCCCCAACCAACAGTTGTTCTTGTTCTGTACCAGCGGCTGCATCGTGAATATCTACAGAGAGTGCGCCTAGATCAAGCAGCGCATCGCTCAATGCTTCGGCATGATCGGCATCCGTCTCTACGGCAAGAGTGGTCCACGACATATTAAAAAATAAGAGATCTACTCAAAGAAATCGGCCGACTTTAATTAATGGTGTATGCACAGTGTTATTGGTTAATTTTCAAAAATTTCCACGATGCACAGCAAAAAATTAATCTTTTTTTATCTTATTATGTGCAGCGAGTTTCTGTTCAAGATAATGAATGGTTGTGCCCCCGCGTAAAAAAGCGGCATCGGACAACAGATCGAGGTGCAGCGGGATATTTGTGTTGATCCCCTCAATCGCCATTTCAGATAACGCTATACGCATACGAGCAATAGCCTGATCACGATTATCGCCATAAGCAATTACTTTGCCAATCAAAGAGTCATAATACGCGGGCACTACATAGTTATTATAAATATGAGAATCAACACGAATACCGGGCCCGCCAGGAGCATGGTATTGGGTAATGCGGCCAGCGCAAGGAGTAAGCTTATAAGGGTCTTCGGCATTGATTCGGCATTCAATGGCATGCCCCTTAAGGGCAATATCTTTCTGACGAATCCGTAACTTCTCCCCCGCAGCAACACGAATTTGTTCCTGCACCAAATCAATCCCTGTAGTCGCTTCTGTGACAGGATGCTCTACTTGTAAACGCGTATTCATTTCAATGAAGTAAAATTCATTGTTTTCAAATAAAAACTCGAATGTGCCCACTCCACGATAGCCTATGCGGCGGCAAGCGTCGGAACAACGGGATCCTATCTTATCGCGTAGCCTAGAAGAGATAAAAAGTGCTGGCGCTTCCTCAATAATTTTCTGATGACGACGCTGCATTGAACAGTCTCTCTCCCCCAACCAAATCACATTACGATACTCGTCAGCCAGAACCTGAAATTCAATATGGCGGGGATTTTCCATGAACTTTTCTACATAAAGCATTGGGTTGCCGAATGCTGTCTGGGCTTCATTACGCGTCACAATAACCGCATTTAAGAGCGCTGCTTCAGTGTGCACTACACGCATTCCACGTCCGCCTCCGCCCCCAGATGCCTTGATAATAACCGGATAACCAATAGCCCGGGCAATTTCCTTAATCTCTTCAGGAGACTCTGGCAATGCCCCATTAGAGCCAGGAACACAAGGCACTCCGGCTTTTTTCATGGCATTTTTAGCGCTGACTTTATCGCCCATCAATCGAATGGTTTCTGGGCGTGGGCCTATAAAAACAAAACCACTTTTCTCTACTCGTTCAGCAAAATCAGCATTCTCTGCGAGGAATCCATAGCCGGGGTGAATAGCCTGAGCATCTGTTACCTCTGCCGCACTAATAATGGCCGGCATATTAAGATAACTCTGAATTGATGGTGCTGGCCCAATACATACAGATTCATCGGCCAACTTTACGTACTTAGTATCGGCGTCTGCTTCCGAATGAACCGCAACTGTCTTGATTCCCATCTCACGACAGGCCCGCTGAATTCGCAGGGCAATTTCACCACGATTGGCTATAAGTATTTTCTCAAACATTTTGTCCGGGGAATTATTTTAAATTTCGAATGGGATACAAATCTTATTCCTGAGCCTCAACATGTAGAGGAACTTTATAAAATCTCACACGATTGTAAATAATGGCTCGCCATACTCTACAGGTTGACCGTTTTCAATTAACACCTCCTCAATGGTGCCGTTCTTGTCAGATTCAATTTCATTAAGAAGTTTCATTGCCTCAATAATACACAGGATGTCTCCCACTTTTACTGTTTGTCCTACCTCTACAAATGCAACCGCACCAGGAGCAGACGTGCGATAAAATGTTCCAACCATGGGAGATTTCACCAGATGTTTATCAGGCACTACTTTCTGAGTCTCTTTTAAATCAATAGCTGTCGGGGAAGGAGGGTGAGGGGCCTCTGGCGGTATCATTATTGTTGGGGTGGTCACATAACTCTGTACCCCCGATCCAGATTTGCTGATACGAACTTTTTCTTCGCCTTCAGTAATTTCTATCTCAGCAACGCCAGATTCCTCAACCAAACTAATTAATTTTTTAAGTTTTCTTAAATCCATGATGTCCTCTCACAACAATCTTTCATTACAAAGTGTTACCTGTTTACTTAAACACTCGGAATAATTGTATTCTCTGCATCTACGAGGAATGCGTTTTTTCTGAAAGGGGTTTCGTTTATATATTCATTAAAAATAAAAACTTAGCGCATTTTTAAAACATACTCTAGGGCCAGTTCATAGCCTTTATTGCCCAGGCCACTTATAACGCCAAGCGCAAGATCAGAGAAATATGATTTTTGGCGAAAAGATTCACGTGCGAAAATATTGGAAAGATGGACCTCAATAAACGGTAATTTTACAGCTGCCAGGGCGTCCCGCAGGGCAATACTGCTATGCGTATAAGCTGCCGGATTAATAATAATAAAGTCGGTCTTATCTTCAATCGCCTGAT
The DNA here is from genome assembly GCA_014190895.1 of Nitrosomonadaceae bacterium. GTDB lineage: Bacteria > Pseudomonadota > Gammaproteobacteria > Burkholderiales > Nitrosomonadaceae > BJGV01. The sequence continues at coordinate 7,403 of BJGV01000002.1, read as the reverse complement.
GAATGCGGCTTATTAATTCAGTCTCACTATTGCTCTGAAAACTAGCAAGCTTAGCTCCGGCATCTGTAGCTATTTTAAGCAAAGTTCTGTTAATTTCATCTAATGTCATATTTCCATAAATCTCTGGCTCTCGTGTACCCAGAAGATTTAAATTTGGCCCGTGAATTACTAGGATGTTTTTTGTTGCTATTGGCTCTATTCTCATTTCATCATTTTGCCGTAATTAGCTTAAGATGTCTATACTTTTGCTGATTTTAATAGAAATTAGTAGAAAATTTGAAAAAATGCTATTTACTGTTCTACAAGTACAGACTCTGAAAAATAAAACTATCAAGAAAGCACCAAGAGATACCGGTCAAAAGATTAAGTGCTCATGAACTTTGCTTTGGGTGATGCAATCTACATTACAATGCGATCAAGCGGATTTGGCTACGCTAATTTTTTCTTTTAATTTGGAATGTCTCTAGTTTGCCCGTCGTTTATCAAACCTCTATAATCTGACGTTGTGTTTCTTCATGCTGTTGTAGCTCAGTTGGTAGAGCAACTGATTCGTAATCAGTAGGTCAGAGGTTCGATTCCTCTCAACAGCACCAACAAAACAAAGACTTAGGCCTTAACGGTTTAGGTCCTTTTTCTTTTGTGGGACATTTTTGGGACAGTTAACCAAAGATATTCACAACACAAAATACTTGCAATGCCACCGCCCGAAGCGCAATTGACGAGCTTCAGGCAGCGCCTTCTGGCCGAGGAAAGTGTCTTGCGTGGTGCAGCCAATGCGACAACCCAGCATCTTCAGGTAACCGAAGCAAGCACCCCACCCACCCGGCACCCCCCCCCCTAAATTGGCTTGATGGTACCTAATCTCTCTGTGCAGTCAAATCTGGACGTCTGATGGGGTAATTCTACGTTTAGTAGTGTGCGTATGGGGTGTAGGTGGCGCGGGTAGTAGATGATTTTTGCTTCACCCCCCTTTTTTTATCCCGGCAACACCCCTCGGTCTGTTGTACATATCGAAATCTGCTAATTTATTTCTAATTTTTATACAGTTTGAGTAGCCAAGCGCATTTTAATAATCAGTATACGGCTAAATGTGGATGTTTATAAAAATATGGCAAGCCTTGCTTCAATGGAACAGAGCGAGAAAAATTAGAAATAGGACTTCGATAAATAAGAAGTTCCATCAAAGATATAAACTGGGTGTTATGGCGATTATGAAGAATGAAGCCATGAATTTAGAAGAGTGGATTGGGCATTATCTTTGGCAAGGTATCGAACAAATTTACTTAATAGATAATGGGAGTACTGATAATAGCTTGAAGTTGCTCCAACCCTGGATTGATCAGGGTGTGCTGAAATTAATTCAGCTGGAAGAACCTTATAAACAAAAGGCACATTACCGAACTGCTTTTAAACAGTTCAAGATTGCTGATCAGTGTCAATGGCTCATGATCGCCGATCTGGATGAGTTTTGGTTTTGTAAAAAAGAGGGTGTAAATATTCGTGAGGCATTAGGTCATTACGATGAATTTGATGTGATTTATACAAACTGGTCGGTATTCGGGAGTGGGGGATATAAAATCCACCCGAACAGTCTTCGTACCCAATTACTTATGCGGCATAAAGAATTAGGTGGCCATTCCCGCACAAAGTGGATATGTCAAACAAAGATTCTAACCAATCTCAAAGATCTAGGTATTCACAAGATTAAATGGGCTTGTTCATCGCGTACTATCTCAGATAATGAGATGTTTCAAATCAACCACTATGTAACTCAAAGTCTAGAATATTTTACAAAAATTAAAATGACTAGAGGCGATGCTACAAATAAAATAGAGGAGAATACTAGGAATATTGATTATTTTAATCGTTATAACGAGCCATGCATCGTCAAAGACACTCTTTTGTCCGATATGGTATTAGACGATTCAATTCTCCTGCGGACTAAGTTGGACGAGCTTTAAAGATAAGATGTCTGGCTCTTAATCAGTAGGTCGGAGATTTGATTCCTCTCAACAGCACCAATAAAATAATATCTTATGGAGTCCCGCGCCCCCCCCAAAAACCGTTTTCTATTCAAATGAAGAACTGTGCTTTAATTGTTGTTTAAAGAGAATAGAGCCCTTGTTGTGACCCTAAAAATAAAATCGCAATACCGTGCCAGCGGCGTAAACCAAAGGGAAATTTGGTCATGGGCAATGTACGATTTTGCCAATTCTGGTTATACCACTTCTGTCATCACCACTATTTTTAGCGCCTATTTCGTTGCAATAGTAGCAAATAACCAAGAATGGGCGACATTCTTGTGGACCGGAACATTGGCAATTTCATATCTGCTTATCATTTTAACTGCACCAATGCTAGGAGCATACGCTGATATCTGTGCTGCAAAAAAACGATTTCTGTTTATTTCTACTGTGGGTTGCATTGTTTTTACCGGATTGCTCTTCTTTGTTGGGTCAGGGGATTTGTGGCTAGCGATGGCTCTTATTATTATTGCTAATTTCTTTTTTGGCACCGGTGAAAACCTAATTGCCGCATTTTTGCCGGAGCTTGCACAAGGAAAGGCCCTTGGGCGGATTTCTGGCTGGGGCACGAGTCTTGGTTTTATTGGCGGCCTAGTGAGCCTTGGATGTTCACTCGTATACGTAATCTGGGCGGAAGAACAAGGACAAAAAGCTGATCAATTTGTGCCAGTAACCATGCTGATAACTTCTGCTTTATTTGCCCTATTTTGCATTCCAACTTTCTTCTATCTAAAGGAAGGGGGCTTGCCACAATCACATCCGGCCAGTCAAGACAATGTGCATGCGGCATTTAAAAGGCTTAGTACTACGATTAAAGGTCTGAGTAATTATCGTGATTTACTACGTTTCCTTATCTGTCTGATATTTTATCAGGCTGGAATCCAGACTGTGATTGTATTGGCGGCTGTATACGCTCAACAAGCAATGCATTTTAATGTTGCTGACACCATGTTACTCGTAATAGTGGTCAACATTACCGCTGCGTTAGGCGCGCTCATATTTGGCAACATACAAGATAAAATTGGCCACATACCAACCATTGCCCTAACTCTCTTTGGTTGGATTATTATGATTTTGCTGATCTGGACCGCGGAAAGTCGCCCTATATTTTGGTTGGCCGCTAATATTGCTGGTCTGTGTTTGGGCGCCTCTCAATCAGCAGGGCGCGCATTAGTTGGATTCTTTACCCCGCCTCTTCGCTATGCTGAATTTTTTGGTCTATGGGGCCTAGCTGTGAAATTTTCGTCGATAATCGGCCCAATTACATATGGAATAATAAGTTGGTTTTCAAGCGGCAACCATCGCCTTGCAATGTTGTTAACTGGCAGTTATTTTATAATTGGTCTGATTGTGCTAATGAGTGTCGATGTGCGCAGGGGTCGAAGATCGGCATTACACACTAAGACCACACCCTCTTTGATTTATTCAAAATAAATCGAGGGCCAGATATTAAGATCATTAACTTTGGGTGTCCCTATTAATGGTGGTGTTTGTTGTGATCGGCTGTCTGTGGGGCGGGGGCCTCCCCAGCCCCTTCTTTGATTTTAATTTCTTTATTTTTAGGTGCAAAAGGTTTAAAACGAGCAGTTTGAGCTTCTTGTTTGGGTAGTGTAATAAAGACGGTGACCGTTGTTTCTGGTCTAGCTAAAAATTCAGCATTGCCCTTGAGTACATTTTCACCAAAAGGCTCTAACTTAACCGAGGTCTTAACTTTATCAGTTTGAACAATTGCTTTGCTTACACCACCATCCGCATTAATTTTTCCATTCGCATGATCCATAACATAGAGTGCAATCTCTCTATCTTTGACAACAAGCTCTAAATGATATGGTCCCGCCATCCGTAACTGCCCCCCATGAGGAGCGTTGACAGTGTCTAGGTGTGCATCAGTATGCGCATGAACTTGGGACGGAAAAACAAGCGCAACATTAATTAAAATTATGGCTAACAATCTATTCATTTTCTTTCCTTAAAACAACAGGGATTAGATTAATTGCTCAATCGGTATGCTAGTCTAACTTTATTTTTGCACCTTGCACAATAACACTTCTAATGTACATGGTCGCCCGGTGGCGGCAAGATTTCTTTTTCCCTGCTAAGTCGAGCAATCTGCTCTGCCATTGTATCGATATTTATCCAGTTATCGCCATCCGCTTCAGGAATCCAGCGCGCGCGCAAATAACCGTAGCGATCCACTAAAAACTCCATATGTTTGGGCAGCGATCCCTCCCCAAGCAGATCGGGTTTACTGAGAGTCCTGCGAAAAAGAGCGTAACTGCGTGTAATTTCTGGCGCACCCTCGGTCACAATTGGAAATGGACTATCTGCCGTAATTGTCGCCATGTCCTGTAAATCAAGATCGTTCATGGGCACTGCCAATATCGTTGTATTGCCCGCACTTAAAGCACCATACGATCGTCTCAATTGATCAAGGCGCGCTCGCGAGTCTGGCCATGAAAATAGAACCAATAATACTGTTTTTTTCTGACGGAAATCTTTTAAGATACCGCTTGAGCCATCATGAGCAGAATAAGAGAAGCCGGGCGGGCCTAGAGAAGGTTGATTGGGAACAATATTAGGGTTCATGAGTCGCGCCTGATAACCGCGAGACATGGCATGAAGATAGTTTATTACGTCCCAACGCTCTTCTTCCTCAAGTTTGTTAGCAAAATCTGGCATCCCGGTACCAGGAATACCGTAAGTTAGCCAATTAAAAAAATCTCCTGCGGTATGTTTAGCTGTATGTGGTTCTGTCAGCATATCCACGGGGGGCTTAGTAAAACTCTTTGCTAAAATACCATTGCCTTTTCCTTGAAATCCATGACAGGTGACACAGTTCTTGGCGAATAAACCTGAGCCATTGGCGATGGAGATGGCATCAAATGGAACTGGCGTCTTGCGATAAGTTTCTGAGTAAGCTTGGATGGCAAGAGAGGGTAATGCCAAAAATAAAGCACAAATCGCTAATAGGGCTGAGATGCCAACACGGTGCTTCATTGTCCATTTTTTAATTTGGCTATATACGACTATTCCTCCTGCCAAAATAAGCAAAATGATTCCGCCCCACACACGCATCACTACTGTTGGATCGTCCCAAGTGGCGGCTATAGAGAACCTGAATGGATAAGGCCAATCTTGAATAATGGCGTGTTTTGCTGGTACGCTATTTGCTAATATGGTCGCCAACAAAACAATCGTTGATGCGAGCACAAATTCTATGCAGACCCATTTTCGCATTTTCTGACTACCGGCAGCCACTAGATTCTGGTCTTGGGTGAGAGATGGTAACCAAACAGAGCGAGCGCGTGCAGCAATCATTAGGACTATTATGAGCAGAAAAATTTTTGCATTCAGAAGCCAGCCGTATTTAGTTGCAAACAGCGCACTGTAGCTTGTATCTATCATCCGGTTAGCCACAAAAATACCGGTTGCAATTATGCCCAGCATCACGGGTAAGGCCAGAATCGAGAAGCGCTTTAAAGTTTGAACATCCGATTGGTCAACTATTGCGTTTTTCTGTTGTCCCTTGTTGAAAAATAACACTAAAAGAAAAGCTGGCAAAGCCCCAAACCAAATGCTGGCTAAGATGATGTGCAGTGTATAAGGTAGTATCGATATTAGAGACAGCTCTTCAGCTGCAGAATGACTCGCAAGCGACCCTGCGGCTAACGTAAATGCAGCGACCGTGGCACATAACAGCAGCCCTTGAATCCCAGGGGAATTTCGCACATAAAAAGCGATCCCTAAAACTATAAGCCCCAGGGCTGCACGTGCCGCCCATATATGTCCCATACGGGTTTCTAATAGAATCCCAAACCAGGCTCCTGGTTGCCAGACGTTTTCAGCAATGCCTGTGGCCTGCGCTGTGGTGGTGGCAAGCACCACCAGAAGCCCCAACAAAAGAGCCGTTGCCAACCAAGGCAGAGATCGCTCGAGACGAGTAATCCATAAATTTGGAAGCGCGGCCTTGTTCCAACCAGCAATAACAAGAAAAATACAACCGCCCACTAAAGTCATGTTGGCTGCTAACTGAAACCAACGAGCCAGCGCTGCAACAGTCTCAATCATTTCTCTTGTGCGCTGCTCTTGTTCTTAACTGTATAGTCAAAAGATGAATCAACAACGTGACCATCTACCGATAAGACTCGAAATTTAACTGAATATTTTCCAGGCAGTAACTCGGGCAACGGAAGAACAACAGATCTTGGGTCGTCTTTGACAACATGCGGCTTGGTTTCGGTTACAGGCTTCTTGTTAGCGTCGAGAACAAAAAGAGAGGTATAAGCGCTCTCAATTTCCTCATTAAACCATAAACGTACCTGTGTTGGCGCCTTCGTAAGCACTCCTCGACGCGCTGGTTCCGCTTTAAGTAACATTGCATGGGCCGACACTGGCAAAGTATGCACGCACAACGCTACCAATATTGCGCTATTGGTTATGGCCCATTTTGGCACGAAAACCATTAATGATTTCATAATGACCGTCCTATCTAGGATTGTTACGCCTAAACATAACAACTTGATTATCTATTTGACCGTTTTATTTAGTTATGGTTCGAGTATATTGTACGGTGTAAGCGTCTGATTGCTTGATTGTTTACGAACTTTTGATATCTGACGATTGTTTACGACGTCTGCCTACTAAAATGAGAGCCGCACCAACAAAAACTGTAATTCCCAAAATAAGAAGAGGGGATTGGACCGCTGCACTGAGAATTCCCTTAGGCTGTCCCACTGAAAATGGGAAGCGTGATACATGTTCCTGCTTATCTCCCGTGGTCACCAGACCAACAAACTTGCCTGGTTGGGTGAAGGTGTACTCAAAGTTAATTGAACCATTAGAATAAACCTTGGACGGGACGTGAAGAATCGTGATGGCCTCAATGTCTGTTTCCGAGCCGATATCTTTGATTACCCGAATTTCGGTAGGCAAAGGGCGCAATGCCTCCTCAATATAATCAAGCGCTACTACTGTTCGCCCAGTTGAGGGAATGTCCTCACAAAATTCCTTTTCTTGTGTATTATCTGGTTGATAGCCCGTAAAATGCATGGTATAGGGGCCGATCACAAGTTTACAAATATCATCAGCAAGCGACAGCCCCCCGTGAGCATATGATTGTGTAGAAAATAGAAATGTGCTCACGAACATTACACAGATGAAAACAGATCTTATAGATTGAAAAGACATTATTAAGCTCTTATAGAATTATAAATTATTTAATTTTCTTTTTCTTTTTGCTCGGCAAATCCCTCTCTCTACGAGCGACGGGTTTCTCGCCAACGTTGCACTCGTTTCGACTTCATAATCTTATATCCAACAAAAGAGAGCAGTAGTATGAATATCAATGGCCCTATCGTGGCACGGAAAATATTCATATAA
>BJGV01000001.1 GCA_014190895.1 Nitrosomonadaceae bacterium | reverse complement strand
TGCTCCTGTGGCCTTAACTGACCATCTGTCTAGGCAGATTATCTGAGAAAAGTACTTTGAGTCAAGTCATTTGTCCGCTAATGGCTATATTTTTATTTATACCGCCTCAGACCAAGCCCTTTATTCGGAAGTAGATTGCTCGTATGATTGTGCATAGAAATACATGAAGAAATTTGAGTTATTTTATTCTAATGCTCTCGAGTTTTCTTGTTTTTGATAATGTAATATTGTCAACTTAAAAAATATGAAGGACTGACTGTCTATTTTTACAAGTAATGCTTCTGACCTTATTTGGAAAAATTTGCATACAGTAGATTAATCTAATATGCACATCATTCGCGTCGCTCTTGATATTCCTATTGATACATTGTTCGACTATTTGTTGCCGGGCGCATCAACACAAATTATTGGTACTCGTGTGCAAGTACCCTTTGGAAAGAAGCTAGTAGTAGGGGTCGTCATAGAAATTGCGGCTAATTCCTCTGTACCTCTTAGTAAACTTAAAGCTGCCACACATGTTTTTAGCGATATCCCACCATTATCTATAGCGTCATTAGATCTACTCAGATTCTGTAGTAATTATTACCACCGTCCACTAGGAGAGGTGGTAATGAGTATATTCCCAAGTAGATTACGTAACGTTAAGCCCTTTATTCAAAAACCTAACACTATCTCTTGGTTTCGATTAACTAATGCAGGACGTATCGCAAATACATCACCTGCTGCTATACGAGGCATTATCAGATGTCGCCTACTAACTTTACTAAATAAATCTGATGTTATTAAAGATTCAGAGGTAAAAAAACTCGGATTAAATGCATTTAAAATACTAGAGGAATTTATCACATTGGGCTGGGTAGAGAAGATCCCTAATATCTTGATCTCTCCTGTTACAATCTCATTGGAACCTACGCTTACTTTAGAGCAAGAATTGGTTTTTAATACCGTCTCTGCTGAAATTAATCGGTTCAATACCTGGCTATTACACGGCATAACTGGCAGCGGTAAGACTGAGATTTATCTTCGACTAATCTCATTACAATTGTTGCAAGGAAAACAAACGCTGGTGCTAATACCAGAAATTAGTCTAACTCCTCAATTAGAAGGCATTTTTCGTAAACGCTTTCCCACTAGTATCCTAATAAATCTACATAGCAGACTCAATGCATCTGAACGAACAAACGGTTGGTTACAGGCACAAGAAGGCAAAGCGGAAATAATATTAGGAACCCGCTTGGCTGTATTTACACCACTTCCAAAACTTGGTTTAATTATTGTGGATGAGGAACAAGATAGCTCTTTTAAACAACAAGATGGACTATGTTATTCAGCAAGGGACATGGCAATCTTCCGGGCTAAATATACAAACGTACCAATCATTCTCGGCTCTGCTACACCTTCACTTGAAAGTTATTACAACGCGATCAATGGTCGCTATCGTATGCTTCGTTTGTCATCTCGTGCCGTTACAAATGCAGCGCTCCCAACTGTTCGTTGCATTGATATCCGGACTATCAAAGTTAAAGAAGGTTTATCTGAAACACTGATCACATCTCTAGAAAAGTGTCTTTCATTAAAACAACAAAGTTTAGTTTTTATTAATCGTCGTGGTTATGCACCGGTACTTATGTGTAAATCTTGTGCGTGGATGGCAACTTGTCAGCGCTGCACAAGTCGTCTCGTAGTGCACTTGCGCGAAAAAAAATTGCGCTGTCATTACTGTGGTCATGAGGAGCTTATCGGTCATGCTTGTCCCAAATGTGGCGACCAAGATATCGCACCTTTTGGTTATGGCACCCAACGAGTAGAAACTGCGCTAACTGAATTTTTTCCTAACGCACGTATTCTGCGCATTGATCATGACAGTACCCGCAAAAAAAATATATGGGGAGGAATGCTCAAGGACATTCAAGAACAACGTGTGGACATTCTAGTTGGCACACAAATTCTTGCCAAAGGACATGATTTTCCGAACTTAGCACTGGTAGGTATCTTGAATTCTGATGCTTCTCTTTATAGTACTAGTTTTCGTGCAGCTGAACATTTATTTGCACAATTAATACAAGTCGCTGGTCGCGCGGGACGCTCTGATATTGCCGGGGAAGTACTGATTCAAACAAGATTCCCAGATCACCCACTATACTGTGCACTACATCAAAACAATTATGACTCGCTTACAAAAATTCTTCTATCAGAAAGAGAAATGGCTTGTTTTCCACCATTCACTTATCAAGCTTTGTTGCGAGCTGAGGCTACACAAATTTCTACTGCGTTAGATTTTCTTAAGAATGCGGCAGCAACAGCAATTCCGTTTAAATATGTTGAGATATTCGATCCGGTTCCAGCGCAAATGACAAGATTTAAAGGGATGGAAAGAGCTCACCTGTTAACGCAATCTACATCACGCAAGAAATTACAAGAATTCCTTGCTCTTTGGTATAAAAAAATCCAAATGCTTCCTGCTCGTAATGTAAGATGGTTAATAGACGTAGATCCATTAGAATTTTAATTCAGATGTATTTTATAGAAGTTCTTTTCTTGCTTGCTTAATCGCTATGCGCACTTGTGATGGCGCTGTACCTCCAATATGATCTCTGCTCTGTATTGAGCCTTCTAAAGTCAACACCATAAAAATATCTTTCTCGACCAACCGGGAAAAATTTTTCAATTCTGGAAGAGTAAGCTTACTTAAATCAAGATTCTTATTCTCAGCAAAACGCACCGCCTTAGCTACTACCTCGTGCGCGTCACGGAATGGCAATCCTTTCTTTACAAGGTAATCTGCAAAATCGGTGGCGGTAGCGTAGCCATGCATTGCAGCGTTACGCATTGCATCTTTATTAACATTAATACCAGTTAGCATGTCGGCATAGATGCGTAATGTATCATTTAGCGTATCTATAGTATCAAATATGGGCTCCTTATCTTCTTGATTATCCTTATTATAAGCAAGTGGCTGAGCTTTCATTACTGTTAAGAGAGCAACAAGATGGCCATTAACGCGGCCAGTTTTTCCCCGTACCAATTCTGGTACGTCTGGATTTTTCTTTTGTGGCATGATAGATGAACCAGTACAAAAACGATCTGCAAGACTAATAAAGCCGAACGATGGATTCATCCATAATACAAATTCTTCAGATAACCTTGACAGGTGGGTCATGATTAACGCCGCGCAGGCACAGAATTCAATAGCAAAATCTCTGTCAGAAACTGCATCAAGTGAGTTCTTACAAACACCATCAAAGCCAAGTTTTTTTGCAACCATTCTGCGATTAATTGGATAGCTAGTTCCAGCCAATGCTGCTGAGCCAAGTGGTAGTTTGTTTAGACGCTTTCTACAATCAACCAGCCTTTCTGTATCCCGCTTTAACATCTCAAAGTAGGCCATGAGGTGATGACCAAAAGAAATTGGTTGGGCTACTTGCAAATGAGTAAAACCAGGCATTACTGTATCTATATGTTTCTCAGCTAAATCTAATAACGCTTTTTGCATAATTTTGATATGAGCGATGATGTCGTCAATTGAGAAACGGAGATAAAGACGAATATCAGTGGCTATTTGATCATTACGTGAACGGGCTGTATGCATTTTTTTCCCAGCATCTCCAATAAGCGAAGTGAGGCGCATCTCAATATTGAGATGCACATCCTCTAGCTCTGAAAGCCAAATAAATTCACCATTATAAATTTCATTGCGAATCTGTTCCAGACCTTGCTTAATGGCAATTAAATCTTTCTTACTAATAATACCTGTAGCAGAAAGCATTTCAGCATGCGCAATCGATCCCTGAATATCATATTCTGCTAGACGCTGATCAAAGTGCACCGAAGCAGTATAGCGCTGCACCAGTTCTGAGACTGGTTCAGAAAAACGTCCGGACCAGATTTTTTTATTGCCCTTGATTACTAAATTCTTTTTTTTAGAAGTTGTCATAATGCCTTATCAAAAATATTAAACTATGTTCGATTCTTCCAAAATTATCCTTCCATACTTTTAAAGTAATCATTATGAATTAATAGTCTGTGGTCTATACACGCCTATCTTTTTTATTACCTAAAGATATCAACATAGTGTCGTCACTAATTTTTTGTTATCTCATAGGAACAAGTATGCTTTTCGACAACTTTTAATTTGCTCTATTTGTCAACTTAAATGCAATGTACCCACTTAGATTGCAATAACCTCAATATTAGGTTCTATTGATTTTAATAAATTTTCAATGCCCCTTAGCGTGCCCGATATAGAACTTGGACAGGTGCCACATGCGCCCTGATAATGCACGCTTAGTAGATTACCTTCCAAACTAAGAACATGAAGGTCGCCGCCATCACCTTGCAAATATGGTCTTATTTCCTCATTAAGCAGATCGTTAATTCTGTTAAGACGCAGTTGGTCGGCTGGACTTAAATCATTACTAACATTGATTGCTTTGGCAACCAATGCGACTGTTTGTGCATCTGCCGCTGGTGCGGCACGAATTGGATCAGCAACCTCGCGTGCCAGATCTTGCCAATTCGCTCCTCCGTCTTGCGTGATAGTAATCCAATGATCCACATAAAATACATTCGTTACATGATCAATCTCAAACAACTCTGTCGCTAGCAGGTCATCTTTTGCTTGTTCGGCGTTGTCATAGGAACGAGTAATTCCCCAGGTTAACGGCTCTTTGAGAGTAAATTTCAAAGCATTGGGATTAGGCGTACCTTCTATCTCAGCGATTTTTGGCATATTCCCGTTTTATCCTATTTTGCTGATCATAGTATGTATTGAATCATTCTTAGTTTCGGTTGAAATATTAGTTATAGAATTAAGTGCTGCATGCAGTGTGTGCCACGGAAGGATCGCGCACTTTACACGAGTTGGTAGATCACGTATGCCAGAAAAAATAGTTAGACGTCCAAGATGATGGCTATCATTGATGTTCAGATTGCCCATCACCATGTCACGAAATTCCTTCACTAACGTCTCAACATCCCCATACATTTTTCCTATAACGCTCACGGTCATCATTGATGCCGATGCTTTACATATTGCGCATGACTCTCCTTGAAATGCAATGCTATCAATACATTGATTGCTAAGATTAAGTGTAATACTTAAGTGATCGCCACAAAGTGGATTGTGACCCTCAGCTTGGTGACTTGCATTCTCTACAGTGCCGTAATTACGAGGTTTTCTATTGTGATCCAAGATTACCTCTTGATACAAAGAAACTGTGCTCATTATAAAAAAACCTCCTGTACGTTCCGTATGCCTGCAATTAATGCATCAACTTCAGTCATGTTATTATAAAATGCAAACGAAGCGCGTGAAGTTGCTGGTACTTTAAAATACTGCATCACTGGCTGGGCACAATGATGTCCAGTACGAACGGCGATACCTTCTTGATTTAGGAGTGTACCAATGTCATGAGGATGTATACCATCAATGACAAATGACAAAACCGCGACTTTCTCCGTAGCGTTACCGATAATGCGCACACCGGGTATATAATTTATTTGCTCGGTCGCGTAATTGAGTAAATCAAGCTCATGTGCAGCGATTGCATTCATTCCGATAGTTGATAAATAATCAATTGCAGCACCAAGGGCGATTGCAGCAGCAATTGGTGGCGTACCGGCTTCAAATTTATGCGGAATCGTATTGTAAGTAGTTTTCTCAAATGTCACCGAAATTATCATGTCACCACCGCCCTTAAATGGTTGCATGCGTTCAAGTAACTCAGCTTTGCCATAAAGAACACCGATACCAGTTGGGCCACATAACTTATGACCAGAAAATGTATAGAAATCGCAATCGAGATCCTGAACGTCTATTTTTATATGTGGAGCAGATTGCGCGCCATCAATCATTACTGGTACACCACAAGCATGTGCAAATCTGATCATTTTCTTGATTGGATTTATAGTGCCAAGAGCATTTGATACATGAGTCATGCTAACAAATTTTGTATGCTGATTAAAAAGTCTTTCGTAAGCATCAATTATTAGCTCGCCTTTATCGTTAATTGGTGCTACACGAATCTTTGCACCTCTCTCATCAGCTAACATTTGCCACGGTACAATATTTGAATGATGCTCAAGCGTAGTTAGAATAATTTCGTCGCCGGCACCAATAAATTTACGGCCATAACCATGCGCAACCAGATTAATTGCATCAGTAGCACCACTTGTAAAAATTATCTCTCGATCTTCTTGTGCGTTAATAAAAAATTGTAATTTACGACGAGCATTTTCGTACTCTGAAGTGGCTATTTCAGACAAATAATGCACTGCACGATTAATATTGGCATGCTGAGTAGCTTGGTATCTTACTAAGCGATCTATCACCAATTGCGGCATCTGGCTGGAGGCTGCATTATCCAGATAAACTAATGGCTTATCATTGATGGTAAGTTTTAGGATGGGAAAATCAGAACGTATGCGCTCTATATTAAATGTTGAAATAGGTGATGATTTTAAAGAAGGTTCGACAAGTTTCATAGTTTAGCCTCCTTGAGTTTGTTCGAGCACTATTTGCTCTAACTGACACCTAAGGGATGCAATAGGTATGCGGTCAATAATTTCTGCACCAAACGCATAAGTTAATAAGTTACGTGCCATGGTATCTGATAGCCCTCGACTTTTGAGATAAAACACTTCTTCATTATTAAGTTGACCAACGGTTGCACCATGAACACACTTTACATCATCTGCGAAAATTTCAAGCTGTGGTTTAGTGTCGACTCGAGCCTTGAGGGTTAATAAAAGATTACGGCTCGACTGAAAAGAGTTAGTGTGTTGAGCATCCGGACGCACCATAATTTTACCACTGAACACTGCACGCGCATTGCCACCAACAATACATTTATGCAATTGACGACTTGTGCCATTTGATTTTGCATGGTCAATGCAAGTATGGATATCAGCAAGTTGCCGTTCTGCAATCAATGTCAGTCCGTCAACCGTAGCCTCAGCACTCGTATCGGCCAATAAAACATTTAAGTTATAACGTGAGATGCGTGCACCAAGCGCAACATTAACTGATTGGTAGCGACTAGATCGCGCAAGCGATACCGCACAACTCCCGATATGAAATGCTTGATGACTATCACGCTGCACGCGAATATGGTTTAAAGACGCATTGTTAGCAAGCGTTATCTCAGTCACCGCATTATTAACATAGGTTCCTTGTTGCAATGCGACGTAATCTTCAAAGATTGTCACGGCACTATTGGGTTCGGTAACTATAAGACAACGTGGATAACTTACTACTTTTGCTTGTGTTGTTATAAATAATAGATGTACTGGCATCTTAACTTGCGCATCACGCGGTACGATAACCAGAGCTCCATCATGCAAGAATGCAGTATTGAGTGCAGAAAAGATATTGTCCCCAAACTCAACATAGCCACCTAGATGGGGTTTTATCATTGCCGCATATTCCGGTATTCCTGTTGACAAATTTGAAACGATCACGCCAGAATTTTTAGTCAAATCTGATAAATTACTGGATAATTGTGACGTATACACGCCATCAATAAAAACAAGCCTGATTGACGCCTCTGTAAGATAGAATCTGCTTACATTAGCAGTTTGCGGGTACGGTACAACGTCCGCAGGTTGGAATAAAAATTTAGTGAGCGGCGCTATATCTGTAAAACGCCATTCCTCATCACGCGTAGTTGGAATTTTTAACGCGCTAACACGGTCAACAGCACTGGCTCTTAGTTTATTAAGCCACATTAGCGGGCTTACGGGTAATTGTGACTGTCCTTGAAGCATGCTTCTAAAACAGTCATCATTGTTAGCTATATTCATGTCCCTAATATGGCACAGTGCTCGGTACCGATCCAATCATAACCATGCGCCTCAAGCTCAAGTGCAAGCTCCTTGTCA
Organism: Nitrosomonadaceae bacterium; assembly: GCA_014190895.1. Lineage (GTDB taxonomy): Bacteria > Pseudomonadota > Gammaproteobacteria > Burkholderiales > Nitrosomonadaceae > BJGV01. The sequence continues at coordinate 218,156 of BJGV01000001.1, read as the reverse complement.
CCAGTCCTAATGATACGACCTGAGTCCATTACGTGCACATAATCTGGCACGATATGATTCAATAGACGTTGATAGTGCGTCACTAATATGGTCGCATTGTCTCTATTAGTAAGCTGATTAATACCTTGAGCGACGACTCTAAGAGCATCTATATCAAGACCGGAGTCAGTCTCATCAAGAATAGCAAGCTTGGGACTGAGTAACGCCATTTGTAATATCTCATTGCGCTTCTTCTCGCCTCCAGAGAAACCTTCATTAACACTACGGTCCAGAAAATCAGGGTTTATCTCAAGTAGACGCATCTTCTCGCGTACAAAATCATCAAATTCAAGAGGGTCTAATTCATCCTTACCATGCTGAATTCGCATTGTGTTGTAAATAAGTCGCAAGAACTGGTTATTAGCAACGCCAGGAATCTCGATTGGGTACTGAAAACCAAGAAAAACTCCCTCACGAGCACGGTCCTCTGGTGCAAGATTAAGTAAATTTTTACCCTTAAAAAATACTGTGCCGCTTGTAATTTCATAAGCAACATGGCCGGCAAGAACTTTAGCAAGGGTGCTTTTACCAGAACCGTTTGTTCCCATAATGGCATGCACTTCTCCACTACGCACTACGAGATCAATTCCTTTTAGTATCTCAATGTTATTAACGTTGGCTCTTAGTCCGCATACCTCAAGCAACGTTTCGCTATCCTGATAAATCATCCAACGCTCCCCTCAAGCTTAAAACCAAGTAACTGAGTTGCCTCAACTGCAAATTCCATTGGCAATTGTTGAAATACATCTTTACAAAATCCATTAATAATCATCGAGACCGCTTCTTCATTGTTAATGCCACGTTGGGCAAAGTAAAACAACTGTTCTTCGCCTATCTTAGATGTTGATGCTTCATGCTCAACCTTAGCACCGTTATTAAGCACTTGAATATAAGGGAAGGTACTCGCGCTACACTGATTACCGATTAACATTGAGTCACATTGTGAATAATTGTGAGCACCGGTGGCAGTAGGGGCAATCCTGACCAGTCCGCGGTAGCTGTTGTTGGAGTGGCCGGCCGAGATGCCTTTGCTGACGATGGTGCTGCGCGTGTTTTTTCCGATGTGGACCATCTTGGTGCCGGTGTCGGCCTGTTGATAATTGTTAGTCACGGCTACTGAATAAAATTCACCAACTGAATTCTCTCCCTGTAGTACGCAAGAAGGATATTTCCATGTGATTGCCGAACCAGTCTCGACTTGAGTCCATGAAATTCGAGAATTGATGCCTTTCGCCAAACCACGTTTAGTAACGAAATTGTAAATGCCACCAATACCATTCTCGTCTCCCGCGTACCAGTTCTGTACCGTCGAATATTTTATATCGGCGTTGTCAAGCGCAATCAACTCAACTACTGCTGCATGTAGTTGATTAGTGTCAAACTTGGGCGCGGTACACCCTTCAAGGTAAGAAACTGATGCTCCTTCTTCCGCGATAATTAAAGTGCGCTCAAATTGTCCGGACTCTTGAGTATTGATACGAAAATAAGTTGAAAGGTCCATCGGACACTTGACACCCTTGGGGATAAAACAGAACGAGCCGTCGGTAAACACCGCCGAGTTGAGTGCAGCGTAATAATTGTCGCCGACCGGAACGACTGTGCCCAAATATTTTTTGACTAACTCGGGATGCTCTTGCACTGCTTCTGAAAATGAGCCAAAAATAATTCCAACTTCGGCCAGCTTGTGCTTATAGGTCGTGGCCACCGATACACTGTCAAAAATAACGTCAACTGCCACGCCAGCCAGCACCGCACGCTCATGCATCGGCACGCCCAGCTTTTCGAAAGTGCGCAGCAACTCCGGATCAACCTCGTCCATGCTTTTCAGCTTCGGCTTTTGCTTCGGCGCGGCATAGTAGCTGATAGCCTGGAAATCTATCTTGGGATATTTGACGTTGGGCCACGTCGGCTCTGTCATCTTGAGCCATTGCTGATAAGCCTTGAGGCGAAACTCGAGCAGCCACTCAGGCTCATTCTTCTTAGTTGAAATCAGTCGAATAGTGTCCTCATTGAGTCCTTTTGGCGCAATATCAGACTCAATTTCAGTAACAAAACCATGTTTATAGGGTTGGTTAATTAAATTCTTTAGTACAGCACTCATTAAATTTACTCCGGCGCTATCAGGTTAGAATGAATAATGTTCAAGAAAATAATTTAGAAATTTCTGAACATTCTTTGTGATTAAATTTCTGCCGATTCTTTTAAACTAAAACTCTCGCCACAGCCGCACATATTTGCGACGTTAGGATTATCTAACTTAAATAAATCATTTAATCCCTCTCTCACAAAATCAATGTGTGATCCATCAAGGAAGGGTAAGTTGTGGGCATCAATGACTATGTGAGCATCATATGATTCAAACAATTGATCACCAATTTGTATCTCATCAGCATAGTCGAAAGTATAAGCAAAACCCGAACAGCCAACTTTTTTCATACCAACACGCAGAGCTAATCCTTTGCCACGCCTTGTGATCTGTTGACAAATGTGTTTTGCTGCCCTCTCGCTCAGTATAATTGCCATGAACAACTCCGTTTATTGTTTATCCCCTGACTGAAAAACAAAAGATCTTTACTTGCAGGTTACATAGGGATTACATTCTTCTCATTCTTTGACAGCATTCTCTGTACGGTTTGAATCTTTATAGCGCTAGCCTGTTTTATTGATTGTTTTAATCTTTGGTCATTAACTACTTGCTGTAATGTAATTCCTTTAAGATGATCAAGAATGGTTTTATTAAGACCTTGCCAAAGATCATGGGTTATGCATTTCGTTTCATTCCAGCCACAATTCTCCTTCCCTGCGCACCGTGTTGAATCAATAGGCTCGTCAACAGCTAAAATGATGTCGGCTAATGAAATCTGTTCCACATCTTTAGCAAGACAATAGCCGCCTCCTGGACCGCGCACACTGTCAACAATCTCTCCTCGGCGCAGTTTAGCAAATAGCTGCTCAAGATAAGATAAAGAAATATCTTGACGTCTACTGATATCAGCAAGCGCTACCGGATTACTGGGCTGCATTGCAAGATCAAGCAGCGCCGTCACAGCAAACCGACCTTTGGTCGTTAATTTCATATTAAAAACTCAAATAAAATCAATTGAATGGGCATATAAGAAAAAAGAAATTAATGACAGTACTAATATCCTACTAGAACGGTACACTATAGTATAGTTGATTAATTTTGTCAACTATATAGATCCATGGTGACTGTATTGATTGACAAGCCATGGGACGTAAATATTGCTGTACGGGATTAAACTAAGCAAATGGAGTCATTAGAATTACTCTCAGAAGAGAGTTTTCAACAATAACGGAGGCGCATATGTGCTTTAATTAATTCAATTGCCTGACTTCGAAAATAGTTGCCATCAATGTCTTTTACCCACATATGTAGCAATCCAATAAAAAATAGATGCGTGTCCATGGCTAAATCCACCGGATCATGTGAAGGATTTAACTGTCCTCTCTCTTGTGCGTATCTATAGGCCAATTGCATTTTTTCTGCAATACCAGAGCAGGTAAATAAGATTTGCTTTAAGACACCGGAAAACTCATCTACGTATTCACATTTAATCATCATAATTTCATAAATCTGACGCGTTTCAATGTTCTCACTCAGGATCTGAATAGTTTCACGCAAAAAATTCTCTATGCGAGCAAGGGGATTCTCGGAGTCTTCGACTAACAAGGTATCATCCATACGGTCTATCAACGGCAAAAATACTTGCTGGCGCATAGCATGAAATAATTCCTTTTTATTATTAAAATACCAGTAAATAGCCCCACGAGTAACGTTAGCTTGGGTTGCAATATGATCCATCGTAGTGCGACTAACACCGCGCACTAAAAATACTTCACGGGCTGCGTTAATAATGCTTTGCCGTGTTAACTCGGCATCTTTTTTAGTTCTTCGTACCACGGCACTTATATCCTTCAATTCTAATTAACACGCAATGTTGTTTCCACTTTGGTGTACAATCTACATACATTCAAGAATGGATGCAATTTATTTAAAGTCTTAAAATACTAGATAACTAATAATCTCGTTCAACTCTAATTAAACCAACTCATTGAATATATTTCAATACTGGGCAAGAATTAAACTCTTATTAGCCGCTGGCTTTATATTAGCTGCATGCAATAAGAGTGATCAGGAGATACCCAGTAAATCCGCTGCTGGAATAATGATGCCTGTTAGTATCATTCAGGTTCAACCCACTAATGCACCGATTAGCGTTGAATCTGTTGCGCAAACAGAAGGCGCCAAGGAAGTTGAGATCCGTCCTCGTGTAGGGGGTATTCTACTCAAACGTCTGTATGAAGAAGGTGCCGCGATTAGGGCGGGCCAACCAATGTTTCTAATTGATCCAATACCCTATCAAAATGCGCTTGCACAAGCAAAAGCTCAATTCACCGAACAGAGAGTTCGCATTGAACAAACAAAACGAGAAGCGGATCGCTTAAAAGAATTACTCATTACACAGTCCATCAGTCAACGTGAATATGATAATGCAGTATCTGATAATGCGGCTTTCAATGCAACTCTACAACAGGCTCAGATTCGTGTACGTGATGCCGAATTAAATCTTTCTTACACAACCGTTACTGCGCCTGTAGATGGTATATCGGGCCGATTCCAATTCTCTGAAGGGGCATTGATCTCAGCAAACACTAGTCTACTGACAACACTTGTTCAATTATCGCCAATTTGGGTACGTTTTAGTCTTTCCGATAATGAATTAGCGCAACTTGGTGGGCATTTAGATGAGAAAAATGCCCACCAAGTTATACTAATACTTCCAGACGGCACAGAATATAATCAAAAGGGCAGATTAAATTTTGCCGCTAGTCAGATCGATCCATCACTTGGTACTCAACAATTGCGGGCTACATTTGAAAATGCTGACAAACGCCTATTACCAGGGCAATTTGTCCGTGCCCGCGTCATCACAGGAGAACGCGAAGGTATTTTTCTTGTCCCCCAAACTGCAGTAATGACCTCTGATCTAGGTCAATCAGTCTATGTGGTTAGTGAAAAGAACGAGGCTATTATGCGGCCAGTTATCACTGGTAATTGGCTGGGGAAAGACTGGATAATCCTTCAAGGACTTAAATCAGGTGACAAGGTTATTGTTGATAATCTCATTAAAATTCGTCCAGGTACTTTTGTTTCCCCTCGGCCGGTAATTCAAGAAATTTCACAGCCCTCTTTACAATACAAACTGAACGAGAAGCGATAAGCAAAATTATTATGTCGGCATTCTTCATTACACGGCCAATTTTTGCGTCAGTACTGTCTATTATTATATTATTAGCGGGATTGGCTTCAGCAATGCAGCTTCCTGTTGCACAGTATCCGCAAATTGCCCCCCCTACTGTACTGATAACTGCAACCTACCCAGGTGCAAGTGCAGAAACTCTATCCAAAACAGTTGCCACACCCATTGAGGAACAACTGAGTGGCATTGAGAATTTACTGTACTTTAGTTCCAGTGCTGACTCTAGTGGGACGTTAACAATTACCATAACGTTTGAAATTGGCACGGATATCAATCAAGCGATTTTTAACGTGAGCAACCGTGTGAATATTTCCCTGCCACGCTTACCTGAAGATGTTCGACGCACCGGTCTAGTAATTCAGAAACGCTCTAATGACATCTTAATAGTCATTATGTTGATCTCTAAAGAGGAGAGGCATAACACATTGTATTTAAGCAACTACGCTACGCTTAATGTATTGGATGAATTGAAGCGGACTAAGGGCGTTGGTGACGCAACAATTTTTGGGGGACAAGACTACTCTATGCGAATTTGGTTGCGCCCAGATCGGATGGCTCAACTAGGAGTGACATCATCAGATATCACCAGCGCCATTCAATCACAAAATGCACAATATGCTGCCGGCAAGATAGGCCAGGAACCAGCACCCGTTGATCAACAACTTGCTTACACTGTTACAACTAAGGGACGGCTACTGGGACCGGAACAATTCGGCAATATAGTCATACGTGCCAGTGGACCACGCGGTGTTCTCTACCTTAAAGACATTGCCCGCATCGAACTAGGTGCACAAAATTACAATGTACGTACTACGCTTAATGGTCAATCTGGAATAGGTATTCCAATTTTTATGCAATCTGGCGCGAATGCGCTTGACACAGCAAATGCTATTAAAATTAGAATGGATGAGCTGAAAAAAAATTTTCCAGAAGGAATGGACTATGTGGTCCCTTACGATACCAGTAAGTTTGTTAGGGCCTCAATGTGGGAGGTAATTAAGACACTTGGTGAGGCGATGATTTTGGTGATCTTAGTTGTATATATATTCTTGCAAAATTGGCGCGCCACGTTGATTCCATTAATTGCGGTGCCTATCTCTTTAGTTGGTACCTTTGCCGGTTTATGGCTTTTTGGTTTCTCAATTAATACGCTGACTCTTTTTGCTATGATTTTATCTATTGGCATAGTAGTAGATGATGCAATTGTGGTGCTAGAAAATACTGAGCGTTTAATGGAAGAAGAGGGACTGTCTCCAATGAATGCTGCCATCAAATCTATGAAGCAAGTTTCACGTGCAGTCGTTGCAATTGTACTGGTGCTATGTGCTGTTTTCTTACCCGTAGCTTTTCTTGGAGGCATTGCCGGCGAATTATATCGACAATTTGCGGTAACTATAACTATTGCTGTGGTAATTTCTGGCTTAGTGGCATTAACCCTAACACCCGCTCTTTGCGCTATTCTATTAAAAAGCTCTCATAATAAATCTACATCTTTCCAGAGATTTAATTATGAATTTAGGCGTCTAACAAAATTTTATACTAAAACTGTCGATCTCACCTTGCATCACAGGACTATCGGTGCATTACTATTTATCAGTATCATCGCTACCGCAATCTACCTACTTCAAGTAATTCCTAGTAGTTTTGTGCCGCCTGAAGATCAAGGTTATGTGGTTGCATCGACCATCCTGCCAGATGGAGCAACACTGGCACGAACCACTAAAACCGCAGAAGCTGTGCGATCCGCCATTGCAAAAGATCCCGCAGTTTCGCACCAATTTGTCGTCAATGGTTTTGACCTCATCGGCGGCGGTAACAAAACCAGCTCGGCAACTATGTTTGTTGCCTTTAAGGACTGGTCAGAGCGCACGGCCACAGCAGAAGACATTGTCAAAAAACTAACTGGTATCGGCATGATGCAGCCTGATGGCCTAGCGATTGCATTTAACCCACCTGCTATTCGTGGTTTAGGAAATTCGGGAGGGTTCGAGGTCTATGTGCAGAGTCGCGATGATTCCAGTCCTTTGCATTTATCTGCTGTAATTAATGACTTCATTGAAGCCTTAAGCAAAGAGCCTCGTCTTGCCAACATTAATACCTTCTTTCGTCCCACAGTACCGCAATTCTTTGTTGAAGTAGATGAGGCTAAAGCAATCTCTCAAGGTGTTCCAATTACTGAAATATATGCCACGTTACAAAGCACTATGGGCTCACTCTACGTCAATGATTTCAATCGATCCGGGCGAACTTACCGCGTTCAGTTGCAGGCAGAACCACAATATCGCATGAAACCAGAGGATCTTGGCAGAGTTTATGTACGCTCAAAATCGGGAACAATGATACCTTTGTCGGCTTTAAGTAAAATTAGTACCGTAGTTGGTGCAGAGCAGTTAGAGCGTTATAACGGCTTACTCTCTGCAAAAATATTAGGAAGCGGAGCCTCTGGTGTAAGTTCTGGTGACGCCATTAAATTAGTGGAAGAAATTGCTACGAGACATCTACCAAATCATTATCAGATTTCTTGGACAGGGCAAGCTTATCAAGAGAAACGTACCGGTTCATCTGCAATCTTTGCTTTTAGTTTTGCTATTATCATGGTATTTCTAATTTTAGCTGCACAATTTGAAACATGGTCCTTACCGCTAGCAGTAATTATGGCTGTTCCATTCGCATTGGTGGGGGCTCTATTTGCAATCCTATTACGTGGTATGCCTAATGATATCTATTTCCAAGTAGGTTTGATTACCCTTATAGGATTAGCCGCAAAAAACGCTATTTTAATTGCAGAATTTGCCAACCAGAAGATAAAGGAAGGAATGCCGATTGCAGAGGCTGCTATTGAAGCGGCACGCTTACGTTTTCGTCCGATTGTAATGACTTCGATGGCGTTTGTATTAGGTATCATTCCACTCACAATCGCCACAGGGGCTGGATCAGCTGCACGTCAATCTATGGGCACCGGGGTATTTGGTGGAATGATATTAGCTACTTTCATTGCTACTATATTTATTCCATTATTCTTTGTTTGGTTGACCCAAAAAAACTCAAAAAATATCACCAATAATGCGGTTAGAAAACCAACATGAGTACCCATCTACAATCAACTATTTTTTTAATAACAATCGCCCTAATTTCAGGATGTTCATCAGTTGGGCCAGACTATAATCGCCCCAATAACTTACTCCCGGAAAAATTCACCGTCTCCGGAAAGAATGATAGCGGGCCGGATCAGATACTAGCAGCATTCATACCAACTGCCTGGTGGGAACATTATCAAGATCCTATACTTAATAACTTAATAACCAGCGCCTTACAAAATAACACAGACATAAAGATAGCTGTAGCACGCGTAGAAGAAGCTGACGCGCATTTACGAGAAGTGGGTGCTGCACTATTTCCCAGTATTGATCTAAGATCGAATGCACTACGTTCACGTATTTCAAAAGTCAGCGTAATCCCTGTTTTTCCAGGATTGAATGCTGTGCGTCAAATTTACAATGTCTCTCTCGGCACCGCATTTGAACTAGATTTCTGGGGCAAAGTACGTCGCGCCAAGGAAGCTGCTCAGGCGGAAGCTTTAGCAACATACTATGCTAGAGATACTGTTTATTTATCAATTGCCGGCTTAGTCGCTACTAATTACTTACTTTTGCGGAGTCTGGACGCACAACTCTTCGTTTCCCGTAACACCTTGCGCAACCGTGATGATAGTTTAAAAATTACCAAGCGACGCTTAGAGATTGGTATTATCTCGGCGCTAGACGTTCATCAATCTGAAATAGCCTACTCTAATTTAACTGCTCAAATTGCTGAAATAATACGTCAACGTTCCATCAGCGAACATCAACTTGCTGTTCTGACGGGAGTACTCGACCTGCGACTAGCAGAAGGTGACATCAAGACTTTACCAATACCACCTATCCCACCAGAAGGATTACCTTCTAGCTTACTTGAAGCGCGTCCGGATATACGTGAAGCTGAAGAGCAAGTAATAGCGACAAATGCCAACATTGGCGTTGCTAAAGCTGCACTCTTCCCCAGCATTATGCTTACGTCCAGCTTTGGTACAGAAAGCATAACACTAGGCAATTTAATTAAATCGGCTGCAAACATATGGACAGCTGGCTTGAGTTTTAATATGCCTATTTTTAATGCCGGTAGATTATTGGCTCGTTTAGATCAAGTTAATGCCCAGCAGAAACAGGCTCTGGCTTCTTATGAGGGTTCAATAAGAACAGCATTTAGAGAAGTAAATGATGCGTTAATCAATGTACGCCAAGGAAATGAACGTGAGAACACTCTACAGATTAGCGAACAGTTCGCGAAAAAAGCCTTAGAAGTTGCAGAAAATCGCTACAAACATGGCTATTCAGCGTACATTGAGATATTAGACTCACAAAGAACTCACAACGATGCAACCTTGGCAGTTATCCAGAGTCGTCAGGATCGATTAGTGGCAACTGTTGATTTATTTAAAGCGCTAGGTGGCGGCTGGAAGTATGAATAGGCTGAATATGCGTAGGCTTATGCTATAACATTCGTTGTTCTAACAAATTCATTTGTTCTCTGTTTAAAAATATAAAAAATTAATTTCATTTGAAAAAGATCGATCACTCGAGCAAAAGGGTCTAACAAAAGTCTATATGATGGGGATTGATTCATTAATTTTAGATATATAGCACGACCATCAAAGGATCTAAGATACACATAAAACGTATGGAGCAGAAGGGTGTGTAATAAATTTTCAGAACACGAAACCCAACAAGAATAAAAATAATTAATGCCCTCAACTCATTTAAAAAAATTTACGTCTAGCCGAAATGACTGGCAGGTTATCCGCACCCTTCTGCCTTATCTATGGGAATTCAAGGTTCGAGTTGCATCGGCATTAATATTGTTAGTAATGGCCAAACTTGCTAGTGTCGCCGTACCCTTGCTACTCAAAGAAATTGTCGATGCACTTGACCAACCACGGGCTATGTTAGTTATGCCAGTGCTATTACTAATAGGGTATGGGGCGTTACGCCTATGTAGTACGCTATTTGGAGAATTACGTGATGCGGTATTTGCCAAAGTCACGCAGAGAGCAATCCGGCGAGTAGCCCTCAAAGTATTCGGTCATTTACATGCCCTATCTCTACGATTTCACTTGGAACGTCAGACAGGTGGGGTGTCTCGAGATATTGAACGTGGCACGCGTGGCATCTCTTTCCTGCTCAATTTTATGCTGTTCAATATCCTACCGACACTATTAGAAATCGGACTGGTGGCGATAATTCTTCTCTCCAAATATGATATTTGGTTTTCGATAACTATTTTTTCGACACTAATAACCTACGTGGTATTCACGCTCTTTATTACTGAATGGCGTATGATTTTTCGTCGCACGATGAACGATATGGATTCAAAAGCGAATACCCGTGCTATTGACAGCTTATTAAACTATGAAACAGTGAAATACTTTGGCAATGAAACTTGGGAAGAACGTCGTTACGATGAGCACATGCAGAGTTGGGAGATTGCAGCAGTGCATAACCAAACTTCACTTGCTGCACTCAACGCTGGTCAGAGCGCCATTATTGCGATTGGAGTAACTCTCTTGATGTTACTAGCCGCCGATGGTGTAGTAAAAGGTACTATGTCATTGGGCGATCTGGTGCTAGTGAATGCTTTCATGCTACAGCTATATATGCCACTACATTTCCTTGGTTTCGTTTATCGTGAAATAAAACACTCACTGGCTGATATGGAAAAAATGTTTGACCTGCTAGCTGAAAACGAAGAAATCAAAGATAAGCCAAATACCATCGATCTCGTTACAACAGAAGCAGCCATTTGCTTCAAAAAAGTAAATTTTAGTTACGATCCTAGTCGTCAAATTCTATTCAATATAAGCTTTGATATTCCTATCGGTCATAACGTAGCTATAGTTGGGCATAGCGGGTCTGGTAAATCTACATTAGCGCGCCTATTATTTCGTTTCTACGATGTATCTGCTGGTTGTGTTCTGATAAATGGCCAAGATATTCGTGATGTTACTCAAAAAAGCTTAAGGGCATGTATTGGTATCGTTCCGCAAGACACAGTGTTATTCAATGATAGCATCTATTACAACATTGCTTACGGTCGACCCAGCGCAAATCGCGAAGAAGTATTTGAAGCTGCTAGGTCGGCACATATTCATGATTTCATTGAAAGTCTTCCTAATAAATATGAAACCACTGTAGGCGAGCGTGGATTAAAGCTCTCCGGGGGAGAAAAGCAGCGGGTTGCTATCGCCCGAGCAATTTTGAAAAAACCAATTATTATTATCTTTGACGAAGCCACCTCAGCCCTAGATTCTAGGTCAGAGAAGGTCATACAAACAGAACTGAAACGCGTTGCAAAGGATCGCACCACGCTTACCATCGCCCATCGTCTCTCTACTATCGCTGATGCCGATCAGATACTAGTCATGAACGAAGGTCGCATCATTGAACGCGGCAATCATTCAGAACTTCTTGCATTAAATGGCTCTTATGCGCACATGTGGGAATTACAACAACAAGAAGAACAAATACATTTGAAATTAATATAGAATTAGCTTTGATATAAATTTTTTTACTATTTACTTATATTTGTTAATTTATAAATCTACCGATATTCAACAAATTACTCAAACCTGTAAAAAATAATGAATAAAATAATTTACGCATTCTTTCTTATGCCCATGTTTATTGGAACGACCCTTGCGCAACAGGGTAATTTGAGTCTGAAATCGCAAGCTGTGCTTATTTTTGACGCACAGCAGGAACACACTATATACGATAAGAAAGCAGATAACGTTATGCCAATTGCTTCTATAACAAAATTAATGACAGCAATGGTGGTACTTGATGCACAATTACCACTAATTGAAAAAATTACTATTCAACCTGCAGATATTGATTCTCTTAGAAACACCCACTCACGTTTATTAGTAGGATCGAGTCTTCCTCGCGAAGAGATGTTAAGACTAGCGTTAATGGCTTCCGAGAATCGTGCAGCGGCAGCGCTAGGGCGTACCTATCCTGGTGGCATGAAAGCATTCGTTGAGGCAATGAATAGCAAAGCATTTGAACTTGGCATGGGGAACAGTTACTTTGTTGACTCAACCGGATTGAGTGGTGCCAACGTTTCTACTGCACGTGATCTAACAAAAATGGTTCTAGCTGCGTACAGTTATGAAACTATTCGTGAATTTTCTACCACTGTTGCGCATGCAGTGGCGCTCCCTTATAGAAAACTCATTAAGTTCAATAACTCCAATAGTCTGGTGCGAAGTGGGACATGGGAGATTGCTGTATCAAAAACAGGTTTCTTAAATGAGGCTGGTCGTTGTCTTGTGATGTATACACAAATCACTGGTAAGCCAATTATAATTGTTCTACTTGATTCATTTGGAAAAAGTGCCCGTATTGGCGACGCCAATCGCATTAAAAAATGGCTAGAAACTACTTATCACAGAACAATAACATCAGGCTAATCTGGTATACGATGAGCATTGATATCCCTGACCGGTATGCGCCAGATAAAGAATATCAGAACAACGCCTAATATAATTAATATTCCTTTCTCAAGAGCAGACGGCATCATTAAAATCGAACCACTAAATGATAGTAGCACTAAAAAATAAACCCAGTGTTTAACGCGACGCCGCATACTACGGTGCACAAACCACTCATGAATAATTGGACCAGCAATAGAGTTGGCCAGCAATCTATTATATAATCGTGTTGAGCTGCGCGCAAAACAGGTCGCGGATAGTAATATAAAAGGGGTGGTGGGCACTATTGGCAATAGCACCCCTACGCCGGCTAAAATTAGAAAAAAAATCCCTAGTCCTGAATATGCAATACGTGCCAGATGAGAACCATGCGGATGAACTAGACCTGTACCGAGCTTTGTCTGTTGTATTTTTCTGATACGCCTCCCACATATGTAAATTTTAAATTCATGTTCTTGGTGCTCGCCAATCTGATAAATTATCTCATTAAATTCTTAAGTAAAAAAATAAAGTAAATGCACTATGCAAACTCGCAACCACAGAATTTCAATTATTCTTGAGAATTAATATAACTCATGTGTTTTTTTCAGGAAAGAGAAAATTTGTTTGGTGGTAGAATTAGATTTTATTCTAGATTATAATTTACCAATTTTCTTTATCTTTGAGGCATATATGAACAAAATAAGCGCCATACTTAATTTAAGTGCATTCATTCTTGGTATGGCATTACTTTCTCAAACTGCATTCTCTCAGACCAAACAAGGAGCAATTAAAGTGACAGAACTCATACAAACTGATACCAAAATCGGATCAGGTGAAGCGGCGAGTGGTGGACATACGGTCGAAGTTCACTATACAGGCTGGCTTTATAGCGCTACTGCGCCGCAAAAGAAAGGTGCAAAATTTGATAGTTCGCTTGATCGTGGAACCCCATTCTCTTTCTTACTAGGCTCTGGACGTGTAATTAAAGGTTGGGATAAAGGCGTTAGCGGCATGAAAATTGGAGGGCAACGCACCTTAATTATTCCGGCTGAACTTGCTTACGGTTCACGTGGAGCCGGGGATGTTATCCCTCCAAATGCAACATTAATCTTTGATGTTGAATTACTCGGTTTCCACTAAGAGCGCAACATGTAAATTAATAACTGGGTGTTACCCGTATATTTAAAAGATCTGTTGTTATTACTGGGACATATCTAGACTTGTTCATTATAGGCAAATTTACACTGAGGACACATCATTATGGCAGGGTTGAAAAAAGATACTCCCAGCCCCGTCAAGATAGAATTACATCAAAAATCTAAGCTGCTAAAAATTTCCTTTGTAGATGGCAAGAACTTTGAATTCTCTTGTGAATTTCTGCGAGTTCATTCCCCTTCTGCAGAAGTTCGTGGACATGGTCCCAATGGAGAGATATTGCAAATTGGTAAACGGGAAGTCAGTATCAGTCACATTGAACCGGTTGGCAATTACGCAATTCAACTAATCTTTTCTGATGGTCACAACACAGGTCTCTATTCGTGGGATCTACTCTACGACTACGGTATACATCAAGATGAGATGTGGGAAAAATATCTACAAAGAATGAAAGAGCAAAATAAAGATCGTTAATTGATTATGTGGCCAGTAAGAAGCAACTCTATCTCTTAGAATAAACAAAGAAGCTTCTGCCGTAAAATTAAGAGCTTAAATATCTATGATTAAAACTACTCATTTCGGCTTCAGTACTGTCTCAGAAATAGATAAAGCCCACAAAGTAGCCGGTGTATTTGATTCGGTGGCTGGACGTTACAATTTAATGAATGATCTTCTGTCGGCGGGCTTGCACCGCTTATGGAAGAAATTTGCTGTAGAAATCGCTGGAATCAGGGCAGATAGTCGAATACTTGATATTGCCGGAGGCACTGCCGATTTAAGTATACTTTTTACTAAATACATCGGAGTAAATGGCGAAATTTGGCTTACCGATATCAATAATTCTATGCTTACTATAGGTCGTGACCGAATGCTGGATGCTGGTGTGGTTATTCCGACAGCACAGTGCGACGCAGAAAAATTACCATTCCCTAATAATTATTTTGATTGCGTGAGCGTTGCTTTTGGTCTTAGAAATATGACTCATAAAGATGCGGCTCTTAAAGAAATGTTACGCGTCCTTCGTCCCGGAGGATGTGTCATAGTACTGGAATTCTCTAAAGTACCGAAATCACTGGAGCCACTTTACAATAATTATCTATCTAGAGCATTGCCAGTAATAGGAAAACTTGTTACTAATGACGAGCATAGTTATCGTTATCTTGCAGAATCCATTCGCATGCATCTATCCCAGGAAGAATTAGAACAATTAATGCAACAGACTGGTTTCAGGAGGGTAGAGTATTTTAATCTATCTGCCGGCGTGGTTGCCATACATCGAGGTTATAAGTTCTAAAGTCTAGAATCACTAAGACACGGTTAGATATGTACGTTTACAATGTACTCTAATCACAGTTCTTATAACTACGCTTTTCACAATCCTCTGCCATTTTTTGTGCTTGATTAATTTGTATAGATGTCATCTCTTTGGCCACTAGAGTCCGCCATTTCTGTGCATCGTTATTTCCTTTATCTGTCGCTAGATTAAATCGCATCTGCGCACGAATAAGGTCTTTCTGAACACCTTGACCATTAGCATACATCCAACCGATAACATACTGCGCTGATACAAGCCCTTGTTCTGCAGCGAGTTGGTACAACCTCAATGCTTCTTGATGGTTTTGGGCGACACCTTTTCCATTAAAATAAAGCAAGCCAAGATTATACTGTGCAAGAGCATTTCCTTGAGCTGCAGACAATCGGTACCATTTCACCGCTCCCTCGTAATCTTGTTCTGCACCTTTGCCGTTGGCATATAGTAAACCAAGATTATTCTGTGCAAGTGCATTTCCTTGATCCGCAGCCAATCGATACCATTTCACAGCTTCTTGATTATCCTGAGAGACACCCTGACCACGTTTGTATAAAAGACCAAGATTGTATTGTGCGTCGACATGTCCTTGCTTCGCAGATAATCGATGCCATTTCGCGGCTTCTTGATAATCCTGAGGGACACCTTTCCCCCGTGCATACATCACACCAAGATTATTCTGTGCAAGAGCATTTCCTTGAGCTGCAGCCAATCGATACCATTTCACCGCTTCTTGATAATCCTGAGAGACGCCTTGACCATTTTCATACAATAAACCAAGATTATATTGTGCATCAACATTTTCTCTTGCTGCAGCAAGCTGATACCAATTTACAGCTTCTTTATAATCCTGAGAGACGCCTTGACCGTTCAGATACATCACACCAAGAGTATTTTGTGCGGATGCGTTTCCTTGATCCGCCATAGGACGAATTAGTTTCTCTGCTTTTTCGTAATCACCTGTAAAATAAGCACGTTCGGCATCTGATAATGAATCAGCAAATGACTGATTGGATAATACAGATAAAAATAAAAAACTTAGTAATAAATATTTTAATAACTGGCTCATACTTTCACTATCTCCCTCCCGCTTACAAATCAGGCGAGTAAATTTACTACTTATGTTTTTTACTCTATGAGCTCATATACAAGATATAAAAAAAGTAACTCGTATTTTACAACGAATTCTACGTTACCTTGCTAGTAGATCTATGTAAATAATTAAAAAATAGAAAAATATCCCTTACCCTGTGATGCCCAGAATATCTGTCTAATAACCTAAGTAAATAGGGCAGAAAAATACTGGGCCACATGACGAATTAGAATGCTATCTACATCAACCTGATAACTATTCAGCTATTGTAGATAGGTAGCGAGAACTTCCCTGTATCTATAAATAACAATATTTCTAAGAAATGACGTGCCGTTGAGCTAGATAAAATGATTAGAAATTTGCACGCACCGTAAAACGAAAATTACGTGGCTCTGATGGATGCGAATTCCTATCTGCAGCAGGCGTTACCTCGTTGCGCAACTGAGATGAATAAAAATATTGCATATCTTTGGGTTTACTATCTATTAGATTAAACACATCTAATGACACTTGAATATGCTCTGTGAAACGATATCCAGCACGCATATTTACTAACATAGAGCTCGATCCAATTTGTGAGTTATCCCCAACTAACGGTCGCGGCCCAAAATGACGCATCCGTAGAGTGCCAAACCAATTGTTCTTGTCTATGGATACACCAATTGACGCAACTCGTTGCATAGAACCTGGAATAAAATTTCCCAAAGAGTTCGCATCACGGAAACGCGCGCGCGACAAGGAAAGATTCGTATCGATAACTAAACCATTAATTGGGTTCCAATAATTTGTGAACTCAATTCCACTTCGTCGACTTGGGCGAGTAGCTTCTGTGCTACCAGAATCACCAATAAATAAAAGTTCAGAATCAATCAGTAACTGCCAAAGTGATACAGAACTCTGCAAACCAGATACGATCCCGGTACGAAAACCAGTTTCATAGCCCCAAGTACGAACTAACGGCGTAACACTCTGAATTGGAATTGTTGGATTATTTGGATCAACTTTACTTGTGGTTCCACGCGCATCATTACTGTGAAAACCACCACCGCCATTTAGATAAAACTCGGTCTTAGCCCATGGCCCAAAAACAAGTGCCAATTTTGGACTTATCATGTTAGCGCTTGCTTTACCAGAGTTAGCGCCGAGATTACTTGCTACATCAAAATGATAGAAATCGTTGCGCAACCCAGATACTGATCGAAACCAAGAAAACCATTGCATACGGTTCTCTGCATAAAAAGAAATATTGTATTCATTCACAATATCCCGACGCATAGTGTCCGATTGAAGAGTTCCGTTATTATCGGTCTTGACTGTAAATGCGCCTTCTTGTGTACGAAATATTCCAAGTGGAGAAATATTATCATATCGCATCTGAAAACCAATCGCATTCTCCATCTGTCGATTCCAAAACTGTCCAAACCAAGAATGGGCGCTATTAAGACCAACAGTATTACGATTCTCTCTCTGTTGAAATTGATCCCCTGCAATAGGAAAATCACGGAAATAAGTGAAATTGGAGTCTAGCTTCAACTGCGAATGAACATAATAAGCATTAACTCTTGTTGAATTTGATTCACTTTTACGCGCCCATTGACTTGATAAACTGTAACGTGATGTGGTTATATCGTCACTAGGGTCTAATGAACCAAAACGACCAATTACCCCACTATTTACAACGCGCTCAGGAATCTGATTTGTCGCATGACCACTGGCTTGATACGCCATACCAGTCACCTCAAAACCATTATCAGGGGATCCCTGACTATACCGTGTGATTAAATTTAAATTATGGAGATTCTGCTTCACATCCCACGGTCCATCATACTTCATAAACTTAATGCCAAATAAAAGATTACCTTTGCCGATCTTAGGTGAGCCTGCAAGTAATATACTACCGTGTCCAAACTGACCCATGGTAATCTCAGCTACAGTCTTTGGGAGCACTCGCACAAAATCTAAATATGCAGCCCCAGCCGAAGAAAAATTTCCCTCCTCTGCAGAATATGGCCCTTTCTTGTAACGTATGCTTTCAAGTAATTCTGGAATTAAAAAATTAAGATCCGTATATCCTTGACCATGCACATGACTACGTTGATTAACCTGCATACCACCCACAGTAGTTAGAAAGTCCGTTCCATGGTCAAGATTAAATCCGCGTAAGAATAACTGATTCGCCTTTCCATCAGAAGAATGTTGAGTAACAATCAGACCAGGTACGGCCTCAAGTACCCCACCTGGACGCAACATTGGTCGAGCAAGAAGTTGCGTGCCTTGAACAGTGCCCTCACTTGAACTATCTGCGGTGCCAATCAAATCTTCAGATTTAGCAGTCACCTCCACCGAATTTAATATCGGTATGTCACTAGCATAAATCTGCGTCGAGAAAATTGCCGATACACAGAAAAACTGGCAACTAAAAATTATATGAAGTTTATTAATCCAAATACCTGGTAAATTTTTTACAAAAAATAACTTATAAGATGAGACTTATTCTCATATGAATAATACTACTCCATAAAAAAAGATATACACGGTATAAGCCCAATAAGTACGTCATACTATAACTTACAAATAAATTTCACGCTAAGGTAAATATAGATACTTCTAATTGAGAATTATTCACGTTAATATAATAGTTAATCTTAGATGGCATTATTAATACTAATTTCTCCCAAAAAATTATTCCTACATACATTAAGATTTTTGTTCTAAATAATAAGAATTCTGGATCAAGATACGTGATCCGGCCCAGAAAATTCGCGAGAAAAAAAGTAAAAAATGGGCTAGTATCTGGAACCGCAGTTAAGAATTTGACGTCCAGTAAATCTTACGCGTAGATTAAAATAGTAATGGCACAGATTGAGTTAGCTGAATAAAAGATGGGATTATTTCAATTCTATACTGCAGAAATACTCAAAAAAAAGAATTAGCGATGCATCGCTCGTATAGCTGTTGCGCGATCTTCTAATAATTTTGCTTCTTTTTCTTGATGAGTTTTACGATGTAATTGTGCTAAATTTTCAAGTCCAGTAGCTACATCGGGGTGTTCTGGACCAAGAGTATCTACCCAGATCTTTAATGCACGTTTTACTAGTGGCCTGGCTTCGGAGTATCGCGATTGAAGAGTGTAAAGAACTGCCAGATTATTCAAGCTTGCCGCTACAGCCGGATGATTAGGACCAAGAACCTTCTCAACAGTTTCCAACGCTTTTAGGGAGAGAGAGGTGGCCTGAGTATATTCTTCTTTTTCGCTGTGAATGGCCGCTAAACCACTTAACCCTGTAGCGACACTTAGATGATTTACACCAAAAATTCTAATATTAATCTCTAGCGCACGGCTATAGAAAGACTCGGCTTGAACATATTCTCTTTGAAATTGATAGAGAGATGCTAAGTTGTTTAGGCTTGTTGCCAAATCTGGATGATCCGGGCCCAAAATATTCTCTTTAATCTTTATTGCACGTTTATACAATGACTCTGCCTCTTTATCTCTCTCCTGCGCCTGATACAACAATGCAAGATTATTCAGATTCATAGAGACATCAAGATGATCTAAGCCAAGAGTTGCCTCATGAATATTTAGCGCACGTTTAAAAAGTTTTTCTGCTTCTACATATTGTCCCTGCATGCGATACACTTCTGCTAAGTTATTTAAACTCATTGCTACATTAAGATGATCCTGACCAAAGGTACTCTCAGCAGATTGTAAAGCTTTTTTTGCCGCTGTAAGGGCGTCGGCATAATTTCCCTGTTGGTACTTTAATTCTATTTCTTGGTTGAGACTCTCCCACTCAGAATCAGCATAAACATGCCCAATATATGAGGAAAAAAAGAAAAAAAAGAAAAAAATTAATGTTCTCAAAAAAATACCTGTCAATAAAGAATACAGATGTGCACTGAAAAATTAGATGCTAGACTCACTGAAAAAATAAATAATAATTCTGATCTCAGTAATAAGCAATCGGATAAGATTAATTAAAATATTAGACTTAATTTATAGACCTTCGTAAAGAGTTTAAAGATACTGCTAAGAGAATGTTAGATACATTAATTTATGCTGTAAAAAAACTGATGCGTTTATTTTCATCTAAATCCACTATAATTAGTGTTCACAGAGATTTAATAATCCTTTCGGATTTAAATTAATTTAATGCTCTACTCTTTACTCCGCCCTTTACTTTTTAATCTTAATCCAGAAACTGCACATAGTCTTACACTTGGTGCACTAAAGAATGCTCACCGATTTGGATTACTAGCAAATCACACTGTCACCTGCCAACATCGTAATATTATGGGTCTTAATTTTCCCAACTCTATTGGATTAGCTGCCGGATTAGATAAAAACGGTGAGCATATTAATACACTTGCGACACTTGGTTTTGGTTTTATAGAAATTGGTACAACTACGCCACGCCCTCAAACTGGTAATCAACGGCCTCGAGTGTTTAGGATTCCACAAGCCGGCGCTATCATTAACCGCTTGGGATTTAATAATCATGGGGTAGATGAGCTAATAATAAACGTGAAACGCTCAAACTATAAAGGTGTGCTCGGTATCAACATTGGCAAAAATGCAGACACTCCAATAGAAAATGCAGTTGATGACTACTTAATCTGTCTAAGAAAAGTTTATTGCTACGCTAGTTATGTTGCAATTAACATCTCCTCTCCCAACACTCTCAATTTAAGACAATTACAGGATAATGAAGCATTAGATTACTTGCTAGACACGTTAAAAATAGAACAAAAAAAATTAAGTGACCAGCATGGAAAATACACGCCTTTGGTGGTAAAAATTGCTCCTGATTTAGAAACATTGCAAATTCAGACAATCTCTAATTTACTTATTAAACACCGCATTGATGGTGTCATTGCAACTAATAGCACGCTCTCCCGTACAGGTGTAGAGAACTTGCCTTATGCGAAAGAGACGGGAGGGTTGAGTGGTGCACCTCTCACACAACGTGCTAACAAAATTATTCGTCAACTATATGGCATTTTGCAAGGTGCTATGCCCATCATCGGCGTTGGGGGTGTTATGTCCGCAATAGATGCAAAAGAGAAAATGGATGCTGGTGCAAGTTTGGTGCAAATTTATACTGGATTAATTTACCGTGGGCCTAGTCTAATACGTGAAGCAGTACAAGCGATACATACATAAATAATAACTAGGCCATTATTTTTAGAGACGTTAAAAAAATGTTTGATCGGAATTTGGTAGATATAGATGTACTAATAGAGGAGATTAATGCTGTTCTACCACAGATTCAATGTCGTCAATGTGGCTTCGCTGGCTGTAAACCTTATGCCGTAGCTATCACAAAAGGTCTTGCCGATATTAATCAATGTCCGCCTGGTGATGAAGAAGGGGTTCAGAAACTCGCCAAAATTATGGGAGTAAAACCGAAATCTTTGAACATTTTTTACGGTATGTCAAAACCAAGATTAATTGCACAGATAGATGAGCAAATCTGCATTGGTTGCACATTTTGTATTCAGGCTTGTCCAGTTGACGCTATCATTGGCGCAACAAAACAAATGCACACGGTAATTTCTCTAGAATGTACGGGGTGTGAACTCTGCATCGCACCATGTCCTATAGACTGCATCACTATGATTCCGCCCAAAAAAGAAATAAATAATATGCAGCATGATCCTTATAGGGTCAACCATACCTCATCACTGGGTACAAATGTAGAGAAAAAGAAAGCTGCAGATTATGCCAAAAAACGTTATGAGTTCAGGTTACAAAGAATGAATCATACAAAGATAGACTAAAAAATTAGATCAATTCAGACTGCATCTGAAGATGTGCATTTTAGTAAAAAAATTATACCGGATAAAATATAGGTAAATTAAATCTTAGTCGTTTAAAATACTGATTCTGTGAATTTGCCCACACCTATCCTCGTAATTTATGAATTTATCTAAACGACATGAGATTTTTACCCGCTTTAAGAAGGCCAACCCCCATCCGAGCACCGAACTAGAATACAGAACACCATTCGAGTTATTAATAGCAGTTATGCTTTCCGCGCAAGCTACCGACAAGAGTGTAAATTTGGCAACTAGAAAGCTCTTTGTAAAAGTTAATACACCGGAAAATTTTCTTGTCATGGGGGAAATTAAATTATGCGATGCTATAAAAAATATTGGTCTATATAGAACCAAAGCAAGAAATATTTTAGCTACTTGCAAACTACTCATTCTTTGCCATGGTAGCCAAGTACCAAGAACTAAGGATCATCTAGAATCACTTCCTGGTGTTGGTCGTAAAACTGCGAATGTAATTCTAAATACCGTATTTAATTTACCCGTTATTGCCGTGGATACACATGTCTTCCGTGTTGCAAACCGAACTGGTATTGCGGTTGGAAAGAACGTACTAGAAGTAGAAATAAAACTTATCAAGTTCATTCCGAAGGAATTTCACCAAAATGCTCATCACTGGTTAATCCTCCATGGGCGTTATGTCTGTAAGGCCGGAAAACCAGAATGTGCTCTATGTAGTATCAACGATCTTTGTGATTACAAAAGAAATATCCTAAAAAATAATAATTCTATTACACCATTCTAATCTCAGATGTTCAATCTTTCCAGATGCCAGGCACGCCAATTTCTCTTTGATACTTGGCGAAAATATTGTCATCAAGAAAATCTCTCCGGCATGGAGGGTATCGCACTCGAGGTAATTCTGTTGCATCCAGAGTATCAATCTATATTAGACGATGCAGATCACTACCTTGATAAAGATTACTTACCCGAAATCGGTAGTACCAACCCTTTTTTACATATGAGTATGCACATTGCCGTTAAAGAGCAGCTTTCTATAGATCAACCCATTGGAATTCGCGATCAATTTAATCGTCTACTCAATAAAATCGGCAATGAGCACGATACTGTTCATCAAAACATAGAGTGTCTTGCGGAGATGCTCTGGCAAGCACAGCGTAATCAATCAGCACCAGATGCAACAGTGTATCTTAACTGTCTAGAAAAACGAGAGAGAAAATTAGGGATGACAGAGAAGTAATCTTACTCATCTAACTGATTATTTTTTTGTACTCAGGCCGGATTGACGAGAAAAATAGAGTGCCAAATTCTGAATATCTTCTTTGCTAAGATTTGCTGCCAAACCATTCATGATAAGGTTCTTTCGATCACCTGATTTATAGCCATTTAGGGTATTTTCAATATAGGTTGCATGTTGACCAGCCAGCTTTGGAAAGGCCGGGGCAAGGCTGTTACCATCGGGTCCATGGCATGCGGCACAAACTTCTATTGCCTTCTTTTTTCCTGCTTCAATATCAGCTGCAATTCCTTGTCCTGAGATCAAAATAAGCGCACTAGTGACTACGCTAATTATAAATTTTTTCATAATACTTTCCTTGCGTAAATGACGCGATTATTTACTACTAGAAGTAGCATAGTAGACAGACAGGTCTTCGATATCTTGTACGGAAAGAGTTGCTGCAATAGCTTTCATACTGGGATGATTACGAGCACCAGTCTTATATGCTTGTAATGCATTAATCAGATACTCGTTATGTTGTCCGCCGAGCTTAGGAACATTATATACTTTTGGATATGCTGTGCGATATCCATCTATACCATGACACCCAATGCACATGGTTGTTTTTTTCTCGCCCGCAACAGGATCACCAGCCGCCCATGCCGCACTAGAAATGATTAGAAACGCGCTCCATGCGAATATTTTCACTATAGCTGATTTCCTCATATGCTCGCCATGCCTCTAAAAATAGGTGACTCTAAACGATGTATTGATTTTGGTCAATAGACAGCTATTAAAATTGGCACATATTGTTTCTATACAAATGCTACCAATAGCATCGATCTTGTTTCTATTTTTACTTCACACTAGATCGTTTTGTTTCCAATTCTCCCCAACGAATTATAAGAACCGCAAGCTCTTTCTCGATAACAACAAGACGTATCTTCAGTCCCCCTACTTCTGTAGGGTTATTGCGGTAAGTATTTTCATCGGCTAATTTAAGAGCAATACTGGTAATCTCCCGCTCAAGAAGCTCTATTTTTTTTAATAACACATTCAACTCTAATGTCTCGTTGTGATTTAAATTAATTTTAGAAGTTAACTCAGGTGATTTTACGGGCAGAATTTTATGCTGTGACTGCACAATCTCTTGTTTTTCGAAAATTTTTACAGAACTCTTAGCTCTTATCCAATCCTCATAACCTCCAACGTACTCTCGTAACACACCATCACCCTCAAATGCGATTACCTGAGTCACCACATTGTCGAGAAATGCACGATCATGACTAACTAAAAATAGCGTGCCGGAATAATCTTGCAGAACTCTTTCCAGTAACTCAAGAGTCTCTATGTCTAAATCATTCGTAGGCTCATCTAACACCAGCACATTTGTTGGACGTGTAAATAAACGTGCTAGCAAAAGTCGGTTACGCTCACCGCCGGAGAGCGATTTCACAGGTGAGCGCGCACGTGCTGGTGAGAAAAGAAAGTCTTCTAAATAACTGATGACATGTTTCTTAACTCCTCCAATCTCGATAAAATGAGAACCCTGACTGATTGTTTCTACTAATGTCGCCTCCTCGTCTAATTGTTCTCGCATTTGATCAAAGTAAGCCACTGCGAGCTTAGTACCTTGCCGTACAGTACCAGAGTCAGGTTGCAATTCGCCTAATATCAATTTTAATAAAGTAGATTTGCCTATGCCATTGGGTCCCAATAAACCTACTCGATCACCCCGCATAATGCGACAAGAGAAATTTCTAATGACGATCTTATCGTTGTAATTCTTACTAATGCACTCTAACTCAGCTACCATTCGTCCAGATTTTACTCCCTCATCTACATTAATATGAACTGCGCCGACTCGCTCACGACGAACAGCTCGCTCCTCACGTAACGCTTCTAATTGTCTAACCCTACCTTCGTTACGGGTACGTCGCGCCTGTATTCCTTTACGTATCCATACTTCTTCCTGTTCGAGAACCTTGTCAAATTTCTGATTATGAATAGTCTCAACTTCTAAAATCTCCACTTTTTTTAACTGATAATTTTTAAAATTACCATTAAAAGTCAATAATTTACCGCGATCTAGTTCAATAATTCGTGTCGCCACATTATCTAGAAAACATCGGTCATGGGTAATAAATAATACACTCCCGCTGAAATCCTGTAACAGCTTTTCCAGCCACTCAATAGAAAAGAAGTCTAAATGATTGGTCGGCTCATCTAGCATCAATAGATCTGGCGACACCACCAATGCACGCGCAAGAGCCACCCTTTTCTTTAAACCCCCAGATAAATGCCCGACTAGAGTGTCTTCAGGCAGATTAAGTTTTTGGATGACAGTCTCTACTTTTCCCTGAATACGCCAACCATCCTGAGTTTCTAGTTCTCCTTGTAAGTGTTGTAACTGGGCAAGAAGCTTTTCAATGTCGCCACTACCGTCACTCAGGGCATGAGAAATCTTGTGATAATCAAATAATATCTGGCTAATCTCACCTAACCCATTAGAAACTTCTTGGAATACGGTATTAGCCGCATTGAGATCCGGTTCCTGTGGTACATAAGCTAACTTTAATCCAGGTGCATACCAAATCTTGCCATCATCCAGTTTAATTTGTCCGGCTAAAGCACGTAATAAGCTAGATTTACCACCACCATTCCTACCTATGAGACCAATACGTTCGCCAGAATCGAGCTGTAAATCGATATGATCTAGTAGTGTATGATGGCCGAAAGCAAGGGAAACTTTATCAAGAGTTACAAGGGGCATAGAGAGACCTTGAGATAAGCTAGTTGAGTCGATAAAAGTGATATGCTATGTTTCTTGATATTTGGTATCAACGTATTATCTATTCATGTCTATTAATACAAAGATACGAACTCAAGATTATGTGCAACTTACACGTCTTTATGATACAATTTTCTTCATTCTACAATCGTTAAAAAGTGTCCTTAGCAGTAAAAAAATGAAGAAACCAGCCATATTAACCCAGAAAAGCTTACGCTTTTTCATTGTATTATCTAGCTTACCACTATTTGGTATAGTTGCCGCCTTTGGCATTGCTCCCAATTCTTCTTTCTTAGAAGAGTTGCCCGTACAAAAAGTGATTCTTAATCTACCTTTACCAGATATTACACAAATAGATAATACCGACATAACGCTCTGGCGTCAGGAACGCATTCAGCGTGGAGATACCTCCGCATCTTTGCTTGCTCGACTCGAAGTAAATTATCAAGATACAACAAATTTTCTGCTTGAAGCTAATAATATCAAAGCAATGCGAAAACTAGTTCCAGGTAAGGCTATTCATGCACAAACCACTACCAGCGGCCAATTACTCAAATTACGTTATTTCCTTTCTAACGAAGAACAGTTCCTAATAGAAAGAACAGCTGACACCTTCAAACTAAGTGAGCAATCCGTTAAAATGGAAACACAGATTCATATGAAATCTGGCGTAATAGATAGCTCTCTATTTGCCGCTACTGATAATGCGGGTGTACCAGATAGCGTTGCCACCCAGATCGTTGATATCTTCTCCTCTGACATCGATTTCCACCGGGATTTACATCAAGGAGATCGTTTTACTGTAGTGTATGAATCGCTCTACGCTAACGGTGAATTGGTTCAAGCTGGACGGGTATTAGCAGTTGAATTTATCAATCAAAAGAAATCTTATCAGGCGCTATACTTTCAAAAAAATGCTGAAAATGGCGGTTACTATGCTCCAGATGGCAAAAGTTTACGTAAAACATTCTTACGATCACCACTTGCATTTTCTCGTATTAGCTCTGGTTTCTCAAATTCACGCCTTCATCCTGTACTAAAAACTTGGCGTTCCCATAACGGCATTGACTATGCTGCCCCTACAGGAACTCAAATAAAGGCAACTTCCGATGGAAAAGTGGCATTTTCTGGCTGGCAGAATGGATATGGGAATCTGATTATTCTGCAGCACCAAGGACAATACTCTACTGCTTATGGACACCTATCATCTTTCACTAAAGGCTTGCATAAAGGACAGCGTGTTAATCAGGGCGATGTGATTGGCTATGTCGGCGCAACTGGGATGGCTACTGGACCGCATCTACACTACGAATTTCGTATCAATGGTGCTCAAAAAGATCCACTACGAGTAGCGATGCCTGCCGCAACTCCGCTTACAACTCAGAACATGACTGCATTCCACGAGAATACAGAACCACTGATGAATAGGTTGAATATGCTACGTGATGTCAGTCTTGCCTTCTTAGACTAAATTTAAAAACTAATCAATGACAAGGCCATGGAGTTCAGAAAGTCTCTGAAACAAGCCTATTATATCGGTATCATGTCAGGCAGTAGTTTGGATGGAATTGATGTAGCTCTTGCCGATTTTAGTTCTTCATCCCCGTCGCTTCTACATACCCTATACCTTCCTTATGATCAGAGCTTACGTGATCAGTTACTAAGTTTACATCACTCTGAGAATGATGAATTACACCGTGCAGCTATGCTTGGAAACACCTTGGCACGATGTTACGCCCAAGCTGTTTCCAACTTGCTCCATAAAAATAAATTAAAATCAACGGACATTAGCGCAATTGGTTGTCACGGCCAAACCATTCGTCATTGCCCCCAACTGGGGATGGGTTACACCATCCAGCTAGGTAATTCTGCTTTACTGGCTGAGCTTACAGGGATTACTGTGGTGTCAGACTTTAGAAGTCGTGATATCGCTGCCGGTGGCCAGGGCGCACCTATAGTCCCAATATTTCACCAAATGTTATTTCAAAATCCGAAAGTGCATCGTGTCATTGTTAATATTGGAGGGATCTCCAATGTGACCAATCTAATGCCAGGTAAAGAAGTTACCGGCTTCGATTGTGGTCCCGGTAATTTATTAATGGATGCATGGTGTCTGCGTCATACCGGTCAATCGTATGATGAAAATGGGAAGTGGGCCAAATTAGGAACAATAATCCCATCGGTGCTTGAGAGACTTACGACACTTCAATTCTTCTCTCTGCCACCACCCAAGAGTACAGGTAGGGAATTATTCAATATGCTCTGGCTAGAAAGCTGCTTATCTGGAAATGAAAGACCAGTAGATGTACAAGCAACCCTGTTACAACTTACTATTACAACAATTGTTAAATCAATACTTATAAATTTTCCAGATGTTATGGAAATTTATTTATGTGGGGGCGGTGCTCGTAATGGGGAGCTGGTTTCTGGATTACAAGTCGCATTTTTAGGCAAAAAAGTTGAGACAACAGATACTCTTGGTATTAATGCTGATTGGTTAGAGGCATTCGCTTTTGCTTGGTTATCCAGACAAACTATTTTGAAAATTCCAAGTAATCTCTGCTCTATTACTGGTGCAAAAGGTGAAAGAATTCTTGGTGCGATTTATCATGCCTAGATCCGTTACTCTCGTGATACGAATCTAGTACAGTTTCTTTTTTAATTACAAAGCCGACTATTTAATAAGAATTTATCCTGCCTGTTTTACTTAGCTTAGCTTAGCTTAGCTTGCATAGACTAGGCCGAGAATGAAGAACCACAACCACAGGTACTTGCGGCACTGGGATTCTTAATTATGAATTGAGAGCCTTCTAAATTTTCTTGATAATCAATCTCAGCGCCAGCTAGGTACTGAAAACTTACAAAATCGACTAACAGTTTTACCCCGTTTTTTTCTACTACAGTATCATCCTCATTTATTAATTCATCGAAGGAGAAACCATACTTAAAACCGGAGCACCCTCCCCCGCTTACAAAAACTCTTAGCTTGAGATCCTTGTTATCCTCTTCTTCGATCAGTTGTCTAACTTTATTTGCCGCACTCTCGGTAAAAATTAGCGGCACTGCAGTTTCCGTAGAGGCATTTGATTCAAGAGTTATATTCATGTTGAGCTCTTATATAATTGTTTATGAAAAATAAATATCCGTCCATTATTACACAATAATTATTACTGATACGGAGCTGTCTCAATAAAAAATGGTCTGTTAGGGCAGTAATGGAATGTGGTTGATACCAAGAGATTCTGGTAAACCAAACATAAGATTCATATTCTGCACTGCCTGCCCAGCCGCGCCCTTGATTAAATTATCTGTGACTGACAATACCACCACCATATCACCATCTTGAGGACGATGTACTGCAATACGGCAGAGGTTAGAGCCCCTCACTGAACGAGTTTCTGGGTGACTACCCGCAGGTAATACATCGACAAACGGTTCATTGGCATAATGCCCTTCAAACAAGACTTGCAGATCAACATTTGCGAGTAGCCTAGCATAAAGTGTAGCGTGTATGCCTCGTATCATTGGGGTAAGATGAGGCACAAAAGTTAAATTAACTAACTGAGCAGCGGCATCAGATAAACCTTGTCTGATCTCGGGTAAATGACGGTGACCTGTTACACTATAGGCTTTAAAATTATCAGAAGCTTCGGCAAATAAGGTGTGTACCTCAGCATTGCGTCCAGCGCCAGAGATGCCAGATTTTACATCAGCCACAAGATGGTCTGTATCTACAATTTTAGCTTTAATTAAAGGTAAGAATCCTAGTTGCACTGCAGTTGGATAACAACCTGGATTAGCAACTAATCGAGCCTGTTTAATTTTATCACGATTAATTTCTGGCAAACCATAGACAGCCTCTTCTACCAACTCAGGACAGGCATGGGGCATACCGTACCATTTTTCCCACACCGATACATCTTTAATACGAAAATCGGCTGCCAAATCTATCACCCGTATGCCTCGATTCAATAAGGCTCGAGTTTGTTGCATTGCAACACCATTCGGTGTTGCAAAAAAAACAATATCACATTGATCTAATTTGGTCTCTGCTGGATCACAGTATTTAAGAGTCACTTGGCCACGTAGACTAGGAAATAAATCTGATACAGGCATACCTGCCTCTTTTCTGGATGTGATTTCCTGTATGCTTATTTCAGGGTGCTGTGACAAAATACGTAGCAACTCTACCCCTGTATAGCCTGTTCCACCAACAATACCAACTTTAATCATAAAATTCCATAAAAAATTAATAGCGAAAATTGCATCTGCATTATTCGCTACTTCTGACTCGCTTTATGAGAAAAAAGTTATTTAATACTGACAGACAATAGGCAGAAAAGCCACCAAAATATGGTGGCTTTTCTGCCTATTGTCAAGAACTTAGCGTTTTGAGAATTGTTTACGTCTACGCGCCTTACGCAAACCAACTTTTTTCCGCTCTACTTCACGCGCATCACGTGTAACTAATCCTGCTTTACTTAGTATTGGTTTCAGTTCTGGATCAAAATCAATTAATGCACGAGTAATACCGTGGCGCACCGCGCCAGCCTGACCCGATTCACCACCCCCATGGGTATTAACCATAATATCGAAGGTAGTCAGATTATCGGTTAACTCGAGTGGTTGACGAACTACCATACGACCAGTTTCACGCGAAAAAAATTCGTCCAAGGGTTTGTTGTTAACAACAATTTTTCCCTTTCCTGGTTTAATAAAAACTCGCGCTACTGCGCTTTTGCGACGTCCGGTGCCATAACTATAATACATGCTCATAATATTTATATTCTAACTTCGAGTTGTTGTGGCTGTTGTGCTGCGTGAGGATGAGTAGCGCCAACATAAATTTTAAGTTTTTTTAGCATGGCGTATCCGAGAGGACCTTTTGGTAACATGCCTTTCACTGCTTTCTCTAGAGGTCGTTCAGGGAAACGTGCATGCATTTTCTGAAAATTAGTTTCATAAATACCGCCAGGATAGCCACTATGTCGATAGTACACTTTGTCTTCTGATTTATTTCCAGTAACCCGTAACTTATCAACATTAACAACAACAATAAAGTCTCCGGTATCCACATGTGGAGTAAATATTGGTCTATGTTTCCCGCGTAAACGATGTGCAATCAAAGCGGCTAATCGGCCCAATACTTTATCGGTCGCATCAATTACGAACCAGTCATGATTTACTTCATGTGGTTTAGCTGAAAATGTTTTCACAGAGCTATTCTACTCATTCAAGGAAAGGGGCAAATTTTATGCTAGACGCGCTCAAATGTCAAACCTACATTCTTGTAGTTAGCCAATGAAGCTCTTAATACCTTGCAGTATTAGTATTAATTATACCTGACAAACGTTCACTATCAGTAGGTCACTACCACATCCTCGGCTTTAAAGTCTACTGATAAAGATTCTAACAGATTCTCATGCAAATTTACCTCCCATGCATTCCCTAGTTCTAGCTCACAAATTGAATCTTTATTGTGATAGATCATGAGTACTGGACAATAATAACTGCTGCGCTCTGGATTTTTATTGGGTATATCGGTATTGCGGTAAGGTGAGAGTGATTCTCTTAGTTTGGCAACATCCGATAGATTATTGCAGTAAATCTTGATACTTTTAGCATAGTAGGAACGAGCATCGGCTAAGTTAAAAAGTCTCTCGGCGGATATGCGCAGACCGCCGTCATCTCTCTCATTATTGCTTTTATTGCTAACTTTGGCCTCAACTATGAGTAGCTGATCTTCCTTGAGCCAGTGACGATTTGCGATAAACAACTCGTTGTGTATCACGAGTTCCAAACGGGCCTCTCCATCATCTAATACAACTACGCCCATTTTACCTCGTCGGGTCATTTGCATGCGAATGGAATGAATAATGCCTGCCAAGAGCTGTGGCTCTTTTTGAGGACTTAATTTGTCTAGCTGGGTATGCACAAATTTCTTTAACTCAATTGCATAAGCATAAAACGGATGCCCGCTTAAATAGAATCCTAGCGCCAATTTCTCATTTTTTAATTTATCTTTTTCCGTCCACTGCAGAACATTAACCAACTGTATTTTTTCTGATATTCTCTCACTTTCATCAAATAAATTTACTTGGTTAATCTCGCGACTGATCTGATCGGCTGATTCCAATCCGATATCAACTGACGCCAATAAAGCAGCTCGATGCTTATTAATAGGATCAAACGCACCAGCACGAATCAATGATTCCACAACCCGACGATTAACAATCCGCTTATCTACGCGACGACATAAATCAAATAAATCAACATATAATCCATTTTTATCACGCTCCTTAATAATCAATGTAATTGCTGATTCCCCCGTTCCCTTGATGGCCCCTAAACCATAACGTATAACTTTCTGATCTATCGGCAAGAATCGATAGATCGACATATTAATATCAGGTGGAAGAATGGTGAGTTCATTAGTCACACAATCCTCAAAAAACGTATGCACTTTATCGGTATCATCCATATCAGCAGAGAGAGTAGCTGCCATAAATTCTGCTAGGTGGTGCGCTTTAAGATAAGCGGTCTGAAATGCAATGAGAGCATAAGCAGCGGCATGTGATTTATTAAAACCATAACCCGCAAACTTCTCCATTAAACTAAAGAGCTCAATGGCTTTACGCGAAATTAAACCATTCTTTATTGCTCCAGCAACAAAGATATCTCTTTGTTGCGCCATTTCCTCAATCTTTTTCTTGCCCATAGCTCGTCGCAATAAATCGGCACCACCAAGACTATAGCCTCCTATCACCTGAGCGATTTGCATAACTTGCTCTTGATAAATCATCACACCGTATGTAGAACCGAGTATAGGTTGTAAACGCGGATCAATATATTCCACACGTTTACCATGCTTGCGCTCAATGAATTCTGGGATTAAATCCATTGGACCTGGACGGTACAAGGCTACTAACGCGATAATATCTTCAAAACAATCTGGTCTTGTCTTTTGCAATAGATCTCTCATGCCACGTGATTCAAATTGAAATACTCCTGTGACATTTCCTTGTTGCAATAATACATAAGTATCGGGATCATCCAGAGGAAATTCTTCTAGTTTAGGAAATCTAGAATTTTGAATTTTAGAGACGGCAATTTCTTGTTTAATATCATCTGCGACATGAGCGATTTTCTGCTCTCTTGTCTCCAGATTCAATTGTTTAATATATCTTATAGTCCAATCAAGTATGGTTAGGGTCCGTAACCCTAAGAAATCGAACTTGACTAAACCTATCTTCTCTACATCATCTTTATCAAGTTGACTCACTACTGCATCAGCGGGACCAGCACAGTAAATTGGACAAAAATCAGTGATCTTTCCAGAGGCAATAAGTACCCCGCCAGCATGCATGCCAACATTCCGAGTCAAGCCCTCAAGACGCCCAGCTAATTCCAGCAAGTTACGCACTTCCTCCTCTTGTGCACGCTGATCTAATTGTGGTTCGACTTGGCGAGCTTTTTCTAAAGTCATGCCTGGCTCAGGCGGTACTAATTTTGCTAATTGATCAACAAAATTATAGGGCAGATCCAACACTCGTCCAACGTCACGTACGACTGCTCTTGCAGCCATAGTGCCGAAAGTAACAATTTGTGAAACGCTCTCAGGGCCGTATTTTCTCTTTACATACTCTATGACGTGCTCCCGCCCATCTTGACAAAAATCGATATCGAAGTCAGGCATGGACACCCGTTCTGGATTAAGAAAACGCTCAAATAACAAATCATAGCGTAGGGGGTCAATATCAGTAATGCCAAGAGAGTATGCGACTAATGAGCCTGCACCGGAGCCACGTCCCGGACCTACTGGTACGTTATTTTTTTTAGCCCAATTAATGAAATCTGCAACAATTAAAAAATATCCAGCAAACCCCATCTGCACGATAGTAGCGACTTCGAAATCTAATCGCTCACGATATTTCTGTATCTGTGTATCACGCATAATTGAGTCAGAAAATAGCACCTCCATACGACTCTTAAGGCCTGTCAATGCTTGATTATGCAGATACTGCTCAAGACTTTCGTTATTTGGAGTAGGGAATAATGGTAAACAATTAACTCCTAATTTCAGGACAAGATTACAGCGTTTCGCAATTTCCACGCTGTTCGTCAGCGCCGCTGGGATGTCAGCGAACAACACTGCCATTTCTGCTTGAGTCTTAAAATACTGTTGTTCGGTAAAATTTTTTGGGCGACGATGATCGCCTAAAACATAACCTTCGGCAATACATACCCTTGCTTCATGCGCCTTATAGTCATCTGGATCTAGAAATTGCACTGGCTGCGTTGCTACTACTGGTAAACGTAAATCTGATGCTAATACCAAAGAGCGTTGTAAAAAAACTTCTTCACTCATGCGTCCGACTCTTTGTATCTCAATATAGAAACGATCTGGAAATAATTCTGCCCATTCTGCTGCCAATGTCTTAGCCTGCAAGACTTTTTCTTGCATCAAGGCCAGGCCAATATCACCAAGTTGCGCTCCAGATAAAGCAATTAAACCATCCGTCCCATCTTCGTTTCTATGAAACCAAGACTTTTTAATTTCAGCTCGACCTCGATATTGATTTTCACGGTAAGCTCTTGATAACAAACGACAGAACAGTAGGTAGCCTACATAGGATTGACACAACAACAAGATTCTTACAGGTTTGTTGCGGTCTACCTCATTGCTAACCCAAACCTCACAACCGATAATTGGTTTAATACCCTTATTACGAGCACTCTGATAAAATTTTACCATGCCAAATAAGTTAGAAAGATCAGTCAAAGCAAATGCTGGCATACTGTCGGCATTTGCTTTCTCCACTGCGCTATCAATGCGTACGATGCCATCAACGATAGAATACTCGCTATGTACGCGTAGATGAATGAAAGCCGGAACAGTTGACATGATGATATAATTCGATGTTAGGTGACTAACTGTAATAATATTTCATTAAAAATTCAATTTAACGGTAAAAACTACCTTAATTCTACACTATGTTGAAATCTCCAGAACTTCTCCTCCCTGCCGGTTCGCTTGAAAAAATGCGTGCTGCCTATGCCTTTGGCGCAGATGCGGTCTATGCTGGTCAACCACGTTATTCCATGCGTGCACGCAACAATGAATTTGGAATAGAGCAGCTGCATATTGGCATCACCGAAGCACGTTCTGCAGGAAAAAGATTTTTTGTCGCGAGTAATATTGTGCCCCACAACGCGAAGGTAAAAACTTACATGAAAGATATGGAGCCAGTTATTTCTCTGCGCCCAGATGCGCTTATCATGGCTGATCCTGGGCTCATCATGATGGTACGAGAAAAATGGCCGGAGATACCCATTCATCTGTCTGTCCAAGCTAATACAGTAAATTATGCGGCAGTAAAATTCTGGCAGGCAATTGGACTAACACGGATCATCTTATCTCGTGAATTATCACTCGATGAAGTGGAACAGATCCGTCAACTTTGCCCTGATATAGAGCTTGAAGTATTTGTCCATGGTGCATTATGTATCGCTTATTCTGGACGCTGCCTGTTATCTGGTTATTTTAATCACCGTGATCCCAATCAGGGCGCATGTACCAACTCCTGTCGTTGGGATTACAAGATTAAAGGAGCTCAAGGGGATACTGATAGTGATGCACTGGGAACAGAAAAAATTGATTTCAGTTTTAATCAGGCGTTAACCTCATCTGACTCTACTCCCAATAACAACGTAAAACGTCATCCCGCTGCCGATCAAGTTTATCTAATAGAAGAGAAAGAGCGCCCAGGCGAACTAATGCCGATAATGGAAGATGAGCACGGCACCTACATTATGAATTCTAAAGACCTAAGAGCAATTGAGCACGTTGAACGTTTAATCAAAATTGGAATAAATTCCCTAAAAATTGAGGGACGCACCAAGTCATTATATTACGTTGCCCGTACCGCACAAATTTACCGCAAAGCGATAAATGATGCTATGGCAGGAAATGCTTTAGATCCCTCTCTCTTGGGTGAGCTGGAGGGATTGGCTAATCGTGGCTATACTGATGGGTTTTTTCAGCGGCATCATACCAACGAAACTCAGAATTATCTAAGAGGACACTCGGAATCAAACCGTAGTCAATACGTAGGTGACATCATCGGTTTTGATGAGGCCAGTGGTATGGCAGAAGTTCTGGTTAAAAACAAATTTCAAATTGGCGACCGACTGGAAATTATACATCCTTCCGGTAATCGCACCATCGAACTTACGAAAATGCAAAATCTTAATGGTAAACCGGTTAGTGTTGCACCTGGTAGCGGTCATTTTGTCAAAATTCCTCTGACTAATAACCTTAAAGACGGTTTCCTAGCAAGATTTTTATAGTAATCTGTCGGTATAAAAGTAGAACTTATTTTAAAAAATTCTGTTTTACGCAGCAAAAAATATCAACAGAATTCCTTAGCTCCTAACAGACCCACTTTGAATATAAAAAAATTTAATTATTCTCTTTGGTAGCCAAGTCAATCTGCCCGGGAATGGAGAACTCATGAATCCAACATGCCCACCTTGTTCTGGGAACTCTAATGTCACTAGAGGTGGCACATCATCTATTGTAGGCAGTGCAGATGCCGGCATAAAAGGATCGTTACGGGCATTAATGATGAGCGTTGGAATCTGAATATATTTAAGCCATGGTTTGCTACTAGAAAGTCTCCAGTACTCATCGGTATCAGCAAAGCCATGTAGTGGTGCAGTTATGAGATTATCAAATTGATACAACGTGCTACACTCTTTCATTGCACTAGCATCAAACAGTCCATGGAAACGATCTAATTTTTCAAATGCTTTGCGTTTCAAGCTATTTAGAAAATGACGGGTATAGAACCGATTAAAACCAGAATCTAAAACCCGTCCGGTTACCGTCAGATCAAGTGGAACAGAAACGGCCACAACGCCATTAAGTATGTGACAAGCCTGTTCTCCTTGCTCACCTAGCCATTTTAATAAGGCATTGCCGCCTAACGATACGCCGACCGCATAGAGAGGTGCAATAGAATTTAGTAATGCATTTTGTCTAATAATTTTTCGCAGCACCCAATCAATCTCAACAGAATCACCAGCGTGATAAGCGCGCGCTAACCGATTAGGCGACCCAGAGCAGCCACGAAAATGCACAACGGCGCCACGCCACCCAAAATCACGCAGCATACTCATAATACTTTGTGCGTAATGACTGTATGAGTTTCCTTCAAGACCATGGAACAGGACTACCATTGGCGCTTCAGCTACATTATCTAACCAATCGATATCAATAAAGTCCCCATCATTCAACTCCCAACGTTCTCGCCGATAAGAAACTATGGACGAAGAGCCAAGTAAAAATGGATAGATAGTCTGTGCATTACCTCCTAACAACCAGGTAGGGGCGACATAAGACTTGACATCCAATGGTGAAAACATGGTTTTCATACTCTATTTTTACCAAAAATCAAAAAAATTGACTCATAAAGACAGTTCTCAGCATACTAAGCGAACTTCACCGAATGAGCAGGAAGCAAGTTAAAAATGGCAAAATCGAGTGTCTACAAAGTTAGTGTCAATGACGGGATACGTGCCTGATTATAGAGAATTACGTGTCACGCCAAACTTCTTATCGTATCTATAACACCCAACCAAAGATACTTATCATTTTCTTATAAGATATTTAGATGACAGTCAAATATTATACCCCGGTAATAACTCGGAACATAATTCACATAATTTAGTATTCGGCGCCACACTTCTATACCGATCAATAATATAGAGTTGCCATTAAAGTTAGGAGAAGGTAGTATTGCTATGCAAAAATTTAGCATGCAGAATAAAGTTTTTATCCGTCCTGCGCTCACGATCTATTGATTAACTAAAAATTAGCACACTCCTCCCAATGACTTCATTTGATTATATTCGTCAAGTTCTTATCGATAAATATGAAATTGAAGCTGATGTTATTACCTCAGAAGCAACTTTCGAAAATTTGGGGCTTGACTCACTTACAATGGTAGAGTTAATGTTTGACGTCTCTGAGAAATATGGTATCGAAATTCCAACCGACCGGTTAGATTTTAAAACTCTAGGAGAAGTAGTTGTGCTCATAGATGATATGCTAAACGCCCAAAATATATGAGGTGACAAACTTGGGACAATGTCGCGTTTTTGTCACTGGTATTGGTCTTGTCTCTCCACATGGTTGCGACGATGCAAATCAGATTTTTGACAAACTATACTGCGGAAAGTCTGCAATAGATCTCGTATGTACCGAAACGCTGGGGATCAAAAGATCTTCTCTTGTCGCTCCCGCCAATTTTGATCCCGTAGGAAAGATTCCAAAAACACAACTTCTACTTATGGATCGAGTTTCACAAATGGCTTTACTGGCCGCCAATCAAGCACTTGAAAATGCTCAGTTATTATCTAATAACACTAAATTAGCTTCAACAGGTATTTATCTAGGCTGCGGACTTGGTGGTTCACAAACAATAGAAAATGTCTATCACACCCTCTTTGTTAAAAAAAGTTGTGCAGTAAGACCCGCGTCAGTCCCTCTTATTATGCCGAATGCCTCGGCTGGACACATCTCGATGTACCATAAATTGGGTGGGCCGTCACAAACTTATTCAGTCGCATGCGCATCCTCATCAATTGCAATTGGTGAAGCTTTCCGTGCAATTCGTGATGGTTATCTGGGGCGTGTCATTGCTGGTGGAACAGAAGCAATGCTCAATTTTGGTTCTATGGCTAGTTGGGACGCACTTACAGTACTCGCAAAAGAACATCCAGAGGGTGCGTATGCATCATGCCGTCCATTCTCGAAAGATCGTAACGGTCTTGTACTCGGTGAGGGCGCGGCAATGCTTATACTGGAATCTGAAGCACTTGTAACCGCACGCAACATTCAACCGCTTGCAGAAATTATTGGTTATGGGGCTTCAAGCGATTCACATAACCTAACGCAGCCAGCGGCAGAAGGTCAGGTGCGCGCAATGCGTTTAGCGCTTGTTGATGCGAAGTTAGATCCAACCGCTATTGGGTACATCAATGCTCATGCTACCGGTACACAAGCTGGAGATAAGATTGAAATTGAAGCAATCAAACTAGTATTTGCTGAACACGCTAAGCGCATCGCAATCAGTTCTACTAAATCCATGCATGGACATTTACTTGGTGCTGCTGGTGCGCTAGAATTCGCAATAACAGTCATGGCGCTTCAGAAAGGAAAAATCCCCCCAACTGCTCACCTTTCTCAACCAGATCCTGATTGTGCTCTTGATTGCATTCCTCATGTTGGTCGCCTATCCCCTACGCTTAAATACGCACTGTCTAATTCATTCGCATTCGGCGGCTCAAATGCGGTACTCATCGCCCAACGCGTATAAAAGAATTCATTAGGACTAAGAGATGTGCTGCCCTGAACAAGAGAACGAAACTAGCCTGTGGTAACCCAACAGCCTACGGTCTTAATACATGCTGACATGGAGTTAGGAAGAATACATTACGCGGTGACATTTACTTTAAATAAAAAAGGAGTCACAAGCAAAAGCCTGTAACCCCTTGATTATTTGGTAGGCCGTGGCGGGATCGAACCGCCGACCAACGGATTAAAAGTCCGCTGCTCTACCGGCTGAGCTAACGACCCAAAGAACCTGCATTATACTGATACGTTCGGTGATATTAAAGCCCTTTGAAAAGTCTTTCTGTCATCGGTCAATAAACTGTATTCAAATTTACCGTACGTAAGTTATTATCAATTTAATGGTAACTAGGCATCAGAAATAATAGTAATATCTACATACTGCCATCAAAAAAAATTAAATACATTAGAATCACAAACGAAATAAAAGAATATAGCTGCTAAAAATCTATACCTTGTAATCGACTACTAAAAAAATTTATATGCTTCGTTATCTACCTACTAAATTCTCCTTAATTCTCCTCATTTTCCTAGCAATGCTCACATTTTTTATGGATAAAACAGGAATACAGTCGCCATCTTCAGAAAAAAATAGTAAGAATAGTAATTCTGATAAAAATTTTGATTATGTCATAGAAAATTTCTCGACTATTAGCGTCAATCATAGTAGCAAAGCACACTACCTAATTTCCGCAGAAAAGATGTTGCGATATACAGGCGATGACGCTACCTACCTTGATCAAGCCTCTCTTATTGATACCACGCCTGGAAAATCTCTGATGCGAGTAAGGGCGGATCAAGCTAAGCTGTCAGGTAATAATAATGACGTACTACTTAATGGGAACGTTGTGGTACTGCGTCCTGATGAGAATGGGAATGAAATGACTATGACTACGAGCTTCCTACACATTCTGCCTAACGATGAAATTGCTAGGACGGATAAACCTGTAACTATCACCGAGAAAAACACTACTATTAATACAACCGGAATAGAAATAGACGACCGCAATCGAATTACTACACTGCTATCGCGGGTGAAGGTTATTCATGAAAAAATACGTTAAACTTTTTATCGTGTTGCTCTCTAGCGCCCTCTTAACAGAATTTGCCTGGGCCGAACGTGCAGATAAAGATAAGCCTATTCATATAGAATCTGATCACGCCACTGTAGAAAACGCTAGCCTCACCGAAGCTGTGCAGAGAATCAGTGTATTTACCGGCAGCGTGTTATTCACACAAGGCACCTTAATTATTCATTCTGATAAAATGATTTTAAGGGAAAATGCTAGTGGTCTCCAAAGTGCTACTGCTTACGGAAATCTCGCCAGTTATCGACAAAAACGTGAAGGCTTAAATGAGTACATTGAAGGCTGGAGTGAGCGCATGGAGTATGACACCAAGATTAACAAGATAGATTTCTTCAAACAGGCGCACCTAAAACGTACTCAAGATCAAGTGCACGGAGAACACATTTCTTATAATACAGATACTGAATTTTTCCAAGTAAACAATAAAGAAGAGGCTAATGTTAAATCCAATAAAAGAGTACGGGCAGTCATTCAACCAAAAAAATGAAAATCATTGGGGAATTAATAAACCACAGGCTCTTTTTGCTCTCTATTAAACTCTAGAAAATGAGTGAGCTTAGGGCCAATAAATTAAAAAAAATCTATAAATCACGTACCGTGGTTGAAGAAGTGTCGATTTCTGTTTCCAGTGGTCAGGTGATCGGTTTATTAGGTCCAAATGGCGCGGGGAAAACCACTTGTTTTTACATGATAGTTGGATTAGTACCGCTGAATGGCGGTAGCATACATCTCGATGAACTCGATATAACTCGCATTCCGATCCACCGTCGTGCCCTCCTCGGATTGAGTTATTTGCCCCAGGAGACCTCGATCTTCCGGCGTCTCTCTGTGGCGGAAAATATCTGTGCCGTATTAGAATTACAGCGTTACAATAAAAATGAAATCCAGCAACATCTTGACAATTTATTAAATGATTTGGGCATTGGTCATTTAAGAGATAACCCGGCCATGGGTCTATCTGGGGGAGAGAGACGTCGCGTAGAGATCGCCCGAGCGCTAGCAACAAAACCACGTTTTATTCTATTAGATGAGCCATTTGCAGGGGTAGATCCCATTGCTGTGATAGATATACAGAAAATTATTCACTTCCTTAAAGAACGTGGTATTGGTGTCATTATCACTGATCATAACGTCAGGGAAACATTGGAAATTTGTGATTATTCTTACATTATTAGTGAAGGCAATGTATTAGCCGGTGGTAAGTCGGATGAAATAATCAAGAATGAACTAGTAAGAAAAGTGTATTTGGGAGAGAATTTTTAATTCTAGGATTGCCAATTATATGCCGAGATAAGAATCTCTTATCTTTACACTGCTTCTCCACTATTAATTAATGCCTATGGCAGCCTATGGCCCCAAAGAAGTATATCGCTCAAAAGTTCTTTACTTAACTACCGAGAATTATCCATAATTTGTACGGGCATCAACAATAGACCTTTGTTAAATTATTTTCACTAAAATAAAGGAGTCTCAATGAATCTTAAACTGACCGGTCATCATGTAGAAATCACTTCCGCTATGAATGATTACGTTACCGCTAAAATAAAAAGAATTACACGTCATTTTGACCATGTAATCGATGTCAGTGTTATTTTGTCAATAGAGAAATTAAAGCAAAAGGCAGAGGCTAATTTACATATATCTGGCAAAGACATTTTTGCTGAAGCTGATAGCGCTGATATGTACGCCTCTATAGATAATCTATTTGACAAACTAAATCGACAAGTTATTAGGTACAGAGAAAAGAAAATGGCTTATCATAAGGATGATAAGGTTAAGATAATTTCATCATCAGACTAAGAATGAAAAAAACAAGAGTTATTACGCTTGCTCTGACCGGTGCATCTGGTATGCCCTACGGCATACGTTTACTTGAAATGTTACTGACCACCGGTAATCAAGTTTATCTGCTCTACTCGCAAGCGGCACAGATCGTTGCACAACAGGAAATGGGATTAACGCTATCTTCACGTACCAAAGAAACGGAAGAATTCTTTAGTCGTCGTTTTAATGCTGCTACAGGACAGCTACATGTATTTGGGCGGGAGGAATGGTTTGCGCCAGTGGCATCTGGCTCAAATCCGACAAATTCGATGGTGGTGTGTCCTTGCACTATGGGTACACTTGCCGCCATTTCTATGGGGTTAGATCAGAAACTCATTGAACGTGCTGCAGGGGTCATGCTA
The DNA here is from genome assembly GCA_014190895.1 of Nitrosomonadaceae bacterium. Taxonomy (GTDB): domain Bacteria; phylum Pseudomonadota; class Gammaproteobacteria; order Burkholderiales; family Nitrosomonadaceae; genus BJGV01. Next base: position 175,274 of record BJGV01000001.1, on the reverse strand, counting down.
AAAGAAAATCGCCAACTTATTTTAGTACCTCGTGAAATGCCTCTGTCCACAATTCACCTAGAGAATATGCTGAAGCTGGCACGTAGTGGTGCAGTAATATTACCTGCTAACCCAGGTTTCTATCACCACCCCAAAAATGTACAAGATATGGTAGATTTTGTTGTAGCAAGAATACTTGATCATCTTGGTATAGAGCACTCTCTCATGCAACGCTGGGGCGAGAAAACTACCAACCCTGTAATCCCTACTGAACTTTTCTAACAGGGGGGAGAAAATTACATCACCTTAAAGGATTCTCTGCCGCGCATTCTTCATTAGAGATGAGTGTCATACTGCCCATAAGCACGCGGTAAATTCCCATTTCAGTAACAATAAAACTTACTCGAATATCATGTGATTGCGGGGCAATACTGTTTAGACGAGAAATCTCAAATGCCACACCAATGGTCAATGGGGGTGGTTTAATCACAGCCAGAGTACGATCAAAATAACCACCTCCATAACCAAGTCTGTAGCCCTGTTTATCAAAACCTACCATCGGTATTATGATTGCATCAACCGCTATCAATTCAGTTTTATCCGGAACAGGGATACCATAAATATCTACTTTCATCGGCGCTGTCGGCCACCATTTCCGAAAACGTAACAGTTCTCTTTTATTCTCAATTTCTGGCAAGGCTATAATCGCACCCTTCTCCTGAAAAAATTTTATTGCAGGGCGGGGATCATACTCTCCACAACGAGGCCAATAAAATCCTACCGCACTTCTTTGTAATACTGGAAAACCTTTTTTTAATGTTGCCGTAATGGCTGAACTCCAGCAATAACGATTATTTTTAGAAATTTCTTCCCTACATGCCAGCATTTCGATACGTTGCTTACTTCTTAGTTCTTGCCACTCACTCATATTTTATTTTAATATTTTTGTTGTTGACACAAATTTAATAACTTCCTGACTGGTGTTGGAATGGCTGAGATCAAGGCATCATTAAATGTAATCCACACCCTCTCGGATTCACAATCTGAGATTTGTGTGAATGTTTGCAATAGTCTTGGATAAATTCTCAATTGAAAATGTGTGAACACGTGATCTAATGGCAACATATTCGTAAGTGACTCTACTTTCATTCCGAGGTGTTGTGCGCAATATACAGTGGCGTTCTCATTAACTGGTATTTCTGGGAAACACCATAACCCTCCCCAGATGCCTGTTGGAGGACGCTTTTCCAGCATGACCTTATTATTATGTAATAGTATCAGCATGGCAGTCTGTTTCTTGGGAATAATTTTATGTGGTTTGGGTGTAGGTAATTCATGTACTCGTTTTTGTTGATAGGCTCCGCAACTTACTTGCAAAGGGCACACACCGCACTTTGGTTTTGCACGGGTACATAAAGTCGCGCCCAAATCCATTAACCCCTGCGTATAGATCGCTATATTCTTTTTGGGTAGCAATGTTTCGGCTATTAACCACAGCTGTTTCTCTACCTTGGACAAACCAGTCCATCCCTCAATCAAAAAATGTCTAGCAAGCACGCGCTTCACATTTCCGTCTAATATAGTTTGATTTTGATTAAAAGCAAGCGAAGCAACGGCTGCAGCGGTTGACCTTCCTATACCTGGCAGTAGTTGCATAGCCGAAAAATCTTGCGGAAAAATACCTTGGTGGGTGTTCACAATAATCACTGCCGACTGGTGTAGATTACGTGCTCGCGAGTAATAACCTAAACCGCTCCAATACCTCAATACTTCTTCTTGTGTAGCGCTAGCTAACGTTTTAATGTCAGGAAAACGTTCTATAAATTTACCGTAGTAGCTCATTACAGTTGCTACTTGGGATTGTTGCAACATAATCTCTGACACATATATTAAATATGGATCAGTAGTGTTCTGCCAAGGTAGGTTGTGCCGTCCATACATTTCTTGCCAAGCAATCAGATGACTCGAAAATTCAGACATACTTTTAGTCTAACGCAAACTTTCAGAAACAGTAAATAGTTTCATTTAAGATATTAAAAATATTTTCCATTAAGGGGTACTGTACATTAATAAGATATAAATATTACAATTAGGGACAGCTCAATAATACATAATACTAGGTGAGCTCTAGGAAGGTTAGCTTAAGAAATCTATATTTTAAACACATCACTTTAGAATTAAAATGGATGGAGCGGGCGAAGGGAATCGAACCCTCGTCGTAAGCTTGGGAAGCTTCTGCTCTACCATTGAGCTACGCCCGCATGTTAAAATGAAATTTGGTTTTCAATTCTACCTGATTCTATAGACGTTTTAAAATGATACAACTTCTGGTTAACGGTCAACCACAACACCTTGATGCCACAATAAGCGTGTCTGAATTGCTCAGAAATATGGCCTTGGAAGGCAAACGTCTCGCTATTGATCGCAATGGGGAGATCGTCCCACGTAGCAAATTTGACGAACAGATGTTAATAGATGGGGATCGTCTCGAAATCGTAACGGCAATTGGCGGAGGTTAATTCCACGCCTGCGAGACACTAGCTTCCACTGCAATCAAGAATTCATAAGGTCTTATGGACACTCTCATTATCGCCGGAAAAGTTTATTCCTCACGACTTCTGGTTGGCACCGGTAAATACAGAGATTTTACCCAAACTCGTTTAGCAATTGATGCCAGTGGCGCGCAAATTGTCACCATTGCAATCCGCCGTATTAATATTGGTCAAGATCCAAATGAACCGAACTTATTAGATATAATATCTCCCTTAAAATATACCCTACTTCCTAATACTGCTGGTTGTTATACGGCAGAGACTGCAGTGCATACACTGCGTCTTGCTCGTGATCTATTAGATGGCCATAACTTGATGAAATTAGAAGTACTAGGCGACACAAAAACTCTCTATCCCAATATGATAGAAACCATTAAGGCTGCCGAGATTCTAATAAGAGAAGGTTTTCAGTTAATGGTTTATACCTCAGATGATCCCATCATTGCCAAGCGATTGGAGGAGATTGGTTGTGTTGCAATAATGCCGCTAGCTTCATTAATTGGTTCTGGAATGGGGATAATCAATCCATGGAACTTACAAATTATTATTGATAGCGCTAAAGTTCCTGTGCTGATAGATGCAGGAGTTGGAACGGCTTCAGATGCGGCTATCGCTATGGAACTTGGTTGTGATGGGGTATTAATGAATACTGCTATTGCTGCTGCAAAAAATCCTGTATTAATGGCTTCGGCTATGAAAAAAGCAGTAGAAGCTGGGCGTGAGGCTTTTTTAGCTGGTCGAATGACAAAAAAACTTTATAGCGCAGACTCCAGTTCACCCCTCAGTGGCATCATCGCCAGTAATGGGAATAAAACTGCATAATTCTGGCGTTCTCATGACCCGTTCTCAAAAAATATTAACGCATCGATCTATTCGCAGTTTTGTGCTTCGCCAAGGACACATTTCAAACGCCCAACGCCGCGCCCATGAAACTTTACTAGAAAGCTACGGCATTCCATTTTCAGAGAACAGACTCAATCTTGAAGAAATTTTTAACAAGAACCAACCAAAATTCTTAGAAATTGGTTCTGGTATGGGGGAAACTACTGTGGCAATTGCCAAAGCTTGTCCGCAAAATGATTACATAGCTATCGAAGTCCACACCCCAGGCGTAGGCAGTCTTCTAATAAAAATACAGGAGCTGGGATTGGAAAATTTACGAATAATTCAACATGATGCAGTAGAAGTGTTGCAGAAAATGTTACCGTTAGAATGTTTCGATGGAATTCATATCTTTTTCCCTGACCCTTGGCCCAAAGTCCGCCATCGAAAACGTAGACTAATTCAACAAGAATTTATCTCGCTTTTATGTAAATATCTAAAATTAGGGGGGTATATCCATGTGGCTACTGACTGGGAAGAATACGCCGGAAAAATTTTGGAAATAATGAACCATGAACCATGCCTTGTGAATACTGCCCAAGATTATGCTTTACGCCCAGAATATAGATCTCTTACTAAATTTGAACAACGTGGTTTACTTCTTGGGCATAACATTCGAGATTTAATTTTTCAAAAAAATAACCTCAATGCCACTCTTACTTAGAGCCTAATTTATAAACTACTACTGTCTATGAAAATAAACGCCGTCGCTATTGAATTAAGATCATTACCATAAAATAAAGAATATGAGTTACATATTCTTCTTAATTGGTAAAAAAATTTGTAACAAATCATTCAAGAATCTTCTGCCAAGGAGAGTTGGTATAATTCTTCTATGGTCACGTACAATGAGTCCACGTTGCTCCGCAATACCTAATTTTTCTTGAACGGCTGTAATTGATAAACCAGTACGTTCCTGGAACATTTCTATTGTAAATCCCTTAGTAAGCCGCAACGCATTCATCATAAACTCAAATTCTAGATCATTATGACTTACCTCGTGTTGCTCTTGTATCTGTGCATTTGAAATAGCCTTACTTAACATCATCTTAGCAAGATATTCTTTGGGCCCTTTATAACGCACCTGCCGTAAAATCTTATTCGAAAAGCTAATTTTACTATGTGCCCCTGCACCAATACCCAGATAATCACCAAATTGCCAGTAATTTAAATTATGCCGTGATTCATATCCAGACCGAGCAAATGCTGAAGTCTCATAATTTATATAGTCTTCTACCCCTAACATCTGTTCGATCATTAATTGCATATCTGCTGATAAGTCATCGCTAGGCAACGATGGCGGATACCGATTAAATAAGGTATTGGGCTCTATCGTCAAGTGATAAGCGGAAATATGCTGAACACCAAAATTTTTGGCGATCTTAATATCATGAACAGCTTCTTCTAATGTTTGATTAGGTAATGCGTACATCAGATCAAGATTTATATTATTGAAGTTTATCTGAGCAATTCTAATTGCTTGATGCGCCTCGCGGTCGTCGTGTATGCGGCCTAAGGCCCGAAGGTGCCTAGGATTAAAGCTCTGAATACCAATTGACAGACGATTAATGCCAGCGGCCTTGAAATCAGTAAATTTTTTTACCTCAAATGTACCTGGATTGGCCTCCAATGTTATTTCTACAAGATATTCTAACGGTAACAATGTTCTAATGGTGGTGAGGATCGAATCTATAGAACGGGCACTGAAAAGACTAGGGGTGCCGCCGCCAAAAAAAATGCTTGACACTCTTCGACCCCAGATCTGCGGTAGAGCCATTTCTAAATCACGTGTAAGCGCTTCTACATATTCTTTTTCCAGAGTCTCATCATTCCTATCGGGAATTTTGTGTGAATTGAAATCACAATAAGGACATTTACTAACACACCACGGGATATGGATATAAAGACCAAGCGGGGGGAGTGATTCTAGTTTTATGGATCGAGAGTTGAGTATATGAGAAGAATCAATTAAGACTGTCATATCAAATTAATAACCAATTATTGCAAGACACCTATTTGATCTCTCTACGGATTAACCAACACCATTAGATCTATCATTCTTTATACAGTCAACTAATCTGATTAATGCCTGACTGCGGTGACTGATTTTATTCTTACACTCCATGGATAGTTCCGCTGCAGTTTTACCTATCTCGGATAAATAGAAGTAAGGATCATAACCGAAACCACCTTTACCGCGTGGCTCTAGAATAATTTCTCCATGCCAAACACCCTCGGAGATAATCGGCCGAGGATCCTCAGCGTAACGCACTAACACCATGATGCAGTAATAATAGGCCCTGCGATCAAGTTCATTTCTTAGCATCTCAACTAATTTACAATTATTACGTTCATCTGATTTAGGCTCTCCTGCATAACGTGCTGAAAAAATTCCTGGCTTATCGTCCAGAATATTGACACAAATACCGGAGTCATCCGCCAAAGCTGGTAGTCCGGTGCCTTTACTAGCATGACGTGCCTTAGCAAGAGCATTCTCAATAAAAGTAGAGTAAGGCTCGTCTGCCTCAGTGATATTAAATACAGACTGGGGCGATACATTAATCCCGAGAGGATTAAGAAAATAAATAATCTCTTGAAGCTTATTCAGATTATTACTAGCAATGACAAGCTCTTTCATCTTTGTTAGTTAGATTAAATTATTTCCAAAGCGATCTTCTGAATCATAATAAGCTCCTGTATTCCTTGCTGAGCCATGTCCAACATGGTATCTAATTCTTGTCGACTAAATGAAATACCTTCAGCAGTCCCTTGCACTTCTACTAAACCAAATTTACCAGTCATTACTACGTTCATATCGGTATCACAAGAAGAATCTTCTAGATAGTCTAGATCAAGCACTGGCATTCCTTTATAGATACCAACAGAGACTGCGGCAACGTGATCAAGTATCGGTGAAATTTTAATCAGTTGCCGACATAATAGTTTTTCCACCGCATCATGTAGTGCAACAAAAGCACCAGTAATACTAGCAGTACGAGTGCCTCCATCTGCCTGGATCACATCGCAATCAATTTGAATAGTACGTTCGCCAAGTTTTTCAAGATCTACTATGGATCGCAATGCACGTCCAATTAAGCGCTGGATCTCCATGGTACGTCCAGATTGTTTTCCCTTTGTTGCTTCACGTTGCATGCGTTCATCAGTAGAGCGGGGTAACATGCCATATTCTGCAGTAAGCCAGCCCCTCCCTTTGCCTTTCAGGAAAAAAGGTATTTTTTCATCTATACTAGCGGTACATAATACTTTAGTCCCGCCAAATTCGATTAACACCGAGCCTTCTGCATATTTAGTGTAATGGCGAGTGATATTAATGGGGCGAAGTTGAGCTGAGGTACGATTTTCAGAACGCATAATTGTATAATTCCTTATGATTAAATGCATTCCACAGAGAGATTCTTATCGTGATATCTAGCAACAATAATTTATGACCATCTTTGATATTTGTTGTTAGAAACTAATACGGATGTCCCATGCATATGATCAATGATAGTGTTAAGATAAATATTCAATTTGTTATTTTACCGTATTCAGAATTTATTGGTGAGTAAGTTAACCCATGATACATAGCATGACTGGTTACGCAGTAACCACTAAAAAAACTATAAATAGCTTGCTAAGCATGGAGCTAAGATCTCTTAATCATCGCTATCTTGACATTCAATTTCGTCTACCGGATGAGTTTCGTTTGCTTGAGCCAGTAATGAGAGAGCTCCTAGCTACTAAATTAAATAGAGGGAGGATTGAATGTCACTTAAGCTTTGCAAAATTATCAGGTACCGAGAATCCTCAACAACTCAATGTTGATCTAATGCAAAAATTAACGGCACTGGATTGCGCTGTGAGGGTTTCACTACCAGATGCATTGAGTCTAAGGGTAGTAGATATTCTTCGTTGGCCAGGGATATTGAGTGATGACGTCTTACCCACAGATGACTTATATGGGGTCTGCATGGAAGCGTTACAAATTACCGCAGATGAATTAATGGTATCACGGAACCGTGAAGGCCAAAAAATAAAAATTCTACTCTTTGGGCATTTGGACAAAATAAATCAATTGATATCTGAAGCAGTCCCGCATATCCCTGTACTTTTAAGGGCATTTCAAGAAAAACTTGCGGCTCGATTGCGAGATGCTATGATCAATTGTGATGATGATCGCATTCGTCAAGAGTTGGTGTTATTCGCAAGCAAGATTGATGTGGATGAAGAATTATCACGCTTACAGACTCATTCAGATGAGGTACGAAGAATTTTAATTGCAGGTGGCGTAATCGGCAAGCGTTTAGATTTTTTGATGCAAGAACTTAATCGTGAAGCTAATACTCTTGGATCAAAGTCAGCAGACGTAAAAATTTCCTCAATTTCCATGGAATTAAAAATCTTAATTGAGCAAATGCGGGAACAAATTCAGAATATTGAATAGATCTATAGATCATTCTAACAACCCAAAAACTCATATAAAAAAAATGAAAAAAAAAGTTTTTTACTTAATTGCCATGATGATGCTTACATTACTAGTAGGGTGCGCAGAGCATAAAAACCGCAAGACAGCTAATATAAATCCAGGGTCAGTCATTGTTGATTCTTCTAGTTGGAGCGAGAAAGAAGCAAAAAATCTAGCTAATGCTCAATGCGCCAAATCAAAACGTCAGGCAAAAAGGATAGATAGCCCTAATACAAAAACAAATGATAATTACCGCTTTGAATGTGTGAATTAGTGCATTTAAGAAATATGACTTAACCTAATCACTCTTTCTGTGTTTATTGAGAGTTAATCATCTGGGTAGTTGCGTCACTCATTAAGATGAGTCTGAAAAACTAAACCGGCGTGTTCCCGCAATCTATGGAAACGAATAGATCCCCAATTCTCCTGAGCAACACTCAATTCGGCTGGAAATGAAGCTAAAAAAGTAGGGGCATCTACCGCGTCGTATGCCACGCGATGAGCGTTCTTATCGAGAAACCGTTTCAATTCGTCCGGATCATCGGCAGTAATCCAGCGCGCCATTTGATATTTCGCAGACACAAGACGTGACTCTACGCCATATTCATATTTAAGTCGGTGAGCGACTACCTCAAATTGAAGAGCCCCTACAGCGCCCAATAGCAATGCTCCGCCAGTATAAGGTCGAAATACTTGAATTGCTCCCTCCTCACCTAATTGAAGCAGTCCCAACTTAAGCTGTTTACTGCGCATTGGATCCATCAACTCGACTGTCTGAAAAATTTCTGGGGCAAAAAATGGCAAACCTGTAAATTGTAGATTCTCACCCTCTGTCAAGGTGTCTCCCAGCTGCAATGTCCCGTGATTAGGAATTCCAATAATATCACCTGGATGAGCAACGTCCAGTAATTCACGCCGTTGAGATAGAAAGGAGACTACACTACCAGGGCGAATATCTTTATTGCTACGCACTACTCTTAGAGTCATACCGCGTTCAAATTTACCCGAACAGATACGTACAAAAGCAATGCGATCCCGATGCGATGGATTCATATTTGCTTGAATTTTAAATACCACACCAGAAAATTTCTGTTCATCTGACTTTACCTCACGTTGGATTGCTCTACGTGATTGAGGAGATGGCGCAAGGTCAACCAATGCATCAAGTATTTCTTGTACACCGAAATTATTAATTGCAGAACCAAAAAATACTGGGGTTTGTAAACCAGCGAGAAAATCTGTTTGATCAAATACCGAAGAAGCCCCACGTATTAACTCAATCTCCTGCTGCGCGCAGACATAACTGTCACCAAAGCGCAATAAAATTTCTGAATTATCTAAACCCTTAATAATTTCATCATTGTTAATTAGTCTATCCGCACCAGGATGGAAGACCCGCATACTGTCAGATCTGAGGTCATATACACCATGGAAATTACGTCCCATACCTATTGGCCAAGTAAATGGTATCGTTGTCATACGCAATGCTCGTTCAATCTCGTCAAGAAGATCGAGTGGTGGACGCACTTCACGATCCATTTTATTCACGAAAGTAAGGATAGGTGTATTACGAGCACGGCATACTTCCAGTAAACGTAATGTCTGCGCCTCTACACCATTAGCTGCATCTATCACCATTAATGCGGCATCTACCGCAGTTAGGACTCGATAAGTATCTTCAGAGAAATCTTGGTGGCCAGGTGTGTCTAATAAATTGATAATACAATCACGGTACTCTATCTGCATTACTGAGCTGGCCACCGAAATACCTCTTTGCTTCTCAATCTCCATCCAATCAGAGGTAGCATGTCGACTAGCCTTGCGTGCCTTAACGCTGCCGGCAATTTGAATCGCGCCGGCAAACAATAGTAATTTCTCAGTAAGCGTTGTTTTTCCAGCATCGGGATGAGAGATGATAGCGAAAGTACGTCGTCGTGCGGTTTCTTGACTAATTGTCACTAATGACTCCTTATTTTTGCATCTGCGGGTGCGGCAAATTCCGCTCCTTTGAGTAAAGATAACACCGTGTTATATGCGTTGGACTAAATGCAGTTTCTTCTGGATAAATTGTGTGACATATCGATGTAGCGTGATGACAACGGGGGTGAAAATGACAACCTGATGGTGGATTCACAGGCGAAGGAGAGTCTCCGTGCAAACGAATAATCTCACGCTTTGATTCAAATTCAATTACAGGCACCGCCGAAAGTAATGCCTGAGTATAAGGATGTCTTGGATTACCTAAAACCTCATCCACAGTCCCTTGTTCTACAATTCGTCCTAAATACATCACTGCAATTTCATCAGCAAGATACTCCACTACAGAAATATTATGAGTAATAAATAAGTACGAGAGTCCCAAAGAATTTTGTAATTCTTCTAGCAGATTCAAAATCTGCGCTTGTACAGAAACATCCAGGGCGCTTGTGGGTTCATCGCAAATTAATAGTCTCGGATTGACTGCTAGAGCTCGAGCAATAGCAATGCGTTGTCGCTGACCACCAGAGAACTCATGCGGATAACGCCACCCTGTATCAGGAGGCAACCCCACACGCTGCAACAACGTGTCCACTTTCTCTTCTTCTGAAATTAAAGATCGGGGATTCCCACCACTCATTCCACGATTAAATTTAATGTCTGAAGAATTTATACCCTCTTTTATGATGTCGATTATACGCATCCTAGGATTCAGAGACGAGTAGGGATCTTGAAATACAATCTGAAATTCAGTTCTTTTCTCCCGTAATTTTTTACGCTCTAGACCTACCAACTCCAATCCGTCATATTGCACGCTGCCGGCTGTAGGTGGGATTAATTGCAGAATAGCTTTTCCCACTGTTGTCTTGCCGCAACCCGATTCCCCAACTAACGCTAATGTTCTTCCTTGTGGAATTGTAAGTGATACGCCATCTACTGCTTTGATGTGTCCTGTCACACGCTTCATCAATCCCTTGTGTATAGGGAAGTGAACTTTAAGATTAGTAACGCGTAATAATTGTGGATTTGAAGTGGGTGCCTGGAAAGCAGACATTGCCTGTGAACTAATTTCTACCTTCTTAACTGGGCTTTCGACCCTATATTCCGAGTTCTTACTAAAAAGATGGCACCTTACCTGATGACCAGCAGTCACCTCGTTCCATTCTGGTACAGATACATGACATAAATCCCAGGCATGATCGCAACGGTCTGCGAAACGGCAACCAATAAACTCACGCGACAAAAGTGGCATGGTTCCATTAATTGTCGCCAACCCTTTCTCTCGTTTCTTTTTGCCAGGTAACGCAGCGAAAAGTTTTAAAGAATAGGGGTGCGCTGGATTTCTGAAAAATTGATCGCGTGCCGCAGTCTCGACAATTTCTCCTGCGTACATTACCGCTACCTGATGCGCCATTTCTGCCACTACACCGAGGTCATGGGTAATTAGAAGAATAGCCATGCCATTATATTGCTGCAAACTACTCATAAGGGCTAATACTTGTGCCTGAATGGTAACATCTAAGGCAGTAGTAGGCTCATCAGCAATAAGTAACTCGGGCTCCCCAGCTAACGCCATTGCAATCATCACCCGTTGCTTCATTCCACCAGAGAATTGGAAAGGATATTCAAACATACGATTTGGTACATCTGGTATACCAACCTGATTTAATATTTTTAAAATGCGCTCTTTAAGCGCTATACCCTGCAAGTTAAAATGTTGCTGTAATACCTCTCCAACCTGATCTGCCACTGTTAGAACAGGATTTAAACTTAGCATCGGTTCTTGGAAAATCATGCTGATACGCCTACCGCGTATATTGCGCATAGCGCTTTCTGGTAAAAGAAGTAGGTCTTCTCCACCAATTTTAACAGAACCGGAAATGATTTCTCCTGCTTCCGGTAGCAATCGCATGACAGAAAGTGCAGTCATAGATTTACCACAACCAGACTCTCCTAATAGGGCAAAGGTTTCCCCTTTCATAATTTGTAAGGTCAGTCCGTTAACTACTCGTACAGGTTTTAAACCTTTATGGACAATAGTTTCCAGATTACTAATCTTTAATAATGGGGTCATGGCGAAGTGGAATCTCTAATTATAGAAACCACGACTTTATTTTCTAATTTATTACCTTGTTTACCTTGACGAGATTTTCCGATTCTAATCAATGATGTTTTTATTCTTGGATTAAACGCATCCTGTACTGAATCGGCAAATAGATTGGCACTAAGTACTAATGCAAACATAAAACTAAAAGCTGAGAGCAGTGGCCACCATACCATTGGTTCACGAGCCATCTCTAAGCGTGCAGCATTAATCATTGTTCCGAAGCTAATCATAGAAGGATCAACACCAACGCCAACATAAGATAGAACGGCTTCGGCTAGAACCAATCCGCTGAAATCCATAACTGTGGTAATTAAAATAATGTGCATTACATTAGGAAGGATATGGCGGCTAATAATACGCCAATGAGATGCACCAAATGCATGAGCTGCCTGAATATACTCCATCTCACGCAACTTCAAAGTCTCTCCACGCAGAAGACGGCACAGACCAGTCCAACTAGTCACACCCAATATGATACAGAGGAATAGAAGGCGTAAATCAGCGCGTGCAGCAATGGTGTCAAATAACTCGAGGTGAGTTTCTGTATACACTTGCATCATCAAAACAGCTGCAGCAATTAACAGTACGCTAGGGATCGAACTTAACGTAGTATAGGTGTACTGAATCACGTCATCTACCCATCCCTTGAAATATCCTGCCATAATCCCCAAGAGTATCGCAAATGGGAGCATTATGAGGGTAGTAAGTGTTCCGATTACCAATCCCGTACGAATGCTTTTTAATGATTGATAAAATACATCTTGACCTACCTTGTCAGTACCAAGTATATGGTAATGAGCAGATAAAGTTATTGCAGTACCTGCTAATGAGAATATCAAAGCAAGCGTTAAAAGCACATATTTCCATGGAGATTCTGTCTCATTTCGCCAAATAATGGAGAGAGTTTCGGAGAATTTATGACCACCCATAGACGCTAATAAAGTAATTAGAAGAATAGCGCATATACACCAGATAAAAATTCCAAAACTTAAACCGATGAATGCTCGCGAAGCAAAGTCTGCAGTAAACTGGGTTTTGGGATCCTGTAAGTTTGCCCCTCCAAATACCAAGCGAGGAAATTCTCGTACCTGTTTTCCGTCAGATAACTCTATCGTTTCCTTGGTGTAAAGATGTGTGGCAAAAGGTGCTGAGTAAGTTTTTTCTAATCGCGTACGCAAAGGTGTCGCAATAACATCAAGCAAACTCAGCACTTCCGCGCTATAAATTGTTCCTGACTCTGTGTCTCTATTACTCTCTACAGCGGAACGAAAATGTACAGTATCGAGCAAGCCAATCGTTATAAAAAATACCAATAATGTCAAAGCCATCATACCACTCGTGCTGTGACCTACCCGTCGCCATGGCTCCAAAAGATGTTTGTTGCTCCGCACATACCAAACGAAAAAAACTATTACCACCAATAGCAGATAAATGAGGGCATCAGTCCAGAGAACAATGGGCTTGAAAGGCATGACTATCTCGTCTGAAAAATTATTATTCTAATTTTATTCTTGGGTCAACCAGCGTATAAGAAATGTCAGTTAATACTAATCCGATGATATAAAACAAAGATCCCAAAAAAACCATGGCACGCACAACAGAAAAATCCTGGGAATTAATGGCATCGATAGTATAACTGCCTAGACCAGGAATGCCGAAGAATGATTCACTCACAAGACTACCTAGAAATAGTAACGGCACAATAACCACTGCACCAGTGAGTATTGGAATCATAGCGTTCTTTAGCACATGTCTAAACAATACCACTCTCTCCGACAAACCTTTGGCACGAGCAGTACGAACATAATCCTTGCTTATCTCTTCTAGAAATATGGTTCGATACCAACGAATACTACTACCGGCTCCACTAATCACGCCGATAAGAACTGGCAGCACTAAAAATTTAGTAGCATCTAATCCATTACCATAACCAGAAATGGGGACTATGTGCCACAATTTACCAATAAGAAATTGGCCGCCAATAATATAAAAAAGTCCAGATATGGACATTAATGCAACGCATAGCACAACGCCCCATAGATCAATATAAGTGGCACGGAAAAATGTCATTAAAAGCGCGAATGTCACGTAAGACAGAAGGCCTAATAGAAATACTGGCAATGCAATACCAAGACTCGGCAACATACGTGTCGTTATTTCACGAGCAATATCGCGCCCATCATCGGCGCGCCCAAAATCAAAGATGAACATCGAAACTGATTTTTCAAAGAAAATAGTACGAGTTAATTTTGTAACGCCCTCTGCCTCAGCATTGAAAATTAATGGTTTATCATAGCCCCTCTCTTGTTTCCATTTGATAACTGCTTCTGGTGTAATACGCTTGATGCCAAGTTGCATGCGTGCCATATCGTCGGGAGTATTCACTACAAAAAATAGTGCAAAAGTAACTAAATTTACGCCGATCAAAATTGGAACAGCATAAAATATGCGACGTATAATGTAATTAAACATTGCTATCTTGGGCTCTTGAATTTGGAATCCCGACCCCACGCTCTCTGCGTCGATAAACAAACATTACAGGGATCAAACTTATTATTAATACAATTAGACCGGATGCAATAGGCCACAACACTGGCTCATTCCATTCCTTCCGCTTCTTTTCCCTTAAATTGGCATCTATGCGAAAATACTTCATATTGTTATGAGCCAGTTTGTTGGGTTTAATATTCTCATACCAAGCATGATACAAAACAAAATCTTTAGGGTGATATCCCCATAACCATGGCGCATCTTGACGTAAAATAACGATCATGCGATCAATAACTTCTTGTCGCTCTGGGCCATTTTCCATATTTTTCATTTTCTCAAACAAATTATCATACTCAGGATTATCATAATTAGCGGCGTTCTCACCATCATTCCCGACTTTTCTTTGTGGTCCATGCAGCAAGAATAAAAAGTTTTCTGGATCAGGATAATCAGCATTCCATCCCCACTCAAATATTTGCGCATTACCCTTACGTATCTTGTCTTGAAAACGATTGTAATCTGTACTTCTCACCACTAATTGAATATTTAATTTTTGAAATTGTTTGCGCATCCAATCTAAATTAGATTTATCTTCAGCGCCATGAGCGGTTACATCAAAATACAATACTAATGGAGCGTTAGTTTTCGCGTCCATTCCATTAGGATAACCCGCCTCAGCTAATAGAATTTTAGCGGCTTCTATGGATTTTCTTTTTGGTTGCTCATTCTCCCAATCATATACAACCGAATTGATCCCCTTCTGACCATCTCGATAACCAGCAATACCAGGTGCAATTGGTCCTTGTGCCGGAATACCACGACCATTAGAAAATATAGAAACATACTCCTCATAATCCACTGCTATAGAAATAGCCTGTCGTAATTTTCTTGCAGAATCAGAAGAACCACCTATCAAGGGGTCCAACATATTAAAACCTACGTAGTAGGTGGAGGTTGGGACCGATGTTTGCAAACGGATGCCCTGAGCTTTCATTTCCTCGGTCACGGTTGCTTCTCCTTGCCCCATCAATTGTACTGCTTGATCAAAACTATCAGAACCAATACCTGAAGCATCGTAGTAACCTTGTAAAAATTTATTCCAGCGTGAAATACTTTCTTTATCACGACTGAATACAGCTTTATCAATGAAAGGCAATGATTTGCCTGCGTCTGCTAATAGACCTGCCGCTATATCATTTGGCATGCCTTCTGACGGATAAGCTTCGCCATGAAAGTTAGGATTCTTTTCTAATATCATTGCTCGATTCGGATCATTCTCAGTTAGCATATAGGCTCCAGTACCGACAGGATACCAATCAAGAGTAATGTTCTTTTCTATTAATCCTTGTTGAGTGTAGAAACGCTCTACTTCCCATGGAACTGGAGCAAAGAAAGGCATTGCTAGCCAATAAATAAATTGTGGATACTTTCCCTTAATTTTGATACGGTAGGTATGGGCATTCACTACCTGCGCACCCTCTAATGGATAATTATTTAAGTCGAGATAAGTATTCTTACCCTCCTCTTTAGATTGCTCTGTTGCCACTCTTTTGAGGGTAGCTGAATACTCCTTCAGACCAACAATGTACTCCGACATCAGGCCAAATATTGGGGAGTGTAGCGTAGGGTGAGCTAGTCGCTTAATCTGAAAAACATAATCTTCTGCTGTTAACTCACGCGTACCAGTATAAGAAAAATCATTGGGCTTAAAAATTCCGACCAAATCCTTAGTCGTTAGATTGTGATAAAGAAATTTACCTTGATCATTTTTAGCGAAAGCAGGATGAGGTTGGTAATTAATACTCGGTTTAATGACAATCTCGTAAACTGTATAAGCGACTCTTTGATCGCTATTACCATCTAATAACTGTTTCCCATTTTCATCAAAATATTGCGCTATCGGTATTTTTTCAATTGACAATGGAACTAATGTATAAGGACGTTTCAGATAATGGTATTGTAATGGTGGCTCGTAAATCTGCGCGGTGAATAGAATCTCATTTGAACTATATGATTGCACCGGATCAAGATGTTTGGGACGCTCAGCAAAGGCACCATAGAGAATATTCTTATCCGCATCGGTAGCCGGATAAGGATTGTTCCAAGAGTCTCCGCTACATGCAAAGAGCGGGACTAGAAAGAGTACTGGGAGGTATTTATACGGTACCTTCATTAGATTTATAGTTTAGCGTAAATTGAAGCTATAGAATAGGCTCAAGAATTCTTACTTCAGCTAATCTTATTATGTTCCTTCAAAAGTCATGAGCTCCTAGGCTATAATCTATTACAACTGGGAATAAAATACTCACAAGGACACGACATGGAACTTCTCGCCAATAAGCGCATCCTTATTACTGGATTACTTAGTAATCGTTCTATTGCCTATGGTATTGCCAAGGCTATGTGGCGCGAGAGCGCTCAACTCGCCTTCACATATCAAGGAGAACAGGTGCGTGAGCGCGTTAAGAAACTTGCTTCCGAGTTTGATAGTGACTTGCTATTTCCCTGCGATGTGACAAAAGATAATGAAATAACTCAATGCTTCCAAGATCTCAGTATGCACTGGGATACTCTCGATAGCATCGTTCACTCTATTGCTTTTGCGCCACGTGAGGCATTAAATGGAGATTACCTAGAGAGTCTGAACCGCGATGCCTTTCGTATAGCCCATGATGTTAGTTCTTATAGCTTTGCTGCACTTGCAAAAGCTGGAGCTCCACTGATGCAGAATAGAAATGGTTCTCTTTTGACCCTAACCTACTTGGGCGCACTACGAGTCATGCCAAATTACAATGTAATGGGATTGGCTAAAGCAAGCCTTGAAGCAAATGTACGTTTCATGGCTTCAAGCCTAGGTCCTAAAGGTATAAGAGTTAACGCAATCTCCGCTGGACCAATTAAAACATTGGCAGCAACTGGCATAGGTAATTTTGGTAAATTGTTAAGTTATACCGAGAAAATTGCACCATTACGGCGCAATGTATCTATAGAGGAAGTGGGTAACGTAGCAGCCTTTCTTTGTAGCGATTTAGCTAGTGGCATCACTGGAGAGATCACTTATGTCGATGCTGGATTTAATACCGTCGCTTTCGATCTTAACAACTCGTAACATGTCACAATTTACTGCCTTCTCTCAATATTCTCCTTCCTAATTGTTACTTCAGATCGTTGTTTGATCGCGGCGAGATATGACAAAAGTTCTTCTTGAGAGATTAGTTGCTGTAACTGTTTACCGAAATCTTTAATTCTGGTCTTATCAACAGGTAATGGCTCCATTACCTTACTGATACGAATCAAAGAAAATCCCCCTAAAGAATCAACAAGACCCTCATAAGAAGGCAACTTAACTGACTCAGCCTTGAAAACTGATCTTAAAGTTTCATTATCTAATCCTTGCGGTTCTCTCCTGGAAACCTGCTGAACAGGACCCCACGTCAACGTATCTTTTTCACCTGCTTGTAATTGTGCCAGCCTCTTTTTACCTTCTTCCTTCGCATAATCAATCGCCTGGTGACGCACCAAGATTTCATTAATTTTATCCTTCACTATCGTTATCGAAGGTATCGCCACAGGTTTATGCCCTACAACTCTTGCTGAAATTAAAGTATTTGGTTTTACTTCAATCGACTCAGTGTTATGTTTGTTCTTAATTACATCCTCTGAGAATATTGCGTTTAATAATTTCTCGTCAGTAAGGTATGGAGCTTCACCAACCTTTTTGTTGATCCATCCGCTCTCTTGAATGGACAGCTTGAACTTCTCTGCGGCAGGCCTCAAGTTGTCTCCTTGCTCATATACCATATTACCAAAACTCTCAGCCACTTCGCCAAATGTCTTCCCAGCTTTTTGTTTCTTTAGTTCTTGTTCAACCTGATTCTTTATATCGGCATAATTTACTGACTTCCCAGCTCTTACTGACGTAAGTTTCACTATATGGAAACCAAAATCTGTCTGAATGGGGCCACGGATTTCCTCTGGTTTCATCTGGAAAATTTCATCTTCAAAAGATTTCACCATGATCCCGCGACCAAAAAAACCAAGATCTCCGCCTTTATTTGCTGTGCCAGGATCTTGAGAATGTTGCCCTGCAAAATCAGCAAAACTTTTTGGTGATTGTTTAATTTGATCTAATAAATTCTTTGCTTTAGAGCGAGCTATCTCTTTATCTTGATCGGACGCAGTAACACGAGCGTTAAATAAGATATGACTGGCTTGACGCTCTTCTGTTTGATCAAACTCACTCTTATGTTCATCGTAATATTTTATTGCCTCATCGGAACTGACTAGCGTTTTTTTAATTAAATCATCCAATGATAATACTAAGTACTCGACGCGCACCTGTTCTGGGAGCTGTAACTCATTTTGGTGATCTTTATAATAAGACTCGACAGAGGCATCGCTAGGTTTGATTTGTGATAAGAATTGTTCTGGCTGAATGCGAATTTGATTTATCTCACGTTTTTCCTCACTTAAACGCATTATTTTGTGAGCTACTGTATCTGAAACAAAACCGTATTGGGTAAAGGCATCCGTCAATTGTTGCTGCATCATATCTTGACGAACTCGTGATTCAAAAATTACTGGGGTCATGCCTTGATTACGTAATATCTCTTCATAACGTGAATTAGAAAATTTTCCATCTTGCTGGAATGCGGGAATACCTTGTATAATTTCCACTAATTGTGAATCTGTAACAGTTAATTTAGCACCCGCTACCTCGCTCTTAAATAAACGCTGCAGAATTAATTTTTCTACTACGGCTAATCTAATTTCTGGATTATCTATCATCGCATCATTAATTTTTTCTCCTGGAGAATTGCGCATATTTTCTTGCTGGTTGCGAAGAGCCTGATCAAATTCTTGACGTTGAATTTTTTCTCCAGTCACAATAGCCACATAATCTTCACTACCAGTGTTACGGTACGACTCAATTCCCCAGAAAAGAAATGGTAATGTAGCTATAGCCATAATAGCTTGAACAATGCGTTTCCTTTCGTTAACAAAATCAAACATTATCAAGATCCAAGAACAAATAAAAAGCGAGTTTACGCACGTCCTATTTTAACGCAAAATCTGATGAGGTGAACGGATAATAGAAAGAGTGCGCTACATGGAGAAAACTACAAGAGATTAGATCGTCTTATTTGCTATCTTAGTCATTTTTTAAAAACTCACATTATTCAAATGAGAAAATATAATTCTTAGTCTAAATTTATATATTTAACTCAGTCTCTTTCTATCTCATTCGGAGCATTATAGATTTAATGGCTAGGTAAGCGATGAAATTTAATGAAGCATCTAAAAAAATATCTACAGAGAGGTAAGCAAAACGGTTCTTTCCGCTTTATTACTGATAATTTTGCGAAGTGGTGCGAAGCAGAGAGGTATTACCCCACCAAGACTAGAAACCTTCGAATTGATAGTTGATACCAATCTTAGCCGTGTGCATGCCTTTGATATGATCGGTGGTGGTGGATGTATGGCCCCAGGGGGAATCCACGCCTGAAGTCGTCTGCGTTCTCCCAATACCAAGGTAGAGGTATTCAGCTTTGATAGATATATGCTTAGCTGACTCAAACCACTCTGGTGGCAGGGCTTGTTCGATACCACCGCCGATGGCATAACCTACGTTGTCACTCTTGCCCGAAGTATGCAAAGTACCACTGACTGACGGATTATTGTTAAAGTCGTCATAATTAGTCTTAGTAGTAGTAAACACCGCACCACTCTTAACGTAAAAGAGGCTACGATCATGTGCGTACCCTAGACGTCCGCCAATCAAACCATAGCCATATGAACCACCAATCTTAGTGCTATGCGAACCGTCACCAGCATCTCCACGGGGCGCTGCGTTAGGATCTTGCTTGCTACCCTTTGATCCCAAGTACCCGTACTCTGCTTCTAAACCAATCAAATAAGGTGATTTCCCTAGCTGCCAGTTATAGCCAACCGTACCCCCCCCATAACGCTTGCCTTTGTATGGTAGTTAGAATCGGAGGAGTAGGGGGCGTTCCAAAAACCATCACTGGCTACTGGCTCAGTTGTATTGGTTTTAGTACCAGCAGCACCGCCAACAAATCCCCCCACATAAAAGCCAGTCCAGTCATGACGTGCTTCAGGTGCATCAGCAAGTGCATTGCCAGATAGGACTGCCAGTGAGATAAATAGAGGGATGAATTTAATGTTCATAATTTTTATTGAATAGAAATTAGAAATCGTATTGTATTAGACTAACGCATACAGTCTATCAATCATACCTTATATAACCTATCAATAAAACACCCATGACATCTTATGCATCAACACCATGTGTCCATATGAGACCAGATGAGAGGGGTGCAGATTAAAGTGGGTATTGAAACGCAGAATCATCCACTACCCTTACTACGTAAACCTCTTACACACACTACTAAAATCAGAATTACCCCATTGGACGTCCGGAATTGACTGCATGGGAAGACTGGGTATTATCAAGCAAAAAATAAGGGGTACCGGGTGGGTGGGGTGTTGAACTATTAAATCTTTAATGCCCACGTAGGCTTTGTTTGGGCACGTATCGCCCTATGCTCGCTAAAGAGGATCCTGATAGTTTGACGCGGATAAATGCAGGTGATGAGGTTGGTGCTCTGGTGGGAAGACAAGGTTAGTCACAATAAAGAAACAAATGAAAGTATAGTTTCATTCCAGATAAGCATCCAAGCAGTTTAGCTTTGGATAGTTCTTTGAATATTCTAAAATAAGAATATCCCTTTAGGACTTTATATGTGTATTTTATTGGCGGAGTGGACGGGACTCGAACCCGCGACCCCCGGCGTGACAGGCCGGTATTCTAACCAACTGAACTACCACTCCAATAACCTGTAGAATTCGGTTGGTGGGTGCTGACGGGGTCGAACCGCCGACATTCGCCTTGTAAGGGCGACGCTCTACCAACTGAGCTAAGCACCCCGTCCCGATGAAGACTTAGTTTACGGCATCCTTAAGCGCTTTCCCGGCACTAAATTTAGGAACTTTTGCTGCTTTAATTTTTATGGCTGCACCGGTACGAGGATTTCGACCAACTCGAGCTGCGCGCTTGCCTACTTTAAAGGTTCCAAAACCTACCAAGGTAACACTCTGTCCTTTTTTAAGAGCACCTTTAATTGCAGATAACGTACTATCTAGAGCGTGACCTGCAGCTGTTTTAGAAAGACTGGCGGATTTGGCAACGGCTTCAATTAATTCAGACTTGTTCATATGCTCTCCCTTGTTTTATTTCTATGGTTAGTAAAAAAAATTAGGACTAAGTGCAGTACATGTATTAACTTGCAGGGATAGTTATATCAATCCTATCAAACTTGGTCAAGTATCCATTGCATATATATTTTTATATGACCCCTTTAGAGACAAAATATTCTTTATAAAATAACAGAAATATTTTTAGACTTTTCACAAAATAAGATCTGGTAACTCGATACTCCAACGTTTAGCAAATTATGTACTAAAATAAGATTACAAATTTAAAGTACTAATTAATCAAGACTCTTGGTGGGTTAATGTTGAATTGTAATAGCTGCCACACTCTCAATTAGACTAGAGGTGGTGGTTACGGGCGCATCAATGGTAGCAAGAGCCTCTGGTTTGCGTTCCAACGCTAATCCTAAAACTTGATCTATCCACTTCACCGGATGAATATCTAATCGACTTTTAATATTTTCTGGAATCTCAGCCAGGTCTTTGACATTATCCTCCGGAATGAGCACTATTTTTATACCGCCTCGATGGGCTGCTAAAAGTTTTTCTTTGAGTCCGCCGATTGGTAACACCTCCCCACGTAGTGTTATCTCCCCTGTCATAGCTACAGTTGCGCGTACTGGGATACCTGTCAAGGCTGACACCATTGCAACACAAATACCAATGCCTGCGCTTGGTCCGTCTTTAGGTGTTGCCCCTTCTGGTAAATGAATATGAATGTCATTTTTCTGGTAAAAATCTTCTGAAATACCTAGCGCTCTAGAGCGCTTACGAACTACTGATAATGCAGCTTGGATGGATTCTTGCATGACCTCACCTAGTTTGCCTGTGGTAATGGTCTTGCCTTTACCAGGTAACATCACCGCCTCGATAGTCAGAAGCTCGCCACCAACTTCGGTCCATGCTAATCCGGTCACTTGCCCAATTTGATTTTTCTCCTCGGCTATTCCATAAGCGTAGCGACGCACACCCAGGTACTTATTCAAATTGCGTGCATTAACAATAATTTTTTTATGACTACCTTTAGATAATAAGAATTTAACTACTTTACGACAGATCTTTGATATCTCTCGCTCCATAGCACGCACACCAGCTTCTCGTGTGTAAAAACGAGTTATATCTCGCAATGCTGACTCAGATACTGCTAATTCATCATCCTTAAGACCGTTATTCTTCATCTGTTTTGGTAATAAATAGCGAGTAGCAATGTTGAGTTTCTCATCTTCGGTGTAACCAGATAATCGAATTAACTCCATGCGGTCCAACAGCGCCGGTGGTATGTTTAAAGTATTGGCGGTGGCTACAAACATCACATCAGATAGATCATACTCAACCTCAATATAGTGATCTACAAATGAATTATTTTGCTCTGGATCAAGAACCTCTAATAATGCAGAAGATGGATCGCCACGAAAGTCCATCCCCATTTTATCTACTTCGTCTAATAAGAATAATGGATTTTTGACGCCAACTTTAGTCATATTTTGCAAAATCTTACCTGGCATCGAACCAATGTAAGTACGTCGATGCCCGCGTATTTCAGCTTCGTCACGCACGCCGCCTAAAGACATACGAACAAATTTACGATTAGTTGCGCGAGCAATAGATTGACCTAGTGAAGTTTTTCCTACGCCAGGTGGGCCTACTAGACAGAGAATTGGTGCTTTTAATTTTTCTACGCGTTGCTGTACCGCCAAATATTCAACAATACGTTCTTTGACTTTATCCAACCCGTAATGATCTTTTTCCAAAATAATCTCAGCAGCCTGGAGATCCCTGTTAATTTTACTTTTCTTTTTCCACGGTAATGCAACTAACACATCGATGTAATTACGTACTACCGTGGCTTCGGCTGACATGGGTGACATCAAACGTAATTTCTTTAATTCTGCTTCGGCTTTGGTACGTCCCTCTTTAGACATATTGGCAGCTTTTATCTTTTTATCTACTTCCTCTAAATCTGCACCATCCTCCCCCTCACCCAGTTCCTTCTGAATAGCCTTTACTTGCTCATTAAGATAATAATCACGCTGACTCTTCTCCATCTGACGCTTAACCCGACCACGAATACGTTTCTCTACTTGCAGTATGTCAAGCTCCGTTTCTAGTAACCCTAATAAGTGATCTAGACGTTTAGACACATCGAAAATTTCAAGAATTTCCTGTTTCTGTTCAAGTTTTAATGGTAAATAAGCGGCAATAGTATCCGCTAGGCGCCCCACCTCATCTATGCCATTAAGCGAAGTATGTATTTCTGGTGGAATTTTTTTATTAAGTTTTACATATTGATCAAATTGCATCAATACTGTGCGCCGCATCGCTTCCATTTCATTATTGTCAATTACATCATGTGGAAGTAACACAGCTTCACCGGAAAAATAAGTTTCATTATCAATAATTTTTACAAGACTAGCACGGTGACTACCCTCCACTAATACCTTGAC
This sequence comes from Nitrosomonadaceae bacterium, assembly GCA_014190895.1. Taxonomy (GTDB): domain Bacteria; phylum Pseudomonadota; class Gammaproteobacteria; order Burkholderiales; family Nitrosomonadaceae; genus BJGV01. The sequence goes on along the minus strand of BJGV01000001.1, from coordinate 151,145 downwards.
AGTACCATCAGGTAATTTGAGCATTTGTAACAAATTAGCGACGCTGCAAACATTGTAAAGATCTTCAGAAACCGGTTCATCTTTAGCGGCAGATTTTTGCGCTACCAATAAGATAGTCTTACCAGATTCCATAGCTGCTTCTAACGCCCTGATAGATTTAGGTCGCCCAACAAATAAAGGAATAACCATATGCGGGAATACAACTACATCGCGTAATGGCAGCAGTGGTAATAACAAATGATTAGAGTCAATAATTAGAGAAGACACAGCGCACCTATATTTTTAAAATAAAGTCTGGCAGATCTACTATGTGGGGACACTGTAAAAAAATTCAAGATAGCAGAAAACTACAAAGAACAATTACTGGAGATTTTTAACCGCCTTAGATTTATCCGAATAAATCAGAATTGGTTTAATATTACCCCCAACGGAACCTTGGTCAACTAACACTTTGGTAACATTTTCCAATGATGGTAGATCAAACATCAGATCTAATAAAGTACTTTCTAAAATTGAACGAAGACCGCGTGCTCCAGTCTTTTGTGTTAGAGCTTTTTTAGCGATTTCCTTAAGCGCTTGTTCACGGAATTCTAAATCGATGCCCCCTTCCATGTTAAACATTTTCTGATACTGTTTGATGAGTGCATTTTTTGGTTCAGTTAGGATCTGAATTAGAGCTAACTCACCTAATTCTTCTAAAGTTGCCACTACAGGTAGACGCCCTACAAATTCAGGAATCAGACCATACTTTACCAGGTCTTCTGGCTCAACTTTCCGCAACACTCCATCAATACCTTTTTGATTATCATCATTATTTCGCATGTCTGCGCCGAAACCTATTCCACCCTTATGGGAACGGGCCCGTATTATTTTATCAAGACCATCAAATGCACCACCGCAAATAAACAAAATATTAGTGGTATCAACCTGGATAAACTCCTGATTTGGATGCTTTCTCCCGCCCTGAGGGGGTACTGAAGCAACAGTACCTTCAATTAATTTTAATAAGGCTTGCTGTACACCTTCACCCGATACATCACGTGTGATTGATGGGTTATCCGATTTACGTGATATCTTGTCAATCTCATCAATATAGACAATACCCTGCTGGGCCTGATCCACATCATAATTACATTTCTGCAGTAGTTTTTGAATAATATTTTCTACATCTTCGCCAACATACCCTGCTTCGGTAAGAGTCGTAGCGTCAGCCATAACAAACGGTACGTTGAGTAATCGCGCTAATGTTTGCGCTAAAAGTGTTTTACCAGAACCAGTAGGACCAATTAATAAGATATTACTTTTAGCCAATTCAATATCATCAGCATCACCCGCACTTGCTAAATTTTTAAGGCGTTTATAGTGATTGTACACCGCTACTGACAGGATTTTTTTTGCAAGCTCTTGTCCGATTACATACTGATCAAGAATTTGACAAATCTCTCGCGGAACCGGCAAACTTGATTTAATTAATTTAGCGGCCTCGGCACCCTGTATTTCTTCACGGATAATATCATTACAGAGCTCTATACACTCGTCACAAATAAATACTGACGGGCCTGCAATAAGTTTCTTTACCTCATGTTGGCTTTTGCCACAGAAAGAACAGTAAAGTAATTTCTCGCCATCAGTTTTATCTAACATGATATTGCTCCGATTTATCCAAACCAGTGCCGTCTTGATTTAAAAAACTTCGGGTGTTTTAGTCATTATTCTTTTGCGGTGACGTCTTCGCTTCTCTTAGTCAAAACTACATCCACCAATCCATACTTTACCGAATCTTCAGCACTGAGAAAATTATCACGATCAGTATCTTTCTCAATTTTTTGAATGCTTTGGCCGCTATGCTTGGCCAAAATACTGTTCAATTTACTCTTAAGAAATAGTATCTCTTTGGCATGTATCTCAATATCAGAAGCTTGTCCTTCAAAACCGCCCATCGGTTGATGGATCATAATACGAGAATTTGGCAAACAAAAACGTTTTCCAGGAGCTCCTGCTGCCAATAACAAAGAGCCCATACTTGCTGCCTGACCTATGCAAAGTGTGCTAACGTCAGGCTTAATGTACTGCATAGTGTCGTAAATTGCTAGTCCAGCAGAAACCAGACCTCCGGGAGAATTAATATAGAGATGAATATTTTTTTCTGAGTTCTCTGATTCTAAAAATAAGAGTTGCGCCACAATCAAATTAGCGGAAGTCTCAGTCACAGGTCCAACTAAAAATATTACCCTCTCTTTTAATAATCGAGAATATATATCGTAAGCACGTTCGCCTCGCCCACTGGTTTCTATTACCATGGGAATTAGGCCTAAATTTTCTGGGTCTGAACTACACTGTCTCCAATTAAACTGTTGTGTCATATCAATATATTCCCATTAACTCTTCGTAAGTGACTACTTTATTTACAACAGCTACTTTCGTCAGCACCCAAGCCACCACATTATTCTCTAACGCCGTTGACTCGGCTTCATTCAGGCGATCCTGTGAGGAGTAATACAATTTAACTACTTCATCAGGTTTTTCATAGTTTTGCGCAAAGTCTTTTACTATTTCACGTACCTGTTCAGAGGTAGCATTTAAATTGTAAGTTTTTACTAACTCTGACAAAATTAAACCAAGATTGACACGATGTTGTGCCCGCTCTTGAAATAAATCTTTAGGTAACGATATATCCTTAACTTTTGTACCGCGCTTCTTGAGATCACTGTGTGCAATTTGCGTTAGACGTTCTATTTCTAACGTTAACAATGCTTTTGGTGTATCAACTGTACTGGTGTTAAGCAGCACTTGCATTACCTGTTCCTTGATCTTGGATTTCACCCGTCTAGATACCTCCCGCTCAAGATTTACCTTTACTGCGTCACGCATTTTTTCTAGGTCACCATCAATAACGCCTAATAATTTAGCAAATTCAGAATCTAACACTGGGAATTTGGGTACTCTAACTTCATTCAATTTTACTTTAAACGTAACAACTCTACCGGCAATAGTCTGACTAGGGTAATCTGCTGGAAAAGTTGTTTCGAAAATCTTATCCTCTCCTATATTCATACCAATCACTGATTTCTCAAAATCTACAAGAAATCGACCGTCACCTAGGATTATGAGAGAATTATCTGCCTTACAACCATCAAACTCCTCGCCATTAATAGTTCCATGATAGTTAATACTAACTTCATCTCCCTCTGCAGCAGATTTCTCTGCCGTCTCATACTGAGCTCGTTGTTTGCGTAAAATATTTATAGTTCTTTCAACATCGATAGGAGAAATTTGCATAACAGGTTGCTCAATACTGACTGCACTCAGATCGCCTAAGATCACGTCTGGATAAGTTTCGAATGTCACGCTAAATTCAAATTGAGACGCATCTCCTGTTGATTCTTTTGCTTCGAAGTATGGATGACCGACAACTCTTAATTTAAGTTCAAGAATAGCTTCACCAAAACTCTTCCGTAACACATCATTCATCACTTCCTGATGTACCTGTAAGCCATGTTGTTTAGTAATAAAGTTTAGCGGGACTTTACCTGATCGAAAGCCCTTGGCTTTTGCTGTGCGAGCAAACTTTTTAAGGCGATTTTCTACTTCGATCTTCACAGTTTCCTGGGAAACTGAAATATTAAAACGACGCTCTAATGGGCTAATAGTTTCTAAGTTCAACTGCATCATATTTCCTAACTAGTTATTAATATTGACATAATGTCATAACAATCTGAAACCAGAGTAATTGCAAAACAATACAGGAAAAATCTCTAGCAGTTCGTAGTTACCTGGTGCGAAAGGGGGGACTCGAACCCCCACACCTTTCGGCGTCAGAACCTAAATCTGGTGCGTCTACCAATTCCGCCACTTTCGCGTACCGTCTATCCCGTTCCTCGCTGATCCCTTATTTTGAATTTGAATTATACCTTTTTCCATTACCAGCCACAGTCATACCAGTTAAAATATTAACAGAATATTGTTTCACCACTCACCCCCTTACTGGCCTCTCCCATCAAATATAAATATGTTGGCATCAGATCTTGCGGCTGAGGTAAGGTATGTTTTATCTCTCCAGGGTGAGTTCTATTACGTTGTGGTGTATTTACCGCTCCCGGAATTAATGCGTTGATGCGTAATTTTGGCAAAATCTCCCATTCCTGAGCCTGGATTCTTACCAACACTTCTACCCCAGCCTTAGCTACGGCAAACCCCCCCCAATATGCTGCTGGATGATGACCGTGTGTATCAGCTGTCATAATTACACTAGCATCTGGAGAAGCTTTTAATAACGGCAAACAAGCACGTGTCAGTGCACATGGTCCAATTAAATTGACTCGTAATGTGCTTAACCACAACTCTAGTGTCTGATTTTCTAACGGAGTTAAATTAGAAGCAAATACTGCATTATGTAAAATACCATCCAATCTTTTTAATTGCAGCTTGATAGCTTGAGCAATTACCTCAAAATCTTTACTCTCTGTCTGTTCCAGATCAAATGGGAGAATAGTTGCCTGAGGTCCGCCTACCGCCTCTATTTCATCATACACACTCTCTAATTTATCGATCTTCCGACCGTGCAAAATCACTGTGGCGCCATGAATAGCATATGTCAACGCAGCAACACGGCCCATACCTTGACCTGCGCCGGTAACAAGTATCACGCGATCCTTGAGCAGATTCTTAGGCGCTAGGTAATCTTTAAAGTTGTTCATATGAAAAGGGGTTGTTGATACGATATCTCAACTATGAGACACGTCTTTACCTAATACGCCGCACATGTTCCCATAGTAAAAAAATTTGAATTACCCCCGAACCCAAGTTTTCCATCCTATCCAAAGTTTGCGTATTGGAGTAAGACTCACGCGTTGTCTCATAACTTGGCAACCACCATTCTTTATTTCTTCTAAAAGAGTTCTATAAATTGCCGCCATAATTAAGCCGGGAAGCTGATTTTTACGATCTTCTGCAGGTAGTGCTGCAAATGCTTTGTCATAATACTCTTCTGCTCGTTCAATCTGAAATTCCATCAACTGTCTAAAGCCGTTAGTTTCGCATGAGTTGAGTATGTCATCATCAGAAACACCGAAGCGAACAAGTTCATCTTGTGGTAAGTAAATACGGCCCCGACGGGCATCCTCACCTATATCACGTATAATATTAGTAAGTTGAAATGCAAGTCCTAGATTATGAGCATATATCAGCGTTTTATCATTACGATAGCCAAAAATTTTGGCAGATAATTCTCCTACTACACCTGCTACATGATGACAATAAAGTTTCAAAGTATTGAAATCAGTGTAACGATTGTAATCCAAATCCATTTCCATGCCGTCTATAACTTTATATAGTTGTTCGGCAGTAAGATCTATTTCTTTAATCGTCGCCAATAGTGCTTTTGCTACTGGATGAGCAGGTCTATGTTCCTGTGTTGCATTAAACACAGACGATATTTCTTGTCGCCACCATGCAAGTTTGATACGTGCTACTGATGTATCCGTACACTCATCTACCACATCATCCACCTCGCGACAAAAAGCGTAAAGTGCAGTAATAGCACGACGCTTCTCCGTTGGTAAATACAAGAAACTGTAGTAAAAACTAGAGCCACTTTGAATGGCTTTATTCTGACAATATTGATCTGGGGTCATAGTAAATTATTTGAGAGGACATTTGACTGTGGTTGATTAACTGTTTAGCAGATTAACAGAAGCAGTGGTTTTCTTATAAAATTAATTAACGATGTGTAATTTACGAAAATTTTTAGATAAATGTGCAAGTGTAATAAAAATATTAACTCATTCTAATTTAATCTGTTTGCTGCAATAAAAACCCCAACGAATTGGGGTTTTTATTGCAGCAAACTTCAAGTAAAGATAATGCTAATGTAACGTCCTTACATATCCATACCGCCCATGCCACCCATACCACCCATACCGCCACCCATACCACCTGCCGCAGCTGATTCTTCTTTCGGTAACTCCGCTACCATAGCATCAGTAGTTAGTATCAAGCTGGCCACAGAAGCAGCATTCTGTAATGCATAGCGCGTAACTTTGGTTGGGTCTAACACGCCCATTTCAACCATATCACCATATTGACTAGTTGCGGCATTGTAGCCAAAATTACCCTTACCTTCTGATACCTTATTAATTACCACAGAAGCCTCATCACCACAATTAATCACGATCTGACGCAACGGTTCCTCTAAGGCACGTAGAACGATTTTAATACCGGCATCTTGATCAGGATTGGCACCTCTAACCTTAGCTACTTGAGAACAGGCACGCAATAGCGCAACGCCACCGCCAGGAACAATACCCTCCTCAACTGCTGCACGTGTTGCATGTAAAGCATCTTCAACGCGCGCTTTCTTCTCCTTCATCTCTACTTCAGTAGCAGCGCCTACTTTAATTAACGCCACGCCCCCGGCCAATTTTGCTACGCGCTCTTGCAATTTCTCTTTATCGTAGTCGCTAGTAGCTTCCTCTATCTGTGCGCGGATTTGTTTAACTCTGCCCTCAATAACTTTTTCATCGCCAGCGCCGTCAATTATGGTAGTTGTCTCTTTACCTATTTCAATACGCTTAGCTTGACCTAACTCTTTCAATGTGGCCTTCTCTAGCGATAAACCCACTTCCTCAGCAATCACGGTACCGCCAGTAAGATGTGCAATATCTTCAAGCATCGCTTTGCGCCGATCACCAAAACCAGGCGCTTTTACAGCACAGGTCTTTAGAATACCGCGGATGTTATTGACTACTAAAGTAGCAAGTGCCTCGCCATCAACATCTTCAGCAATAATCAATAAGGTCTTGCCGGCCTTGGCCACTTGTTCAAGCACAGGTAACAACTCACGAATATTAGAAATCTTCTTGTCGTGCAATAGAATATAAGGACTGTCTAATAATGCAATTTGTCTATCCGGATTATTCACAAAGTAAGGTGATAGATAACCACGATCAAACTGCATGCCTTCAACAACTTCCAATTCATTCTGTAAACCGGAACCGTCTTCTACAGTAATCACCCCTTCTTTACCTACTTTATCCATTGCATCGGCAATTATTTTCCCAATTTCAGCATCTGCATTGGCAGAGATACTGCCAACTTGTGCAATCTCTTTGCTTGTAGTGCAAGGTTTAGAGAGTTTTTTCAGCTCCTCAACCGTCGCACTTACAGCTTTATCGATACCGCGCTTTAGATCCATTGGATTCATACCAGCAGCAACATATTTCATACCTTCTCTGACAATAGATTGCGCTAAGACAGTAGCTGTAGTGGTGCCATCACCCGCTACATCGGATGTCTTGCTTGCTACTTCTTTTACCATTTGAGCGCCCATATTTTCAAACCTATCTTTCAATTCAATTTCTTTTGCTACCGATACGCCGTCCTTAGTAATAGTAGGAGCGCCATAGGAGCGTTCCAATACTACATTGCGACCTTTGGGTCCTAGAGTGACTTTAACTGCATCAGCTAGAATATTAACTCCAGCTACCATTTTGTGACGAGCCGAGTCGCCAAATTTAACGTCTTTTGCTGCCATAATTTTTCTCCTAAGTTACAAAAATATTATTTGGGTTAGTGTTTGAATTGAAGTTGATATGGTCAACCTTCAACTACACCCATGATGTCTTCTTCACGCATCACTAAAAGTTCCTCTCCTAAAACTTTCACGGTCTGTCCTGAATATTTACCGAACAACACCTTGTCCCCAACTTTTACATCTAGCGCACGCACCTTGCCATCATCTCCAACTTTCCCCTTGCCAACAGAAATAACTTCACCTTGATCTGGTTTCTCTGCCGCGCTGTCCGGAATAACAATACCAGATGCAGTTTTGCGTTCTTCTTCCAATCTCTTGACAATAACACGATCATGTAAGGGACGAATTTTCATAATTATTTCTCCTTTCCTAAATTAACATAATGAAATGACTAACGAAAATATATAATTTACAAATTTACATTCAATATTTTCTAAAATAAAGCCTAGCTAAGCACTCTTTGCTATAGAGTGCTAATGATAAGGGCTATTACTGAGAATTTCAAGTCAATGACTAATAAATATTTATCAAAACGTAGTCTGAATGCAGTTTGGCACCCCTGTACTCAGATGAAGCACCATGAAAAATCACCGCTTATTTCAATTGCTAAAGGTGAAGGGGTCTGGCTCTATGATTTTGATAACAAACGTTATCTTGATGCTATTAGCTCGTGGTGGGCCAATCTTTTTGGTCATGCTAATCCACATATTAATGCCGCTATTTATGACCAGCTAAATAAACTAGAACATGTCATGCTTGCAGGTCTTACGCACGAGCCAGTTGTAGAATTGTCTGAGCGCCTAAGTAAACTTGCGCCCAGTAATCTTGGTCATTGCTTTTACGCCAGTGATGGCGCCTCGGCCATTGAAATTGCTTTAAAAATGAGTTTTCATTACTGGCTCAATACCGACCGCCCTAAAAAAAATGGTTTTATTACCCTACAAAGAAGCTATCATGGCGAAACTTTGGGCGCATTATCGATCACCGACATAAGACTTTTCAAAGGAATTTACACTCCGCTTCTGTATCGTAGCAAACAAATCGATACTCCAGACTGGCGAAATGCAGAGAAAGGGGAATCTCCTCAAGATTATGCACTACGTGTTGCTGATAAATTAGAGCGCTATCTGGAGAAGAGTCATGCCAAAACTGCCGCGCTAATTGTTGAACCATTAGTGCAGTGTGCGGCTGGTATGGGCATGTATCATCCTGACTATCTCAAGCTTGTACGCGGGATTTGTGATAAGTACGAAGTACATTTAATTGCTGATGAAATCGCAGTGGGTTTTGGTAGAACCGGAACCTTATTTGCTTGTGAACAGGCGAATATAACACCGGACTTTTTATGCTTAGCGAAAGGTTTAAGTGGTGGTTATCTCCCATTATCTGTAGTTATGACTACTGATAATGTGTATCAGGCATTTTATCATGACAAAATTACACGCGGATTTCTACATTCGCACACTCACTCTGGTAATGCGCTTGCCTGTAGGGCTGCACTTGCGACACTAGATATTTTTGAATGGGATAAAACCATTGCTAAAAATCGTATCAAAGCACGCTATCTTAATCAGTTGACACAATCACTCATATCTCATTCTAAAATACGAAATTTTCGTAATTGCGGCATGATATGGGCATTCGAAGTAGAGACCAAAGATCCCGCATTTGCCGAAAAATTTTTCCAAACAGCTATGAAACAAGGGTTATTACTACGTCCACTAGGGAATACTGTTTATTTTATGCCGCCCTATGTAATTAATGATCAGGAGATGCATTTTTTGATAGAAGGAACCATAAAAACCCTAAACTCCTGTTAACAGAATAATACGGTTTATTCTTTCAGATATAATTAATATAATAAAATCAATATGGTAGACTCTTCAACTAAAGTCAACAGTATACTTTTCTTCGCAGATTATTGCATTTTCTAAATAAGTACAGGGCGAGAGAGAAAATTCTATAACCTCTTATTCTAATTTAATAATGTTCAATTTCACTCTACTTACTCGTACACATCTAGTCGCTATTCTTTGTTTCTTCATACTTACTCTCATACCACTGACCGCAATAACGCAGAATATGCCAGATCCTGTTAATCAGGCGCTTCAGCAGGCAGGTATTCCAGAATCCGCCGTTGCTATTTATGTCCATGAGATCGGTGAAACTCAACCACTGATTGCTATCAACGCCAAAGCGGCAATGAATCCAGCATCAGTGATGAAACTTGTGACCACTTTTGCCGGATTAGAATTACTGGGACCGACTTATACTTGGAAAACTGAATTGTATGCTAATGGAATTATTGAAGATGGAGTGCTACAGGGCGACCTTGTAATAAAAGGTTATGGTGATCCAAAGCTTAATCTAGAAAACTTTTGGTTACTCGTTCGTCACCTCCGTCAAACTGGATTACGAGAAATTACTGGAAATTTAATATTAGACAATAGCTATTTTGATGTGATCAATGAGGACTCAGCTGCTTTCGATGGAAAATTTTACCGTACTTATAACGTCTCTCCAGAGGCACTATTAGTAAATTACCGGATGCTATCATTTCACCTAACTCCTCAACCAAAAATTAAATCTGTACGAGTAATTATCGATCCTTTACCAGAGTCACTTACTCTAAGTAATAATCTTAAACTTACTGATGGGGAATGTGGCGATTGGCGAGACATACTAGATATTGATATTCATGCTTCCACCACAGAAAAAATCCGCACTTTAGTCGCGCTCAATGGCAGTTATGCCACTAAGTGCGGGGAAAAAAATCTACATCTTAGTCTGCATAACAGCTCTACGTACACTCTGATGCTATTTCGACAATTATGGGAAGAACAGAACGGTATATTCCACGGTAGGGTGTTGACTGATCAAACATCAAAAGGATTAATACCATTAGAGACTCATCGATCTCCTCCTCTTGCAGAAATCGTTCGTGACATCAATAAATTCAGTAATAATATCGCAGCACGGCAACTTTATCTCGCCTTAGGATCGGTCGACGCTGTTAATAACAAGGTTATGACTCTGACTCAGTCAAACACATCCATCAGGCAATGGCTTGCTATCAAGAAACTAAATTTTCCAGAATTAATAATGGAGAATGGCTCCGGACTATCACGTAATGAGCGCATTAGCGCAGATCATCTAGGTCAGCTCCTAATTAATGCATTTCAAAGTCCAGTGATGCCGGAATTTATTTCATCTTTACCGATTGTGGCAATAGATGGCACAATGAAGGAACGCCTCAATGACAGACCAATTACAGGCCAAGCACACATTAAAACTGGCTTACTAGACAATGTAAAATCAATAGCTGGTTATGTTCTGGATAAATTAAACAGACGTATAATTGTAATTTTTATTATTAATCACTCTCAATCTCGACAGGCTCAACCTGCAATGGATGCATTACTACAATGGGTTCATGCAAGACCGTAGATGAGAAAGAACCCTGAGTAACCAGTCACTCAACTTTGCTATCTAATCCACTTTCAGCAATTTCAGATGCCAGTAACAAAGCTCTGGCTTTATTCTGAGTTTCAATCCATTCGTTCTCCGGAACAGAATCAGCAACAATACCAGCGCCAGCTTGTACATGAAGCATGCCATCTTTAACTATACCAGTACGAATAGCGATGGCCAAATCCATATCGCCATTGAATCCAAGGTAACCTACTGCACCAGCATAGATGCCACGTTTGGAGATCTCCAATTCGTCAATCACTTGCATTGCTCGTACTTTAGGTGCGCCACTCACAGTACCTGCTGGAAAAGTGGCACGCAAAACATCCATTGCATTTAAGCCAGGCTTGAGTTTACCGTCTACGTTGGAAACAATATGCATGACGTGTGAGTAATTCTCAATCTGCATATTTTCAGTAACTGTTACCGTACCAGTTTGTGCGACGCGTCCAATATCATTGCGTCCTAGATCCATTAACATCACATGCTCTGCGCGCTCCTTAGGATCTGCAAGCAGATCGGCGGCCAATATCAAATCTTCTTGTGTCGTTTCACCACGTGGACGAGTACCTGCGATAGGTCGCACCGTAACGGTCTCACCTTCTAGGCGTACCAAAATCTCCGGCGAGGTCCCAACCACATAAAACCCACCAAAGTGATAATAAAACATGTATGGCGAAGGATTTAGATTTCGTAATGCGCGATATAGGGACAATGGGGACGTATTGTAAGGTTTACTAGTTCTCTGCGACAATACCGTCTGCATAATATCGCCATCGAGAATATAACGCTTAATACGCTCGACTGCTGCAATAAAATTTACTTTGCTAAATTCAGATACAACTGCACCTGGGTGAACTTGTTCTGCGATTGGGATTTGTAATGGTTGACGCAACAAGGAAAGTAATTCTTTTAAACGATGTTGCGCATTTTGATATGCATCTAGTCTGCCTGGATCAGCATAAACTATCAAATAGAGTTTTCCGGAAAGATTGTCCACTACCGCCAATTCTTCAGACAATAGTAACAATATATCTGGGACATCAAGCACATCAGGAAGAGCACAGTGAGAAAGTTTCTTTTCAATGTAACGTACTACATCGTAAGCAAAGTAGCCAACCAAGCCACCGCAGAAACGCGGTAAGCCGGGATACGGAGCTGCTTTAAAACGTGATAAATAAGACTCAATAAAGACTAACGGATCATCCATTTCAGTTATTTTGGATTCCGTACCATCAATTAAATGAATACTATTACCACGTACCTCAATACGAATCACGGCAGGAAGACCAATGAAAGAATAGCGCCCGAAACGTTCACCGCCTTGAACTGATTCTAACAAGTATGAATAAGATCGGTTGGCAAGTTTAAGATAAATTGATAACGGAGTATCAAGATCGGCAAAGGTTTCCAGTACCACAGGAATACGGTTATAGCCTTGAGCTGCAAGATGATTAAATTCGGTTTCAGTCATGATTTGATTTCATAAATGGCAATAAATAAAGTATGGTAATTACAATACACTACCGTTTAACTTTAATAATGAGAGTAGTCTAGAGCTATAGGGCCAACACTGCTAAGCAAATCTCCCTCTTCTGATACTTATAAAGATCATGAAGATTTTTGAATTAATCTGCTTGCCTCGTAAATGGACTCAACGATAGCATCGCAATTAAGCTCGTTCACGTGTCGTCCCTCATTGTAACCATAAGGCACACAAAAAATATGACAACCAGCTGCTTGTGCTGCTTCGGTGTCATTAAATGAATCCCCGATTAAGAGCATTTCATAAGGAGCAATGCCGAAATATTTACAAGCATGCAACAAAGGCATTGGATCAGGTTTCTTCTTTGGTAAACTATCGCCAGAGAGGACAATATCGAAATAACTTAGTAAATTGGTAGCACGCAGCAATGGCAAGGTAAATATTTCAGCTTTGTTAGTGATACAAGCTAGTTGAAAGCCTTCTGCTTGCAGGGCATTAAGGCCTTTGACCGCACCTGGATAAGGACGTGAGTTCATATCTAGAGTTTTTGTGTAATTACGCTCGTAGATCGACATTGCCTTGGTAAATAACTCGATATCTGGCTCATCACTCAAGCTATCAGTAAGTGTTCGTTTAACTAATCGCTGTATGCCTTTTCCAATATAAGATTGAATTGTTTCGACAGGCAATTCTGTCTTACCTAATTCCTGGAGCATCATGTTAGCGGCGGCGGCAAGATCACATGCTGTATCCAATAATGTGCCGTCTAAATCGACCATTACGGCCTTGATCATCAGAGGAAACTGTATTCGAACTTTAGTAAAAAGGGGACTGGAGTGCGAACTTTCATTCATAAAACATATTCCAAAATCATACGCAGGTTATCCATTCTATCTATCCTATAAAGACAAAAAAGTACTTTTCTTTATAGGCCTATACTAAGCTAGACCTTTGCTAACTCTGATCGTAATGCAGCTATTACTGTATTATAACGATTTAGATCATTATCTTTACCTGCACTATAAATAGCGGAGCCGGCAACGAAAGTATCGGCCCCAGCACGGGCAATCTCCGCAATATTATCCACCTTTACACCGCCATCGACTTCTAACAGGATGTCTTTACCAGTAGCGTCAATGAGTTTACGTACTGCTCTTATTTTATTCAGGGCCTCAAGAATAAATTTTTGTCCACCGAAACCGGGATTTACTGACATAATCAGTACTAGATCAAGCTTATCTAGAACATGGTCCAGATAGTACAATGGAGTTGCAGGATTAAACACTAATCCTGCCTTACAACCCATTTCCTGGATCAACCCTATAGTGCGATCAATATGTCTAGATGCTTCTGGGTGGAAAGAAATAATATTAGCCCCGGCTCGAATAAAGTCAGGAATGATACGATCTACCGGTTCTACCATTAAGTGCACGTCAATAATTGCTTTAGTTAGCGGACGAATTGCTTCGCATACTAGAGGGCCAATAGTGAGGTTAGGTACATAGTGATTGTCCATCACATCAAAATGAATAATGTCTGCACCAGAATCAACGACAGCAGTTATTTCCTCGCCTAATTTAGCAAAGTTTGCAGATAGAATACTTGGTGCGATACGATAATTGGGCATACACATCTTCTCAAAAAAATAGAATGGGTATTTTAACCTTAAATGGTTGCTGTGCGCTAATAACTCTATCTTATATATAAAAATTAATTCAGTTTCTACGTAAAAAGGAGCTTAATAAAAGTTACTCTTGCCGAGAATCGAAAAATAGTGTGGAATAGCGGCATGCCTGAAAATAAAAAATATGAAATAAACATTGCGGTGCGCACTATCTATCTCCCAGATCAATCAGATGAAACTGCAGACCGTTACGTATTCGCTTATACAATTACTATCACCAATATCGGAATGGTTGCGGCACAGCTTATCAGTCGCCACTGGATCATCTTGGATGGCGGTAATGACGTGCAAGAGATCCGTGGACTGGGAGTAGTAGGAGAGCAACCTTTACTAAAACCGGGCGATAGTTTTGAATACACCAGCGGTACTGCCATTTCGTCTCCAGTTGGATCAATGAAGGGAAGTTATCAAATGGTGGCAGAAGATGGGTGTCGTTTTGATACAACCATTCCAGAGTTTACTCTAAGCATACCAAGGATACTCCATTAGAAAGAAACTCTATTTCTTCGTCTCAAGCAGAGTTAATTTACCCTTTACCTTTTAATCTTGATCATCAAAAGTATATTGTAAGGATACTTTGTATATCATTCTCCTGGTTACGTTAACTGGCTAGACTCCCAACACAGGTATTGTCGAGATTACTGACGACACTGACTTATTAACTAAACAAGAGCACGGATAATCAGACTCAGTCGTCAAAGCGAGGTTACATCAGTCAGGAGACCGGCGATTTTACATCAAAGCAAGCAAAAAACTCGTTTAAATCTCTAATACGATACAAGATATTGTCCATTCTCAAATATTCTGACGCTGAAATTTAGTTAAATATAAATGAGCTAAGAAACTCCCTCTCCAAATTAGAGCGAAACAGAGGGGAATCACCTTTATTTATATGGTGAAGTTGAAAATATAGTTTCAAGAGTTCCATATACACTTGTGATTAAAATGATTCTCTACCCGACTAACTTACTATGAACCATATTTCTTTCTACCATACATACGACGACGATGAGCTCGTCTTGCCTCAGCCTCGCTAAGAGGGGCTGGTTTCTTATTAGCATATGGATTATGACTCGTTTTAAACTCAACTTTCAGCGGAGTGCCTTCAAGCTGAAAAATTATACGAAACGTGTTCTCTAAGTAACGTCGGTAAGTTTCGGGTACATGATTAAGTGCGTTACCATGTATGATAATTAGCGGTGGATTAGAACCGCCTTGATGCGCATAACGTAATTTTGGATGGGACATGCCAACACGTGGTGGCGCTTGTTTCTCTACTGCATCCAAAAGAACACGAGTCAATCTTGGTGTGGACAGTTTTATCATTGCAGCGGCATATGCGGCATCAACTGACGGGAGCAGTCTTTCCATGCCGCTACCACGTAATGCTGAAATATAATGAAGTTTTGTAAAACTCAAAAGAAAAGCAAGCTTTCTGAAAATTTCACGCTTAATGGTGGCGCGCTGATAATCATCCAAGCCATCCCATTTATTTACTACTAGAACTAATGCGCATCCGGTTTCGATAATAAATCCAGCAATATGTGCATCCTGATCCGAAATTTCATTCCTGGCATCTAGCACTAATATCACTACGTTAGCGTCTTCAATAGCTTGTAGTGTTCTCACTACTGAGAATTTTTCAATAACCTCTAGAACCTTCCCACGACGACGTAAACCAGCAGTGTCAATTAAAGTATAGTGCCGATCATGACGCTCGAAATTGATATAAATACTATCACGAGTAGTTCCGGGCTCATTAAATGCAATTACGCGCTCTTCACCCAATAGCATATTCACTAATGTCGATTTACCAACATTAGGTCGTCCTACAATGGCAATTTTTGGATGTTGATCTTCTTTCTCCCCTGTTTGTTTTTCTGGGAAATTTAACAATACTAATTCCATTAAATCATTGATGTTATCACCATGAACAGCAGAAATAGCACAAGGTTCCCCTAGACCTAACGCATGAAACTCAGCGGTTACAACAGAAGTTGCCATGCCTTCAGTTTTATTGACAACAAGAAAAATCTTACGTCCGATCTTCCTGAGTTGTTCAGCGATTATTTTGTCTTGCGATGTTAGACCTTGTCGACCATCCACGATGAATAATATAACATCAGACTCATCTGCCGCTTGTAACGTTTGCTTAGCCATCTCAAGGAGAATACCGTCTTTAACGGCCGGCTCAAAACCACCAGTATCTACCACTAAATGTGGTTTTCCACCTAGTCTCCCATGCCCATAATGCCGGTCTCTCGTCAAACCTGGAATATCTGCAACAATCGCATCACGACTTCGGGTGAGACGATTAAAGAGGGTGGATTTACCAACATTAGGTCGTCCAATTAAAACAAGGATCGGTTTCATAATTTAGAATTCTCGTTATGCAAAACATCCATACACCCGCTTTTTCCAGCGAAGGGGATCAGGATTCTTATAGTGAGCAGATTTATTCTGGTTATATCACTGTCACATACCAAATGCGTAGAGCCCACCTTTAATAGTTTGCACTAAGATACCATTAGACAAATACTCTGGACGGGCAAGAATGGGGGCTCCGTCAGTGACGAACTGAGAAATAATAGTACCATCTTCATTCTTAAGAAAGGTCACGTTTCCCTGAGAATCACCAACCACTACCTGAACATCATGAACGAGAGGTGCGGATAATTTATTACGAATACTATTTTTGCTACTTGAATCTAAAGTTGTTGTAAAAAAATCACCTATTATGGAATTACCTGCTCGCAGGTCTGGTCTGGTATTTCTACTTTTATCTTTCTTTTTATCTTTCTTTTTATCTGTATCTGCGGTCTCTGAATCACTATTTCCCGTAAAAAAGCTCCAAAAACTAGAGGTCATCTTCTTATCTTTACCGCCAAAAGGGTCTACTTTGCCAACACGATCACCGCCCGTAGTTATCCAAGTAATGCCAAAATTTTTAGGCGGCTCTACTTTGGGTATATCTTTTTTCCATATTTTAGTTCCACTTTCTTTATTATAGGCTACTACCGAACCATCATCATCGCTCACATAAACATGCTTGCTATCCATGGCTAGACCAGCACTGCTGGATATATCTCGCCCCCAAATATTATTGCCATTAGCTATATCAAAGCAAGCAACGCGGCCTCTGTAAGCCACGGCACATATCTGTCGATTATCAATCACTGGTAAGCTGGTTATATCTACCATGCGCTCCAGTTCCGTCACACCGCGGGGTTTAGATACTGATGCCTCCCATACTAAACCGCCGTTAGATAGATTTATTGCGACCAGTTTACCTCCAGAAAATCCAGCGAATACCCCGCCACCTATAACCAACACACCCGCAGAACTACGCACAGTTAATGGTAGACTAGGACCTTGATAAATCCACATACGCTTCCCGCTAGTAGCATCTAAAGCATAGATCTTATTATCCGTAGTACGCACCACTACTATATTCCGGTCTACTTGTGGTTGGCTTAGAACCTCGCTAGGTACTGATGCTTCCCATAAAAATTTTCCTTTCTTATCGTATGCTAGAATTTCTCCCTTGAAAGTACCAACTAATAACATTTCCTCACTTATACCTACGCCGCCAGATAATTTATGCTGAGTATTAATACTCCATAGTTGACTACCCGTAACAGAATCGAAACAAGCAAGCTGCCCATTTGTGTAAGCAGCATAAACCTCGCCTTTATTAGACGCTGGTGAGAGCGTCGTTATCACATCTTTATTCTTACCTATAGCGAGAGAAAGTGCGAGTACGTCATCAACAATTTCGCGTGTCGAGAACTTTTCTATTATTTCTGAGCCAATTATGTTCTTCCATAATAGAGATGTACCCGTAACTACTTTTAACGGGAAATTATCTTTCTTAATATCGGGGATCTCGTTACCAGAATTAACAACTATTTCCTTATCGACTTGAGCATTCTTGTTTTCAGATTTGATGGGCATTGATTCGCTAATCTTGCTTTCTTTGTTAGCGAACGGATTCACAATGCCGGCACATCCGACAGATGCTAGTAGCACAGGTATTAGAAAAACATATTTCAGCATAATCTCTAGAAATTCTGAATATAATTTCTGTATGGTTATTGCTTAAGTACTATTAGAGCATCGAGCTTCATTTGAATAATATTACGATAACCACTCTTGATACCTATCTTATTAATCGCTATTTGGTAGGCAACACGAGCTTCTGGAATATTTCCCTTAGCAGTAAAGATATCACCTTTCAAATCTTCATAAAGACCATCAAAAGACTCGGCATGTTCGTTCCCTAATAATTTTAATGCTTCATCATGTCTTTTTTGATCTAGCAATAAACTAACTAACCGGAGTCGCGCAAGATCTCTCAATTCATTTTCTTTAGAGTTATCTAGCACCCACTGCAGGAAGCCTCTGGTATTTTGTGTATCATCTATATCAACATTCGCATATGCCGCAATCATAGCGGCACGAGATGCAAAACCACTGTCAGAAAAACCTTCCATTAACAAGCGAGCAGCGTCTCCAATTTTTTTTGGATCTTTACTTAATTCAATTTGTTGAAGGGAGATAAATAACTCGGCTGCTTGTTGGCTCTGCTGCTTCTGATAATGATTCCATAACTGCGTTCCAAATACACCAGCAATACAGATTGCTGCTATCACAATGACCAGCGTGCCGTAAACTTCCCACCAAGACTTAAGCTCGTCTATTTTTTCCTGTTCTTCTAAATCATATGTTGCCATTTTTTTCCAAATAAACGTAAATTAAAAAAAGCATCTCTTATTTATATATTTTTAAGTAACACTACCGCTTCTAACAGTCCCACACTCACCTGCTCTGCTTTTTCACGTAATGGTTTGATACTAATTATCTCCGTTTCTGCTTCATGATCACCAATAATCACAGCAAAACGTGCGCCGCTGGCATCAGCTTTTTTCATTTGTACTTTAAAGTTACCACCGCCACAATGTAGAATAATTTTAACCCCATGGTAACGCAAATACCTTGCACTCTTCCAAGCAAATTTTTTTGCAATCTCGCCCTGATGTACTACATAAGCATCGGGAACTGGATTCGGTATTTCCTTATTATTTCCCAGCACCAATAATAATAGGCGCTCTACGCCCATAGCAAAACCACAAGCCGGTGTTGATTTGCCGCCAATCTGTTCTATTAATCCATCATAACGTCCACCGGCACATATCGTACCTTGTGCACCAAGTTCATCAGTAACCCATTCAAATACGGTACGATTGTAGTAATCTAAACCTCTTACTAACCGCGGATTAATTTTAAAATTAATCCCCTCACTATGTAACATGTGCTGCAATTGTTCAAAATGTCTTAATGCATCATCATCTAAATTATCCAGCAACTTTGGGGCACCATCAACGATATGTTGCATTTGAGGATTTTTACTGTCAAGTATCCTAAGTGGATTACGATATAAACGTCTTTGGGCATCCTCATCAAGCTCACTCAAATGTTGCTCTAGATACCCAATTAACTTCGATTGATATAAAGTACGGGATTCAACGCTACCGAGTGTACCGATTTCGAGATGTACATTGGAAATACCTAATCTATCCCATAACTCTGCACACATGACAATCAACTCAACATCAACATCTGGTCCAGCATACCCTAATGCCTCTACACCTACTTGGTGGAACTGACGATAACGTCCCTTTTGCGGACGTTCATGACGAAACATTGGTCCCGAGTAATACAATTTCTGTGGTCCGGTATACAATAGATTATGTTCCAATACCGCACGTACACAAGAAGCGGTTCCTTCTGGACGCAAAGTTAAGCTATCACCATTGAGATGATCGACAAAGGTATACATCTCCTTCTCAACGATATCAGTCACTGCCCCAATAGAGCGTACAAACAAATCGGTTCGTTCGATAATAGGTAACCGAATATTACAATAGCCGTAGGTTGCCATCCATTCACGCACAGTTTGCTCAAAAAATTCCCAAAGATATGTTTGGTTGGGCAAAATATCGTTCATTCCACGAATGGCCTGAATAATTTTAGCCATTAACTACTTTCTTTGGATATCTTGTCTGAACATACTCATCAACAATCTGGCGGAACTCGCCAGCGATATTATCACCCTTCAATGTTACAGATTTCTGTCCATCTACATAAACTGGTGCCACCGGTCTTTCTCCAGAGCCGGGCAAACTAATGCCAATATTGGCATGCTTACTTTCCCCTGGACCATTCACCACACAACCCATCACTGCCAACGTCATGTTTTCGACGCCATCATACTGGGTGCGCCACACTATCATTTGATCACGCACATAGTTTTGAATACTCTCTGCAAGCTCCTGAAAGTAAGTACTGGTGGTACGGCCACAACCTGGACAAGCTGCTACTAACGGCGAAAATGCTCGTAATCCCATCGTCTGCAAAATTTCTTGGGCTACTACCACTTCTCTAGTACGGTCTCCACCTGGCTCTGGCGTAAGCGATATACGAATGGTGTCACCGATACCCTCCTGCAATAACACTGATAAAGCTGCGGTAGAAGCAACAATCCCTTTAGATCCCATGCCAGCTTCGGTTAATCCTAAGTGCAACGCATAATCACAACATGCCGCCAAATCACGATAAACTGCGATTAGATCCTGTACCCCACTTACCTTACAAGATAAAATAATCTGATTGTGATTTAATCCTATCTCTTCTGCTTTAGTAGCGCTTTCCAATGCTGAAGTGATCAAAGCTTCACGCATCACATGCCCAGCATCTTTCGGATCAAGGGATGCCGCGTTCTTATCCATGATGCGCACTAAAAGTTCTGGATCCAAGCTACCCCAATTAACGCCAATCCGTACTGGTTTATCAAATTTACAAGCCGTCTCTATCATGGTGGCAAACTGCTCATCACGCTTTCTGCCATGTCCTACGTTACCAGGATTGATACGGTACTTAGCTAAAGCTTTTGCACAATCTGGGTATTCGGTCAATAATTTATGTCCGTTAAAATGAAAATCGCCTACCAGTGGAACGTGGCAGTCCATGTCATCGAGGCGCATACGGATAGATGAGACTAATTTTGCCGCTGCCGGGGTATTGACTGTTATGCGAACCATCTCCGATCCTGCACGCGCAAGCTGGGAAACTTGCACTGTAGTAGCCATTTCATTTTCTGTATCAGTATTGGTCATGGATTGAACCACCACTGGGGCACCGCCACCAACAATGACCGAGCCAACTTTAACGCCAATACTGTTACGGCGTTTCATAATGTTATTATTCTGAGATATAGTCATGATAGATATAAAAACTTTATAGCCGTAAAGAATCTATTCGAGTGGTAAACACCCCACTCCCCTGTATTTATTTTTATGCGGTGTCAAATTTACTGTCTTGCTATTGTAAACTAACTGAACGCTTGTAACGTTCACAATTATCAGAAAGAACTTGCATAAATCATATATTGATTTCATTTGAAAATTTTCTGCTCTAACTAGAAAAAAATATCATCAAAAAATGTTAGATCTTATTTCAATATGCCAAACCCTCGTTGCGTCATTTTTTTCGATTAGTCTTGTCTAATACTTTCCCTGCAAGCTGTCCACAAGCGGCTGCAATATCATCTCCACGGGTTTTACGAACTGTCGCTACCAAACCTGCTTGCATCAACACGTCTCGGAAGCAGCGAATTGACTCAGATGATGAGCGCCTATAACCTGATCCAGAAAATGAATTAAATGGAATCAAGTTAAATTTACAAGATGTTTCTCGTACCAATTCTACCAATTCGCGCGCATGGACTATGCTGTCATTTATTCCGTCTAACATAACATACTCAAAAGTTATGAAATCTCTCGGTGCGGATTTAAGATAACGTTGACATGCTGCCAGTAGTTGCTTAATTGGATATTTTTTGTTGATTGGTACCAGTTGATCTCGTAATGCATCATTAGGTGCGTGCAACGATACAGCTAAGGCTACCGGACAACGTTCTCGCAATCGATCCATGGCCGGAATCAGACCAGATGTACTCACCGTTACACGTCTACGCGACAGCCCGTATGCGTTATCGTCTAACATCAGATCAAGGGCCGCAACTACATTCTCAAAATTAGCCAGCGGCTCGCCCATACCCATAAATACCACATTACTGATGGCGCGACTGCGTGTGCTAGATTGAGTTACCTCATTCCCATCTAAAACCGTCTGTGCCTCTAGGCTGCAAGAGCTCTCCCTCACCGCATTGTTTGCCAACCATAGTTGGCCGACAATTTCCGCCACCGTTAAATTACGATTGAAACCTTGCTTACCGGTGGAACAGAAAGAACATTCTAGGGCACAACCTACCTGGCTAGAAATACACAAGGTACCTCGGTTGGCTTCAGGGATAAAGACCATCTCGATGCCATTACCCGCACCCACTGATAACAACCACTTACGGGTCTGATCGCTGGCGGTATGATCACTAATAACTCGAGGCGGTTCGATCACCGAAGTCGCAGCAAGCTTTTCCCGCAAAGCCTTCGCCAGATCACTCATACTCGTAACGTCTGACACACCAGACTGATGAATCCAACGTAGCAACTGCCTAGCGCGAAATGGTTTTTCTCCAATTTCTACACAGAAATCGGCAAGACTTCCCGCACCAAAATCAAGCAGATTGACCGTCATGGTGTTGAGACACGGCTCATTATCTGCCGGAATAAAT
Source organism: Nitrosomonadaceae bacterium (assembly GCA_014190895.1). Classification (GTDB taxonomy): domain Bacteria; phylum Pseudomonadota; class Gammaproteobacteria; order Burkholderiales; family Nitrosomonadaceae; genus BJGV01. The sequence goes on along the minus strand of BJGV01000001.1, from coordinate 128,281 downwards.
GTTCAGCGCGGGGAAGAAGTAAGCAATTTCGATCGCCGCGGCCTCCGGGGCATCGGATCCATGTACAGCATTGGCATCTATGCTATCGGCAAAATCTGAACGAATGGTTCCTTTCTCAGCTTTTTTTGGATCAGTTGCACCCATCAGATCACGATTTTTTTTAATCGCATCCTCACCCTCGAGCGCCTGTACCATTACCGGTCCAGAAATCATGAACTTCACAAGATCATTAAAGAATGGACGGCTGCGATGTACCGCGTAAAACCCCTCAGCCTCAGCTTGAGAGAGATGCAGCATACGAGCGGCAATGATTTTCAGACCATTACTCTCAAAACGAGAGTAAATTTGTCCGATCACACCCTTTGCAACTGCATCCGGCTTGATAATAGATAAAGTTCTTTCAACACCCATCGAGATACTCCGCTAAATTAAAAGCGTATTCTAACAAAAAAACTACCCCAGAAACGGAAAAAGCAAAAAAGCCATTCATCTAAATCTGGCAGGCAGAAGGCTTGACCATCCGAACCCTTCTACCTCTTTCTATTTCATCCTTAGTCAATCTTTATTACTTGCATACGCATCGGCCAGATGCCACGCTCAATCATCTTTGCATCCTCGAAGACAACATAACTCTGTCGACCGTAATGCGGCAGCGGACGCGCCAAAGCGGTGAGCGCAGCGACATCGCGAGCAGACACGAGCGTGACTGTCGCCCCTCCCGGGCGACTTACCGTCCAAGCCTGTGCCGAACCCTTTCCCTGGACAATCCCTGGGCGTAAGGGTAACTGCCGGCGAGCAAGCCACGCATCGATCTGATCATGCAGACCTATCACCAGCATCGACACAGTCGGCAGGGCATTCGTCGCTGAAAATATTCTTAGGGAATGGTTCTGTAGTTTTGTTGCAAGTAACTCGGCTGCGGCATATGCCTCACCGGTCTCTGGTAGCAGGACGGATACCACCGTCTCGTCTACCATGACTTGACGCAAAATAGGGGGGGCCTCTTGGGGCATTAATTGCCGGAATAAACGCAACCCTGGATCGAGCGTAACTTCGATCGGCCGTGCCGGAACTTCCAGTGTAAAGGTCTGACGCTTTTGCTCCAGATCGAGCATTCGGACCTCCTCCCCCTCTTCAGTACGTAGCCCAATCGGCACACGTAACTGGTAGATAGGTTCCGATTGCTCCAGCGTGATGCTCACTCTGTGGCTTGAGTCGGAATATGTACGTACCGCTTCTGTAATACGCACAACCGGTGCACCCGAACGTGTCAGCCACTGTTTAAAAAATATCCTCAGATCTCGCCCCGATACTGTTTCAAATGCACGCTGTAAGTCCGTCCAAGAAGCGACACGAAAGCGCTGCTCATGCCAGAACAACTGCAACGCACGGTCGAACGTCTCTTGTCCGAGTAAGTCACGCATCATCAGAAACACCATCGCCGCCTTGTTATAGCCGACGATCTGAGAGGCCCCATGGGTGCGCGAGGTAAACTTCGTCAATGGCATGTCCTGGCCAGATGCTAGCGCGGAAAAGTCTCGCAACCACCCAACCCGCATCTCTCTCGCAGCTTCCGACCCTTCTCGCTCCTTGTAAGCATAATCCGCCATGAAGGTGGTTAGGCCCTCGGACCAATTTCCATGGGCATAATCTGGATAAACACCATTTCCCCACCAGTTGTGTAGTACCTCATGCCCAAGCGAGGTCGCGCGGATGAATGGCAGCCTCAGCACCTCGATACCGAGATACGTGAGCGTTGGCATGCCGAAACCGGTCGGTGTCGGACTCGACACCACACTGAACTCAGTAAATGGGTACTCGCCAATCCATGTCTCGTAAAATTCAATGTAACCCTTTACCTCTTCACGATATTTTTTGGCAAGATCCCTAATTTGCGGATGAAAATAAGTACGAATCTGGATCGGCTTACCACCCGCACCACGCATTGTGTCGGTCCCGATCGCATAAGGGCCAGCCATAAGATCGATCCCTTCAGAAGGAAAAGGGAATTCGAAACTCGCACGATAGCTCTCGGTTGTTTCAGACTCATCAATCAAACGTCCCGCAACCAAACCGCGCTGGCCTGACGGCAATTCTAGGCTAACTCGATATCGTGGAAGTGTTCCTACTAAGTGTGGATACCAGCCACTGGAATCAGGAAGGAATGTACCTGCTGATCCGCTCGCCGGCTCACTCCTGCCGAGTGTCTGTCGATGTTCGAGTGAACTGTCCATTGGCGCAAGCTCACCCCTCCAATGAATCTCAATTCGACGCTGCCCGTGCTGGCGGCGTGGAATCCACCAGGCTTGGGTATTAACAGTGCTTGAAATAGATCTCCCCATAGGCAGTCCGTCGACCAGGGCATGCGTCACTTCAAAACGACGACCCAGTACCAGCGTCAACTCACCGGCTGCTGATACGGTGATAAGGCTGCGCCCTTCAATCCGGCGTGAGGCCGGATCAATGCGCACAGTGATGTCGTACCGGACATCCGTCTTTGCACTTGGTGCTGAAGACGCAGTTGTTGCAATAAAACCAGAGAGAACGAGGCATGTAATACCCCTGATGATCTGCAATCTTGCTCCGGTCAGAGTCACCGTTCCTCTGCCGGGAATTTAGCGATGACCTCGATTGTCTCGTTGCCTCGTTTTACCCTGAGCGGTAACCAGGTGCCCGGCGCATGACGCTTGACCGCTGCGACGATATCCCCAGTCTGCTTAACCACCATGCCCGCAACCTTCAGCATTACATCACCGTTACGCAGACCCGATATCTCAGCAATACTGCCTTTCTCAACCTGCAACACTCGTGCACCATCTGAAGTAATCTCAAATTGGATCCCAAGCCGCTGATGCTGCTGGACAGACGAAACGAATGGTGCGACACCGAACACAGCATCGGCCATTCCTGCAACGAGCTGACCACATGCCTTACCACTATCCCATGGAAGCAGCATGGCAACATCTAGGATCTTGAGGTCTTTCAGTTGGTGAGGGACTCCATAGCCATGCTTGATATGTCCCGCACCCATGATCCCAACCACCAGCGGGCGTCCTGGTCTCTCGAGCGATCGATGTATCGCTTGCGCCATCGCTCGATCCCATAGCTGCTGGCTCTCGACAAACCGCCTAAAATCTGGATCGTCATGGCCGATCTCGGTTTTTTTCTCGCCCTCGTGCTCATGTTCCTGATATACAGGCAGTAAGTTATCAAGGTATCCAACACTCGGACTGGCAGGTCGCGTCACCCCTTCGCGCTCACTCTCCGGCACTCCATCGAAACCCTTCGCGGAGATCTCCCGCCTCAAACGCGTATCAATATTGAGTGCCACCATCGGTATCCGGTTCATACGCGCGAAATGAAATAGTGGTAGATAGTAACTCGCGTCCGTACTCCAAACGGAGTCCCAGTCTGTAGCGGCAAGAAATTCAGTCTCAGTGAACTCTCCAGCCACCCATCGATCGAGTGCTTTTTGTACCCGCCGTGGAAACATCTCGAAACCTATCACCATGTCTGGACGAGAGGCATAAAGTGCAGCCAGCATCTGCAACTGCCAGCGGTGATGCTCTGGGTTATCGTGCATCTCACCGAGCAAAACTACCGACTGTTTTGCCGCACGCCCAATGACCCTATTATTGGCTATCTTATTGCCAGCAGGTACTACCCAACTTGCCACCGGAACACAGTCCGTGCCCTCCTTATTCGTGGACTTCGATTGAGCCGATGCAATATTAAAGTCTGCCCCAACTACAAGCAGAACGACGCCAACAAGTCCAACATATAGCGTACTTTTAGAAATAATCATACCGGACACTCCTTACCGTAAGTTATATCAGCACACCCATCTTCTCGCATTCCTAAACATCCTCATCCATGGCCCGTCTTCATGCCACTCTGTCGCACCCACGCCCTTAATACTCGACTCCGCAGTCGGATACCATGAATGTTGAGCGACACGGAACACCCGTTCCGGGTGTGGCATAAGTATACTGAAACGCCCATCTGGTGTAGTCATGCCGGCAATGCCCTGGGGAGAACCATTAGGATTAAGTGGATAAATCTCAGTAGGCTTGCCGTAATTGTCGATAAAACGTAGTGCGATCAGAGATGATGCAGCCAATAGCGCTTTCTCATCGGCAAATTCCGCATAACCCTCTCCATGAGCAACAGCAATAGGCATACGGCTACCGACCATTCCATCAAAAAACATTGAGGGGCTCTGCTGAACCTCAGCCATAACGAAGCGGGCTTCAAACTGCTCTGACTTGTTGCGCACAAAGTGAGGCCAGTACTCCGCACCGGGAATTATTTCTTGCAGATTGCTCATCATCTGGCATCCGTTACAGATCCCTAGGGCGAAGGTATCGGTCCGTTGGAAAAACATTTTGAATTCATCACGTGCGCGATGATTGAACAGAATAGACTTGGCCCAACCTTCCCCTGCCCCCAGCACATCTCCGTAGGAGAACCCACCGCATGCAGCCAAGCCCTGATAATGTTGCAGTGAGACACGTCCAGCGATGATATCACTCATGTGCACATCGGTCGCAGCGAATCCAGCCCGGTCAAAGGCTGCAGCCATCTCGACATGACCATTTACACCCTGCTCTCTCAGAATAACAATTCTTGGCCTCGCTCCACTCTGGATATAAGGAGCAGCAATATCATCGTCCACATCGAAACTCAACTGCACATTCAGACCAGGGTCGGTGATATCGAGTATGCGATCATATTCCTGCTGCGCACACTCTGGATTATCCCGCAGCTTTTGCATTTGATGCGTGGTCTCTGACCAAGCGCGCTGCAGATCTAAACGCCGCTCGGAAAATACCGTTTTATTGTTTCTCAAGAAACGTACTTGATCCTTATCGTTAAGACTTCCGATGACAAAACTCATATCGCGCAAACCAGCCTCTGCCAAAACTTCCAGAACGGCATGACGCTGCTCTGTTCTGATCTGGATCACCCCACCAAGCTCCTCATTAAAAAGGACAGAAAGGATTCTTCCCTGAGCCTTTCCGTCCATTATTTCGGGTCTCAGCTCATAACCATCCACATCATTAGCGAGCTCGTCGAAACACAACTGATCGAGATTGACTGTAATACCGGAATGACTGGCAAAGGCCATCTCGCACAATGCCACAAATAGGCCCCCGTCAGAGCGGTCATGATAAGCAAGTACCCTACCTTCTTGATTTAAGCGTTGCAGACCGGCGAATAATCCCTTGAGCTTCTGTGGATCATCTAGATCCGGGGCTATATCACCTGCCTGCTTATAAACTTGCGCTAACGCCGATCCACCTAGACGGTTTCTACCCGCGCCCAGATCAATCAAGATCAGTTCCGTCTCTCCACAGTCGGTACGTAATTGAGGCGTGAGTGTCTTACGCACGTCTATCACTCGCGCAAAGGCTGAGATGATCAAGGACAGAGGTGCAGTCACTTCCTTATGGACAGTCGTACTCTGATCATTCTCTTCTTCAGTCCATACCGTCTTCATTGACATGGAGTCCTTACCTACCGGAATACTGATCCCCAGTTGCGGACATAACTCTATCCCTACTGCATGGACCGCATCGTACAAACCCGCATCCTCACCTGGATGCCCAGCCGCCGCCATCCAGTTGGCGGAAAGCTTGATCTCTCCAATATCTATAATCAGTGCAGCAGCAATATTGGTGATGGCCTCACCCACCGCCATACGTGCAGCAGCAGCAGGATTGATGAGCGCTAATGGAGCGCGTTCACCTATAGCAAATGCCTCCCCCAAATAAGTTTTATATCCCATAAGCATTACTGCTGCATCCGCTACCGGTATCTGCCAAGGCCCTACCATCTGATCACGGGCTGTCATCCCGCCGACAGTACGGTCACCAATACTAATGAGAAAAGTTTTATCTGCTACTGCGGGCAGACGTAGAACTCGATAAGCGACTTCTTTTAATTCTAACTTTGTTATATCAAAAGGAAGTAATTTTTTCTCTATGCGTACAACATCACGTGTTATTTTTGGCAACTTTCCTAATAAAACTGAAAGTTCCATATCAACAGGATTATTTCCGAGTACCAGATCACTTACAACAAGTTGCTCTAATTTAGTTGCTTCGCCTATTACAGAAAATGGGCAGCGTTCGCGTTCACAAATTGCTCTGAATAATTCCAATGACTCTAATTTAATTGCCAATACATAGCGTTCCTGGGACTCATTGCTCCAAATTTGCATGGGTGACATGCTTGATTCTTCTGAAGGAATATCACGTAAATTAAAATGTCCGCCACGCTTAAAATCGTGTAAAAGTTCTGGCAATGCATTAGATAGACCGCCTGCGCCAACATCATGAATCGAAAGAATGGGATTGGATGCATCTTTTCCATTCATCTGGCAACAGCGATTAATCACCTCTTGAGCCCGTCTTTCCATCTCTGCGTTACCACGCTGCACAGAATCAAAATCAAGCATTTCTTTATTTGTCCCAGTATTCATACTAGAAGCTGCCCCACCGCCAAGACCAATTAACATTCCAGGTCCGCCTAATTGAATTAGCAAGGCATCAGGTGGAAACTCCTCCTTAAATGAATGCTGTTGCAAGATATGACCCATACCCCCAGCTAACATGATAGGTTTGTGATATCCGCGCATTTCACCTGCCACTAATTCTTCAAAGGTGCGAAAGTATCCAGCTAAATTAGGTCGTCCAAATTCGTTATTAAATGCTGCTCCGCCAATTGGAGCCTCTAACATAATCTGCAAAGCAGATGAAATATGATGAGGTTTGCCATAGCCATTCTTTACTCTAGATTCCTGATATATCTCCCAAGATTGAATAAAATCTGGGATACTTAAATTGGAAACAGAAAACCCAGTGAAACCAGCTCTGGGTTTAGCGCCTCGACCAGTCGCTCCTTCGTCACGAATTTCCCCACCCACACCAGTAGCGGCTCCGGGATAAGGAGAGATTGCGGTGGGATGGTTATGAGTTTCAACTTTCATTAAAATATTTATCTGCTCTTCGGCATAATCGTACTTATCATCTCTTCCTGGATAGAAACAGGCAACCTGCGCGCCCTCAATAATAGAAGAATTATCGGTGTAAGCTACTACCGTACCTTGCGGATTCATTTGATGGGTATTACGTATCATTGAAAATAAAGATTTCGTCTGCACCCGCCCGTCTATAATCCAGTCGGCGTTAAAAATTTTATGCCGACAGTGTTCTGAGTTAGCTTGAGCAAACATCATTAATTCCACGTCGGTTGGATTACGGCCGATGCGCGTAAAATTAATTGCAATATATTCTATTTCTTCGGGTGATAACGCCAATCCTAATCCGATATTAGCAAGTTGTAACGCCTCTATACCGACACCTAATACATCTACAGTTTCAAATGATGTGGGCATAAAATGTAGAAATAATTTCTCTGCGTCATTAAACGAATTAAAAACAGATTCAGTCATACGGTCATGTATTAGAGTGGCGCATGTAGCTCTAGCTTCAGCAGAGAGATTGCCATGAGACTGCACATAAAATGCCACGCCACGCTCTAAACGTTCAATTACATTTAGCCCACAACGATGAGAGATATCGGTAGCTTTAGAAGACCAAGGAGAAATAGTGCCAAAACGAGGCAACACTAACAACAATTCGCCCAAGGGAATTTCAGTCTTTTGTACCGGACCATAGGTAAGTAACTTATCAATGATAGTTACTTCGTTCTGTTGTAGAGGACGTTTTATTTTACAAAAATGCCAATACTCGGCATAAATATGGGAAACTTGAGGAACAGAGACCCTAAGTGCACCCATTATTCTTTCTAATCGCAAAGGGGAAAGGGCGATACCGCCACGAAATCGAAGCATCAGTTACAGTAAAATAATTATTTGTAGAACACAATCTTACACTAGATAAACCACAGGATGAATAATTTAACTCCCCTTTACTCTGCTGCTGAGATCGAAGAAATTCAGCGACTTGTTGCTGCCCTACCAAATCCTCCATCTCTAATGGAAAGAGCTGGACTAGCCGCAGCAAAAGTAGCTCTCAATAGGCTATTAATCAATGGCAAGAGTAGAGTGTTAATTTTGGCAGGTCCGGGTAATAACGGTGGTGACGCATTTGTCGTTGCTCGTTATTTACAAGCATGGTGGTTTAATGTCACGCTGGTATTTACTGGTAAATGTGACAGATTACCTAGTCATGCAAAGTATGCACTAGAGGCTTGGCTAAATATAGGCGGCAGCATTCTTTCCGAAATTCCAGTAAAAAAAAGTTGGGATGCAGTAATAGATGGATTATTTGGTATAAATTTAACAACAGACCTCAAAGGTAAATACCTTGAGCTTGTTAATACTGTCAATAATCTTAATCTGCCAGTTCTTTCGCTTGATGTGCCTAGTGGCTTAAACAGTAGTACTGGTAATGTACATGGTGCAGCTATCCATGCCACTATGACAACAACTTTTATTTGCTTCAAACCCGGTCTTATAACTTGTTATGGTCCAGAATATTGTGGGGAGATTTTACTCTGTAATTTAGATATCGACCCATTCTCATTAGTAAAACCTCATTTACAAATACTGGATCAAATTTACGCAAAAAAATTATTACCCTCCCCTCGCCGCGCTAATAGTCACAAAGGTTTGTTTGGTAGTGTTGGCGTCATTGGTGGATCAGAAGGTATGACGGGTGCGGCACTTTTAACCGGAACAGCTGCCTTAAAATTAGGTGCAGGGCGTGTTTATATCGGTCTAGTTTCAAATAATGCACCGAGAGTCGACTCTGCACAACCAGAATTAATGTTTCCTTCAGCTCATGAATTACTTAAATTTAATCATTTAAGTTGTTTGGTCGTTGGACCCGGACTTGGAGTTGAAGCCGACGCGTGTCTCATGTTAGAGCATGCAATACAATCTCCTTTATCCCTGGTGCTAGATGCCGACGCATTAAATCTTATTGCTAGTAACTCTAAACTTACCCACCAATTACAGAAGCGAATGGCTCCTTCTATACTCACACCCCATCCTGCAGAAGCAGCTCATCTACTGAATATGGATACCAAAATAGTACAAAATGACCGTATGGCTGCCACAAAGAATCTGGCAAAGTATTTTAATTGTTATGTTGTTCTAAAAGGTATAGGCAGTATCTGTGCTTCGCCCAACGGTAAATGTTACATTAATACTAGCGGAAATCCTGGTCTGAGTAGCGCGGGTACAGGTGATGTATTATCTGGCTTTATTAGTGCTCTTTTAGCACAAGGAATGGATGCAGAGAGATCACTATTGCTAGCAGTCTATCTGCATGGTGCGGCGGCGGACGTGTTACTAAAAGAACATGGTGGCCCAATTGGAATGACTGCATCGGAAGTTATCAATTCGGCACGTAATTTATTAAACTGTTTAGCTTACGAAAAAAAAATCTAACAATAAAAAATTAGTAAGAATTTATTGTTACTAAGAAGAACTAGAGGTCATTTATTGTAATGAATGACCGAACGAATAGATTTTCTTGTGCGGATTAAATCAAATGCTTTATTAATATCATCTAATCCCATAGTGTGGGTAATAAAAATATCTAATTCAAATTCGCCATCAAGATAGCGTTGCACATAGATAGGTAGTTCAGTTCTTCCCTTCACTCCACCGAATGCGGAACCGCGCCATATGCGCCCCGTCACCAGCTGTAATGGGCGAGTGTGAATCTCCTCGCCGGCACCAGCAACACCAATAATCACTGACTCTCCCCAACCTTTATGACAACACTCTAAGGCAGAACGCATTACTTCGACATTACCAATACACTCAAAAGAAAAATCTACCCCACCATTAGTCATCTCGATGATCACATCTTGAATAGGTCTACCATGATCCATTGGATTAATCACATCAGTGGCGCCTAGTTGCCGTGCAATTTCGAATTTATCAGAGTTAATGTCAATAGCTATAATACGAGAAGCTCTGGCTATGATTGCACCCATTATTACAGCAAGACCGATACCACCAAGACCAAATACTGCCAAAGTATCACCTGCTTTTACTTTCGCAGTATTAGCAACAGCACCCAGGCCTGTTGTGACCCCGCAACCAAGTAAACAAATTTTCTCTAATGGCGCTTTCTTGCTAATTTTTGCTAAGGAGATTTCTGGTATTACCGTGTATTCAGAAAAAGTTGACGTACCCATATAGTGATGAATAGGTTTCCCGGCTTTATAAAAACGCGTGGTACCGTCAGGCATTAGTCCACGGCCTTGAGTTAATCTAATAGCCTGACACAAATTAGTTTTCCCTGATCTACAAAATTTACACTTGCCACATTCTGGTGTGTAAAGTGCTATCACGTGGTCTCCTACGGCAACACTACTAACTTCTTCACCTAAAGCCTCGACAATACCAGCACCTTCGTGACCAAGGATCACGGGGAATATACCCTCCGGATCTCTTCCAGAAAGTGTATATGCATCGGTATGACATACTCCTGTAGCTACAATCCGGACCAACACTTCACCCTTCTGCGGCATCATTAAATCTATTTCTTCCACTCTTAAAGGTAATCCGGGAGCCCAAGCAACAGCTGCACGTGTTTTAATCGATTTCATAGAATTTTCTCTGTACTCTGTAATACTGATGATAAACTGACAGTTCTGTATCAGTAATATTATTTACTTATTAACTGCTAACGCAATGAGTCATTTTAATGAGCGGGGAGAGATCAAATGCTCTGGGTAAAATCGTTACATATTATTTTCCTAGTAACTTGGTTTGCTGGTTTATTTTATTTACCAAGACTGTTTGTTTATCATGCCCTGAGCAATGATTCTATCAGCATCGAACGATTTAAAGTGATGGAGCGAAAACTTTACTATGGCATCATGATGCCAAGCGCAGCATTAACTATAATATTCGGTGTATGGCTCTGGTTAGGTTATAACATTTCCGGTAATTGGATGCATACTAAGCTTTTATTAGTAGCGGTGCTAATTGCTTACCATTTTTACTGTGGTCGATTGCTTGCCAACTTTAAACAGGATAAAAATCAACATGGACATGTTTATTATCGCTGGTTCAACGAAGTTCCAGTGGGAATTTTAATTGCAATAGTGTTATTAGTGGTAGTCAAGCCATAAAAAACTACTCTTATGAATCTGACTCAAAATCACAATGGAAATCGATGAGAAACTTTTATTTCATTCAGATTTAAAAAATTTTCAGTTTAAACAAGTTAGAATAACTCTAGATCTGATTAACGGGCAGTGCCTCAGTAAAGCCAAACATTCTAAGATCAGTAATTCGCATTGGATAAAGTATACCTTGCAAATGATCACATTCATGCTGCACAACACGGGCATGAAATCCTTCCACGCTACGATTCACAGATTCCCCATATTGATCGAATCCACAGTAAAGTATTTTAGTAAAACGTGGCACTCTGCCACGCATATTAGGAACACTTAAACAACCCTCCCAATCCTCTTCTATTTCTTTTGTAAGAGGATTAAGCACAGGATTTATCAATACAGTATAAGGGACTCTCTCTGCATCAGGGTAACGCGGATTGTACTCCAAACCAAATATGACCACTTGTAAATTAACGCCAATCTGTGGCGCCGCCAAACCAGCACCGTTTTCCGATTCCATAGTTTCTTGCATATCTTGAATTAAGGTATTGAGCTCAGGTGTGTTAAATTTCTTAACCTTTTTAGCTGTGCTTAGTAAGAATGGATCACCCATTTTTAAAATAGATTTAATTGCCATTAGGCTCTACTATGGACTTTAAAATATTTATTACTTTCGTTGCCGCTTCTTCCAAGATAACATGGGCGCTTGCCGACTTTATAGCATGAATAGCTACCCCCCTTCTAACGGCACAATAATTCACTACTGCTATGGTTGCGTAGCATAACTGCAGTTCTTTAGCCAACACTGCTTCTGGCATATCAGTCATACCTACTATGTCAGCACCGTCACGCTCTAATCGATTAATCTCGGCAACGGTTTCTAAACGTGGCCCTTGAGTTGCCGCGTAAACACCACCATTAATTATCTTTTCATGCCCTCGCTTTGCAGCCTCCAGAATATCCATACGCGCTATCCTACAGTATGGCTCTGAAAAATCAGTACAAGCAATTGTCTTCTCAGTGCTCTCGAAATAAGTAGATTTTCTGCTGTGAGTATAATCAATAATCTGATCAGGAATAACAATCATTCCGGGCAGTAAATCTGGATGAATACCCCCTACTAATGAGATTGATATGACTTGTGTAGGATTAAACGAGTTCAGCGCCCATACGTTGGCACAATAATTAACTGCATGAGGTAGGATATTATGAAACGAGCCCTGACGAGCTAAAAATACGATCTCATGGTCATTGATTCTGCCAAAAGTTAAAGGAGAAGATGGCTCTCCATACGGTGTTCTTATAATCTGCCGATGGGATATCTCAAAATCAGGTAGTCTTGTTATTCTTTTATCACCGATTATTGCTAGCATATTTCTCCGAGCTATAAATAATGTAAATAATGTGCTACCGAATTCTTATTATTTTTTGAGTGAGTTACAAATAGAATTTTTTATTTTTAAAATAAATGCTTGGGCGATAAATTAAGCATTTATTTTAATAGAACCAATTCAACCTATTTTTATTTCCCCACTTCTTTCTGTTCTTATTCTATGCATTACTGCGCTAGCAAGTGCAAAAAATCTATTTCACTAAGAATAGTTATCTCTAATTCAATAGCTTTATTGTACTTATTGCCAGCATCAATACCAACAACAACGTAGTCTGTTTTTTTAGAAACATTTTCTGATACTTTTCCTCCTGCATTTTCAATTTTTTCTTTAGCGTCTTCCCTAGTTAAATTCAAAAAACTTCCAGTCAATACAAAAGTTTTCCCACTAATGCTAATATAATTATTATTAATTTCTATTACTCTTTTAGAGATGCCATCATCCCACTTGATGCCAGCTTCACACAAATGTTTAATAACTTCTATATTATTATCTTCAGAGAAAAAATCGACAATGCTCTGGGCTACTGTTGGACCAATATCTGGTACCTGCTGTAGAATTTCTATCTCTGCATTCATAAACTGATTGAAATTATTAAAATATCCAGTTAATCTTTTAGCGGTAGTCTCGCCCACATTAGGAATACCAAGTGCATAAATAAATCTTTTTACTGTAGTCTTCTTACTTTTTTCAATGGCTTCCATTATGTTATCTGCAGATTTCTTTGCCATTCGTTCTAACGTAACAAGTACAGCACTATCTAGTCTATAAAGATCTGCGGGTGTCTCAACAATAGATTTGTCTACTAACTGCTCAATTAATTTATCTCCTAACCCCTCAATATTCATGGCGCGGCGTGAAGAAAAATGTAAAATTGCCTGCTTTTTCTGAGCTGAACAAAATAATCCACCGGTACAACGTTTCGCTATCTTGTTCCCCATACGAACAGCTTTAGAACCGCATACTGGGCAGTAATCTGGCATAGTAAATCGCCTTGCATGACTAGGACGACGCTCTATTACTATTCCAACAATCTCTGGAATAACATCACCAGCCCGACGTACGATTACGCTATCTCCAATCATCACATCTTTACGTATAATCTCATCTTCATTGTGTAATGTTGCATTGGTCACAGTAGCCCCGCCAACAAATACTGGTGACAAACGTGCAACTGGAGTCAGAACTCCAGTTCTACCTACTTGTATATTAATATCTAATAATTCAGTTATCACCTCTTGAGCTGGAAATTTATGTGCTATAGCAAAGCGAGGGGCACGTGAAATAAATCCTAATTTCTCCTGCTGCATCAATTCATTAACTTTATAAACTACACCATCAATATCATAAGGTAAACGTTCGCGGATTTTTTCCATTTTGTGATAATACGTTAATAATTCATTTACCCCATTTACAATGCTACGCTCTTTGACAACTGGAAAATGCAACGATGCAAGATATTCCATTACACTACTATGCCTATCATTAGGCACCGTTCCATCTACATGCACACCAATACCATACGCAAAAAAAGTAAGTCTACGGGTTGCAGTAATACGAGAGTCTAATTGACGCAAGGAACCGGCTGCTGCATTACGGGGATTAATAAATTTTTTTCTCTCTCTTTTAGACTGATCCCAATTAAGTTTTTCAAAATCTACTTTTAACATCAATATCTCACCCCGCACTTCAAGTAAGGTGGGGTAATTTCTATATTTTCCAGTTCTTAGAGACAAAGGAATGGATCTGATGGTACGTAAATTCGATGTCACATCCTCTCCGATGTAACCATCTCCACGGGTTGAACCACTTACAAATAAACCATTCTCGTAACAAAGACTAATAGCAAGTCCATCAAATTTTGGCTCTACCGCATATTCAACATTACCTACTCCCAGACATTCCCTTACCCGTTGGTCAAATGCATCTACTTCATTTGCCTCGAACGCATTACCTAGAGACAACATTGGTGTACGGTGGGTAATCCTAGTAAATTCTTTAAGAGGCGCAATACCTACACGTTGCGTAGGAGAATCAGGTGTAACAAGTTGAGGGTAGTGTTGCTCAATCTTCTGCAATTCACAATACAGTTTATCGTACTCAGAGTCTGGGATAGTTGGCAGATCCAAAGCTGAATAACTGTAATTGTGTTGCTCAATGGCCGCACGTAGCTTATGCACTCGCTGTAAAATATGATCTGGAATTTCACTCACACAAACAGTCTCAATGCAATTTCACCACCAGCGGGAATACCGCGTAGCTCCATTTCGGCTTGAATGCTAATTAGCCTCTGCTTAATCTTACCTATACCACCTTCACTCAAAGGGGTGCCGTTATCATCTACTCTGATACCGCTCAAAATAGTTGAAAAAGTCTCTGTAAAATGAATCATCTGATCAAAAACTCTATCGCCATTTTCTACCCTTGGCACATCAAATAAAAAAGTGATACCTGGAGTAGTTAACATTCGAATATCTTCGGCTACAAATGGGGTCAGATCTCTATTATTAATAGAAAAACAGAGTGCATTATTTGTATCACGATAATTAAACATACCACCCACTTCCAGTTTAAAACCGGATGCTTCTGCTAAGGCGCGAATTTTAGTTCCAGTAAATGCGCTACTATCTTTACTAATAATATTGATACTAATCGTTACATCTACTTCCAAACAAAATAGATCAAGTAATACTGCCTGAGCGTGGGCTTGACGAACATCAGAAATATCAACGACTGCATTCATGGATATAGCCAAATTCTGAACCATATCACGGAATTCTGACAAACCAACTTCACTCACTGGACCCGAGCGATCTGAAAGTTGAAGGCAAGCTCGTAATTTAGAATAACCGCCTTTAGTACTAGTTCCTATAAAGATCTCTTCCCAAGAAGAACCTGTGCTTATTTGCCCAAACCAGCGAACTGGTTTTCCGAAATTGAATCTCTCATGTAATATCTCTGTTAGACTTGAAGTGGAGATTAATGCACTAGAGAAGATATCAGCTATATAATCTACCTTACTATTGTAATCTGTGATTTGTGAGATTGATTCGGTAGCTATACTTTCAACTTCTGAAATTAACTGAGTAATTTCTGTTGGTTGAGGTGACTCTAAATTAAATTCTTTCGACAACACTTCGGACATCTCTTTATTAAGTGAAGGTTCAATTCTTCCATTCATTGTTGAAACGCCAGCCTTTTCTAATAATACGTCTTCATGCTCAAGTTCAAATTTTTTCTCTGTATTGCCCTGATAACGATGGGATTGAGTCCAATTGAACAAGACCACGCCCAGAACTATAACAACGCCAATAACAATCAAGCTAATTTGAAGATCATCCATGTTTATTATGACGCTCCTAGAATCGTGTCGCTCAATCTAATTGCCTCTTCAATGTCCACCGTGACAACTCGCGAAACTCCTTGCTCTTGCATAGTGACACCTATCAATTGGTGCGCCATTTCCATAGTAATTTTGTTGTGACTAATAAATAAAAATTGAGTTTGATGCGACATTTTTTTTACTAACTCACAAAAACGCTCAGTATTGGATTCATCTAGTGGCGCGTCCACCTCATCTAGCAAACAAAATGGTGCGGGATTAAGTTTAAACAATGAAAAAACTAGCGCCAGTGCAGTCATTGCCTTCTCACCACCGGACAGTAAATGAATAGAGCTATTTTTCTTACCTGGTGGCTGCGCAATAATTTTTACTCCAGCGTCAAGCACTTCCTCACCAGTCAATACTAATTTTGCCTGTCCCCCACCAAATATAGTAGGGAATATCTCATGTAGATTATTATTAACTTTATCGAAGGTTTCTAGCAAACGTTCTCTGGTATCTCGATCTATTTTCCGAATTACACTTTCTAAGATTTCTATTGCTTCTTTCAAATCCTTGAATTGTGAATCAAGATACACTTTACGTTCTTGGAGCACATCTAATTCTTCCAGAGCCGCTAGATTAACCGCACCTAAGGTGCCAATATCTACATTTAGTTGATCGATATCTATCTGCAATCTAGAGACTCGTGTTTTTCCTAAAATTAAAAACAGCTCTTCTTCGTTAGCTTTTGCTTCTTTTAATTGCTCATCGAATTGATTCTCGATGAAACCTGCTTCCTGTACTTTCAGGTACATTTGATTGATAGATTCTCTCAATGGATGCATCTTCTGCTCGGAGAGCATGTGCTCTTTTTCTAGCTCCTGTAAACTATTGTTCACACTCTCCAGGGTGTTGCGTACCCTTGTTAGAATCGTCTCACGCTGCGTGCGTAGCACTAGCCATTCTTGTAATTGATTATGCAAAGTCGTCTCATTAAAACTACCTTGCTCACTCTCCAATTGCTCTACATAAGTTTTAAGTTTAACTGTATTTTCATTATTGATAGAAATCAGATTCCCTATCTCAGTGATTTTATTCTGGCAATTTTTCTCATGAAATACTGCTTCCTGCATCTCTTGTAAAACATCTTGCACAAGCTGGCGCTGCATACCAAGAGATCCCTCCATTGATTCCTCTATTGGCTCTTCTTGTTGCACAAGTTCCCGCAACACTTCAATTTGATTCCCATATTCTGTCAATCTCTTTTCAATGTCTTGTTTCTGAAATACTTCCGCACTAACTTGTCGCTCAATTTCGCTTAATTCCATCAAAATCTGATTACCGCGCTGACTCACTTGCTCTTTTAATTGAGTGAGTTTCAATACCTGTATCTGTAAATCATGGTATTTTTTCTGAAGTCTCTCGCTGTCTTGACGTAAGCATAAAATCGAGGCCTCCATTCCACGGTAAGACTCTTCCGCTACTAAAGAAAATGATTTCTCCGTGGCAAGTTCAATTCTCAATGTAACGATCTCACTCTCTATCTCAATTATTTCTCGCTGCCGCACCAATACTCCGTGTAACTGTAAATCCGGCACATAATAATTTAGACTATGGTTAGTGAAAATATGTCCATCGCGAGTTACAAGTATTTCTCTAGAAGTTAACCTCGTTCTCTTTAGAAGACCCTCTTCTAAATCTTCTACCACAAATACCCCTTCTAACCATTCATCCATTATGTGTTTTGTTTTCACAGTGTCACAAGTTAGGTAGGACTGTAGCAATTGCCAGTTATTTCTACTAAGAGATATCTCTCCGATCGATTTTTTCTCCGATATTGTCGTTACTTCAAATAATGTTAGTTTGCCGGGAGGCACATCATCTATCCAATTTTGCACTACTTCTAGTTGCTCAAAATAAATACTGTTGAGGCGTTCAAGAAGCACAGCTTCTGTAGCTTTCTCCCAGCCTTTCTCAACCTGAATACTTTGCCATAAACGAGGCAAGGTATCTAATTGGTACTTAGCAAGCCATGCACTTAAATCTTTGTTCCCATCAATCTGATTCTGCAAATTCTGCAAAGCATCAAATTTAGCTTCAGCTTGAGTAATACCTTGTTCTAACGTCACAACCTTACACATAGTTTTTCGTTTTACTTCTTCTGCCTCCGGTAATAAGTTATTAGCCTCCAGAAGAGCCTCTTGTTTCTGCTCCAACTCTATTGAAACATCTATCATTTCCTGTTGTAATAAAAATAAATTAGTATCACCCAAAAATGACAACGTGCCTTTCTCCGACAACAATTTTTCTTGACGCATTTCTATTTGCTGTAAAGTTTTACAGGAATGGGTCAATTGGCTCTCCTCCAATTGCTTATTTTGTTTTGCCAAGAGGAAATTAAGCTGTATTTCTTTTAATTTATCCCGATGCAGACGAGAATTTAGCTCCATTAGTGGTAGTCGCTCATTCTCTATTGCAACTTTATTTCTAATAACTTCCAAGTTAATATTTGCCAATTTAAATTCATCGCCCCAATGGTTTAGGCTATCAACATTGCTTAGCGCCTGTTCTTCATTTTTTTCTATCTGATTTCTTGCTGTTAAGATTTGTTGTTCTAATCGTTGATAATTATTATGCAGATATTGCACTTGCTGTTCGATGCGGGCCACTTCTGCGTTAGCGGCATAAAGTTCGCCCTGCCCATGATGAAGATTGTCGCCGGCAATATAATGCTGCTTGCGTTTCTCTTCTAAATTATTCTCTGTGTCTCTTAAACGCGAAATTTCCAGTTCTAAATCTATTTCTAACCGATGGCTCTCTTTCTCCGCACGAATACGTTGGGCAGTGGCCTCTTGTTTACGAGCAAGTCGTAAAAGATTTTGCGCTGTATGTAGCTGACGCTGCATGTCTTGAAACTTATTGGCAACCGAGGCTTGCTCTTCTAGACGCTGTAGCTGTTTTTCTAATTCCTGAAGAATATCATTTACTCGTAACAAGTTTCCACGAGCATCAGTCAAACGTGATTCAGTTTCACGACGTCGCTCACGGTATTTTGAGACCCCAGCAGCTTCTTCTAAAAATAAACGTAACTCTTCTGGTTTGGCGTCAATAATGCGAGAAATCATCCCTTGTTCAATAATAGCGTAGCCACGACCACCTACACCCGTACCAAGAAAAATATCAGCAATATCTCGACGTCTAACACGGGTGTTATTGATATGGTAAGACGATTCACCGTCTCTCTGTAGCACCCGCTTTATAGAAATTTCTGCGTAACTTGACCACTGACCAGTAGCCTTACCAAGACTATTGTCAAATAACAGTTCTACACTAGTGCGTCCTATCGGTTTTCGATTAGCAGAGCCGTTAAAAATTACATCCTGCATAGACTCACCGCGTAGAGCGGATGCTTTCGATTCACCAAGCACCCAACGTACCGCATCAATGATATTAGATTTACCACACCCATTGGGGCCGACAACTCCAACTAAATCACTAGGAAAAGTGATATTAATAGGATCAGGGAAAGATTTGAAACCAGCAAGTTTAATGTGAGAGAGGCGCAATTTATTGTTTATAATTAGTTATAATGATGCGATCCTGAAAAGAAGATGGGACACCCTTACAAATTACTTTTAGTTTATATAAGCCCAAAAAATCATTTTAACCGATTTAACTGAGATAAGAGAATGTCTGACTGTCTAACTAAAACCCTAGAAACCTTCCTCAACCCAGCGCCGACTCGTGATTATCATATTCATATGGAAATTCCTGAGTTTACTTGTCTTTGTCCAAAAACCGGCCAACCGGATTTCGCTACCATTATCCTTGATTATATTCCTGACAAAATATGCATTGAGCTTAAAAGTCTTAAACTCTATATTTGGTCTTACCGCAATGAAAACACATTCCATGAAGCTGCTACCAACCGTATACTTAATGATTTAATCGCTGCCTT
This sequence comes from Nitrosomonadaceae bacterium, assembly GCA_014190895.1. Lineage (GTDB taxonomy): Bacteria > Pseudomonadota > Gammaproteobacteria > Burkholderiales > Nitrosomonadaceae > BJGV01. Next base: position 108,495 of record BJGV01000001.1, on the reverse strand, counting down.
AAAGCCAAGATATGTGCGTATCACCGCTAAATTCTACGTACGCGGGGGTATTTTCACTAACATTGTTGCAGAATATCGAGAACCGAAATGGAATCCGTTACCAACCATTGAGTTAACTAGATTTGAAAGTGAATCCAATACATGCAAATAGAACTTGTTAGTGTTTATATAGTATTACAGAATTGTATATTCAAACGAATTTAAGTGTAAGAACACTACTCTTAACTTTTCTGATTCCAAGTATAAACCGACGTCACAGCGTAGTTCCATACAGCTCCGATAATAATTCCTGCTAGGGCTGATGAAAACCATCCTGTCGTGTTTTCTTGGAAAAGATAAGTAGAGATTCCTACATTTGAAATCGCACCAATTGAGCACGCAAGTGAAAAAGATAACCAACCGGTCAACAATCCCCATCCTCTAAGACGAAGATCACGGTAGGTCAGGAAATTATTTAGGAAGAAATTAATCGTCATTGCAACCAAAGTTGCAACAATCTGACCCATGATAAAGCTTGTTCCAAATGCTATAAAAGTGACCCAAAGAGCGCTCATGTGTACGGCTACGCCAACACAGCCAACTAATGCAAAGGGTATAAAACGAACTGGTATATACTGGCCTATCGTTTTGTCTAACAGCAACATGATATATTCCCAGGCTACCAGGGAATCAAGTTTACTTTCCCCAGAATGACGCACGCCAAAGGTATAGCCAATCTCTTTGAATTGTAAATCCCTAGAAACTGAAGCGAAGATATCAAGTAATATTTTAAATCCTATTCCAGAAAGCTTATCTACTGAATCAGTTATCACCTCACGACGCAACATAAAAAAACCGCTCATAGGATCTTTGAGATTTGACTTTATGACTGACCTTGATATCCAAGTGGCAAAACGACTTATCTGCGCGCGACCCTGATTCCAGTCCCCTAAGCCCCCACCATCCACATAACGACTACCAACCACGATGTCTAGATTCTCTTTACTCTCAAGGGTATGGTACATCTGTGGCAACAGCTTCTCATCATGCTGCAGATCCCCATCCATTATCGCAAGATAAGGGGCGCTTGATGCTAACATTCCTTCAATACATGCCGTGGAAAGACCGCGTCGGCCTACGCGATGAATAACTCTAATGCGACGATCTTTCTGAGCCAAAGCTCTTGCAATTCTTGCCGTATAATCCGGAGAATTATCATCGACAAAAATTACTTCCCATCGTATGCCCTGGAGTATGACATCAAGTCGGTTTACAAGCTCCGCAATATTAGTTGCTTCATTGAATGTTGGAACTACTACAGATAACTGGGGGCCAGCCTGTATCTCATCCGCCAATACATTTAATTTAATCAAAAGTGTATGCCATCGAATATTCTATTTAAAAGATGCTAACCTTATCTGTAATTACATTATTCTCTCAAGTCATCCATTGTTTAATTAGACATTAAAACGGAAATTCATCATATCGCCATCCTTAACAATATATTCTTTTCCTTCTAGACGCATTCTTCCGGCTTCTCTCGCACCGTGTTCACCTTTATGAGCGATAAAATCCTCATAAGCAATAACTTCTGCTCGAATGAAACCCTTCTCGAAATCAGTATGAATTACAGCAGCAGCTTGTGGAGCACTATCACCTTTATGTATAGTCCAAGCACGCACTTCTTTTGGGCCAGCAGTAAAGTAAGTCTGTAGACCAAGAAGTTGGTAGGCTGTTCGAATCAAACGATTCAAGCCCGGTTCTTCCATATTGGTATCAATTAGAAATAATTGCTTATCCTCATCCGACAATTCAACAATCTCAGCCTCTAGCGCTGCACAAATTACTACTACAGGCGCACCCTCTTTTGCAGCATAGTTTTTTACTTGTTCTAGTAAAACATTGTCGGTAAAACCTTTTTCATCAACATTGGCAACATAAATAGCAGGTTTGGCAGTGAGTAGGCATAATGGTTTTAATAATTGTTGCTGCGCTCCATCCAGTTCTAAATTTCTGATCGGCTTCCCTTGATTGAGATAATCCCAAACGGTTTTTAGTAAAGTAACGAATTTGACTGCGTTTTTATCGCTGGATTTAGCAAGTTTAGTCTCGCGCAGCAATGTTTTCTCTACTGTGAGTAAATCGGCTAATGCTAGCTCAGTTTGTATCGTTTCAATATCTGATATCGGGTTCACTTTTCCCGTAACATGAACGACATTTTCATCGGTGAAACAACGTACCATGTTAATAATACCATCAGTCTCACGGATACTAGCAAGAAACTTATTCCCTAGACCCTCTCCTTTGGACGCACCAGCAACAAGACCTGCAATATCAACAAACTCAACAATGGCTGGTCGCATCTTCTGTGGCTTAACAATTTCACAGAGTCTAATTAGGCGTGGATCAGGTACTTCTACTATGCCAATATTCGGCTCGATTGTACAAAAAGGATAGTTCTCTGCAGCTATACCAGCCTTAGTAAGTGCATTAAATAAGGTGGATTTCCCTACATTTGGTAGGCCAACAATGCCGCACTTTAAACTCATATATTTATTAGATTTTAAATAATTGAAAGCAAAAAAATTAATGGGTAATACTGGCTAATGTCCACGGAATTTACTTATAAACTATAGTGTCCTGAGTGTGTAATTTTAGCATCGCTATCTGACAATCATCTTTAGCAATTAACGGCCATATTTCCAAGCTACGGTCTACAGCTGTATTGATCAATGTTATTTCTTCTTTGCACGGTGACTGCAGCACATAATCTACCGTAACACTCTTATCTTCGGGATGGCCAATTCCGATACGAAGCCTCCAAAAATCTTTAGTGGCAAGATGCGCAGCAATATCTTTTAATCCATTATGACCGCCTAAGCCACCGCCTAATTTTAATCTAGAGACTCCTGGAGATAAATCTAATTCATCATGAATCACAAGAATTTGTGTGGGTTGAATCTTATAAAAACGAGACAAAGCTGCCACAGCTTGGCCGCTATTGTTCATATAGGTTTGAGGATTGAGTAACCATAATTCTTTATCGTCTTTCTTAAGATATGCGCATAAACCATGAAATCGCATCTCTACTTTGAGCTTAATTTGTAACACTTCTGCAAGTTGACGCACCCACTGAGACCCGATATTATGACGAGTGGTGACGTATTTCTTTCCCGGATTACCAAGACCGACCACAAGTTTCATTAGAAACGCTCTGTTTAAGTATTTATTAAAAAAGCCCGCCGGAAAAATATTACTCCAACGGGCTCATGAAAGACTAATAAATATTATTTCTTCTTCCCAGCGTCTTTCTTTTCGCCTATCTTCACATCGCTGTCTTTCTTTTGCACAGTTGTCGGAATATCTGCGGCTGCTACTGCAGTAATAGATGCCGTCTCTTCAGCAGCTACTGCACGCGGAATAATAATTGTGACTACGGCTGAATTATCACCCCTGATTAATGCTGGGATTTCTACTCCTTGCGGCAACTCTACATCACTTAAATGCAATGAATTTACTGCAGTCAAATTAGTTAAATCTATTGTGATGAATTCCGGCAAGTCTTTTGGTAGACAGGAGATATCTAATTCGGTAAGTACATGACTCACAATGCCACCTGAAATTTTTACTCCAGGAGAGGTTTCGGCATTAATGAAGTGTAACGGCACTTTCATATGTATCCTCTTGTTTTGGTTGACGCGCTGAAAGTCTATGTGTAGTACCTGTAATTTAAAAGGGTGCATCTGCAAATCACGCAATAATACTTGCTCCTTTGTTCCCTCTAAATCCATGGAGAGAATAGAGGCATGAAAAGCCTCTGACTTAAGTTTATAGTACAACTCGTTGTGATCCAACTCAATAGCTTGCGCTGGACTATCTCCGCCATAAATGATTCCTGGTACCTTACCATGACCACGAAGGCGGCGGCTCGCACCCTTACCCTGTAACATACGCTTGTTAGCATTAATTTCAATTTGCATTTTACCTCTCCAAAATAAGGATCACTCGCGACCAAGTCATCCAATTACACAAAAAATAATTTCTCATCTCTATTCCATAAACAATGAGCTCACAGAATCTTCATTACTAATTCTTAACATTGTTTCTGCCAGTAGGCTTGCTACGCTTAGTTGATGAATACGATTGCACGCTTTAGCGTCATCACGTAATGGAATAGTATCAGTAACTACCAGTTTATCTAACTTGGAGTCTTTAATGCGCTGAACTGCATCGCCTGATAACACCGGATGAGTACAGTAGGCCAGAACACTCTGAGCACCTGCTTCTTTTAATGCTTTAGCTGCTTCACATAAAGTGTTAGCGGTATCTACTAGGTCATCCATGATGACGCAGGTGCGTCCTTTAACCTCGCCGATAATATTCATAACTTGAGCTACATTTGGCTTAGGACGACGCTTATCTATAATTGCTAAATCACATTCTAAACGCTTTGCCATCTCCCTTGCTCGCACTACACCCCCAACATCAGGCGAAACTACTACTAAATTCTGATAATTACTTTTCCAAACATCACCTAATAGAATTGGCATACTATAGATATTATCTACAGAGATATCGAAAAATCCTTGAATCTGGTCTGAATGTAAATCCATTGTTAGCAGGCGGTCTATTCCAACAGTGGTCAACAGATTTGCCACTACTTTGGCAGTAATAGGCACCCTCACTGAATGCGGCCTTCTATCTTGACGTGCATATCCAAAATAAGGAATCGCCGCGGTGATACGACCAGCAGAGGCACGTTTTAATGCATCCACCATCACCAACACTTCCATTAAACTATCATTAGTAGGCGCGGAGGTAGATTGCAGCACAAATACGTCTTTACCGCGGACATTCTCGAGTATTTCTACCATTATCTCTCCATCGCTAAAACGACCAACTATCGCTCGTCCTAGGTGAATATTGAGATGCCGTACCACATCCTGAGCTAATTTTGGATTAGCTGTACCAGTAAAGACCATCAAACTATCGTAAGACATAATTAAACGTTAACAAAGGACATGACACGCTCCTTACAATAGTACTAGTTAAGTAACCGAACCTAATTATTACAGCCATGAATGGCTGGGGAGGTAGGGATCGAACCTACGAATGCCGGGATCAAAACCCGGTGCCTTACCGCTTGGCGACTCCCCAAGATCACTGCTTTAAAAAATCTTGCATGGGATGTCGATCCAATCCCCGCGCAACAAAACCACTCATGTCGACAGGAATTCTTGCTAATGCTGCTCCTGCCTCAAATTCAGTAGCAAACTCAGCAAAAACACAAGCACCAGAACCAGTCATTGCCGTTATTGTAGCGTTGTTAAGCTGTTTAAGCCATTCTAAATGCCGAGCCACCTCTGGATATTGTGAGCATACTACTAACTCTAAATCATTATGTCCATGCTTAATGGAAAAGGGCGGTATTTTGATTGGAATTGTGTTTCTTGTCAATTCTTTACTAGAAAAAACTTGTATCGTTGGTACCTGTACTGGTGGGGTCAAAACCAAGTACCACGCTGGTGGTAATGTAATAGGTGACAGCTTCTCCCCTATCCCCTCGGCAAATGCATTTTCGCCGAAAATAAAAACGGGTATATCTGCTCCAAGAATTAGACCAAGTTCCATTAATCGCTCCCTTCTCCATCCTAACTTCCATAAATAATTCAGTGCTAACAGAGTGGTTGCTGCATCGGAACTACCACCGCCCAATCCACCGCCCATTGGAATACGTTTCTCTAGCGATATCTCTACGCCCATGGATGAGTTGCTCTTTTGCTGTAATAATTTTGCAGCACGTACGCACAAATCCATCTCTTCTGGTACACCAGGAGTGGGAGTACGTAGATTAATTACACCATCTTCTCGTAAAGAAAAATCTAATCGATCAGAGAAATCAATTAAACGAAAAACTGTTTGCAGTAGATGATAACCATCCCTTCTGCGCCCAACTACATGCAAAAGTAAATTGAGCTTGGCTGGCGCAAGACAAGTAAACATGATTATTTATTGGAAGTGAATATTAAATTCAGTTATCTATTATTAATTTTATTTGAAGATTGGTGCGGTTAAGAACTAAAATCCTAGGACGCGCAATTTGAGTCAGTTTTAATGAGGAATAATCTAAATAAGTAATCTCCCAATCATCCTGTCGGATAGCCATAATACTCTTATCTGCACCCATATCAATTTCAGATATCGTTATAGGCGAATTTATGCCACGTATCCAATATTGCAGGCTCGTTATGGGTAATTGCCAACCCAAAAAACGCTCTGTCAAGCTCTCCACATCAACGGCGTGGAGAGTATCTTGTTCTGATGTTGTAAGATAAGCCCCACTATCATTGCGCTGAATCTTTGCTACAACCTGCCCTAATGGAGAGAGTATGAGAATCTCATCATTTATCTCATCATGGCGCCAGAAAAATCTCCCATGGAAGCTTTTCCCGCTATTCTTTACTAAAATTTTACCTACAAGCTCAAAGTTTTCGTGCGCCATACTTACTGTAGGTTTGATCAGGATAGTATGTGCAATGGGCAACCTAGGAGTCAATGTCGTACAACTCAAAAGAAGAGGAGTAATCGCCCAGAAAAGCAATTGACATGATAAGAAAGAGGGGTTGTATGCATTATGAAGTAACGACCAAATTTCTTGCCAAATGCTCCGTCCATCAGAATGGCTCATTGTTCTCCTGATGCACCCAACTAAGGAAAAAATTTCTTAATGACATTAAGCAACATTTCATTATCGGGATAATTCTTGAGAGTAGAGCGCCAGATATTTTCTGCTTCCTTTTTCGTTCCCTGCATCCACAAAACTTCGCCTAGATGTGATGCGATCTCTGGATCAGATTTAATCACAAACGCCTGTTTTAGATAACTGATTCCCGCATCAAGATCACCCAGGCGATAATAAACCCAGCCCAAACTATCCATGATATATGGATCTTCTGGGGAAAGTTTTACTGCCCTCTCAATTAACTCCAACGCTTCTGGTAAACGACTACTGTGCTCTGCGAAACTATAACCAAGGGCATTGTAGGCATGGGCATGATTGGGATTTAGTTGGATCAGTCTGCGCAAATCACGTTCTAGGATATCAAGTTTACCAATCTTCTCCGCTGCCATGGCTCGATCATAAAGCAAGTCAGGGTAGTCAGGCATTCTTTCTAAACCATTACTGAGTAAATGGAATACTTTCTGATGAGCACCTGTTCCACGCAGCAACTCAGCTTCAGCAGTTATCAATTGAACACGTTGTGGGTCATCCTTGGCAGGAATATCTCTTAGATGCTTAAGAGCTTCATCTAATTCTCCGCGTTTAGCTAGCAAAAAGGCATATTTAATTTGTGCCGGGAAGTATTTATCGCCCTCTGCTACCGCTTGATACGATTTCATTGCCGCATCAATGCGTTGAGTTTTCTCGTAAATCTCTGCTAAATAAAGATGTATACTATTTAAATCTCTATAGTCTAATTCCAGTATTCTTTTAAAGCTCGTCTCCGCAACAACATAGTCACGTAGTTCCATAGATAATAATCCTACTGCTAAAAAAATATTGGCATCAATAGAGCGCTCCTCTAATAATCTTTGGAATTGATTACGTGCCCCAGTGTAATCTTTCTCTGTCATTAATACCTTAGCATAAGCAATGCGTGTGTTATTGGCTTTAGGATAAGTCTTAAGATAATTTTTATAAAATTCTATAGCACTAATAACGGAAGTTTTCTGCAATATCTGTCCTTGATAAACTGCGGCTATTTCCCAACTAGGACGCAATATCAATGCAAACTTCATTTCCTCTAGAGCAATATCAAATTTATTCGCAAACCAGGCTGCTTGAGAGATAGCGAAATGTGCTTCTGGCACAAGAGAATAAGGCTTAGAAAGCCGTCTAACTAACTCAAATATTTCAATCTTATTACTATTATTTGCCAATAAATTATTTAGTTGCATGAAGAATTCGCTGACATTATTCTTTTGTGCAGTAAGCAACTTTTCTAGGTGGGGCAGGGCTTCAATTAAATTGCCAGTGTTAGCCAGGAGTGCGGCTTTAGTCTGATGAGCGATTAATGATTCTGGATCTGATTCTACCCAAATTGTTGCCGCCGTTAAGGCCAGAGAAAGTTGTTGTGAATGAAGCGCTATCTCAGTAGCACGCTGGGCAATACGTGGATCGCGAGTAGTCTTTGTTAACCTAAGATAGCTATCTGTAGCCACCAGTGCGTTACCGCGCTGCAAAGCAGTCTCCCCTAATAAAAAATCTAATAATACGGCCACAGTTAATTCTTGCTTGGGTAAATTTGACTGTTTAGTTTGAACATGTTCTGTTGATTTGCTCGCATCCATTCCAACTTTATTCGGAATAGATGTGCAAGCAACAAGACCAAAAAAGAACAATAAACCAAGAAATTTAAATTTCATAAAAAAGTATAAACAAAATTTATAAGATACTCGTTTATTTTTAGCGAGTAGAATCATACATATTATGCATATTTTACACTTATCACAAACAAACGTTACATTAACCCAAATGATTTAATACATTCAAAGTTAAGAGTTACATTTAGACATGTACTGCAGATGCATGGTTCCGCCTAATTTAATTACGTCAAGTAAACTTATGTTTTCAATATGAAGATTCTCAGTTCTCGACATTTCTTACTGTGCCTTTTTTTTCTATTGGTACCAGCTTTTTCTGGTTGCGTATCACCCATGGCGCTCAATCGAGCGGTTGGGGCTTATGACGATGCTATGCATCTTTTTGCTCTTACAAATACCGCCCAAGATTTAAAATTTTAATCCATTGTATCGCGCAAAACTTACTCTCGGGATATTGATTCATAAGCATTAATATACAATTAAAATATTTTTATTACTTTTTTAGTCTTTTATGACGCATACAGGGTTTTGTTATATGTGTTTTCACAAGTAACTTTACTTATTAAATTATTAATGCAGATAGCAGAATGTACAAGAGTAACTAATGCCTGAATTACCTGAGGTTGAAGTAATTCGTATTAGCATTGAATCTCATCTTGTGGGGCGGTGTATTAATCAAACCATCACGCGTAATGTAAATCTACGGTGGCCAATTCCCCATAACCTTAATCACACTCTATCCGGTTTAAAAATACGCAGGGTGATGCGACGGGGAAAGTATCTATTGCTCGATTGTACTAAAGGTACATTAATTCTTCATTTAGGAATGTCTGGTAGTCTCAGACTATTAACTACCCAAGTGTTACCACAAAAACATGATCATTTTGATTTAATTCTGAATAGTGGTCAAGTTTTACGTCTGAGAGATCCGCGCCGTTTCGGTGCGGTTCTATGGGAGACAGGTGATGTCATGCACCATCGACTTCTGGCTCAACTTGGACCCGAACCGCTTACTAAAAAATTTAACGGAAAATTTCTGTACGAGAAAACACGTAGCAGAAGAATTAGTATTAAGGAAATACTTATGAGCAGTAAAGTTGTTGCTGGTATCGGTAACATTTACGCTAACGAAGCTTTGTTCCACGCTAGCATCAACCCAAAAATCACTGCGAGTAAATTGAGTATAAAAAAATGCAATACACTAGCACGAACAATAAAAAAAACGCTCAGACTTGCCATTAAGGCAGGTGGTAGTAGTCTGCGTGATTTCGTTAATAGTGATAACAGTCCGGGCTACTACCAACTGCAATGTAGGGTATATAATCGAACTGGCCAAGCTTGTCAGAAATGTGGCACTGGTATCAAAAAAATCCGACAAGGACAGCGTTCAAGTTTTTATTGCCCAAACTGTCAAAAATGAGATAAAAAATAGATGTGCACAGAATTTAGTTGTGAGATTTGTAAAGAAATTAGGCCTCCTTGTAAACTTTAACGAGGGGTTAATTTATAAAATGCTCGGGCTTCTTATATTATTCAGATTTGAAAAACTTTATAAAGATAAGACAATATGAAAATTACCTTCATCGGTGGCGGTAACATGGCATCCGCCATGATTAGCGGACTACTGCAGCAAGGCTACCCTGCCAACAAAATACGTGTAGTGGAAATTAACGAGGAGAATCGCGAAAAAATAGAACGTGAATTTAATATAATAACGGCAGTAAAAATTGCCGATGGAATACTTGACAGTAATGTCATTCTTTTAACAGTAAAACCGCAACAAATCTCAATAGTGACAAAGGAATTGGGGCCGCTACTCAAAGAGCAATTAGTTATCTCTATTGCTGCCGGCATCCGAATTATGGATATTTGCCGCTGGCTAGGTGGCTATGAACGAGTAATACGATCAATGCCTAACACTCCAGCGATAATACGCTCCGCCGTTACTGGCCTCTATGCTTCGTCTAAGGTTGGTATGAAAGAGAGAGAGGATGCAGAGACTATACTTTCTGCGATAGGTTCCGTGCTGTGGCTTGAACACGAAGAGTTAATGGATGTGGTTACTGCCATATCTGGTAGCGGTCCAGCTTATATTTTTTATTTTATTGAAGCAATGCAGCAAGCGGGGAAAGAACTTGGCCTAGATGAAACTCAGGCACGACAATTAAGCCTAGAAACTTTTCTTGGTGCAGCTAAACTAGCAAATCAAAAAAATGAAGATGTTATTACACTACGTGCCAGAGTGACCTCAAAGAATGGCGTCACTGAACGTGCGATACAAATCATGGAGGACTACGGAGTTAAAAACAAGATTATACAAGCCATTCAATCTTCTATGCGACGATCAAGGGAATTAGGCGATGAATTCTCTGGTAAATGATTCACAGTTATGCTTTCTTGTATCGTAGGCAGAATAGATGCTTAATCAATTATTAATATTCTTACTTGAGGCCTTATTCGGGTTATTTTCCCTTACACTACTACTGCGTTTCTATGTACAATTTTTGCGCATTCCTCATCACAGTCCACTGTCACAATTTCTAATGGTCGCTACTGATTTTATTGTGCGTCCTGCACGCCGAGTAATCCCTGAGTTATGGGGTAAGGATCTTGCCACGTTGCTATTAGCATGGCTTATTCAATCATTTCTTCTGGCAGGCACGCAAGCAATCCAAGGTTTAGATTTTCATTCGACTATTCGCACTACCGTCATAGAATTTGGGTTGTTAGGATTAATAGAAATTACTAGAACAGCACTACACATTATTCTAGTAGCGGTAATTATACAAATAGCGCTTTCTTGGTTAAATCCACGCCACCCTGCAGATGCGTTACTTGATAGCTTTACCCAACCCTTATTAAAAATCTTTAGAAAACGCATTCCACGTATTGGTAACGTTGATTTATCGTCTCTGTTTATACTGTTTATTATCCAATTATTGCTACTGTTTCTAACAAATATACAACGGGGAGTTTCTGGATTATTTTAGTTAAAGTAAGTTCAATCAGGACATTATTTCTTACCTCTTCTGCTTCAATTATTACAATATATTATTGTTTCTTATGCTAGTGTTTTTAACAAAATGTCATAAGTCTAACTAAAGAAATAAAATGACATCTGCTCTAATTCTTTTCAATAAACCCTGTGGCGTAATTTGTCAATTCACATCCAAAATTGGGCATCGATCTCTCAAGGAATTTATTTCACTATCGAATTTTTATCCAGCTGGAAGGTTGGATACTGATAGTGAAGGTCTGGTGTTACTCACAAATGATGGAGAATTACAGAATAAGATTAGCAATCCAAAATATAAGTTGCCAAAAACCTACTGGGTGCAGGTGGAAGGTATCCCAAGCAACGCTGCATTAGAGAAATTACGTTCTGGCATTAATCTAAGAAATTATAAAACCTTACCTGCGCAAGTACATGTGATAAATGAGCCAGAGAATCTTTGGCCTCGTACACCACCCATCCGTTTCCGAAAAAATATACCCACTACATGGATAGCGTTAACTCTTACCGAAGGAAAAAATCGTCAGGTACGGCATATGACTGCAGCTATAGCATGCCCTACCATGCGGTTAATTCGCTATGCCATTGGTAGGTATACACTGCAGAATATTTCATCTGGTCAGTGGAATTTTTCTGAAGCTTTAAGAGAATTATGACAGTTAAAAACTATTTAATTTTCTAAATCATTCACCTTATTTTACTCATATTCCCTGGGGCACGGTATTTCAGATCATTTCAAAGTGAATGCTTACTTAGCAATAGTAATACTTGGAACACCGGAGCGTGGTATATCGGTAATAGTCATTTGGAACAGTAGATATAGCAACTGGAAGGCATCTCGATTCCAACGAGCAAGAGAGTTTGTGGTATCTATCGCATAATATTGTTTATTTAAACGGACTGAAATATCCGACTCTGAATTAGGCTTATCTGACACAATAATGCCCATTGTAGCAACAGGATTCTCATCCTGTTTAATGTCTGGAGTTCGTGAATCTTTCTCGACATGATATTCTAATTCTCGACCAAGAGAACGGCCGAGAAAATTGAGAATTGAATGAAAACTTCTCAATCTAAAAGATCCCTTTATGGGCCATTCTCCACCAAAATAATCAGGACGAATATCGAAAGCAATATCATTACTAATCCAATCTCCCGCCGTCTCACTTAACTGTGCGCGCTCTTCATGGGAGAGGGTATTTGGGTCATAATTAGTAATTACAATTGATCCCGGCACTTGTTTACGAAGTATATAAACATTATCCCGTTCATTGTAGCGAACAATAAACTCCTTCTCTAGGGCTTGAAAACCTTCTGCTGAAACGGAATTAGCGGGGACTGTCCAAGTACGCTCAACAACCGAAGGTTCAACATAGAGCTGATTATGATCTTGGATAGCCGACAAATGTAGGACTAAACGACGAAACATCTCGTATCCAGTTCGATCTGCTGGACTATTACGATATATAATTTGATGTGGGGGCTGTTGAAAATCGATACGTACTTCCTGGGCCATTAATCGCAATAAAAGATCTATATCAAATCGCTGACGGAGTAACAGGGTAAGTTTGCTCTGTTGAAATGGAGTCAAAAGTCGCTTAGTAAAATCTTCTCCTTCGATTGGAACAATACTAATAGTAGGGTTTTCAGCAACGCTACCGCCAAATGTTGGCATTAACATTCCTCCCAAGTCTCCCGTCAGAGCCGGAGTTGCCCCGGCACTAAAACGAAAATCAAAAGTAGCGGCGACATTTGATACTGCTGTGAAATGAATTGGTTGATTATGATGAGCGCGGGCAATATTAATCAATAATTGTTTGGATGCCGCATTAGCAATAGCATCGTCATAAGCCCCAACCGCTCGATTGAGCGCCATGGGTGATACGCAACCAGAAAAAGCTGGTACCAATAGAAAAAAAAGGCACAGTAAGAAATGTCGAGAACTGAGAATCTTCATATTGAAAACATAAGTTTACTTGACGTAATTAAATTAGGTGGAACCATGCATCTGCAGTACATGTCTAAGTGTAACTCTTAACTTCAGAAAAGTAAGCTAAAATTAATCGGAGAATCACTGATAAATCTTATGGTTGTTATGATTCTTAGTAATTCTGATAACTTAGATACTCTAATTATTAAGTAACAGTAGCGCTGACTCGTTCTTAAAATATTTATCATTAATCCTTTAATAAAACTATTTGATTTGAAATACTAAGACAGATTAACACGATTAATTCTTATAAAATAATAGATTAAATTAATTAAACGCGGGCTTCAGATCTTCAATTCTAGTATCACGGTCTAAATATCTTTACTATTAAAGATATTTATATAAAATATGCGTGATAAAATTTAGATCGTGAGAGAGTGATTAAACTAATGAACACAATAATTCGGAAATTAATTTACCAATCTATCTTGGCCATAACCCTGCTTAGTGCTGCATTCTCGGTTACCGCATCAAATATTGATGTCTACAAAAGTCCTACCTGCAAATGCTGCGCAAAGTGGGTCGATCACCTACGTACCAATGGTTTTATTGTGAACATCAAGGACATTGGTAACAAAGAAGCTCGCAAACATGCGGGCATCTCTTCCGCCCTCGGGTCTTGTCACACCGCTATTGTTGATGGTTATGCTATTGAAGGCCATGTACCAGCGCAGGATATCAAACGATTTATTAACAACCCCCCTGGTAACGCTATAGGTCTTGCTGTTCCTGGTATGCCTATGGGTTCTCCTGGTATGGAAGGATCGCATAGTGATCCTTATAACGTACTTCTGATTGATAAAAAAGGTGATGCAAGTGTATATAGTCGTCACATTCCATCTGATCAGAGAGAATCGGTGCTCAAATTAAAATGAATGTTATGAAATCACTATCGCCCTCCCAATATTGTCGGCACTTGTTACTAGGTATAACCACCGTATTTATCATTGGTTGTAACGAGTCGCCATCCTCTAAATCTGTTAATCCTTCAAATTCATTGTTACTGCAATCCTCAACAGCTTCATCTGCTATTGCTCCGAGTGAGACCGACACCCCACCCCTTATAACTGATTCAATACAGCAATCGAAAAACTTAGTGATGGACAAACTTGATCCGGAAAAAATTAAACATGGTGCGCTTATCTATCGTGTAAATTGTGCAAACTGTCACGGACCTAAGGGAGAAGCTGCTCCAGGTTGGAGAAATCCGGGAACAGATGGAAAATACCCACCACCGCCGTTAGATGACAGCGCCCATGCCTGGCATCACTCAACTGACACACTGGAAAAAATGATTCGTGAAGGTAGTCCTCCTGGTGCTGGTGGCATGCCTGGATGGGATGATAAGTTAACTAATCAGGAAATAGCTGATGTAATTGTTTGGATTAAATCAACATGGTCGGAAGAAATTTATGGTACTTGGTACCAAGAGATCGAGAAAAAACAACAACAGCGACAGGGAAAGAAACAGCATTAATCACACTCAAAATAAATATGATTACAGGGCCATCGCCATCTACACAGCTTTCTAGTCATTGACAGTCGGTACTTTAAGAATGGCTTGAAAGATTATATGTAAAATATCCAGAATTTAACGGAATTCGACTGTACCCTCATAAACTTAGTCTGCAAGCATCTGCCTATTCATTTCCGCAACTAGTGGCTAATTTACTTCTGGCGTTTCTTTCTTTGCTGTTGTGCGAGCAGGAAGTTTCTCACGAATACGAGCTGACTTGCCAGAGCGATCACGCAAATAATACAGTTTAGCGCGGCGCACATCACCGCGACGCTTAACTTCTATACTGTCAAGCAGTGGCGAGTAAGTTTGAAAAGTTCTTTCTACGCCTTCGCCGCTAGATATCTTTCGGACAGTAAAAGCAGAGTTAAAGCCACGATTGCGTTTTGCTATAACTACGCCTTCGTAAGATTGTGTACGCTTGCGATCACCTTCAACGACCTTAACATTCACAATCACAGTATCACCTGGAGAAAAGTTTGGGATAATTTTACCTAGGCGCTCTATCTCCTCGGTTTCAAGTTGCTCAATCAAATTCATTTGTACCTCCTTCTTTATTTCACATCATTCTGTTTAGTTTCGTAGGTTTCTTTAAATTCTCTCAACAGCTCTTTTTCCTCTATTGTCATCTTACATTCTGTTCTTAATGCAAATAAATCAGGGCGTCTTAACCACGTTCTACCTAATGCCTGCTGCAAACGCCAACGATTAATTTTAACGTGATCGCCTGACACTAATTCCTCTGGTACTGAGTCCCCTTGATACACCTCAGGGCGCGTGTAATGAGGATAATCCAGCAAATTACTCACAAATGAATCTTGATTAGCTGATTCTGGGTCACCTAGTACATTTGGCATCCGTCGTACCATGCTATCTATTAATACCATTGCGGCTAGTTCACCCCCAGAGAGAACGTAATCTCCGATAGAAATCTCTTCGTCTATTTGCCGAGTTATCAATCGCTCGTCAACGCCTTCATAACGACCAGAAAGAATGATTAATCCTGACAATTGACTTAACTCTACCACCATCTTGTGATCAAGAAGTTGGCCCTGCGGAGAAAGATAGATTACCTTTGTCTTATCGATCCCGTATGTTATTTGCTTTGTCCTAGCCGCAACAATGGCTTCTTCTAATGGTCCCGCCATCATAACCATTCCGGGTCCACCCCCATAAGGGCGATCATCTACGGTTCGGTGGTTATTATTAGTAAAATCACGTGGATTCCATGTATGAAGTCCATAGATCTGCCTTTCCCAGGCCCTCCCAGTTACACCGTATTTTGTAATGGCGTCGAACATTTCCGGGAATAACGTAATGACATCAAATTCAAAAGACATTACTTATCAACCTAATAATCTAAGCCCCAATCTACCGTGATTTTTTCTGAATCTACTTTTACAATTACTTGATGAATGAAGGGGATTAATTTTTTATCCTTTTGCTCCCCTTTCGAATTCTCTACTTGTAATACATCATTGGCACCAGTTTCAATTAATCCGATTACCTTTCCTAGTTCTTCGCCCTTTAAATTAACAACCTTTAAATTAATTAAATCGGACCAATAATAACTATTTTTAGCTCCGTCCGACAACAACGGTAGGTGGCTACGTGGAATAGCAATTTGTGTGTCTCTCAACAATATTGCCTCGGTGCGATCAACACATCCATCCAGTCTTGCAATAACAATTTTAGTATGGACATGGCATTCTACAACTTTTATTTCCAGCCACTTCCCATCACCTTGGTCTAGCCACCATACGGGGTAATCAAGCAAACTCTCCACATACTCGGTATATGGGTGAACTTTGATCCAACCTAAAACACCAAAAGAGCCAAAAATTCGGCCCATTATCACCATCGGCTCAGCTACGTTTCTTGCCTTAGCTATTTGCTGTAACTTTTTGTTTTGCGCCAAACTGCCTGACCAATCTCGTTACGGTATCGGATAATTGTGCACCCTTTGATTGCCAGTAAATTATACGGGCGAGCTGTACGCGCAAACCTTCTTCTCCCTCAATCGCCCTAGGATTATAAAATCCAATACGTTCGATGAATTTTCCATCACGAGCATTACGAGAATCTGCCACCACCATATTAAAGAATGGGCGTCTTTTGGCACCACTTCGCGCCAGTCGAATAATAACCATACCTACGTCACCTTATGAAATCTAAAACTTAAAAAGAGTTATTTTACGGTAATCTGACTAATCCTAGCAAGTAAAAAGGCAGTAGTCCCTAATAAAATGGGTATTATTAAATCTATAACCGTACTATTGATCATGTTCTTTAGTGCAATATCAATGTGCTTGCTCCCAGTTTTGCCCAATACCCATCTTTACCAACAGAGCAACATCAAACTTAGCAACACTGCTCATAAGTCCTGGTAATGCCTGTTTTATGATTTCTATTTCAACATTTGGTACCTCAAACACTAACTCATCATGGACCTGCATAATAAGTTTGCTAAGTAACTTCTCTCGTAGCAACCAGGTATGCACTGCGATCATAGCAAGTTTAACAATATCTGCTGCAGTTCCCTGCATGGGTGCATTAATAGCAGCACGCTCTGCCCCTTGTCTACGATGGGCATTAGGACTATTAATCTCTGGTAACCATAATCTACGTCCAAATAAAGTCTCGACATAGCCGGTTTCTCTGGCATTCTTCCTGGTGCTTTGCATATAATCTGCCACGCTGGGGTAACGGGCAAAATAACGATCCATATAGGCACGAGCAGCGACACGTTCGATGCCCAACTGAGTAGCAAGACCAAACTCAGACATGCCATAAATCAAGCCAAAGTTTATAACTTTGGCATAACGGCGTTGCTCATTCGTCACCAT
The DNA here is from genome assembly GCA_014190895.1 of Nitrosomonadaceae bacterium. GTDB lineage: Bacteria > Pseudomonadota > Gammaproteobacteria > Burkholderiales > Nitrosomonadaceae > BJGV01. The sequence continues at coordinate 90,766 of BJGV01000001.1, read as the reverse complement.
CTCGAGGGGTACATTGAATATTTCTGCAGCGGTCGCACAATGAATATCTTCCCCCGCAGCAAAAGCTCTGAGTAATCCCGTATCTTGAGAAATATGGGCCATGATACGTAATTCTATCTGTGAATAATCAGCAGAAATAATACTGTGTTCGGATGGGGCAATAAAGGCTTCTCGGATGCGGCGGCCTTCGGCAGTACGTATCGGGATATTCTGTAAATTTGGCTCATTACTAGCAAGTCTCCCAGTAACTGCCACTGCCTGAGCATAATTGGTATGTACCCTCCCAGTTGCAATATTTTTTACCATACGAGGCAATTTATCAGTATAAGTAGACTTAAGTTTAGCAAGACTCCGATAGTTAAGTAGAATCTGTGGTAACGGATAATCTAGTGCAAGCTGTTGCAGAACATCTTCGCCAGTAGAAGCTACGCCCCCAGGTGTTTTTCTAATAACAGGGATCCTCAATCGATCGAATAGAATTTCTTGGATTTGTTTAGGTGAATTTAAATTAAAAGATTGGCCTGCAATTACAAATGCTTCTTTCTCAAGAGACTTCATCTTCTCGCCCAGTTCACGACTTTGAGTACCTAGCAAATCTATATCCAACAATACTCCGTGATATTCCATCTCAAAGAGCACTTCCAGCACTGGCATCTCAAGTGAATGATAGACGTAGTGAAGTTTCGCATCGTTCGAAATTTGTTGTGCATACAAATACTGGTGTAGTTGCATCGCAATATCAGTAGCCCCCGCTACATATTGCGTAGCCTTGATAATATCTATTTGGTCAAAACTGATTCGCCCAACACCCTTGCCAACAATTTCATCATAATTAATAGTCTTAAGGCCTAGATGACGTAACGCAAGATTAGCAAGATCATGTGGACGGTGAGACTCCGTCACATAAGACTGTAATAAAGTATCGTGCTCAATACCCCTCAGGACGATGCTATAAATAGCGAAAATATGTTTAGCGTATTTTAAATTCTGTCCCAACTTTAATTTAAGAGGATTCTCTAGCCAAGATTTTAGTTTATCCAATACCAAGTCTATTGTTAACTGTTGTGGCGCGCCAACATAGCAATGAGAAATTGGTAAATAAGCAGCATGATTGGGCGTTACGGAAAAAGACAAACCAACAAGCCGCTCTTTCATTATATCTAGTCCAGTAGTTTCAATGCCTATTGAAACTACTGGGGCTGAATTAATGTATGAAATCCATTCATCTAGAACAGACTCAGTGAGTATGGTTTGATAGCATGTAGAAGGGGGGGTAATCAGAGTTCTTTGAGTTTCCTCCATCAATTGATCGCTGGCGATCAATTGAACAGGGATTACTTCAGATGAGCCAATGATCTGCTGCTTTAGATGTAATTTCTGTTGTAACTCTCGTAACCAGGTCTTAAAATCCAGTCGTTTGTACAATTCTGCGAGTCTTGTTGTATCCTGTGGCTGCAATTTAAGATCATGTAAATCTAATGACAAGGGCACATCAGATTTTATAGTAAGTAATTCACGTGACTTATTTAACCATTCAAGTGTATTACGCAAATTTTTCCCCACTACACCGCTAATCTCGTCTGCATGAGTAACAAGATTATCTAACGTGCCATACTGCGTTAACCATTTCACTGCGGTCTTAGGACCAACCTTTGCTACGCCTGGGATGTTATCTGCCGTATCCCCCACTAACGTCAAATAATCAAGCATGCGCACTGGACTGACACCAAACTTAGCAAGCACACCGGTCTCATCAAGAATCTCATTAGTCATAGTATTGACAAGCGTTACCCGAGAATTCACTAATTGAGCAATGTCTTTATCGCCAGTGGAAATTACGCAGCGTATATCTTCATGCTCAACCTGTTTCACTAGCGTTCCAATCACATCGTCTGCCTCCACCCCATTAATTACCAACATCTTCCATCCCATAGCACGTATACACTCATGTAATGGTGCTATCTGCACCCCTAGATCATCAGGCATTGGTGGGCGATGGGCTTTATATTCCGAATATAGATCATTACGAAAAGTCTTACCTTTTGCATCAAACACACAAACGCTATAATCTGCCTGATAATCTTTATGCAAACGAAGTAACATATTAAGAACACCATAAATTGCACCAGTTGGCTCATTATGACGATTACGTAAATCTGGTAACGCATGAAAGGCGCGATACAAATATGATGAACCATCTATCAATAGTAATGTTTTCATAAACTCTTAAAGGTTGCTTATGGATCCGCATAATAAGAAAATCAACGCTATTGCCAAGGACTTCCCGGAAGGCAGTGAGTTAACATCAGAATCATGGCGTGTGTTTAGAATTATGACAGAATTTGTCGAGGGGGCGGAGCGTCTCAATTCAATTCAACCCGCAGTTAGTATTTTTGGTAGTGCACGCACTGATGCAAATCACCCCTACTATAAATTAGCTGAGCAAATTGCTCGAAAATTATCTGATGTAGGTTTTTCCGTAATCTCTGGCGGTGGTAACGGCATCATGGAAGCAGTAAATAAAGGCGCATACGAGGGGAAATCAGCCAGTGTCGGCCTTAATATTCAATTACCTTATGAGCAATACGCTAATATATATCAAGATGTTAGTCAAACTTTTCGTCATTTTTTTGCACGAAAATACATGTTTGTAAGATTTGCTACAGCCTATGTCATAATGCCTGGTGGATTCGGTACATTAGACGAACTCATGGAAGCATTGACTTTAATTCAAACTAGTACGATTAAAAGAATGCCAATTATTCTAGTATGCTCAACCTTCTGGAATGGAATGTTGGACTGGTTCCGACAATCTCTAATAGCTGAGAATATGATATCCCCGGAAGATATGGATTTGATACAAATTATAGATGATCCTGATGAGATAGTGAATGTGATCCTCCGGTACTATGAAACCAACAATCTCGGACTCTCCGGAATAAAATCTAAACCTGAACTGAACTTATAATATTACGTGTCATTTCAGATAGAATACGTCTTTTACTCTGCTAAAAACGCTATGTATCGAATAATTATTCTATTACTATTAAGCATTACTTTTCCTGTTTTAGCTCAGTCTAATAAACTTATTAGTCCACAAGAGATACCGGAGCCACCGGAGCCGGTTGAGATGCCCGTACAACAGGTGTCGGAGGAAGAAGAGCTTACAATAGAAGAACCACAGGTCACTATTAAGAAGCGCGGTGAAGATATAATCGAGGAATTTGACAGAAATGGGAGAGTTTACCTAATCAAAATTACCCCGCGCATCGGCTTTCCTTACTACCTAATCGACGATCGTGGCGACGGTACATTCACACGAGAAACTTTGAATCAAGGCATAAGCCCGCCAATGTGGTTAATATTCCAATACTAATATTTTCGCAACAAAAACTAAAGGAAATAAGATTTAATTTCATTATCTCGTCATCTTTATTCCACAATTATGTCCGTCTTCACTACTGTCACTACAGAGCAACTCTCCGATTGGCTTAGAAACTACGAGCTTGGTACATTAGTTAGCCTACAAGGTATCCCTTCTGGTATTGAAAATACTAATTATTTTGTTACCACTACCAATGGTAAGTACGTCCTAACTTTATTTGAGAGACTTACCGCTCCCACAATACTCTACTGCCTTAATCTAATGACGCATCTATCACACCATGATATTCCATGTCCTAAACCGATAGCCAATTTTAATAATCAATTTCTTGGGAAATTGAACAACAAACCAGCAAGTCTCGTTACTTGTCTATCGGGAAAATCTTTGGAGTTTTCTAATTCTGAAAATTGTAAAGAAGTAGGCATAATGCTTGCAAAAATACATGTATCAGGGCTCTCATACCCTGACCAAATGAAGAATTCACGTGGGCATAAGTGGCGAAAAATCACGGCACTCAAGGTCATGCCATTTCTTCCAAAAACAGAGGCTAAAATGCTAGAGAAGGAATTATGCTCTCAATTATCTTACTGTTTTAATGATTTGCCGCGTGGTGTAATTCATGCTGACTTATTCCGCGATAATATACTTTTTGTCGATAATGTCATTGGAGGAGTCATCGACTTCTACTTTGCATGCAATGATACACTACTGTACGATCTTGCCATTACCGTCAATGACTGGTGCATGTCTGAGAGAGGCGAATTAGATACAGAAAATATGTTATCCCTGCTTCGGGCCTATCATCATATTCGTCCGCTAACTGCCAGGGAACGTGACGCCTGGCCAACAATACTTCGAGTTGGAGCATTGCGTTTCTGGGTATCGCGATTATACGATTACTATTTACCGCGCGTTGGAGAACTAACCTATACCAAAGATCCTGCCTACTTTAGACGTATACTAGAAAATCTATCAACATCTCATGCCAAGTTAGTAGGTATTTGTATTTGAGAATTAGATTACCGAATCAAGACTGAATAGTGAATATCTATTTTACTAGGAGCGATGAGAGTGGAAGCAAAAAAAGTCGGTGCAAAACAAGGACTGCAATGGATTATTAATGGTTTCTATTTATTCCGAAAAAGTCCGGTAACTTGGATTCTATTATGCGCAATATTGATGTCTATTGCAGTTATACTCTCCTCTATTCAAGCAGCTGGTCAAATTATATTTACACTGCTCTCGCCAGTATTTCTGGCCGGATTAATGAGCGGATGTAATGCTCTAGAGCAAGATAAAAAATTACAAATCAGTCATCTATTCGCAGGATTTATGTTCAGTCCTATTCCATTAGTCACTGCAGGAGGGATTTATTTAATCGGACAATTGTTAATTATTGGTTTGGCTATGTTAGTAGGGGGCGGTGCATTAATGGATCTTCTGTTTAATGGGACAAGGGTCAGTGAAAATGAGTTAAGAACCGTCTCCGGAGATATGTTATCTGCTTCTTTAGTGCTGTTAACCTTGTCCATTCCATTAATGATGGCTACCTGGTTTGCACCCCCACTCATAATATTCAACAATATTGCACCTTATGCCGCCATGCGAAAAAGTTTCTTCGCTTGCTTATTAAATTTTTTACCTCTACAAATTTACATTATTTCATTTACAGTGCTAATAATAATTGCCTCAGCAATACCTTATGGACTAGGGCTATTGATATTGATACCAACACTCTTTTCCTCCATCTATGCGAGTTACAGAGGCATCTTCTTCGATATAACCGAAGACAATTTACTCGAAGAATGATTGCACTATCTTGTGAGCTAATATTCTCCGTTAAATAGGGAGCAATTTAGCATACTCTAATGATAGCCATTTTGTTCCAGCACGATTAAATTTAACCTGAACACGCGCATCCGCATTACTGCCTTCGTAATTAATTATTATCCCTATGCCAAATTTTACGTGAACCACGTTTTGTCCGATATACCATTGAAATATTTCTTGGTTTTTGGTACTTAATACACGAGTCTGAGTTCCAAGATCTAATTCTTCAATTGAAGTACTGGATATTGTATTCTCGAATTCGTTCTCCGCTCTCTTGATTTTTGATACTTGTTGCTTAGCTCCTTGGACTTGTAACGGCTGCAACCATTTCAACACGTTATCAGGAATTTCCTGCAAGAAACGAGAAGGGGAATTACGACAAATCTGTCCATGTAACATGCGAGCTTGAGCAAAACTTAGATATAGTAGTTGTCGCGCGCGGGTTAGGGCCACGTACATCAAACGTCGTTCTTCCTCTAACCCGCCAATTTCATTGTAACTTCTCTCATGGGGAAATAAACCCTCTTCTAAACCGCTTAAAAAAACGCTATGAAATTCTAATCCCTTAGCAGAATGAACCGTCATTAACTGCAGCGCATCTGAGCCAATACCGGTCTGATGTTCTCCCGCTTCCAGTGATGCGTGTGCCAAAAATTCTGTAAGACTATCATCTTCAATCTCATATACGAAACTATTTGCGGCATTAATTAATTCGTATAGATTCTCTAATCTATCAGCACCTTCCCTCTCAGCATGGTAATACGCGACTAATCCGCTATCTTTCAACATAAGTTGGATAATCTCTGGGAGGGGTAACTTTGCACAACTTTGACGAATTGTTTGAATTAATGTAACAAAGCCCTCAATCCCTTTTTTTGATCTATTAGATTCATTGTTTTTACTAAGTAATTTAGAGGACATAGCACTCTGAAACTTGCTTAACGCTGCCGCCCACAAACTTCCTCCTTGCGATGCGGCCTCGATCTGTAATTGTTCTAAGCTTCTTGTACCAATGCCGCGTACCGGGAAATTGATAATTCGAAGTAACGCATTATCATCGTCAGGATTAGCAATGATTCGCAGATATGCCAGCGCATGCTTGATTTCTTGACGATCAAAGAAACGCGTGCCACCATAGACTCGGTAAGCTAACGAGGCGTTAAAAAAGGCATGTTCGAGCACGCGTGATTGTGCATTAGAGCGATAGAGCACTGCCATTTGAGATAACATCACTCCTTTTGTTTGTAATGATCTCACTTCGTTACAAATAAAGGTCGCCTCATCTAAATCATTTTGTGCGCTATATACTCGTAATGGCTCACCATCTCCCTCCGCAGTCCACAGATTCTTACCTATACGTGATTTATTATTACATATCAATGTGTTAGCTGCATTTAATATATTTCCATGCGAGCGATAATTTTGCTCTAGTTTAATAATCTTTGAAACATGAAAATCGCGCTCAAAGTCTTTCATGTTGCCAGTATTAGCGCCACGAAAAGCATAAATACTTTGATCATCGTCTCCAACCACAAATACAGCAGATTTCTCGTTAGTAAGAAGCTTAAGCCACTTGTATTGTAGGCGACTAGTGTCTTGAAATTCATCTACCAGAACATGACTAAAACGTTTACGGTAATGTTCACGAATAATTTCTTGGTTGATAAGTAATTCATAACTACGTAACAACAACTCAGCAAAATCTACTACACTCTCCCTCTCACACTGCTGCTCATAAACAACATACAGCTCAATCAATTTACGTGTGAAATCATCGCGGGCATCCACCTTAGATGCCCGCAATCCCTCTTCTTTTGCATTATTAATAAACCACTGCACCTGACGAGGTGGAAATTTCTCATCATCCACCCCAAGTTTTTTTAGGATACGCCTAACAACTGATAACTGATCAGCAGAATCAAGAATCTGAAAAGTCCGGGATAGTCCAGCATCTTGACAGTGAGCGCGCAACATGCGATTACATAAGCCATGAAAGGTTCCTACCCACATGCCTTGTGTATTAATGGGTAGCAAAGTAGAAATGCGAGTAAGCATTTCTTTTGCCGCTTTATTAGTAAAAGTGACCGCAAGTATTTCGTGAGGGCTGGCGAAATTGGACTGAATTAAGTGTGCAATACGAGTTGTAAGCACCCGAGTTTTACCGCTACCCGCACCCGCTAATACCAGAGCAGAAAGATGCGGTAGAGTGACTGCCTCAAGTTGTTCAGGATTCAAACCGGAAAACAAAGAAGACATTAGAGAGATTGTTTCCGGAGTAACTTCAGAATTAGAGTTATCTAGTTTCTAAATCAAACAAAAAACTAGTAGAATACTTTTTCGTCCAAGAACTATGTGCGGTTACCTATTTCTTCTTACTTTGTGCCAGTAAATCCAAAATCAACGGTTTTAATATCAATTCTATCGCTAAACCCATTTTTCCACCTGGCACAACAATAGTGTCTAGACGCGACATAAAAGAATCATGAAGCATAGAAAGTAAATAAGAAAAATCTATGTCCTCTTTCTTCTGGAAATGAATCACAACTAGACTTTCATCTAATGTTGGAATATCTCGTGCAATAAATGGATTGGATGTGTCAACCATTGGCACTCGTTGGAAATTAATATGTGTACGTGAAAATTGAGGAGTAATGAAATGTACATAATCATGCATGCGTCTCAAAATAGTATCAGTTACCGCCTCAACCGAATACCCTCGGGCATTTTTATCACGATGAATCTTCTGGATCCACTCCAAATTTACTATAGGCACGACACCAACTAGCAAATCTACATATTGAGCGACATCCGCAGTTTCGCTCTTTGCTCCGCCATGCAGACCCTCGTAAAATAACATATCAGAACCGGATGGAATCGGTGACCACGGCGTAAAGGTACCGGCTTTTTGTTTAAAAGGTGCGGCCTCTTGGTCGTTATGCAGATATAGGCGAGTTTTGCCACTACCGCTCTTACCGTATTCTTTAAAAAGTGCCTCGAGTTTACCAAATTCATTGGCTTCTGGGCCAAAATGGCTAATAGGTCGATTGTGCATACGTTCCGATTCAGTGACAGCTTTCTTCATCGCATCACGATCGTAACGATGAAAACTATCACCCTCAACTACTGCAACATTCATCTTTGTAAGACGAAAAATATGCTCGAAACTATTTTTGACTGTGGATGTACCTGCGCCAGAAGAACCAGTGACAGCAACAACAGGGTGTTTTCGTGACATGCAGTATCTCTCCCGGGAAAGTGGTAAAAGAAAAGGAGCGCAGGAATTCAGAAACATTCTCACGACAAACTTTCTATTAATTTACAAATATTATAATTCAGTACATTCATTATAATACGGTTTTCATTATGAAACGAACAAGAAAATTGGAATAAAACTTATAAAATTTCATGATTTATAAAAAATTTCTTATAAGCCAAGAGATTTCCAAGATTCATGTAACCGTATTGTGCCCATAGGATACTAAAGATGCTCGCAAAAAAAGTGTCCAAGTGCCCTTCACGGTATAATTACAATTAATCTAATAATTATCACTTCCATGCAAGAAAAATACAATCCACAAAAAATTGAGCTAGATGCGCAACGGTACTGGGATGACACTGCCGCCTTCAAGGCTATTGAAATCGCTAATAAGAAAAAATATTATTGTCTCTCGATGTTTCCTTATCCGTCTGGCAAGTTGCATATGGGCCATGTGCGCAATTACACCATTGGCGATCTACTTTCTCGATATCGTCGCATGCAGGGTTACAACGTATTGCAACCGATGGGTTGGGATGCCTTTGGTCTTCCTGCGGAGAATGCAGCAATGCAAAATAATGTACCGCCTGCACAATGGACCTATGAAAATATCGCTTACATGCGGAAACAATTAAAGAGTCTCGGATTAGCCATAGACTGGGATCGTGAATTTGCTACTTGCAAGCCAGATTATTATCGCTGGAATCAGTGGTTATTTCTCCGAATGCTGGAGAAAGGTATTGCCTACAAAAAAACTCAAGTGGTTAACTGGGATCCAGTAGATCAGACTGTGCTGGCTAATGAGCAGGTAATAGATGGGCGTGGTTGGCGTACAGGCGCATTAGTTGAGAAACGTAAGATTCCTGGTTACTACCTTGGCATCACCCAATATGCCGAAGAATTACTTAATGATCTTGATATGTTGCCCGGTTGGTCAGAGCGGGTAAAAACCATGCAAACTAATTGGATTGGTAAGAGTTTTGGCGTGGATATCACTTTTGTTGCAAATATTTTATCTGGCATACCGCAAACATTAGAAATCTTTACCACGCGCGCAGACACTCTGTTAGGAGTTACTTATGTAGCAGTAGCGACAGAGCATCCGATTGCCCTACAAGCAGCACAAAATAATCCAGATATAGCTGCATTTATCAAGGAGTGTGGTCATGGTGGAGTCATGGAAGCAGATCTTTCTGTCCAAGAAAAAAAGGGTATAGATACCGGGCTATTTGTGACTCATCCACTTACTGGCGTAGCGCTGCCAATATGGATTGCTAATTATGTGCTAATAAGTTATGGCGGAGGAGCGCTAATGGGTGTGCCTGCACACGATGCTCGTGATTTTGCATTTGCAAAAAAATATAACTTACCAATTAAGCAGGTTATCTCAGTACCAACTAATTCACTAAAAAAACTGAAACAAGAAACTTTACCGAATACGGGATCATTTGCTGACTCTGCATCTGATCTCGATTCCCAATCAAACTCTTATTGTGAGTTTCTCCCTGATCAGTGGGAGGATTGGTACGATTCTAAAGAGGGCGTATGTATCAACTCTGGTAAATATAACGGTCTTAAATTTCAAGCAGCAGTTGATTCCATTTCCACTGATCTAGCTACCCTGCGTCTGGGAAAAAAAAGAATCTTATTCCGTTTGCGCGATTGGGGTATTTCACGTCAACGTTATTGGGGCTGTCCAATTCCACTCATTCATTGTGACTTCTGTGGTGTAGTACCGGTCCCAGATAGAGAGCTTCCTGTAATATTACCTGAGAACTTAGTTCCAGATGGCTCCGGTAATCCGCTAGAAAAAACACCGTCATTTTATGAGTGCATCTGCCCCCAATGTAATAAACCGGCAAGACGAGAAACTGACACCATGGATACTTTTGTTGATTCATCTTGGTATTACATTCGCCATACTTGCGCTGATCAAAATCAAAATATGACTGATGTACGTGCCAACTACTGGTTGCCAGTAGATCAGTATATTGGAGGAATCGAACACGCTATCTTGCACTTACTGTACGCACGTTTCTGGAATAAAGTTATGCATGATCTAGGGTTGGTAGGATTTACTGAGCCTTTTACTAATTTGCTAACCCAAGGCATGGTATTAAATGAAATATTTTTTCGCAAAACAGAGTCTGGAAAAACTATTTACTTCAATCCGACCGAGGTTGATCTTCAAACTGATGCACAAGGGAAACGTAGTGGTGCAACATTATCTGCAGATGCCTTGCCAGTTGAGTCCGGTGGTATCGGTACTATGTCAAAATCTAAAAATAATGGGATTGATCCGCAAAAACTAGTGGATCAATATGGTGCTGATACTGCGCGACTATTCATGATGTTTGCCAGTCCCCCAGAACAAACACTTGAGTGGACGGATACTGGGGTAGACGGTGCTTTTCGTTTCCTAAAGAGATTGTGGAAACAAGTATATGATCATCTGCAGCAAGATAAAACTATGATTACAAACAACGCTCTCTCTTCTCTTGAACTCAGATCTCTGCGTTTCCAGTTACATCAAACTATCGTCAAGGTTAGTGATGACATAGACAGACGTCACACCTTTAATACCGCGATTTCTGCAGTGATGGAATTAATGAATACTCTTGCAAAACTACATAACGCAAGTCAGGAATCCCGTATTTTTATGCAAGAAGCGCTGGAAAGTATTGTGTTACTTCTGTCTCCAATTATTCCTCATATCTGTCATGTATTATGGAGGGAGTTAAAACCAGGAACCGATCTCCTTGATCAGTCTTGGCCAAAAGCTGATAGCCTGGCGTTAATCAAAGATGACATCACGTTGGTACTACAGGTCAATGGTAAATTACGTGGACAAATACATATCACGAAAGATATGGAGCGTTCGGTGATTGAGCGACTCGCATTAGACAATAATCAAGTACAGAAATTTGTCGCTGGACGACCAATAGAAAAAATAGTGATAGTACCAGGAAGATTGATTAATATTGTAACCAAGGAATCCTAGACCCTGCTCTTAGGTATACGTTATGAAGATTATCTTACTCATTTCTCTCTGTTTCGCACTTAACTCTTGTGGTTTTCAGTTACGTGGTCAAGCTCCGCTTCTATTTGAGACGCTTTATATATCTCCATCAGGACACCCTCTCGCCATAGACCTTAGACATTATATCGAGAGGGGTGGAAGCACCGTCATTACTAGTAGTGCACAAGATGCTGAAGCCACAGTCGAGATTATAAGTGCCATAAATAGCCAATTAATCTTATCGATCTCTGGGACCGGCAGAGTACGTGAATTTCAGTTAATTTACCGGGTTTCTTATCGTCTTGTTGATACAAAAGGATTGGAACTGAAACCACTCCAAGAGGTTCTTATAACCCGCATTATGCCATTCTTAGACGCACAGGTTATAGCGAAAGGAGAAGAGTCACAACTATTAGCAAGAGATATGCGGGTTGACGCTGTCCAACAAATTGTTCGGCAATTATCAAAAATAAAGCCTCCAACGGTAGTAACGCCTTAACTAATGACGCCCTATGCAACAATTAAATTGTCTAAGTTAGGAATTTTAGTACTCCATTGATAAGGTATCTGGAATTAGGATTGATATCGACTATGCGTATCCCCCTAACTCAACTGACTCAACATCTTCAAGGGCAATTAGCCCCACTCTATACCGTGTTTGGTGATGAGCCATTACTGGTAATAGAGGCAACCGATTTGATTCGTGCTAAAACGCAAAAAATTGGTTATACAAAAAGCGAAATTTTTATAGTAAACCAGCACTTCAACTGGTCCGATCTTAGACAGAGTAGCAATAACTTATCTTTATTCCACGAACAACGATTCATAGATATACGCATTTCTTCTGGCAAACCAGGCAATACTGGAAGTATAGCTATTGAAGAATATTGTGATTCATTGCCAATTGATACCGTCACGCTCGTCACTCTACCAAAGATCGAAAAACAATCTCAAGCAGGGAGATGGTTTAAAGCGCTCGAAAATACCGGGATCATGATCTCAGTTCCCCTGGTAACTCGTACAGAACTTCCAGCTTGGATTAATCGACGCCTTAGTGCGCAAGAGCAAAAAATTACCCTAGAGACTCTGCAATTTTTAACTGATAAGGTAGAGGGGAATCTGCTCGCTGCTCACCAGGAAATCAGAAAACTTGCGTTGCTTTATCCATCTGGAACACTGTCTTTTACTCAAGTCAAAGATGCGGTGCTGGACGTGGCAAGATACGACGTCTATAAGCTATCAGATGCAATGATGGGAGCAAATACGCTCCGTTACGTTAAAATACTAGATGAATTAAAAGGAGAGGGGATAGTAGCACCATTTATTCTTACAGTTATAACGGCGCAGATTCGCTTACTAATTGGTATTCGCAAGGGAATAAATTCTGGCAAACTCATCACGCAATTAATGAAAGAAGCAAAAGTATGGGGGGAGCGTCAAAAAATAATAGAAAGCACTGCCAAGCGCCTAGGTTTAAAAACGCTAGTTATGGCATTACTGCATGCTGCAAAGATAGACAAAATTAATAAAGGTGTTCTTAAGGGTGATGCATGGGATGAATTGCTACAGTTAGGATTACGCTTCATGAATAGTAAACATTTGTAACCTGTAAGAACTAGTTTACCCTCAGCAAATTATATCTATGCCCACGTGGTAGCGTTAAAATAGACTATTGTTATTTATTGAAAAATCGGGAAACGATATGGATATCATAGACATTAAAGCCTATATGCAATTGGTAGGGTATAAAGCCCGTGCCGCATCACATCTAATGGCAAAGGCTGAAACTATTATTAAAAATAATGCGCTCATCTCAATGGCTACGGCCATTAAACGTGATGAATATAAATTATTAACGGCCAATGCTGTTGATCTTGAAAATGCAAAAATTAAAGGATTGGATTCAGTTTTTATAGACCGTTTAACACTTACCAGTAGAGATGTTGCCAATATGGCGGAAGGACTGCTACAAATTGCCGCACTAATCGATCCAGTTGGTGAAATCAGTGGTCTTAATTACCGCCCATCTGGTATCCAGATTGGAAGAATGCGGGTGCCACTAGGAGTCATTGGTATTATCTATGAAGCACGTCCTAATGTTACAGCTGATGCAGCGGGATTATGTCTTAAAGCGGGCAACGCAGCGATTCTACGTGGTGGCTCAGAAGCCATCCACAGCAACCAAGCAATTGCTGCTTGCGTGGAAGAGGGTTTAAGAATTGCTGGTCTACCAGATACTGCTGTACAGATTCTCCGAACCACCGATCGTGCTGCTGTAAATGAACTCATTACCATGAAAGAATTTGTTGATGTCATTGTGCCACGTGGCGGAAAGGAGCTTATAGCCCGTCTCTCTAATGAGGCATGTATCCCAATTATTAAACATCTGCATGGCATATGTCATGTTTATATCGATGATGGGGCTAATGTAGACAAAGCTATCCGTATTGCTGACAATGCAAAAACTCAGCGCTATGGCGCATGTAACGCCATGGAAACTCTACTAGTACATGAAAAAATAGCTAGGATTGTACTGCCATCTTTATGCGCCATTTATGCTAATAAAGGTGTGGAACTGCGTGGGGACAAGGCCTCTCGTGTTATAATTCCAAGTATGAAAAAAGCCACGGAAGAGGATTGGCATACTGAATATCTTGCGCCGATTCTAAGCGTGAGAGTGGTAACTAGCTTGGATCAAGCCATTGAACACATTACCACTTACGGTTCGCAACACACCGACTCGATTATCACCGAGAACTATGCCCATGCTCGCCAATTCTTAAGAGAGGTAGACTCCAGTTCAGTAATGGTCAATGCTTCCACGCGTTTTGCTGACGGTTTTGAATATGGCTTAGGAGCTGAAATTGGAATCTCCACTGACAAAATACATGCCCGTGGACCAGTGGGGTTAGAAGGATTGACTAATCAGAAATTTATTGTGCTCGGTGATGGACAAATCCGCCAATAAATTTTTTAAATAAAGATACTTTTAATACAATACATAGCCCGCTCGATTAGATGATAAATTGTCTATTCTCATACTGGAGTAAGAAATTAAACCAATTACTTCTACGTCCTCCCCTAAAACAAATAATGGGGAAAAAGATGCTTCCCTTTCTCCGGTTAATTTAATCTCTGACATGGTTAATGACCAAAAATCCATATTACCCATTGACATCCATGCTGATGTGGTTGTGTTGGGTGCCGGACCAGGTGGCTACACTGCTGCATTCCGCGCTGCTGATCTGGGCAAGAAAGTAATATTAATTGAACGTTATCCTGTACTCGGTGGCGTATGCCTTAATGTAGGCTGCATTCCTTCTAAAGCATTACTGCATGTAGCAAAAGTTATTACTGAAGCTGAGGGAACCGAATATCTTGGTGTTACTTTTAACACCCCTGTAATTGAAATAAATAAATTACGCATTTGGAAAGAATCTGTCATTGAAAAACTTACGAAAGGATTAAGTGGTTTAGCAAGAAAACGCAAGGTGAGTGTCATACATGGTACGGGCAAATTTATCTCGCCCAACACAATCCAAATAGAGACGATTGATGGCAATAAAACTGTTTCATTTGAACACTGCATCATTGCTGCGGGATCAAGTGTCACCCGTATTCCAGGCTTACCCTACAGCGACCCACGCATTATGGATTCAACCGGTGCACTGAATTTAGAGAATATCCCAAAACGTATGTTGATTATTGGTGGCGGTATTATTGGCCTTGAGATGGCTGCTGTTTATGATGCACTTGGTAGTAAAATAAGCGTGGTAGAGCTGATGGATCAGTTAATCCCAAGCGCCGATGCGGATCTTGTTAAACCCCTCTATAACCGTATAAAGAAGCGCTATGAAGCAATTTATCTCAAAACTAAAGTAAGTGAAATTGAGATACAGGAAGCTGGTTTGAAGGTTATATTTGAGGGGGAAGAATCTCCCGAGCCTCAAATTTACGATCGTATTCTTGTGGCAACAGGACGCCGCCCTAATGGAAATAAAATTAGCGCAGAGAATGCTGGGATTAATGTTAATGAACGCGGATTCGTATCGGTAGATAAACAACTACGCACCAATGTTCCTCATATTTTTGCTATTGGTGACATTGTCGGTGAACCCATGTTAGCCCACAAAGCTACACATGAAGGTAAACTTGTTGCAGAGATTATTGCGGGACACAAAGCAACATTTGATGCGCTTACCATTCCTTCTGTAGCTTATACTGACCCAGAGATTGCCTGGATGGGCCTGACTGAGACCGAAGCCAAAAAACAAGGTATAGAGTACGAGAAAAGTGCCTTCCCATGGGCAGCCAGTGGTCGTGCAATTGCCATGGGACGTGATGAAGGTATAACAAAGTTACTGCTAGATAAAAATACTCGTCGTATCCTTGGTGCTGGCATAGTTGGTGTTAATGCCGGAGAATTAATTGCTGAAACTGTTCTAGCACTAGAGATGGGTGCGGATATTGAGGACATAAGCCTAACCATTCATCCACATCCGACATTATCAGAAACTGTTTTATTTGCTGCCGAAATTGCAGGTGGCTCAATTACTGATCTCTACATGCCAAGAAAATAATGGCTATCAATTTCTTCTGGATGCCCCCTAGAATTCAATCTTTATCTGCAATCTAAATTATAACACAAGATAAATCTAGCCTCTTTAGGTACCCTCCCCTTCCGAGACACAAGATTAAAACATTAAATACTCACAAATAGAATCATAGGATTCCTCTATAGCAAATGACTTTTATCGCCAGTGATGAAACCGATCATAGGTTGCGGGATACCTCTACCAAAAGCGATAACTTTAAAAAGATCACCCATTTCAGCAGGGCTCACTAATCTTTGCAACTGACCAGCTAACGGTAAATAATCAATCGAATTTTCCACTGGAGTTTGCTCAAGGATCTTAGTGATACCACAATTAATAAGAAAATTTGCTAGAGTAGTGTAGCCTAATAATTCAAGTTGCCCGCCCTTTGTAACTTCAGTAATTGCACTGAAATTAATATGGCTAGTAATATCTTGCAGGCCGGGTAAGTAGAAAGGATCGTCATGAACATAGTGACGGTAATGACATACCAAGGTTCCTTTATCGCGCTGAGGGTGGTAATACTCCTTATGCCCAAAGCCATAATCAATTAATAACACTGCGCCGCGCTGCAAAATATCTGCTAGACTTTTTATAAAGGCATTCGCTGCAAGATTAATTTCACTGATATAGCCATTACTGGCATTAATTTGACAGCCCACCTTACGAGCAGTGTTAAAAAGCTCTCCTGCAACCAGTAAACGATCGCTCCACTGGAACGCCCCATTACTCCATGTCACGCCCCGTTCAAGCAGTGTCTTGTCATGCCACATCACCAAATGAATTGGCATAGCGTCAAGCACTTCATTTGCAATCATTAAACCTTCGAATGTAGTTGGCAAATATTCAAGCCACTCAATTCTCGATATAAGGTGTGGTAAATATCTTGCAAACAATTCCTGTTGACGCCGTCGTAGCCCTGCACTGACTTCAAGAATAAAGTACCGTTCTGGTAATTCTCCTAATCTTTCTAATTCAAGCAATAGATCCAGCGCTAGTTTGCCAGTACCCGCACCAAACTCTAAGATATTATTACCCCCCTTATCCATGTATTGAAATACCTGCAAAACTTGTTGCGCAATAGTTCTGCCAAATAATGAAGAAATTTCTGGTGCAGTAACAAAATCTCCTGTGCTACCAAATTTAGGAATATTGTTACTGTAGTAGCCTGTGCCAGGAGCGTATAAAACCAACTCCATATAACGTGCAAAAGAGATCCAGCCAGCGGCAACAGAAATTTCGGCACGGATTGTGTTCTGTAAAGCCTGGCTATGTTTAGAAGCGGCTTCATTCGGTTCCGGTAATATTGACATCGACTCAAAGACGTTTCTAGAAATTCAAAGTTCTTAGTAGGGTAGGGTAAAAATATGATTATAGCCAGAATAAAGATCTATGCCCTCTGGTTGTAGGAATATATAAATTCTAATTCTGTTAGAACTTTGTTTGTATTGGATACTAATATCGCATACGAGCAATATGCAAAAAACTCTACTGACAAGAAAGGATTGCAACTAGACAAAATGAATATGCAATAGAATATAGGGACTACTCAT
Source organism: Nitrosomonadaceae bacterium (assembly GCA_014190895.1). Lineage (GTDB taxonomy): Bacteria > Pseudomonadota > Gammaproteobacteria > Burkholderiales > Nitrosomonadaceae > BJGV01. Next base: position 73,128 of record BJGV01000001.1, on the reverse strand, counting down.
ACATCAAGTCTTCTGGAGGCTTCTTGAAAAAAATGATAGCGCAAGGGAAGGTGATTCTCATTACCGGTGGCGCTAAACGTCTTGGTGCTGCCATCTGCCGCATGCTCCACAAACAAGGTATGAACTTAATGGTGCATTATCAGTTTTCCGTAGAGGAAGCTAAAACACTGCAAACCGAACTCAATCAATCTCGGCCCAGCTCAGTAGGAATAATACAGGCTGATTTGCTTGATATTAGCCAATCACCTCGTTTAATTAACGAAACTAAGGAATGTTTCGGCAGAATAGATGTGTTAATCAATAATGCTTCTAGTTTTTCTCCCACCCCAATAGGAAGTATTACAGAAAAGATATGGGATGATCTTGCTGGTAGCAACTTAAAAGCACCGTTATTTCTCTCTCAAGCAGCGGCTCCACATTTAAAAGAACACCGAGGCTGCATTATTAACATTATTGATATCCATACAGAGTCGCCCCTAAGAAAATATGCGGTGTACAATTCTGCAAAGGGTGGACTATTGTCACTTACCCGGTCTTTGGCGCTAGAGCTTGCACCTGAGATCAGAGTAAATGGAATTTCTCCTGGCCCTATTCTATGGCCAGAAAAAGAGGAGTGGGCTGATGAATTTATGCGTCGACAGGTCATTGACAGGACGCTCCTAAAGAGGATGGGTGAGCCAAATGATATCGCAAAAACAGTACTTTTTTTAATTGCCGACGCTCCTTACATTACCGGTCAAGTAATTACAGTGGATGGGGGCCGCAGCATAAATTTATAACATACTGCTAACTTAAAAAAAACAGGCCGTATTCCGACAAATATCTTGTGTTGAATAGATGTCCTACCAAACATTGTTCCTTCGCTTTCTCCCTGTATCTCAGAAATTATACATCTCAACTTCGCTAAAAACCCTATCCATCACAGTTATCAGATTTAGGTTAGAATGCTTCTTTAGTCTACTATGCGCATTTCATCATGAAAAAACCCCATATTTCTCGTAGGGCAAAATCTCCACGGGCTATAAAAGAACTAATACGTCTAGCTATAGGATTGGCTGCTTCTGGTAGTCGCACTGAGGATATCTTTTGGGAGGATCAGCTGGGAATCAAGATTAACGCGCAATTACGTACAGGAGATGACCAAAACTTGGAAACAACGCTTGATCAACTCTATGACATCGATCCGGTTGGTTATGGTGAATTTATCTATGCTATTGAAGCTGAAATTGAATGTAGCGTGATAACCAAAGAGAACTCCGTCTATGATGTACTGATGTTTGCCATACCAATTCTAGCGTGGTCACGTTTTTCAATTCCTTCTGGCCCGGTATCCAAAGCAATCACTGATAATTTGAGAATAAAATTACAATTATGTGTATTAGCAAAAGACGTAAAATTTACACTGACGGATTATCTATTTAGCCCCGATCAATTGCCGCGTGGTTACCACCTGACACATGAATTGGCTAGCAAATTATGGATGGCAGCAGTGGCAGGGGAAGAAAATTTACACATGAACCCACGTCAACTTGCTGAAACTGGACGTTTTTTATCTGATACCCGCTATCTTATTGGCGCAGTTGCGGTGCCACAGGGGAAACCTATGTTCCGTTGGCAGGAAAATAATAAAGCGTCTCAAATCGACAGTTCATCTATAGAAAAATCTTTAAAGCAAGGAATTTTGCATTTATGGCAGAGTCAGGGTGAGGAAACTCTGCGTTCATTATTTCCCGGTTGCACATTAGAGTTATTATTGCCAGATGGATTCTTTTCTGCATGGCGCATGGCAGATCGACTAGCTCGACCCTATTCCATGCATGCCGCGATTGATTTTATACAATCAACTCTAAATACTCCTGCAAGTGCTCTACATGCAATAATTGCAGAATTCCGAGACCAATGGTTGGAAGAATACCGCATAAGCTTTGTTTTCAAAGGTCGTAATGATGTACTTTATGGAATTGTCTGGGCTCTAGTGGGCGAAGAAAATGAAAACAGCGACACTGTTGAACAAATAAAAATAGCGTTACAAGAATGTGGTGTAATCCATACCACACTGTTAGGCAATCATTTTTCACTGGAGTATTGTGACGAATGTGGCGCACCATTGTTTCCAAATCCAGAGGGTGAGATAGTGCATGCCGATTTCCCTGAAGAGATTGAGAAATCACCGATACATCTCCATTAATATAAGTGAGGATAATTAGAATCAGAAACTGCTCTTAAGCAGATGATAATTGCAAACTAAATTATTAAATCTGAACAGAAACGGGGAACGTTACTTGCGTTACAGCAGGGCTATCCACATTACCCAATTAAAATAATTTTTAGATCAAAAAGTACTACACTCATGAATACATATTTCCCTGATTTTCCTAACCTTGTTACGCAACTTATGCTTTTAAGATCCGTAGATTCTTATATTTCCGGCCACGGTAATCGCCGCACAATCGTAACATCGCATTTACCTCTCTCCTGTATAAATCTATGAAATTTTTATTCGATCTCTTTCCGGTCGTATTATTCTTCATCGCCTTTAAGCTATTCGACATCTATGTTGCTACTGCTGTCACTATTGTCGCTACTTTTGTACAAATAGGTTGGGCATGGTTTTATTATCATAAAGTAGAAACCATGTTATGGATAAGCCTTGTAATTATTGTTATTTTTGGTAGTGCCACACTAATACTACAAGATGAAAGTTTCATAAAATGGAAACCGACGGTGCTTTATTGGATCTTTACTTGTGCACTACTTATATCCCACGCTATATTTAAGAAGAATTTGATTCGCTCCATAATGGAAAAACAAATCACATTACCAGAAAAACTATGGGGCACTCTTAATCTTAGTTGGGCCATATTCTTTGCACTTATGGGCGCAATCAATCTCTATGTAGCTTCTCACTACACCACTGAAATCTGGGTTAATTTTAAATTATTCGGATCTACGGGAATAATGTTGTTATTCATAGTGCTGCAAGGATTAGTACTCAGTAAATTTATGACAACAAATAAAGACCAAAACATATGATGCTCTACGTAATAGAGGGGGAAGATATCCCCAACAGCCTAGAGAAACGTCTAGCAGTTCGTTCTGAGCATTTGGAGCGCATTAAAGTATTGCAAGAGGATGGGCGCCTGATTTTAGCTGGCCCATATCCTAGAATTGACACCACCAATCCAGGTTTGGCAGGGTTTTCTGGTAGCCTGATTGTAGCGGAATTTGAATCACTAGAAGATGCTACAACTTGGGCTGAAGCTGATCCATATAATACTTCTGGCGTGTATAAAAAATTTACAGTCAGGCCATTTAAAAAAGTTCTGCCCGTATGAACACAGTTCAATTAATGAGACAAAAATTGGCCTTCCTTAATCCCGAGAAGATTGAAATTTTTGATCAAAGTTCAAAACATCTAAACCACCCCGGGGCCAAAAGTGGAGGACATTACTCCCTTATTATCGTCTCGTCTGAGTTTGATGGAAAATCAACTATGGCCAGACACCGCATAGTCTATGACGCCCTAGGTAGAATGATGTACGAGGATATTCACGCACTCAGTATAAAAGCGTATACTTCTAAAGAAATTATTACCTAATTTAATATACTGAAAGGAAAATCTAATGCAACCAGTAAAAATTTTTCAATTAACGTTACTTTGTATCCTAGGTTCTATAGCTATGATTGCGAATAGTTACGCCCAATCTATTACGCCAATGGCTAAAGTAAATGGGGTTGTCATCCCAAATTCGCGTCTTGAATTGCTCATGAAGGGGCTCATTTCCCAAGGTCAAGCAGACACCCCAGAAACTAGAAAAGCTGTGCGCGAAGATCTAATAAAACAGGAATTACTGGCCCAAGAAGCACTGAAAAAAGGACTTGATAAGACCGCAGATACTTCCATGCAACTTGAGTTTAGTCGTCAATCAGTACTGATTAAAGCACTTCAAAATGATTTCATAAATACCAGGAAGATCACTGATGAGGATATGCGCAAAGAGTACGAAACAGTAAAGATGCAACTACTAGGAGAGCAGGACTACAACATACGTCATATTTTGGTGGGATCTGAGGCAGAGGCAACAGATATTATTGCTCGCATCAAAAAAGGTTCTAAATTTGACCAGATAGCTAAAGATAAGTCTCTGGATAGTGGCTCTAAAGCTAAAGGGGGAGAGCTTGGTTGGGCTCCTGCTAGAGCTCTTCTTCAATCCTTCCCTGAAGCCGTGACTAAGATGAAAAAAGGTCAGCTTACTGAAAGCCCAGTACAAACTCCATCTGGTTGGCACGTAATTCGAATAGATGACATACGTCCAGCAAAAGTACCCGCCTTTGAAGAAGTAAAACAAAATATTCAACAAAGTATCGTACAGCGCCTATTTATGTCCTACCTTGAGGATTTAAAAGCTAAAGCTAAGATTGAGTAATTCCATAACTTGAAATACTGAGAAAGGTACTCATTTGAGTATCTTTCTTCTACTCCAAGTTGCCTAAAAACTACACCCCTTCTTACATTCGTGGTTGTATGGCACATAGCAGTTCATAATTCACTGTGCCAGCTGACTGCGCTATCTCCTCTACGGGTATTCCATCTCCCCAAAGTACTACTGAACTACCCACGCCAGCATTTTCAATTCCACTTAGATCTATATGCAACATATCCATAGAAATACGTCCAAGAGTCCTGGTGCGTCTGCCATTGACAAGCACCGGCGTACCAGTGGGTGCACTGCGCGGATAACCATCGGCATACCCTCCAGCAATAATACCGACGCGCATTGGCTGATTAGCCTGAAATGCATATCCATACCCCACTCTATCCCCTGTTTTTAGATTTTGAATCGCAATAATTTTGCTAGATACTGTCATCACAGGCAACAAATCTAATTCCATTGAAGTTTTATGGGTGAATGGTGAGGCGCCATAGAGCATGATGCCGGGCCTCACCCAATCAACATGAGTTTCTGGATAGTGTAAAATTGCAGCAGAATTTGCCAATGAACGCGGTAGATTTTTACCTGCAGCGGTATGATTAAAAATTTTTAATTGTTCTAAGACGTCTGCTTTGTCGTTTATCTCATCGGCACAAGAGAAATGACTCATCAATGTAATTTGACCAACGGTAGCATTAGACTGTAACGTTCTTAATGCAAAAGAAAATTGCTCTGGCGTAAAACCTAAACGATTCATGCCTGTATTGAGTTTTAGAAAAACATCTAACCCGCCACGTCGTTTATACACAGGAAGCATTTCAAGTTGCTCGCTATGATGAATCACTGTACTTAAATGGTATTGCTCACACAGCGCTAATTCTTTAGGGGAAAAAAAACCTTCAATCAGTAGAATAGTTTGAGAGTAACCTGCCTCTCGCAGACGTATAGCGGCATCTAGTTCTAGCATTGCAAAGCCATCGACGCTACTTAGCGCCTCAGCAACACACAATAATCCGTGGCCGTAGGCATTGGCTTTAATGACCGCCATAATACGCGCACGAGGAGCATGTTTGCGAACTATTGACAGATTGTGCCCAAGAGCAGAGGAGTTAATTAAAACCTGGAAAGGACGTGTCATCTATTCAACATTTATTCTTTTAGTGTGGATAAAATACATTAATCAATCACGGACTCTACCGTTGGATGATAATTACCAAGAACTTATAATGACTTGAAAGTTCTACTTGTCACGTTGTCCGTTAGAGCTATTCTATGGTATAAGACTGCTGCTTAAAATAACTATAAATAGACATTGCGTATGTTACTCGGTTTTCTTATGGTGATTTGGAGAAAATAATTTGAAACGTGGCTTCTACACCATCATGGCGGCACAGTTTTTCTCATCTCTAGCGGATAATGCGCTACTGGTTGTTGCCATTGCTTTACTAATAGATTTACATGCTCCTGCATACCTTACCCCTATGCTAAAGTTTGTCTTTGTACTGTTCTATGTAATTCTCGCACCTTTTGTCGGGGCATTTGCTGATTCTATGCCAAAAGGACGGGTGATGTTTATCAGTAACACTATTAAAATCACGGGGTGTAGTTTACTCTTCTTCGCCTCGCACCAATATCTCGCTCTCGCTGCCTATGCTATCGTAGGATTGGGGGCTGCTGCTTACTCACCCGCTAAATATGGCATACTCACCGAATTATTGCCATCAGAAAAACTAGTAATCGCCAATGGCTGGATTGAGGGATTAACTGTAGCGTCTATTGTTTTAGGTACAGTATTGGGTGGGGTATTGATTACACCTGCCGTTTCTTCCACATTCTTAGCTTTCGACCTTCCATTCATTGATACCAATATAGATAGCACGTCAGAAGTATCTATTCTCCTTATTGCTGTATTTTACAGCATAGCCGCCACTTTCAATCTATACATCCCAAATACCGGGGTTGATCACCGAATTCTCAACAAAAATCCAATATTCCTGATACACGAATTCTGGCATTGTATGAGACTGCTGTGGATTGACAAGCTCGGGCAAATTTCACTTGCTGTAACGACACTATTCTGGGGGGCTGGTGCAACCCTTCAATTTATCGTATTAAAATGGGCCAGTGTGGCACTTGATTACCCACTAAACAAAGCTACTCAATTACAAGGTGTGGTAGCCATAGGTATCGCTATAGGCGCAATTATGGCAGCAAAAATGATATCACTAAGACAATCAGTGAGAGTTATCCCGCTTGGTATTGCTATGGGGTTCATGGTCATAACTATGGTCATAGTAAGTGACCCATGGGCCGCAACTGTACTACTTATAGCAATTGGTGGACTGGCAGGTTTCTTTGTAGTGCCAATGAACGCTCTATTACAACATCGTGGACACATTTTAATGGGGGCAGGTCACTCCATCGCAGTTCAAAATTTTAATGAGAATCTAAGCATTTTAAGTATGTTAGCTATATATGCTCTACTAATAAGTTTTGACGTGCATATTTATACTGTTATTACTATGTTTGGCTTACTTGTGTCGGTAATTATGGCTTTGATACAAAGGTGGCACATACTTAACCAGAAAGAAATGGATTCTCTGCAACTAATTGGATCGCATGAAAAGAACTAGCAGTTAAGCTAACCCATTGATTATATGGTGGGCCGTGTCGGATTCGAACCGACGACCTACGGATTAAGAGTCCGCTGCTCTACCAACTGAGCTAACGACCCGAAATATCTACTAAATACTCACACACTTAAAAAGATCTTGATGAGCACTCAGTTTTATGACACATTGCCCATTATTATTAATGCAAATTAATAAATAACTTCGCTACACAATTAAATCATAAAGCATTCTATCAAATTTTTAACTGTAACTCTAAGATTCAATCACAGTCTTGATATTTACTCTTCTGACAACGTTTTGCCATCTGCTCTGCTTCAATAATTTGCTGAGGCTTCATATCTTTAGCTACTCTAATTCGAGCTTTCTTAGCCGCCCTAATTCCTTCTCTCTCAGCCAAGTAAAACCACAAATGTGCGCGCACTTTATCTTGAGTAACCCCTGGACCGCCTTCATATACCAAACCCAACTTAAATTGCCCTGCTGGAATCCCTTTAGTCGCCAATACATGCAGCCATTTCATGGCCTCTTGATAGTCTTGAGTAACGCCCTTACCTCTAAGATGCATATCACCTAATCTAAACAGAGCTTCTTGATTTCCTTGTTCCGCAGCCAAACGCAGCCATTTTACAGTTTCCAGGTAATCCAAAGCAACTCCATAAGCCTTGGCATACATTAGGCCGAGCGCTAATTGTGCCTCTGCATGCCCCTGTACTGCAGCTGATTGATACCACTGAACCGCTTGATGATAATCTCGAGTCACGCCCCGACCATCTTCATACATCAAGCCCAACATCCATTGTGCCTCCGCATTCTCTTGTTCTGCCAATGGCCTAATCAATTTCTCTACTTTAACATGATCGCCAATAAAATTTAATTGTTTGGCCTCTTCTAACCAATCAGCTTTGACGTGCGAGCTCAATAGAAATAAATACATGAAACTCAGCAATATCTGGATTCGTAGTCGACGCATCCTCACACTCTTTTTCTTGGCCCAACATTAATGCTTTCCATTCTTCTCAACCTAATAATGTTAGTTATTAACAATCCGGATAATCTCTATCTTCTCATTAGCCAAGTAATTAGTAAGTCACTCAAATGATATTAAATTTTATCATGGCTAAGCAACACCAGAAAAAATGACTTACTTTTATATTAGATGACCTTAATACACATCTAACCAAACATAGTTTCGTGACGATCTCTCTTTACTCTAAATACAGAAAAATAAAAGCCAAATAGTGCACACTTACGCCAGATAATATATGCACTCTATATCGGTGACTTTAATATGCAATTAAATTAAATTTAAGAATATGACATTGCTCCCAATGTATCCGTCTTTAAAAGATTAATAGTGTCTTGTTTTATTAAGGAAATTGCCTAGGAAACATCTAATAGACTCGCATTAATCCACATTTTTAACATCATTGCGTATTTACATCAAACGGACCCGCATGGATCCTAGGTGTTATTTTAAGTATATGTATTATATAGTAAATTAGCTAGTTCAGAAATTAATCTAACCCTACAACATCGTTATGAATCGGTCATTTAACGATGTTGTATGTGAGTTATCCACAATCTTATCCACAGTTAATGTGGATAAGATTGTAAGCCCTAAATTTACGATACTTTGCCCCATATGATCCAAATGTTTAGTCTATCTAACTTTGAGTTAAATAAAACAAAAAAACTTACTCCAACACGATATTTATTGGTTACAATATTGCAAAGTACTGTTAAATATTTTCGTGTCTCATTATAGACCCCCTGTTGTGATCATGATGCCTAGGAAAACTATTATCTTATGGCCACTCGCAATGAAAAAAATATAGGTCACTCGTAGAATACGGTGTCTAATATCAATCAATTACAATACCGTTGTTTAAAAAAATTGGGTAAGATCGTTAATGGGTGCATCATGAAGCGCTTAATTATTGCCCTCTCTATCTGGCTAGCATTGTTCAGTGCACTAGCAAATTCTGAACAATTTTCAGACATTATTGCAACTGAGGATTTGGCATCTGCTGAACATGCATTTTTAGCTCGCAATGAAAAAGATTTCAAGTTGGCGCTCAGTTTATTTATGTCGCTTGCAACACAAAATTATGCATCCGCCCAACAATTTGTTGGTGCTATGTATGAAGAAGGGGAGGGCATGACTAAAAATTATGAGCAAGCAATCCACTGGTACAGGAAAGCTGCGGTGAAAAAAAATACGTCTGCACAATATGCACTCGGTTTAATGCATCTCAAAGGACGGGGGGTGGATCAAGATTTCATACATGCGCAGAAGTGGTTAATTCTAGCAGCCGTTCAGGGTGACAGCAAAGCCGAGAGGCTTCGTGATCTTATGAGTACCTATATGATGCGCGATCAAATAACAAAAGCACAAGTATTAGCTACGAAGTGTATGGAGAGTGATTACCAAGACTGTCGTTAAAATTTTACTGGGGATCAAACACAGTTATTAACCACGGGTTAAATGGTAGCGAATCCCAGATTCGAACTGGGGACCTGCGGATTATGATTCCGTCGCTCTAACCGGCTGAGCTAATTCGCTATATTTTAGGCATTCTAGCTGATTTAGTCCCTTGACTCAAACGCACAAGTTAAAGAAAGATCTGAAAATCACTAGTTTTATGTTTTATTAATCGTTATCTAAATTTATTCTAATTTATGTGTGCTCGCCCCCAGCCCTCTAAGCTGTTGATATCTTGTTCTATCAAACATCAGACGCTTGTATAATCCCCTGATGAGATTTGATATTATTATCATTGGTGGTGGATTAGTTGGCGCAAGCTTCGCGCTGGCTCTCAAAGAGAGTGGTCTGAAAATAGCGCTGATAGATGCTCACCCGCCCATACTTCCTGTAGAAAATAAAGATTGGGACAGCAGGATTTATGCGATTAGTCCGGGTAGCTCAGCATTTTTAGAAAGCATTGGTGTATGGCAAGCACTTAATATAGAACGCATAACATCAGTCTATGAAATGGTGGTATTCGGGGATGATAACTCAGCCCGTCTTGATTTCAATGCCTACAATTCCGGTATGAGTGAATTGGCTTTTATAGCAGAAAATCGCCAACTTCAAGCAACAGCTTGGTCTTTACTCAAGCGCCCAGAAAATAATGTGGAAATATTAAATCACGTTGAATGTGCCTCGATAAAATGGAACGAATCTCACGCCGACCTATATTTAACGAATGGCAACGTCTTGGAGACTGCGTTAATTGTGGGTGCAGATGGACTTAATTCATGGGTCAGAACACAGGCAGGAATTAATATTTCACAGCGTTCTTATCAACAAATTGGTGTGGTGGCAAACTTTAGTCTTGCACTTAATCACCGGAATGTTGCTTACCAATGGTTCCGTCGAGATGGAGTATTGGCACTACTACCGATGCCAGAAAAATTAACATCTATGGTATGGTCGGCCGATACTGAGCAGGCTAATATCTTACTTAATTTGCCCGAAGCAGAACTTTGCTCACAGGTAGCAAGCGCATCTTTTCATATGCTCGGAGCAGTTCAACTGGTTACAAAACCAACCTCTTTTCCATTAAATTTTTTACATGTAGAGAGGCTGGTACAACCCCGTCTCGCTCTTATAGGTGATGCTGCTCATGGCATCCATCCCTTAGCTGGTCAGGGTATGAATTTGGGTCTGCGAGATGCTCATGAGTTAGCTAAAACTATTATCAAACAAAGGCCTCAAAAAGATTGTGGTGATTACAGTCTGCTACGTCGATACGAACGAGCCCGCAGAGAGGATATATTAACCATGGAGCTTGCAACTGATAGTCTGCAAAAATTATTTAACAACACTCATCCAACAATTGCTCGTTTACGTAACTTAGGACTAGGAATCACTAATCAACTGCCTCGAATAAAAAACTACCTGATGCAACACGCGCTACATTAATTTAATTTCACAATGAATTCCAGAATCGCTTAGAAGAAATTGCCGTAACTTACAACTCAAATTGCTATATTTATGCGCATACAACTCTTCTTTCTCTCCTGCTTAATGTGCCTTTTCTCTTGCACAACTTATGCAGATGAAGTATCGCTAAGAAAGACTCTCGAAACATTTTTTCCAAACGCAAAAATAGAGAGCCTTAAAAAAACTCCTTATCTTGAATTATATGAAGTGGTGGTTGGCGATAAATTGTTTTACACCGATGAGACAGCAGCCTATTTATTTTCTGGTCACGTATTTGATCTGAAAACTGAAAAAAATCTCACTGAAGAACGTTTGCAGGCGATACAAAATGCTAGACGGATAGACATTAATTCATTGCCTCTGGAGCTTGCTATCAAAGCGGTAAGGGGTAATGGTCAACGAAAGTTAGTAGTTTTCTCGGACCCTAACTGCGGCTACTGCAAGCGCCTGGAAAAAGAATTGCTGGGTATAACCAATGTCACCATCTATACGATATTATACCCAATACTCAAAGGCTCTAAAGAGCTTTCTAAAGCAGTTTGGTGCGCTACGGATCGTCTTAAAACTTGGAATGATCTTATGTTGCGATCTATCCCGCCAATTGGGGTGAACTGCAATGCACCGCTCTCTAAGCTAATACAGATAGGCCAAAAACATAACTTTAATAGTACGCCGACACTAATCTTTGCTGATGGATCGGTTGTGTTGGGGATGATACCTGCTGAGATAATTGAGAAAAAACTCGATGCAAATACTCAATGAAATTACAGAACTGCGGCCTATCAGTTCTCTGACTTAGGTATGTAGTCATTCGGCATCAGCACCCATATCTTACCGATTTGTTTCATTTTCCCCGCCTGATTAGCCGCTTCTGGACCAAAGCCCCAGAAGAAATCAGCGCGCACGCCTCCTTTAATAGCTCCGCCGGTATCCTGTGCCATCATCAATCGACGAAGTTGCTTGTGACTATTCGGCCAAGTGGTAGCAAGAAAGATAGGGGCCCCCTGAGGTATGGCAACAGGATCAATAGCAAGACTCCTACCCGCAGTTAAGGGGACACCCAGCGCACCTAATGGCCCCGATAAACCAGCAGGAAGTTCGCGAAAAAAAACATAACTTGGATTCTGTTGTAGTAACTCGTTCAATCTATTTGGATTTCTAAAGCCCCATTCCTTGATTCCTTGCATAGAAGCTTTCTCTGGTGCTAATTCACCGCGTCCAATCAATATTTTACCGATAGATCTATAAGGATGACCATTTTGCTCAGAATAGCCAATTTTTATAATGTCACCATTCTCAAGTTTCACCCGGCCCGATCCTTGAATCTGTAAAAAGAATAATTCGACCGCATTCTCCACCCACAGGAGTTCATACCCTTGTAAAGATTTAACACTATTACTGGCAGGATTCTCAATCTCCGAACGACTATAATAAGGTAACACTTTGCGTCCTTGTAATCGCCCACGTAATCGCATACCCTTAAGTTCTGGATAAATCTCGCTCAAATCAATCGTTAAGAGCTCATCTGGCGCTCTGTAAACAGGATAAGGAAACTGACTAGATGGTTTACGGCTCCCTTTTAATAATGGTTCATAGTATCCAGTGATTAATCCATCCTCGTTACCGTCTAAATTAAGCACTTGGTATGGAGTCAGACGACTCTCGAAGAATTCCCGAAGCATCTTGTTATCTGGCTGCTCCATTGACATTGCTTCGGTACAGATTTCCTGCCATAACGACTGATTCTTCAAAACAACACAGCTCTGCAAAAATGCACCCCATGCTAATGAGATATCATCATCCCTCCATCCATGCAATGCACTCCAGTCAGCTGCCTTTAATATAGATTTAGAAGTGATGGCAGGAGATATACCGAGGATGGGAGATATGGATGTAGAGGGAGCAGGAGGTACCGAAATAATTGGGATAAGTGATTCTTCTGGAGCAGTAGATGCAACTATTGGTACGGTAGTACAAGCATTAAGAAGAAATAGTGATATGACGCTTAGAAAAATTAATTGGTTTTTCATTGAATTTTAGTTACAGTTGTATGTGTTAAATATACAGGTGTCTTCAAGATATGTGGGTAATACTACTCGAACTCAGCGTTGCAATCATTTTGCTCATCGTCATTATATGGTGGACTATGCCGCGTAAGAAAAATGATGAGAAAAAAGATTGATGGTCCTAGATGATCAAGGTAAAAAGACTGTTATAACTTATGCTGATTCATGACAATTTACCCTCCCATAACAAAATAGCAAAATAACTTGTATGAAGAAACGCCGTATTAATGCCAACTGAAACATGACTAGCTATATACCCACTTCTCTTGGACAATTTTATGCCGCTAATGCTGCGTAAAGAATCTCACAGTGAATATCCCTAATACTGTCATTACCAGAGAACCCAGCAAATGAGAAGAAATCATAGCAAGAGCCCAACCATATTGCTCACGTAATAGCAACAACACTGTTTCGGAAGAAAAAGTTGAAAAAGTAGTTAGTCCGCCAAGAAAACCAGTGACGATGAATAATCTTGCCTCAAATGATAGTGCGGCATTATAAAAAGAATACTCTACTGCAATGCCTACGAGATACCCCCCAACTAGGTTAGCCAGTAAAGTACCGAAAGGGAGCAATGGAAATATGGGGTTTAATATCAGGTCGAGCCACCAGCGTAGCCATGCTCCTAATGCTGCCCCTACACCTACTGCAGCTACTGCATAGATACTCATAATTAATCCAATATCCCTGTGAATTTTTTGGGAACGATGTTCTTTCGAATATTAAACAAAGAGTCTACACAAAGCATAGTAAGATGAAATCTTCTGTACTCCCTCACAACCTTCCGCTCATGCGCAACATTTCTGCAGCATGCTTACGAGTGGTCTCGGTAATTTCTTTACCTCCTAGCATACGGGCAATCTCTTCAATCCGTTCTTTTGTGCTAAGTATATTAATGCGGCTCAACACTGTGCCATCCTTAGTTAGGTCATTTAATTTAATCACTTGCCATTGCTGGTCTCCTGCTGATGCAACTTGTGCAAGATGCGTCACACACATTACCTGACGTTCTGTACCTAATTTCTTTAACAGTCCGCCAACTATCTCTGCTATGCGCCCACCAATACCTACATCTACCTCGTCAAATATCAGCGTCGATGCTTTACTAATCTTACTCGTGATCACTTGTATTGCCAAACTAATACGTGACAACTCTCCACCGGATGCAACTTTTACCAAGGCCCTAAGTGGTGCTCCTTGGTGGGTAGAAATTTGAAACTCTATTTGCTCTATACCATGAACATTACCTGACTTTAATGGTGTAAGCATCACAGAAAAATCACCTGCCATTGCTAAAGTTTGCATCACAGAAGTGACTTGCCGAGAGAGATCCTTGGCTGATTTCTCTCTCACAACACTTAGCGCTTGAGAAAATTTTAGATATTCATCTAAAGTCACTCTCTCTTCTTTTGCGATTTCTTCACTATTGCCATTGCGACTAAATATCTCTAACTTTTCATTGACTACGTTCAGTACACTTGGTAATTCACCTGGGGCAACGTGATATTTTCTGGAGATAGCATAGATCGCAGTAAGTCGATCCTCTACTTCTTGAAACTTTTTCGGATCTACATCAAGACGTTGCTGATAACGTGACAGTTCATAAGTCGCTTCCTGTAATTGGATTTGTGCTGATTCCAGTAAATCGATTATTGTTCTAAGATCTGTATCAAAATCTAATACATTACGCAAACGTGAGATCACTGAATTTACTTGTGTCAGCGAGGTAAATTCGCCTTCTGAAATAGTTTCTATGGACACTTGCACCGCTTCAACTAGCGCTACTACATGAGATAATCGACTATGGTCATTTTGTAGTACTTGCCATTCATCTAATGAAAAATTTAATGTGGCAAGTTCATGAGCTTGCCATTCCAACTGCTCTTTCTCTTTCATAAATACAGCAACATTTTTTTCCCAAATGATGCGTTGCTGATGTAAGTTCTGCCAACGCAGATAGGCTGTAGAAACTTTCTTAACTAATTCACAACTACCTGAAAAATTATCCAGTAGATCGCGCTGTGTTTCACTACGTAATAGAGATTGATGTTCATGCTGGCCATGTATGTCTACTAACTTCTCCCCCGCCGCACGTAATTGCTGCAAGGTCACAAGACGGCCATTAATAAAACCTCGGGAACGTCCATTAATTTCTATAACCCGACGCATCAAACATGTGCTCTTACTGTCATCCTCATTCTCTAAATCATTCTCTTGAAGCCAATCTAGTAATTCTGGTAACTCACTCACATCAAACTCTGCATTGATTTCTGCCCGGTCACAACCATCTCGCACTTCGGTCGCGTCACCACGTTTACCTAAAACGAGTGATAGCGCATCAATCAAAATTGATTTTCCTGCCCCAGTTTCGCCAGTCAAAACGGTGAAACCGGGAACAAAATTTAATTCCATTTGATCAACAATCACAAAATCTTGTACGCTCAAGAACCTTAACATAATGGGAATATATTCATCGCTCTCTAGGAAAACTCAACCCAACCCAACTTCTCGCGCAACATCCGATAATAACTATGACTGGAAGAATGTAATAACTTCACAGCATGCGGGGAGCGCCGCACAACAACCTTGTCATTCTCTTGTAGACCAAAATGAGCATGGCTATCGGAATGGATGCGTGCGTCTTCGGTGTGATGCATGAGAACTTCTATTACCGCATCAGGCCCTACTACGATAGGACGATTACTTAGGGTATGGGGGCACACTGGTACTAAAGCAATTGAATCAAGACTGGGATGCAAAATTGGCCCACCCGAAGATAGAGCATAGGCAGTAGAGCCAGTGGGGGTGGTTATAATTAGTCCATCAGAGCGCAATGAATAAACATATTCATTGTCGACATGCACCTCAAACTCTATCATATTTCCACCGATACCTCGATTAACCGCCACATCATTTAAAGCTAAGGCATTGAATAAAAGAACTTCATTGCGCATTACTTCAGCAGTGAGTAACATGCGGCGCTCGATAATATACCGTCCATCAAGAATAGAGCCCAGAGTTTCTAACATAGTGTCAATAGACAGATCTGTCAGAAACCCCAGTCGGCCCTGATTAATACCCACTAATGGCACGTCAAAGAATGCCAATTTACGGGCAATATTCAGCATAGTTCCGTCGCCTCCTAGAACGATAACAAGATCGGCCTGCACACCAATCTCATCCAGAGTCAAAATCGTATACTCTTTCTCTGTTATATGAGTAGCAGTGAAGCTATCTAATAAAACCTCAAGATTACGACTTTCAAGAAAATTTCCTATACGTAACAATGGTGACATCACGCCTAGATTTTGATGTTTACTGATTAAAGCTATGGTCTTAAATGAGAGATTCATATTGGGCTAAGCGCAAAAAATTATTTGATCACGATGGATAATATTTTTAAGATTAAACCATATTGAACTGCAAGTGACAAAAGATTCCATATTTTCTTACAGAATGCGTACTTTATTCATTACCAGATCCGCAGGTCTGGATCCTTAGTGTAGAATGTCAATATATGCTTAATCAGCGCGCCCAAATTCTACTCAAAACTCTTGTTGAACGTTATATCAGAGAGGGTCAGCCAGTAGGCTCTAGATCACTCTCCAAATTCTCTGGACTAGATCTAAGCCCGGCCACTATTCGCAATGTGATGGCTGATCTTGAAAAAATGGGCTTGGTGACTAGCCCCCATACTTCCTCTGGAAGAATTCCTACACGACAAGGCTACCGTTTCTTTGTAGATACATTACTCATTATCAAACCCTTGGACACTATTGAAATTAATCATCTAGAAAATCAATTTCATCTTAATAATCCATCACGATTGCGTAACTCAGCTTCACAATTACTTGCTGAATTAACTCATTTTGCAGGGGTAGTAGTGACTCCAAAAAATGGCAGCGAAGTTTTTCGTTACATTGAATTTATGGCTTTGTCAGAAAAACGTATCCTGCTCATTATTGTTACACCTGAGGGCAACGTACAGAATCGCGTGCTCTTTGTAGATAAAATCTATAGTCAAAAAGAACTAATCGAAGCAGCTAATTTTATTAATCGAAACTATGCGGGTTGCGCTTTGGAAGAAATCCGTGGCCGCCTTCAAGAAGAACTTAAAAAATTACATAACGATATGACTAATTTAATGACGGCAGCTATCGAAATCAGCGGAGAGGCAATCAATGAAAATAATGAAGTTGTTGTGATAACGGGGGAACACAACCTACTTGATGTGCGTGACTTGGCTAGTAATATGGCTAGTTTAAAAAGATTATTTGCTCTATTTGAGCGGAAAACTGCATTACTGAAACTAATGGAATCTAGCCGTAAAGCACAAGGCGTACAGATATTCATTGGTGGTGAGTCCGGTGTGGTGACGTTAGATGAGTACAGCGTGGTCACCGCGCCCTATGAAATAGATGGTAAAATTGTTGGTACGGTTGGCGTTGTAGGTCCTACTCGTATGGCCTACGAACGTATTATTCCAATTGTAGATATAACTGCCAAGTTACTCTCCAATGCACTGTCATATCACTGATAATTAAACTTGCGACGCCAGATAAATTGTTTTCCAATTCAAGGCAAGTAGTTTACCTGTGCTAAATTAAGGATCGCATCCATGTCAATGTCTCCTGAACCCACCTACCAACATGGCACTGCCAGCAGAACTGGTGTCCTCCTGATTAATCTTGGCACCCCGGATGCGCCCACCAAACAAGCATTAAGGCCCTATCTCAAAGAATTTCTGAGCAACTCTCGGGTTATCGAAATCCCCCCCTGGGTATGGTGGTTAATTCTCAATGGCATCATACTCAATATTCGTCCTAAAAAATCAGCTGAAAAGTATGCTCTAGTCTGGACACCAGAAGGCTCTCCCCTAAAAGTTCATACCGAACGCCAAACAAAATTGTTATCGGAACTTCTAGGGCAACGCACCCAGTCCCCACTGTTGGTAGAGTATGCTATGAGCATTGGTAACCCCTCGATTGCCGAGATTATGAACCGTATGAAGAAACAGGGTTGTCAGCGTATTCTGGTGCTCCCGCTGTATCCTCAATACGCTGCCAGCAGCACCGCTGCTGCACTCGATGGAGTATTCGCACAGCTAGGGAAAATGCGTAATGCCCCAGCTATTCGCACCATTAAGCATTATCACGATCACCCTGGTTACATTGCCGCGCTAGCTAAGAATATAAGCGATCACTGGGCAGAGACTGGCAGACCTAACAAACTAGTCATGAGCTTCCATGGCGTTCCGCGTTTTACGCTAGATAAAGGTGATCCTTATCACTGTGAGTGCCAAAAGACCGGACGATTGCTAGCTGAAGCACTGGGATTAGATACAAATCAATATCAAATCTGCTTTCAATCACGCTTTGGCAGAACAGAATGGTTAAGGCCTTATACCGCAGAGATATTGAAGCAACTAGGGCAAGAAAATACCAAACGTCTAGATATAGTTTGCCCAGGTTTTGTTTCTGATTGCCTTGAAACTCTTGAGGAAATTGCCATAGAAGGTAGGGCTATTTTTATACAAGCTGGCGGAGGGGAGTTTAATTATATTTCCTGTCTTAATGAGCGTAATGAATGGATACAAACATTAGCAGATATTGCTCTAGACAATTTACAAGGATGGTTAGACCAAGAGCAATCGGAAGAAGAAATGCAACAGTCGCGTCAATTAAGTCTGGGGATGGGAGCCCTAGAATAATAAAAGTATACACAGTAATGAATTGTGCTAAAAGGATCTCCAATACTTTCTCGTGTCAATACTGCTTTCATAAACTGCAAAACTTACTTGCTCTTGCTTTCCTTAGACCGACCAAATATTAATTGAATGATACCAGGAAGGAGAGAGGCGAAAATTATGCCGAAAATGAAGAGGGTTAGGTTATCTCTTACTATTGCTAGCCCGCCAAAAAAATAACCACCAATTACAAAAAAATTAATCCAAAAAATGCTGCCTAACAAGCTGCATGTGAAGAAACGAACATAAACCATACATCCAATACCAGCAACGAAAGGGGTAAAGGTGCGGATAATTGGAAGGAATCGTGCAAAAATAATGGCTTTCCCGCCATGTCTTTCATAAAATTCCTCGGTTTTTCTTAAATGGGTAAAGTTTAAAATATTTGAATCTGAGCGATTGAACATCTTAGGCCCAAAATAACGCCCAATCCAGTAGTTAGTATTATCACCCAAAGACGCGGCAAATATGAGTAATAGTATCAGCCATTGGACGTCTATTGTCCCACTGGCAGCAACTGTACCTGCCATAAACAATAACGAATCTCCTGGCAAGAAAGGCATGATTACTAACCCAGTCTCACAGAAAATAATTAGAAATAATATGACATAGACCCAGTTCCCATAGTTCTGAACTAACCAGATGAGATGCGAGTCTAGATGCAGAACGCCATTGAAAAATGTGATAAGAAGTTCCAAAATGACCTAATAACAAACCAATAAATCTAGAACTGAAATTAAGACAATCCTTCTGCCTCTATTTTCTTTTCCGGGGGCACAAGATCTTTACGGGAGACACCTAACAACATGACAATCGGACTCGCAACTAGAACTGATGAATAGATGCCGAATAAAATGCCGATAGTCAACGCTAGCGCAAAATAATGTAATGCTTCTCCGCCAAAGAACAGCATTGAGGTAACTACCATTTGAGTACAACCATGAGTAATAATGGTGCGCGACATAGTACGGGTAATCGCGTTATCTATAACCTCTGCCACCGAGGCCTTGCGCATTTTCCGAAAATTTTCACGTATTCGATCAAAAACTACCACTGACTCATTAACTGAGTAGCCCAAAATTGCTAATATTGCAGCCAATACAGTGAGCGAGAACTCCCATTGAAAAAACGCAAAGAAACCGAGAATAATCACGACATCATGCAAATTAGCAATGATACCCGCAACCCCAAACTTCCATTCGAAACGAAATGCAAGATAAGCAACAATACCAAGTGACACGATTAACAATGCCAATGCACCACTCTCAACCAGTTCTTCGCCTACTTGTGGGCCAACAAATTCTACTCGACGCATCTCTACAGTATTGTCACTCTGCCGTAGTGCTGTCATTACCGTCTCAGACAATTTAGCACTAGACACTCCCGCTTTGGCTGGTAAACGTATCAACACGTCGCTAGAGGTGCCAAAATTCTGCACGCTAGCATCCGACATCCCTAAAGCAGAAAGCGTATTCCGTATTTTGTTAACGTCAACAGATTGAGTATAACCTACCTCCATAACTGTGCCGCCCGTAAAATCTACGCCTAGATTTAATCCTTTAGTGGCTAAAAAAAAGATGGCTAGTAAAAAAGTTACTAGCGAAATGGTGGTAGTATATTTACCCCAACTCATGAAAGGAATATCGCGTTTGATTCTAAAAAATTCCATGTCAAACCTTTATTATTTTGTAATCCGAACTGTATTGAGTTTATTAAGCTGTGAAATTAACGTTTCTCGCTCACTGGTTTCCACACTTGGCCAATAGAAACACTGGCTAATTTACGACGGTTACCATACAGCAGATTGACCATGCCGCGCGACACCATTACCGCGCTAAACATCGAAGTCAGAATACCTAAACACAGTACTACCGCAAATCCTTTGACTGGACCAGAACCAAATGCAAAAAGCGCAACACCGGCAATCATGGTAGTAATATTGGAGTCTAATATGGTGCCGAATGCACGCTCATATCCCGCATTAATGGCTGCTTGTGGCGTAATACCATTACGCAATTCATCTCGAACGCGCTCATTGATAAGCACATTAGCGTCAATTGCCATGCCTAAAGTAAGCGCGATTGCTGCCATTCCTGGCAGTGTTAGTGTAGCTTGTAGTATCGACAGCAGACCAACTAATAGTAATAAATTAACACCTAATGCTGTTACTGAAATAAAACCAAACATTAAATAATAGATAATCATGAAAACAGCAATAGCAGTAAAACCAAATAAAGTTGAATTAAAACCACGTGCAATGTTATCCGCCCCAAGACTTGGACCAATGGTACGTTCTTCAATAATATCCATGGGTGCGGCTAATGCACCAGCCCGTAATAGCAGAGAAATATCTCTGGCTTCTTCTATGGTCATACTGCCGCTAATTTGCACTTTTCCGCCGCCAATCTCATCTTTGATGACCGGGGCAGTAATCACTTCTGTCTGATTCTTATCAATGAGTAGAATTGCCATACGCTTACCAACATTATCACGGGTCAATTGCTTGAAAATACGCGCACCATTATTGTCTAAATCAATATGCACCGCCGGTTGATTATTATTATCAAATCCTGGCTGGGCATCATTAATACGATCGCCTGTTAATACCACCTGCTTCTTCACTAATACCGGGGTGCCACCACGTTCATTATGAAGCTCTGAACCAAAATGCACTTGCCCACGTAATGCCGCGCTTAAATCATGCTCCTCATCAACCATTCTCACTTCTAATGTAGCTGTACGTCCCAAAATATCTTTAGCTTTTGCGGTATCCTGAACACCTGGTAATTGCACCACTACACGATCAATTCCTGCCTGTTGCACTATGGGTTCAGCAACGCCTAGCTCATTAATACGGTTACGCAGTGTGACAATATTCTGCTGTACAGCAGAATCCTGTATCCGCTTGAGAACTTCTGGCTTTAAGCTCACTATGAGATGGGATTCGTTGCTTGTATCTTGCTCACGAAAGCTTAAATCAGCATAAGTTTTATTAATTTCAACTTCTGTTTTCACCCGCGATTCAACATCACGAAATTTAATAGTAATCTGAGAGCCCTCTTTATCGAGCCCTAGATATTGAATCTTTTTTTCACGCAGACTACCTCTAATATCAGAACTATAGCGATCTAGTGCTTTAGAAAGGGCACCTTTCATGTCCACTTGCAACATAAAATGTACCCCGCCGCGAAGATCAAGTCCTAAATACATTGGCAATGCACCGATATTAGTTAACCAATGGGGAGAGTTCGAGAGTAAATTCAGTGCAATTACGTATCCATTCCCAAGCGCCGATTGCAAGGCATCTTTAGCTTTTATTTGTGTATCGGCATCAGAAAGACGTATTTTAATCCCCCCTGCCTCAAAAAATGTTCCATCGACAGTAATATTGGCGTTCTTGAGCGTATCTTCGACTCGCTGTAATAGAATGCCATCCGCTTTAGCGGTGTTGCGTAAGGGGGAAATTTGTACGGCTGGCGACTCCCCGTAGAAATTTGGTAAAGTATAAAGTAGTCCAAGCAAAACCGAGACTAGGATGATTAGATACTTCCAAAGAGGATAGTGATTCATAATTAAACAAGTATAAATAAAAATAGATGGGGAATAACATGTGTTACTGTTAATTACTCCTTCTCAAGACTCTTTAAAGTCCCCTTAGGTAACAAAGTTTGGATAGCTGTTTTCTGTATAACTACTTCCACATTTTTAGCTATCTCCAATACTATATAATTTCCACTCAATTTAACCACACGGCCTAATTCACCCCCGGTCGTTGTGATTTCATCGCCTTTTTGCAAAGCTCCTATCATCAATTTCTGCTCTTTCACTTTCTTTGTCTGGGGACGAATGACCACAAAATAAAATATACCAATAACCATTCCAATCATCGGCAATTGGTATAGCATGTCCCCGCCAGCAGAAGCGGACGTAGAGGCTTGAGCGTAAGCTTCACTAATCAACATAAATTCTCCGAAGATAATTTTACAAAAAAGTTATTTTAACATGATGTGACGTCAGTCTGAAATTCATACATATACTCATTAAATTTTCCAATTTCTATAGCAACACGAATTTCGCTCATTAATTGTTGATAATAGAATAAATTATGCAGTGTATTGAGTCGCGCACCAAGAATTTCATTAATTCGCTGCAGATGGTGTAAATAAGACCGGGTAAAATGACGACAGGTATAACAGCCACAGCGCTCATCCGGTGGAAACATATCTAATCGGTATTTATTGTTACGCAATTTGAGCACTCCATTACGCGTAAATAACCAGCCGTTACGCGCATTGCGAGTAGGTAACACGCAATCAAACATGTCTATACCCTGAGCAACAGCATGCACAATATCGGCTGGAGTCCCCACACCCATCAGATAACGTGGTTTGTCCATAGGTAATTGTGGAGCGGTATGCATGAGAATACGTTGCATGTCCTCTTTAGGCTCGCCTACTGATAATCCGCCAATAGCGTAGCCGTCAAAACCAATATTTTGTAACTCTGTAAGAGATTGGTCTCGCAAATTCTCGTACATTCCTCCTTGAATAATCCCAAAAAGAGCATTAAGACTTTTTCCGTGATTATCATAGGCAAATCTTGATCGTTCTGCCCATCTAAGACTCAATTCCATAGAGACTCGTGCTTGCGTCTTTTCTACCGGATAAGGTGTGCACTCATCAAATATCATCACAACGTCGGAATTGAGTATGCGTTGAATACGTATAGATTCCTCTGGCGTCAGAAAACATGTGTCGCCATTTATTGGCGATTGAAATTTAACCCCCTCCTCAGTAATCTTGCGAGAACTTCCTAAACTAAAAACTTGAAAACCACCAGAATCAGTCAATATTGGCTTGTCCCAACCCATAAAATGATGCAAACCACCGTGAGCATTAATCACTTCCAAACCCGGGCGCAACCACAGATGAAATGCATTACCGAGCACAATATGTGCATCAATTCTTTGCAGTTCTTCTGGGGACATAGTCTTGACTGCACCATAAGTTCCGACTGGCATAAAGGCTGGGGTCTCTACTTTGCCATGAGGTAGAAACAAGGTGCCGCGACGCGCCAGACCATCACGATGGTGTAATTGAAATTTCATAATTACCTCTCAATTAACATAGCATCGCCATAACTAAAAAAACGGTAGCGCTCATTTATTGCATGACGGTAAGAACGATGAATGTTCTCCAGTCCGCCAAAAGCGGATACCAGTATCAATAAAGTTGAACAAGGTAAATGAAAATTTGTTAATAGACAATCAACTACGCAGAAACGATAACCGGGTGTAATATAAATATCAGTTTCGCCGTGACCAGACTTTAGCTCACCGTTACCAGCTACAGTTGCTGCTTCCAATGCGCGCAATGATGTTGTTCCAACTGCCAAAACTTTCCTCTTATTGATTTTTGCATAACGAATGGCATTAACCGCTTCTTCTGGTACATGAAAAAACTCTTTGTGCATCTTATGATCAATAATATTTTCTACATACACCGGTTGAAAAGTACCGGCACCCACATGCAAAGTCACATAAGTAACTATGACACCCATTTCTTGTAAACTTGTTAGCATTGCTTGGTCAAAATGCAACCCTGCGGTTGGTGCAGCTACTGCGCCCCTTTCTTTTGCATACACAGTTTGATAGCGCGTCTCATCTATTGAAGTTGCTGCCCTTAGGATATAGGGTGGTAGCGGCAAACTACCATAGAGATCGAGCAATTCGCTGACCGTTTTCTCATGATCGAAATGCAATGTATAGAGATTATGGTCACGATGTAATACCGTTACTAGTATCTGGCCTGCAATCACAAACTTAGCATTGATTTTTGGCGCATGACTGGCACGTATCATCGCCAATACACAATGCCCGCTCAACACTCTCTCCACCATTACCTCTATCTCACCCCCAGTATTCTTAATACCAAATAACCGTGCCTTGATGACGTATGTGTCATTAAGTACCACCACATCACCAGCTCGTAAATGCCTTGTAAGGTCGACAAACATTAAATCTCTCAACACTCCTGTCTTGCCATCGAGATGCAATAATCGACTGCTTGCACGTCGCTCAATAGGAATTTGTGCAATGAGCTCTGAAGGGAGAGAAAAATCGAAATCCTGAATTTTCATTTAACGCATTATACCGATGCTTTATGATCTTGCTTTCATGAATTATTGTTCATTTATTTGTGGCTATCATTTTTATTGTATCTAGCAGAAATATAGTTCTGCGTTAAAAAAATAAGTAGGGTATGTTCAAGTACAATAAAGTCGCGCTATCTATATTAATGCACATTATAACTCCGTCAATTTACAGACAAGGTTAATGAAACATATTCTACTAATTCTCTGGTTGCTGACAAGCCTAGGAGTTCATGCACAAGAAAATACCGGAACTAAAGGCGAGCTGTCATCCCCATTTACTATTAGTGGTTACGCTGAGGGGTATTATTCTGTTGATCTAAACAATTCTATGAATCATAAGAAACCATCATTTTTTGTCAACCACAACAAGAATGATGAGGTCTCGTTAAATTTAGCTTTTATTAAAGGATCGTACGATACAGAAAACATCAGGGCAAATCTTGCATTAGGTCTTGGTAGCTATATGCGCACTAATTATGCAGCAGAATCTAGTCTACTAAAGAATCTTTATGAGGGGAATATCGGCGTACTGCTTTTAAAAGAGAATAATGTGTGGCTTGATGTAGGTATCTTTACATCACACATTGGTTTCGAGAACGCTATTGGTAAAGAGCACTTTAATTTAACTAGAAGCATGCAGGGAGAAAATACTCCTTATTTTGAAGCTGGTACCAAAATAAGCAGCACATCAAATGATGGGAAGTTATTTCTAAGTGCATTAATTCTCAGTGGTTGGCAACGCATTCAGCCTTTAGATGGCAACACGCTTCCTGCATTTGGTACCCAAATCACTTATAAACCCTCCTCGAGAGTGACATTAAACAGCAGTACATTTATTGGTACTGACAAGCCTGATAATACTAGGAAAATGCGTTACCTGCATAACTTCTATGCCTTCTTAGATCTACAAAATGGATGGGATGCAATCGTTGGTTTCGATATCGGAGCCGAACAAAAAGATCTGAATTCATCGGCCATGAACATATGGTTCAATCCAACATTGATCTTAAGATATGAGTTAACGGAGAAAGCTGCTATTGCTGTTAGAACAGAGTACTATAATGACAAGAATGGTGTAATTATTGCATCTGAGACACCTAATGGTTTTAAAACATGGGGATTTTCAACCAACTTTGATTATCACATCACAAAAAACCTCATCTGGAGAATTGAAGCCAGGGCATTAACCAGTAAAGATAAAGTCTTTGGTAGGCATAATGGCAATACCGCAGATACCAACACATTTCTAACAACCGCTTTAGCGATAAATTTTTGATTACTTAAAATGTAAAATCTTATATTGTAAAAATTATAGATATAAAATGCCGCACTCTTTTTCTTCCCATTTGTGGTCTGCCTGCTCTGTAGTCTAGATTTATTCAATACTTTAAGTTAAAATTAGAGATTAGATTAATAAGTAATTTTTATAGTAAATCGGCTTGCTGGATATTTACAAAAAACAATTCTCAGGATGTCACTTTGGGCGACAAACTTTGCCGGGATGGCGAAATTGGTAGACGCACGGGACTCAAAATCCCGCGATGGTGACATCATGGGGGTTCGATTCCCCCTCCCGGCACCATAAAAAGACAGAGAGAACGCTACGGATTTTAGGAAATTAAGAGGTTTTATTCACATAAATCATTGATTCGTTAAAATAGAAAAAGGAATGTAATTATGGGGGTGCCTTTACGACAACAACTAGCCGTAGGTAGCTATCTGATAAAACAGAAATTAAGGGGGGTTAAGAAGTACCCCATGGTTCTAATGCTGGAGCCTTTATTTCGTTGCAACTTGGCCTGCGGTGGTTGCGGGAAGATAGATTACTCTGACGAAATTCTAGACAAACGTTTGTCATTTGAAGAATGTATGCAGGCCGTGGATGAATGCGATGCGCCAATGGTTTCTATTCCAGGTGGGGAACCACTCATACATAAAGAAATGCCACAAATAGTAGCCGGTATTATTGCTCGAAAAAAATATATTTATCTTTGTACGAATGCTTTATTACTAAAGAAAAGAATTGATGATTACACTCCATCTCCTTACCTGACTTTCTCCATTCACCTAGATGGAATGCAAGAAAGACACGATGCCTCAGTTTGCCAAGAAGGTGTCTTTGATAGGGCCGTTGAGGCGATAAAAATAGCTGTTGAGAAAGGTTTTAGGGTCACTGTAAATTGCACCCTTTTTCAAGGTGAAACTCCAGAAGATGTTGCTGAATTTTTAGATTACGCTATGACTCTCGGTATTGAAGGCGCAACAATTGCGCCCGGATTCAGCTACGAACGAGCCCCTCAGCAAGACGTCTTTATTAAAAGTAAAGACACTAAAAATCTATTTCGAGGGATTTTCAAGATCGGCAAAAAACGTAATTGGAAACTAAATCATTCCACGTTATATCTTGATTTTTTGGCGGGTAATCAGAGTTATGATTGCACCCCATGGGGCAATCCAACCCGCAATGTTTTTGGCTGGCAGAAACCATGTTATCTGTTATCAGATGAAGGATACGCATCTAGTTTCAAAGAGCTTCTGGAAGACACGCCTTGGGAAAAATACGGTAACACTAACAATCCAAAATGCGCGCAATGCATGGCTCACTGTGGTTATGAAGCAACTGCAGTTGAAGATATGCTACAACACCCATTCAAAGGACTATTTACGTCTATCCGAGGCCCAAAAACCTCAGGGACAATGGTTGCTGAACCAGTTCCTAAATGGGTTACCGAAGAACTAAATAATCGAAATAAGATTTCCGGAATTCCTATCACGATTATTAGATAAATTGCAGACACTACAAGTCCTTAACTAACTGCTAGACAGATTCTCTCCTTAGCTCATGAGAATAGCGTTCCAAATTAAAGCTGTTATGCACGTACTGATAATGACGACTGTGTTAATGTTTACAGCTGTATCCTATTCTTGGTCTCAAAGTCTGAGTATTAATAATCCAAGACAAATTGTAGAACATCTTCAAGATACCCTACTCAAATCGATGCAAGAGGGAAGCCAATTAGATTATCAGGGTCGTTTTGATCTTCTAGCACCTGTGATTGATCGCTCTCATGATCTAAATTATATTGCACATGTTATTCTTGGAGGTCATTGGATTAAATTAGATACCCAACAACAGCATGTCTTTATTGAAGCCTTTCGAAAGTTAAGTATCGGCACTTATGCTGGATGGTTTAAAAGCTATAACAATGAGCGCTTTGAATTTTTAGAACAAAGAGATATACCTCGAGATCAAGTATTAGTACGCAGTCAATTAATTCAAGAAAATGGGGACACTATCGGATTTGATTACATTCTACGTCAAGAAAAAGGCGCCTGGCGAATTACAAATACTCTGGCTAATGGTGTCAGTGACCTTGCACTCAAACGTTCCGAGTACCGCTCGATTCTTGAAAAAAAAGGTTTCCCATCGCTCCTAGAGATGCTCTTCGAGAAGATTGCTCTGATCAAGAAAAAATAAAAATTGACTGTTTTAAGGACGACCGGTAATAGTGGAAGCTTCAAAAAGCCATCTCTATAAAGCTTTTGCACGCTGGACTTCTGCTTCTTATCGTCATGCTCCATGGGTTCTCTTTCTAATGCTGCTCATTGCCGCAGCATGCACCGTCTACATTTCTCGCAACTTAGGTATGAACACCGATACTACGGATATGCTCTCCGAGGATCTACCGTTTCGTGCCCATATCAAGCATTACAATAAAATATTTCCTCAAGATATGAATAATTTATTGTTGGTACTTGAGGCTCCTACGCCAGAACAAGCCTATGTCACTGCTGATCGTCTTGCGACACTTCTAAAGAAAGATGCCATAAATTTTTATGATGTTTACCCCGCAAATATAGACCCTTTCTTCGAGAAGAATGGTTTACTTTATAAAGATATCCCAGAATTAGAAAGAATCACTGATCGCTTAGCAACGGCACAACCTCTAATCGCCCGTATTGCTAAAGATCCCAGCCTACAGAACTTTGCTTCTGTATTATCTGAGGCGATAGGAGAATTACGTAAAGGACGAAATCTAGATTTAACACCAGTGCTCAATGGCATGAGTACAACTGTGGAGGCTAAACTTACAGATATCCCACGAGTATTATCATGGGAAATTCTATTTCACGGGGATCCTCAGAAAAAAAAATACCGAGAATTAATTATAGTTAAACCGAGGTTAAATTACACTCAAATATTTCCAGCTGAGCAATCTATTTTGGCGATACATGCTGCGGCTAAAGATGCTGGTTTAATGGACAATAGTCCAATACGAATACGCATTACTGGTGAAGCGGCATTAGCTGATGAAGAACTTAGAAGCTCAATCAATGGCATGGAATATGCTGGAATACTCACATTCTTAATGGTAGTGATAGTCCTCTACTGTGCAATGCGCGCTGCCGGAATGGTACTGGCTGTTCTACTCTGTCTAACCCTGGGTCTAATCTTAACTGCTACTTTTGCTACCGTTGCCATTGGTCACTTGAATGTCATCTCCATTGCTTTTGCGGTGTTATACATAGGTCTTGGTGCAGATTTTGCTATTCATTTCTTACTAAGATATCACGAGATCTTGGAGACTAATCTGCCTGTAGAAAAAGTAACGTATAAAGCCGGAGGGGAAGCCGGGAGCGCACTTACTGCATGCACTATTGTCAATGCAATCGGTTTCTACGCATTTATACCGACTCATTATAGCGGGGTAGCAGAGCTCGGAATAATCTCGGGCACAGGGATGTTAATTAGTCTGCTGGTGACTTTGACCATAGGTCCTGCATTACTACGCTACTTACCAAAAAAATCTATAAAAGAATTAACTGTTAAAAAATCTCTTGGCGGAGTACTTGAATCATTACTAAGATGGCGTAAATTAACGTACAGTTTAACTCTTTTAGCATTATTTTCTACCGTAGTAATGCTACCAAAGGTGAGGTTTGATTATAATCTTTTCAATATGCAGGATCCAACAGGACAAGCAATACAAACTTTCCGAGAACTCATCTCGGTAGTCGATAATTCACCCTGGCACGCAATTATGGTTGCCAAAAATCGTAAAGAGGCGGAACGTCTAACGCAGCAATTCAGAGCGCTTCCTGAAGTAAATAAAGTGGTAACAATTATCGATTTCGTGCCGACGCAACAAGAAGAAAAGATTTTCTTAATTGAGGAAATGGCGGCTATAACGGGGCCCATTACTTTATCAATATGGCCACCCATAAAAAGTAAACACACTTCAGCACAGCAGCGTAATGCTCTAAATGAATTGAGTGCCGCACTAGATCAGTTCATTGAGAAACAACCCGATCATTCTGCATCGGAATCTGTGCGAACTCTGAAAAAATCACTTATCCAACTATTCACTCGTCTCGATACAGTGAGTAGTAATGATGGAAATATTTTATTAGACTCATTAGAAAGCGATCTGCTTACTATGTTACCAATTGCTCTACAGCATCTGCGTACCTCTAGCGAGGCTGTTATATTTAATGAACAAGATCTCCCGGTATCACTAAGTAATCGTTGGCATAGTCAAACTGGAGAGTATCGGATTGCAATTTATCCAAAAGAGGATATCAATGATAATGAGAAATTGCGAAAATTTGTACGGTCAATTCAACAGGTGGCACCGCAAGCCACTGGGGCACCAATAATAAGTTTAGAAGCTGGTGAAGCTGTAGTCCAAGCTTTTATTGAGGCTTTTTCTTTGTCATTAGTAGGGATTTTAATAGCACTTTTATTAATACTACGTAGTGTGAAGTACACTTTACTCGTAATGATTCCGTTACTATTATCCAGTGCCTTCACAGGCGCTTTTACCGTCTTGTTAGATGTACCTTTTAACTTTGCTAACATCATTGCATTACCACTTTTACTAGGCATTGGTATCGATAGTAGTCTGCACATGGTGCACCGAAGCCGTAATAATGATTTAATTAGCGGGACTCTGATGCACAGCAGTACTGCTCGTGCGATTTTTTATAGCGCTCTCACTGCTTTGGTTGATTTCGCAAGTCTGATGTTCTCATCACATCAAGGTACTGCTAGCATGGGAATATTGCTCACTGTAGGATTAACTTTTACCTTAATCTGCACTCTTTTAATATTGCCTACAATACTAAAAATTCCAACTCAAAATAATAAAACTATAAGTCACTTATAAATGCGCAAGCAATGTAGGTGCATGTAGTGCCGGCATGGCTTTGTTATTATATATGTGACATGTTATGCTAAATCTTGTCAATCTTTCCTGCCGAGCATTCTGAATCTCACAATCTCAGTTTTATACTATCCTGATATAAATTTATTCACTACGTTAAACATGAAATATCACAATCGAATCATTTTTCTATTATTACTTTGGACTACATTATTTGTAGGGTGCGCCTCCGTACCACACGATAATCAAAAAATTACTCCCGAAGATCCAAGTAGCAATCCTCTGGGTGCTGTAGATACTGTCCCAATTGATCCCTATGAAAATTTTAATCGTAAATTCTACTCATTCACTGATGCTGTAGATAATTATTTTATGGCGCCAATTACTAATACTTATATTAAATACATACCTCGCCCTATTCAGAATTCAGTCGGAAATTTTTATAGCAACCTCGCGTATCCTAACGTAATTTTGAATGATTTTTTGCAAGGTAAACTGATTCAGGGATTTCAGGACAGTTTACGCTTCTTCATGAATTCTACTGTTGGTCTATTGGGAATTTTTGATGTAGCAACATCTGTGGGCCTAAAGAAACATGATGAGGATTTTGGGCAAACGCTTGGCGCCTGGGGTGTTGACACTAAGTCTTACATGTTTCTTCCCTTTCTTGGGCCTAGTAGCAGCCGTGATATAGCAAGCATACCCATGACTATTGTTTCTAATGCTTTGACCTATGCGGGCTACATAGTAGGCGCGCCAATCTTTGTACCTTTGGGTATTCTTGCAGCTGTTGATAAAAGAGCCCAGGTGTCTGACTCATTACGTATTCGTGATGAGGCGGCACTCGACCCTTATCTGTTTGTGCGTGAGGCTTATCTACAGCAACGCAAGCATCTCGTTCAAGATGGCAATGTATCATCTGGAGATTATTCTGATATCGATACTTCAGAAGTTATTGCATCAGATGATCCAGAAGCGGCTCAACCTACTGAACCTTGCCAGAGGGAACTCGTACAGCAAATTCTGCTTGTTGATGAAATTAAACAGCCATCTTTTTTGCAGAATGCAGAAGGCAATCTTCAGAACACTTTCAGTGCCAGTAACATGATAGATTGTCCACCTATAAAACATGAGATCGAAGTAAATGTTCCGTATATCAGTACTCAAACCAATGAATCTCGTGACAAATTAGAGATTGACACACAATCTGATTTGGCAACTAAAAATATCTCGAATGGAAATTAATGGAAAATATCAATAAGATGGTTACAGTGCCCACACAAAATATTAGTCTTGCTGGCATGGAAGAAATTTATACTACTAAACAACAATCAGAATCAGAGGCATATCTAGATCTAGATATGCCTCAACTAGAAAGTAAATTTAATGCCGCACGTACGGCCCTCCTGTCTCTGCAGAAAGAAGATGGTCACTGGTGTTTTCCGCTTGAAGCGGATTGTACGATTCCAGCTGAGTACATACTAATGATGCATTTCATGAATGAAATAGATGTTAATCTAGAGAAAAAATTAGCGCAATTTATTCGTGATAAGAGAGATCCAAAGCACGGTGGCTGGCCTCTATACTACGGTGGACACTTTGATTTAAGTTGTACCATAAAAACTTATTATGCGCTCAAACTTGTCGGCGATGAGCCTAATGCAACGCATATGACGCAGGCTCGTGCAGCCATTCTGGAGCATGGTGGCGCAGCGCGTGCTAATGCATTTACTCGGATACTGCTTGCTATGTATGGTCAACTTCCTTGGCGTGGCGTACCTTTTATGCCAGTAGAAATTATATTATTACCTCGTTGGTTCCCATTCCATTTGAGTAAAATTGCTTACTGGTCACGTACTGTGACAGTGCCGTTAACTATTTTATGTAGCCTAAGAGCTCATGCTGCTAATCCACGTAAAATTAACGTCTCTGAGTTATTTAACATAAATCCTGAGGAAGAGCGTAATTATTTCCCAGTACGTACCCGTCTCAATCACTTATTTCTATTCATAGAACGAGCCGCTTCACTATTTGAATCGCTTATTCCAAAAGCTTTACGCCGTCTAGCATTGCATCGTGCAGAACGCTGGATCATAGAACGACTAAACGGAGAATGTGGTCTGGGAGCAATCTTCCCGGCTATGGTAAATGCCAGCGAGGCATTAGCTCTACTAGGGTATCCTTACGAGCACCCTCTCCGAGAACAATGTCGTCAAGCTCTACGAGGCCTATTAGTGAATGAAGAGGAGTGCGTTTGGTGCCAACCTTGCACATCACCCGTATGGGATACCGTTCTTGCAAGTCTTGCCTTGCAGGAAGACATTAATGCGGATCAAAAACCTATTCGTGATGCTCTAGATTGGCTGGTACCATTGCAAATATTAGATGCGCCTGCAGATTGGCAAGAAAAGAGTCCTGCGTTGCTTGGCGGTGGTTGGGCTTTCCAATATGCCAATCCCCACTATCCAGATTTAGATGATACCGCAGCAGTCGCTTGGGCAATGCATCAGGCTGATCCACAGATTTATCATAACAGTTTAATACGGGCGACTGAATGGCTTAATGGGATGCAATCTAAAAACGGTGGTTTTGCGGCTTTTGATGTAGATAACACTTATTATTATCTTAATGAGATTCCATTTGCTGACCATGGCGCATTACTAGACCCGCCTACCAGTGACGTCAGCGCCCGTTGCACAGGTTTACTTGCTCTACATGGGAGACCTGAACATCAAAATACGGTAAAACGAGGCTTGACCTACTTATTTAATGAACAAGAGTCAAATGGTTCTTGGTTTGGGCGATGGGGAAGCAACTATATCTATGGCACTTGGTCGGTACTGGAGGCTTTGCGGTTGGCACAGATAGACTCTCACCATAACGCTATCCGCCATGCTGTGCAGTGGCTAAAATCTGTACAGCGTGAAGATGGTGGGTGGGGGGAAAGTAACGATAGTTATTTTGAGCCACAATTAGCAGGATCCTTTAAAACAAGCACTTCATTCCAAACTGCTTGGGCGTTACTTGGTTTGATGGCGGCAGGCGAGGCAGCTAGCCAAGAAGTAAGGAGCGGCATTAGATACCTTCTGCATACGCAAGGAAACGACAATTTATGGGATGATCCGTGGTTCACTGCACCAGGATTTCCACGAGTCTTTTACTTAAAATATCATGGCTACTCAAAGTATTTTCCACTCTGGGCTTTGGCCAGATACAGAGCATTCCTTCAGAAGATCATAACTTGAGCATGATTGGTATCATCACAGCCATGCGTGCCGAAGCACGTTGTATTACTCGGCAAAATTTACCTATTGGTCAAATAATTAACTTGGGAGGAAATGCGATAATATGCCTCTCTGGAATAGGTTCTAAAGCTGCCCAGATGGCAGCAATAGAACTACAAAATAAGGGGGCAACCGCCCTCGTAAGCTTTGGAATTGCAGGTGCCTTGGACGCGAATTTGAATCCAGGAGACCTAATATTACCGGAGTCGATTTATGCTGGATACTCTCTGCCTGTGGCTCTAGACTGGCGAACCCGATTACAACAATGCCTGCCCTCCAGCTTGCACATCATTGGCGGCACATTGGCAGAGAGTCAGTGCGTACTCACCTCTATAGATGAAAAATATGGGCAAGCGGAAGTTACTGGGGCTTGTGCAGTAGATATGGAAAGTGCCGCGATAGCTAGAGTTGCTGCAAATGCCAGCATGCCCTTCCTTGCGATACGTGCAATTGCAGACCCATTAAAATTCTCACCACCCAACGCACTTATTGACGCCATACGCCCAGATGGAAGTGCAGATCTCTTACAAGTACTCTCTTTACTATTACGGCGCACTGTAAATCTAAGTACACTATTCCGTCTTTCGGCAGAACTACGTATGGCATGCTCTACTTTGTCAACAGTTACTCAATATGCAGGTATCGAGCTAGGAATAAATTCAAATTATTCTACAATTACACCGAATCAAAGTTCTTAATTACTTAATGGGTCAATACTAATTAAAATAAATGTTATTCCCGTAGTAGTTGAACAGGGAGCTTTCACCTATTCTATCTAACCACTCTTTTATGTGGAATCAACTCTTGCAATTTAATATGCCCTTCTATAGAGATATCCCCTCTAATACATCTGTATTTAAATCAGATTACAGTCTTATCTTATTTCCTTAAAACAGTTGGGCCTGTAACTGTAATAGCTGTACGTAACTGTTCCATATCAACTGTATGGCTATTAATGCCATCAACTTTTTCTATATCATCTACATATTTAAATGCACCAGCCTTGGTACGGTAAGCGATAATTGCTTTAGCTTTAATGGTAGTAATGCCTGCCGATTTTAGAGCTTCAAGCTCGGCTTGAGTTGCTGTATTGATATTAATTGCGGCATAAACACTTCCGGTAAATGCAAACAACATAACAACGGCTGTAAGTACTGTTTTCATAAATTTCCTTTTTTAAGTTGATTAAAAACTATAACACAAATATAACCGGCAAATTCAACTCTAAATTACAATTTTCTAAGAGGGCCTGAGTAACGCCATCAATTACAATATCAAGATTACTAATGTAACAGAGTCAATGGAGCGCGCACAAGAGAACGCATGCAATTCATCGACGAGTAAAAGTGTCTAACCTTCATAGAAAAAAGCTTGTTATCGAATCCTTTAATACTCGTTAAGGTTAACTACTTTTCCGGCTTTTCGTAATTAAATCATAAGCAACCTGAACTTCCTGTGATTGCTGAGTGGCCACAGTAATCATATCTTCCGGAACACCCTGACCTATTAACTTATCAGGATGATATTGACTCATTAATTTCCGATAAGCCCGCTTAATATCTTGATCATTACTATCTTTACTGACGCCGATCGCTCTATAAGCATCCTCCAAAACTGTAGCGGATACCACTTGGCCACCGGCAAAGTGAGATTGATTTAAAACCATATCCAACAACTGTTTGAATGCAATCTGGTTGTAGCCAAGATGGAGAGCAATGTCTGCGAGTAAGCGCTCTTCAGTAGAGTCAACGCGTCCATCGGACGAAGCCATCACAATGAGATAAACCAACAGCATCTGTTTTAAATTATGCGTCTGTCCACAAACATCTATAAATTTCTTTAAACACGACTCATAATCAAACTCTGTTGCGGATCCTTGCTTAAAAAGAGTAATTGCTTTTTGTCTATGCTCAACAGACATTCTTGATTTGGTAATAAATTGCTCAACATGATTAACTTCATCTTCTGATATGCGACCATCTGCTTTAGCAAGCTTCCCCATTAAAATAAAAA
This sequence comes from Nitrosomonadaceae bacterium, assembly GCA_014190895.1. Taxonomy (GTDB): domain Bacteria; phylum Pseudomonadota; class Gammaproteobacteria; order Burkholderiales; family Nitrosomonadaceae; genus BJGV01. The sequence continues at coordinate 36,690 of BJGV01000001.1, read as the reverse complement.
CAGTCTCAAGAAAAATTTCCTTCCGATAATTGCCGCTCAGCGGATTAACTCCACCAAAACCATAGGCACTGTAACGGTCAATAATGCTTCCCAAGAAATAACCAATGAATGCCCCAGAAATTCCAAAATAATAATAGCCTATCAAAGCGCTTAAAAATTTAAACACAGAGTAACTCCTAAATTACATGCAAAAATAAAGTTATGAGCACAAAAATCATTAAAAAACAATAAATTTCCCTCTAAACTTCTTGAGATTTTCTGAACGCTAGTAAGCCAGAATCTCCAAGAGAATTAGGGTCTTACAGATGAGTTAGGCGTAGGGGTTACCTCCTCAGATTAGCATTATACAATCCCTGAAATGTTCTTCCTAGGTGTTCAAAAAAGTAAAAATACAAGCACAAGAAAAGTTGTTATAGAAGATAATGATTCTAAGTAAAGTAGATCCCGTTTTTTAAGACAATGCTTTAAGCCGTCACCGCCGAGATAGCCCAACGGTTTTTATTTTATGAACATGATGCTTGCTGCACGATCCGAGAAATCCTACACTGCGCCTATACGGAGCAAAAAATCCGTTTGGTGTGAAAAAGGCTTGCATCGCTGCAAGCCTTCATTCTATTGGGGTGGCTGATGGGTTTCGAACCCACGACAACCGGAATCACAATCCGGGACTCTACCACTGAGCTACAGCCACCATCTGAAAAAGCTAAGATCACGCAGGTTCGAAAATCCTGATGCACTGATGCAATTTACTGAAGAAATTCTATGGTGTGCCCGACAGGAATTGAACCTGCAACCCCCAGCTTAGAAGGCTGGTGCTCTATCCGGTTGAGCTACGGGCACTACTCAAGCCGGGTTACACTTACTTTATTGAATTAAATCAATGAAGTATTGATTGGTCGGGGTGGAGAGATTTGAACTCCCGACATCCTGGTCCCAAACCAGGCGCGCTACCAGGCTACGCTACACCCCGGAAAAAAGCACTATACCCGCCCGCTAATAAAAGGTCAATTTGTAATCTTGTTATACTTGTCTAACAGACTTGTGGATTCAATAACATAGCCTATGTCGACTAACACCACTCTCGCCATAAAACTCAAAAAAGCACTATAAAGAAATATTAAATTCACTTGCTATATCACATAATTTCTGATATTAAAGCACCCTGATATTTAAATTATAAGAAGGCTCTAAAAAATGCCACGAGAACTACATGCCCAAGCTACCGTCTATCAACTAAAGAAAGGCGAGGCTTATATGAGCCGAAAGCAACTTATACACTTTCACCGGATACTGAATGAGATGAAAGCCTCATTAGGTGAAGATATAAACAATACGGTCCATAAAATGCAAGATGAGGCAACCGTCTTTGCTGATCCAAACGACCGCGCCAGTCAAGAAGCAGATATCTCGCTAGAGTTACGTAATCGTGATCGCGAACGAAAACTCATAAAGAAAATTAATAAGACTATTATTGCAATAGAGACTGGTGAATATGGTTACTGCAACAACTGCGGGATTGAAATCGGTCTAAAGCGTCTTGAAGCGCGTCCTACTGCAACTCTTTGTATAGACTGTAAAACGCTTGATGAAATAAAAGAAAAGCAACTAGCTAAGTAGAGTTACTATTTTTCTTAGTGAGATAAGTCAAGCATATTCATTTTTTAAGTAAAAAAAGAATGCCCCGTTTCAGAAGATACCGGGCATTCTTATATTAAGTAAAGCTTTTAAATTCTGGATATAAATTAGGAAACTACATTCTCGCTAGTGTCGACAGAAACTGCCTTCATACTTAAACGAAGTCGTCCTTTGTCATCAGCTTCTAGAACTTTCACACGTACCATCTGCCCTTCTTTCAGATACTCGGCAACGCTACTCACTCGTTCGTTAGCAATTTGTGATATGTGTAATAAACCATCTTTTCCTGGTAAGACGCTAACAATTGCACCAAAGTCCAGCAATTTTAATACGGTACCATCATATATCTTACCAACTTCTACATCAGCAGTAATATTTTCAATGCGTTTTCTAGCGAGCTCGCCGCCTTCAGCGCTAATACAAGCTATCGTAACAGTGCCGTCGTCTGTGATATCAATAGTAGTTCCGGTCTCCTCAGTCAATGCGCGAATTACTGCACCGCCTTTTCCGATTACATCACGAATTTTCTCAGGGTTAATTTTAATTTTTATGATGCGCGGCGCATGCTGAGAAATATCATCTCGAGTTGAAGGTAATGCCTGCTTCATAATTTCTAAGATGTGCATACGTCCTTCTTTTGCCTGCACCAATGCAACGTGCATAATATCTTTAGTAATACCTTGAATTTTAATGTCCATTTGTAATGCTGTAATGCCCTGCTCAGTACCGGCAACCTTGAAATCCATGTCACCCAAATGATCTTCATCGCCAAGAATATCTGTCAGTACAGCGAAACGATTGCCTTCTTTAATTAAACCCATTGCAATGCCTGCTACATGAGCCTTAAGCGGAACACCTGCATCCATTAACGCAAGACATCCACCACAAACTGATGCCATAGAGCTGGAACCATTTGACTCGGTAATCTCTGACACAACTCTAATTGAATAACCAAATTCTTCAGCAGAAGGCAAAACTGCAATAAGTGCTCGCTTGGCGAGACGTCCATGACCAATTTCTCGGCGCTTAGGTGTACCCACGCGACCAGTTTCACCGGTAGCATAAGGTGGCATATTGTAATGAAGCATAAAACGATCAGTATAGTCTCCTTGTAATGCGTCAATTTTCTGTTCATCGCGTCCCGTGCCCAGAGTTGCAATCACTAACGCCTGAGTCTCTCCACGAGTAAACAAGGCAGAGCCGTGGGTACGCGGCAGGACACTATTACGAATAGTAATAGGTCGCACGGTACGCGTATCTCGTCCATCTATACGTGGTTCACCATCTAAAATTTGAGTACGCACAATCTTTGACTCAAGAGCAAAACAAATTTCTTTGACAACCTGCCCTGTCGGTCCATTATCAGAATCAACGCCGATCTCATCAAAAACTCTTCGCCAGACTTCATCAATTGCTTCTGATCGCGCCTGTTTCTGTTTTAAATGAAAAGCGCTACGTAAATCTGTTTCCGCTAACTGGGCAATCTTTTCAGATAACTCCTTGTCTTTCTGTTGAGGTACCCATTCCCATATAGAAACTCCAGCTTCATCAGCCAGTTCATTAATGGCATTAATAACCACCTGCATTTGTTGATGACCATACATAATTGCACCTAACATTATGTCTTCAGGCAGCTCCATTGCTTCTGATTCCACCATCAATACAGCGTTTTGCGTTCCTGCAACTACCAAATTCAATTGGGTATTTTTCAATTCAGTAGCGGTTGGATTTAGCATGTACTCGCCATTCATGTAACCAACACGAGCAGCACCAACTGGACCATCAAAGGGGATACCAGAGAGCACTAGTGCTGCAGAAGCCCCAATCATCGCAGGAATATCTGAATCTACTTCATTATCAGAAGATAAAACTGTGGCAACAATTTGCACTTCATTATAAAAGCTATCTGGAAATAATGGGCGAATAGGACGATCAATCAAGCGGGAAGTAAGAATCTCTTTCTCGGAAGGACGCCCTTCGCGTTTAAAAAAACTACCTGGTATTCTACCGGCAGCATAACTACGTTCTTGATAATCCACAGTCAATGGGAAAAAATCTTGTCCCTGCTTAGCATTTTTCGCACCCACCACGGTCACCAGAACCACAGTATCGTTCATCTTAACAAGCACAGAACCATTAGCTTGCCTCGCAATTTCGCCAGTTTCCAGCGTTAATTGATGACGTCCGTACACAACACTTTTCTTAATCGATTTCAATTAACTATCCTTTTTGATGAACTATTTTTATTTGACTGTATATCGTGCGACATATTTTTACCATTAGGCATCGAACAAGTGGTTCAAATATCTCTCACGCCCCCCTCTTTTTGCCAAGAAATTCTATTTACGAAGCCCAAGACGTTCAATAAGCAAACGATAGCTACCAAGACTGGTACGTTTTAGATAATCAAGTAATTTGCGACGGCGATTTACCATACGCAATAAACCACGACGAGAGTGATGATCTTTAACATGGGTCTTAAAATGATCCCCCAGCTCATTAATACGATTTGTCAGTAGGGCCACTTGCACTTCTGAAGAACCCGTGTCCCCCACGGCCCTCTGATAGTCACGCACCACTTGCGCCTTTGTATTGATTGTTACCAACATGCATATTCTCCAGTTAGATGCTCAACATAAAATACCCATTTTACCCTGTAACGGGGTGAACTCTCAAGTAATATACCGACTTTATTTTTGGTCTCGCATACTCAAATAACAAATGGATTCATGCTTTATGTTGAAAATAACAAAAATCTAGGAGAATGTACCTGCAAGAGGTTATAGATGATAGCTTGTCTAATAACCCGAAATTTAGGCTACTGCTTTAACTATTAGAACACCACCTTTCAAAACATTCCTCTTACCTATTTCCTTAAAATGAACAAAAAAAGACTCTAACTACTAATAATCACGAATAATATAGATAGAAACTGTCAAACATAGAGGACGTCTACCAATAAAGAGTTGACCAGAGGTCAGCTAACCGTTACTGTTATAAGTTTGATTTATTACTTCTTGGGTATAGAAAAAAGTATGGAATTAACGGGTGCTGAAATTACAATACGTTGTTTACAGGCAGAAGGGGTGGATCATATTTTTGGTTACCCTGGCGGCGCTGTATTGTTCATATACGATGAATTGTGTAAACAGAACAAAGTCAAACATATTTTAGTGCGACACGAACAAGCCGCGGTACATGCGGCCGATGGTTATGCGCGCTCTAGTAGGAAAACAGGGGTCGCGCTAGTAACATCTGGTCCTGGTGTAACCAATGCCGTTACAGGTATAGCTACCGCCTACATGGACTCAATCCCGATGGTTATCATTAGCGGGCAGGTACCTACCTACGCTATTGGCTTGGATGCATTTCAAGAAGTAGATACTGTGGGCATCACACGTCCCTGTGTTAAGCATAATTTTTTGGTAAAAGATATTACAGAATTGGCTACTACCATCAAAAAAGCATTCTACATTGCTTCGACTGGACGACCTGGACCGGTACTAGTAGACATTCCAAAAGACATAAGTCAACAGAAAACAGAGTTCTCTTACCCTGACAGTGTTTTTATGCGCTCTTACGATCCGATTATCAAGGTTTCTCTTGAGCAAGTTAAAAAAGCGGCGCAACTAATATTGGGCGCAAAACGCCCTATGATCTACGCTGGCGGAGGAGTAATTCTGAGCAATGCAAGTACACAACTAATAAATTTAGTACAAATAATGGGTTTTCCGTGTACTAATACTTTAATGGGACTAGGCGGCTATCCTGCCACAGATAAATTCTTTGTCGGTATGTTAGGTATGCATGGCACATATGAGGCTAATATGGCAATGCAAGATTGTGACGTATTAATAGCTATTGGTGCACGTTTTGATGACCGCGTGATTGGAAACCCAAAGCACTTTTCTAATAATGAAAGGAAGATTGTACACATTGATATTGATCCTTCGTCCATCTCTAAGCGCGTTAAAGTAGATGTGCCTATTATCGGCGACATTTCTGACGTACTGGACGATCTCATTCGATTACTAAGAATCGACAAAGAGAAATTAGATCTAATAGCGCTTAGAGCGTGGTGGACACAAATTAATTTATGGCGTGAGCGTGACTGTCTTAAATATGATCGCGCAAGTACTATTATTAAACCTCAAATGGTAATTGAAAGACTCTATGAAATAACTAAAGGTGATGCTTTTATCACCTCTGATGTTGGTCAACATCAAATGTGGGCAGCACAATTCTACAAATTTGATAAACCACGCCGTTGGATCAATTCTGGCGGTCTGGGAACCATGGGATTCGGTCTACCAGCAGCCATGGGCGTGCAGTTTGTCAACCCCGGAAGCACAGTGGCTTGTGTCACTGGCGAAGCCAGTATTCAAATGTGCATACAAGAATTATCTACTTGCAAACAATACAACTTGCCACTTAAGATCATAAATCTCAATAACCGTTACATGGGAATGGTGCGTCAATGGCAAGAGTTCTTTCATGGTAATCGCTATGCTGAGTCCTACATGGATGCGTTACCAGATTTTGTAAAATTAGCTGAGAGCTACGGACATGTTGGTATGAAGATAGAGAGTCCTGGCGATATTGAAAGTGCGCTGCGAGAAGCATTTAAACTCAAAAATAGACTGGTATTTATGGATTTCATTACTGATCAAACAGAAAATGTATTCCCAATGATACCTGGTGGCAAGGGTCTTTCTGAAATGATTCTCGTATAAAAATGCGACATATTATCTCTTTATTAATAGAAAACGAGGCTGGTGGGCTATCACGCGTTGCTGGACTATTCTCGGCTCGTGGCTATAATATTGAATCGCTCACAGTCGCGCCAACTGAGGACTCAACCTTGTCGCGCATGACCATAGTCACAATTGGCTCAGATGATGTAGTTGAACAAATAATAAAACAGTTAAATAAACTGATTGATGTAATAAAGGTCTTGAACCTAAGTGATGGCGATCACATTGAATATGAATTAATGCTTGTGAAAATCCATGTGACCGATAAAAATCGAGAAGTAATAAAACATACAACTGATACTTTTAGTGGTCACATTGTCGATACAACTGATATATCTTATACTATCAAACTGACTGGAACTACTTCAAAACTCGATACGTTTATTAATACCATAGGGCACAGCTCTATTCTGGAAACTGTACGTACCGGTGCCTCTGGTATTGGTCGCGGCGAAAGAACGCTCAAGGTGTAATGGCGCTCCTTATGTATAGAACAAGATACTACCCACTAAATTAGCTTTCAACACTTATCTTATTCAAAATTAAAACAAAATAGAGGAAAAAAACAATGAAAGTTTACTACGATAAAGACGCCGATTTATCCCTCATCAAGGGAAAAAAGGTTGCCATTATTGGTTATGGCTCGCAGGGCCACGCTCATGCTAATAACTTAAATGACTCTGGTGTAAAAGTCATTGTTGGTTTGCGTAAAAATGGTGCGTCCTGGAGCAAAGCAAAGAAAGCTGGGCTGACAGTTAAGGAAATTGCAGAAGCTACTAAGGGCGCAGACGTAGTAATGCTCCTATTGCCTGATGAACAGATCGGGGCTGTTTACAAATCAGAGATTGAACCTAATTTGAAAAAGAAGGCGACACTTGCATTTGCACATGGTTTCAATATTCATTACGGTCAAGTTTCGCCACGCGAAGATCTTGATGTGATTATGATTGCCCCGAAGGGACCCGGTCATCTAGTGCGTTCAACTTACATACAAGGTGGTGGCGTACCGTCACTCATTGCCGTACATCAAAATAAATCTGGCAAAGCGCGTAATTTGGCACTTTCTTACGCTGCAGCCAACGGTGGTACTCGTGGCGGAGTAATTGAAACAAACTTCCGTGAAGAAACTGAAACTGATCTATTTGGTGAGCAAGTAGTACTGTGTGGGGGACTTACCGCTCTAATCCAAGCTGGATTTGAAACATTAACTGAAGCCGGTTACGCCCCAGAAATGGCTTATTTTGAGTGTCTGCATGAAGTTAAATTAATTGTGGATCTAATTTATGAGGGCGGTATTGCTAATATGCGTTATTCCATATCAAACAACGCTGAATATGGTGATATTTCACGTGGTCCGCGTATTGTAACCGATGCCACTCGTACCGAAATGCGGAAGATTCTGCATGAAATTCAAACTGGTGCGTATGCTCGTGAATTTATACTAGAGAATCAAGCTGGTGCCCCCATGCTTAAGGCCAGTCGTCGTCTCGCCTCCGAACATCAAATAGAAGTGGTTGGTGAAAAATTACGCGGTATGATGCCATGGATTAAGAAAAATAGATTAGTTGATCAAACAAAAAATTGACTTGAAATGATAGGCAACGTTTAAAAAATGATTAGCTCCATGCATTGATAAACTAAATACTTCTTACTGTTAACTATTTATATCACCTAATGAATTACCCACACCCTTTTATTGCTCGTGAAGGCTGGCCTTTTATTGCTGGGGCTGCAATTATTGCATCATTAGTGCATGCCATTACTGACTGGCAATGGGCGGCACCCCTCTGGGTGCTCGCATTTTTTGTGTTACAATTTTTCCGTGATCCACCACGTGTCGTTCCAGAGAAACTTAATACTGTCTTGTCGCCTGCCGATGGCAGGATAGTTGCAGTAGAAAACATACGAGACCCCTATCTCGAGCGTGATGCTGTCAAGATTAGTGTATTCATGAATGTGTTTAATGTTCACTCTAACCGTAGTCCAGTAGATGGAAAAATTATTAGTGGATGGTATTCACCTGGAAAATTTATCAGTGCCAACCTGCCCAAAGCTTCCCTAGAGAATGAACGCAATGCTTTATGGATAAAAACAGCCAATGGTTCTGATATAACTTGTGTACAAGTTGCTGGATTGATCGCAAAACGTATTTTATGTTACGTTAAAGCCGGGGAATACCTCACGCGTGGTCAACGTTTTGGTTTCATCCGCTTCGGTTCGCGAGTAGATGTATACTTGCCCCTCAATACTGAAATTAAAGTGAGTATCGGGGACAAAGTTTATGCAACATTAACCGTATTGGCGGAACTACCTAGATAAAATTAAATTAGTGTATTAGTTGCCTATTTGTAACTTGCTGTTACCCCTGGTTTACTATCTAAAACAACGATTTACCCTACATACTTCTTTGTGTATCACACAAATAATGTACGACCCAGATCAGTCTCACTTCACACCTAAATCAAGATTACGGCGACGCGGTATTTATTTATTGCCCAATCTATTCACCACTGCCGCCTTGTTTGCTGGTTTCTATGCCATTATACAAGCAATGAATGGGAATTTTGAGCACTCTGCTGTATCGATTCTCATTGCTATGGTACTAGATGGATTGGATGGTCGGGTAGCAAGATTCACCCATACTCAAAGCGAATTTGGGGCAGAGTACGACAGTCTATCTGATATGATTTCATTCGGTGCCGCTCCTGCACTAGTCATATACGAATGGGCTCTGAAAGATATGGGGAAACTAGGTTGGATTGCGGCCTTCATCTACTGTGCCTGCGCCGCTCTTCGTTTAGCGCGTTTTAACACTAACACAGGAACCGCGGATAAACGTTTTTTTCAAGGTTTACCTAGCCCTGCAGGGGCGGCATTGATCGCAGGACTAGTTTGGGTAATGTTGGATTTCGGGATGGAGGGTTCAAGCATCAATTGGTTAGCATGGTGCATCACTCTATTTGCCGCCATTACTATGGTCAGCAGTCTTCCTTACTACAGCGGAAAAGAGATCAATCTGCACAAAAATGTGCCATTTATAACTGTATTACTGCTTGTATTATTCTTTTTTGTTCTAATTCCAAGTCACCCGCCTGTTGTGCTATTTTGCCTATTTGTATCGTATGCAGTATCTGGCTATATTATATGGTTATGGAGACTAAAGAAAAAGAAAAAAAATAACGATACGCTAAAAACTTAGCCTCTTCTTCATTGCGTAAACGGAAAAGTCCATTTGCATTTCACCCAATGAAGTAAATGGAACATTGCTCTTGCGCTCATTTTCAGTATGATCTGTTTTTTAATTCGACTCTTGTATTCTGTACGTTAAATTACTACGCCTCCTTAAATTTTTACCCTGATCAATCTTTTTTAGTTCTGTGCTCACAATTCAAGTATCCTTATTAGAATAGAGGAGGAAAAGATGCGCGATCATTTGATAATTTTTGACACAACCTTACGTGATGGTGAACAAAGTCCTGGTGCATCCATGACAAAAGAAGAGAAGGTACGCATTGCGCGGCAACTAGAACGAATGCGAGTAGATGTTATTGAGGCCGGCTTCCCAGCGGCTTCCAATGGTGATTTTGAAGCTGTGCAAGCGGTGGCTGATGTGATTAAAGACAGTACCGTATGTGCGTTAGCTCGCGCTACTGAAGCGGATATAATACGTGCTGGTACGGCCCTAAGAAACTGTAATTCAGGACGCATTCATACTTTTATTGCTACTTCACCCATTCATATGGAGAAGAAATTACGCATGTCTCCAGACCAAGTAGTAGAGCAGGCTGTAAGGGCTGTGAAATGGGCGCGCCAGTATACTGATAATATAGAATTCTCACCTGAAGATGCGGGTCGCTCAGAAATTACCTTTCTTTGCCGTATATTAGAAGCAGTCATCAGCGCTGGGGCAACCACCCTGAATATTCCTGATACCGTTGGCTACACTGTACCGGAGCAATTCGGCGCCCTTATTCAAACTCTTCGTGAACGCATACCTAACTCTGATAAGGTAATTTTTTCAGTTCACTGTCACAACGATTTAGGTTTGGCAGTCGCAAACTCTTTGTCGGCAGTCATAAATGGAGCGAGACAAGTAGAATGTACTATAAATGGTCTGGGTGAACGTGCAGGCAACGCTTCGTTAGAGGAAATAGTGATGGCAGTAAGAACTCGTCAAGATTTCTTTCCTTGTGATACGCGTATAGATTCCAAGCACATAGTGTCAGCTAGTAAATTAGTGTCCGGAATTACGGGTTTTCCAGTACAGCCCAATAAAGCCATTGTTGGTGCGAATGCATTTGCGCACGAATCCGGTATACATCAAGACGGCGTGCTCAAACACCGTGAAACATATGAAATTATGCGCGCTGAAGATGTGGGTTGGGGCGCCAATAAACTATTATTAGGGAAGCACTCTGGGCGTAACGCTTTTCGTAGTCGCCTGGCCGAGCTTGGTATCGAACTAGAATCAGAGGAACTATTCAACACTACATTCATGCGTTTCAAAGAATTAGCCGATAAGAAGCATGATATCTTTGATGAAGATCTGCATGCGCTTGTCTCAGATGAGGTAATGACTCTACAAGAGCATTACAAACTTTTATCCTTAACTGCCCATAGCGAAACTGGTAAAACTCCGTATGCCTATATAGTTATTACTGAAGAAGGTAAAGAACTGCATGCGGAATCAGACGGTAGTGGGCCAGTGGATGCCACTTTTCGGGCCATTGAGAAAATTTTGGTCAGTGAGACTGACTTACAATTATATTCGGTGAATAACATCACTAGCGGCACTGATTCCCAGGGAGAAGTAACGGTACGACTACAAAAATCTGGACGTATTGTTAATGGCCATGGAGCAGACACAGACATTGTCATAGCTTCAGCGAAGGCTTATCTCAGCGCGCTCAATAAATTACACAAAAAATTAGAGAGAGCGCACCCACAAGTATAAATCTGAATTAAATAAGTGTGAAAACTTTAATACGTTATTTTTATTGTGACGTAGCTTATTAGTTAATAACCTATGCTTATTCAAATGCAAAATTTGAATAAAGATTTTTGATTCATTATCAATAAGCACGCTCTGGTCTCCGGCCTAAATTTGAACAGTATTAATAAAAATGTCTAAATCAATTCAATATCAAAAATTCTTAAGCTCACAACATAGAGAAAATCTATTTAATAAATAAAAAATGCAAACAATCAGGCTATTTTAATTAACTTTTCCATTCCTCTGACATCAAGAAATTAATCACGTTTTGCAAAGGAATTATCTTAGACTCTTTATCGCACCGTTTTTGATATTCAACACTTCCTTCCTTCAAACTACGCTCTCCAATAACGATACGATAAGGAATTCCAATTAATTCCATATCAGCAAACATCACACCCGGACGTTCATCCCGATCATCAAGCAACACTTCAATGCCGGCGGAATAAAGTTCTGTGTATAACTTCTCCGCTTCTCTTTTTACCTGTTCACTTTTTTTCATACCAATGGGTATGATAACAATTTTAAATGGCGCCATAACAATCGGAAGAATGATGCCGCGCTCATCATAATTTTGTTCAATAGCTGCTGCCACAATACGTGATATCCCAATGCCATAACAACCCATTTCCATGAATCGAGAATGCCCCTGTTTATCAAGATACTCAGCTTTCATTACTTCTGAATATTTAGTTCTCAATTGAAAAATATGTCCAACTTCGATGCCCCGACAAATTTCAAGCTGGCCTTTCCCGTCAGGTGATAATTCCCCAGAAATTACATTACGAATATCAAAAACATGATCGGGTTCCCTCATATCACGGCCAAAATTAACATCGGTCAAGTGATAATCTGTTTCATTTGCACCACAAACAAAATCACTCATTTCTGTGACAACTCTATCAGCTATGATAAGTAATTCTAGACCGACTGGCCCTATATACCCTGAACGACAACCAATCTGTTTCAATATCTCTTCTTCACTTGCCAATCGGAAACCATCAAGAACTGAAATCTTCTGAGCTTTAATTTCATTTAACTGATGATCGCCGCGTAACAGCAGAAGAACCATCTTATTATTTACTATTACTACTAAAGTCTTTACAGTTTTCTGTACTGGTATTTTAAAAAAATTAGCTACCTCCTCACACGTTCTCTTATTTGGCGTTAAAATTTTCTGCATAGGATTACTTGCCATCTGACGCAATTCATCGGGTGGCAAGGTTTCCGCCAACTCTATGTTGGCGGCGTAATCTGAATCTGGACAAAAAACAATACTATCTTCACCTGAATCGGCCAACACATGAAATTCATGCGAACTACTTCCACCCATTGATCCGGTATCCGCTGCTACCGCACGAAATCTTAACCCCAAACGAGAGAATATTTGGTCATAAGTTCGATACATAATTTTATAAGTTTTTTCCAAACATTCCATGTCGGCATGAAACGAGTAAGCATCTTTCATCACGAATTCACGCGCACGCATCACTCCAAATCTAGGACGAGTCTCGTCACGAAACTTAGTCTGGATCTGATAAAAATTCAACGGTAACTGGCGATAACTTTTTATTTCCTGCCGTACGATATCGGTAATAACTTCTTCATGTGTAGGACCGAAACAAAAATTATGTTGATGTCTATCTTTTATTTTGAGCATCTGTGGCCCGAATACATCCCAACGTCCAGTCTCTTGCCATAATTCAGCTGGCTGTACTGCAGGCATCAGAAGTTCTATAGCTCCATTTTTATTCATCTCCTCACGCACAATATTCTCAACTTTCCGCAGAACTCTTAAACCAAGCGGCATCCAAGTGTATAAACCGCTACTAAGACGCCTAATAAAGCCTGCTCGCAACATCAATTTATGACTTATTTGCTCCGCTTCTGCAGGGGCCTCCCTAAGTGTGGATATAAAAAATTGCGAAACACGCATTACTATCTCCATTACAATAACTAGATAAAGGTAATTCTACCGTGAAAGACTTGAGTAAGTCTCATTTGAGACTGTATTAATAACAGTAACGCGTAACTAATATGATACAGACCATTGAATTAATAAGCCGTCTATTAATTGAATGGTAGATCTCTGTCTGATATAGAATATGGAAAGACTTAAATTGAACCTAAATATAATAAATCAAATGAATACATCGTATGATTGACTGTAATGGCTATCGTTCCAATGTTGGTATCATTTTACTAAACAAAAAAAATGAAGTCTTCTGGGGGAAACGTATTAAACAAGATTTCTGGCAATTTCCACAAGGTGGTATTGAACCTAGTGAAAGTCCAGAACAGGCAATGTATCGAGAATTGACAGAAGAAACCGGTCTATGCTCTTCCCACGTTACTATTATCGGGCGTACCCGTAACTGGTTGCGATATGAAGTACCGGATCAATGGATAAAACGTGACTGGCGCAAAAATTACAAAGGGCAGAAACAAATTTGGTATTTGCTGCGTTTCATGGGGCGCGATTGCGACATATCTCTACGCTCTCATTCTCATCCGGAGTTTGATGCCTGGCGCTGGAGCCATTACTGGATAGAACCGGAATCAGTAATCGAATTTAAGCGTCAAGTCTATCAACAAGCCTTAACTGAATTAGCCCATCTAATCAATCATGTCCACCCATAACGGTATACGTGAGTATAGGTATTTTTATACGAATCCGTGAACTAATTTAACCAGAATCTATCTTACATAAGAGATAAGAATCTTTTTTTGCAACCAAATTGTAAATACGTTCTTTTCAATTTAAGACCTATCAACCTTAAATAAAAATTAATGTTAGAGACAGCATTTAACAATACTAGGTAGACTATATGGATAATAAAAAACGGTGTTTACAAGACCTTTTTCTCACTGCCTTGCAAGAAGAAGGAATTCCGACATTAATTTATCTGATCAATGGAATTAAATTACAAGGCAAGATCGATTCATTTGATCAAGAGACAGTATTACTAAAAAATTCGGTGACACAGATGGTATATAAACACTCAATTTCTACGGTGGTGCCCACCAGAGATTTTACTGTTCCACTTTAAATAACAACCGCACCCGATAACTAACGCCACTGTTACCCAGAACATCTGCAATAGTGTCTTTGTACTGATTAATCTTAGTAAAAAAAACTACATTGATAACCCGGCTAAAATAGAACAATTGACTAAAGATAATGAGTTCACTATTTCTGTGATGGGCGTAACAAATGTGGTAGAATACTACGAATGTATCTAATCAAAAATGGGTAGTAATGAACCTAGGCTTACTAGACTTGGGACAGCCGAAAAAATTGAGAATTCACCCCCCCCTAGTACCTTAATGTATTATTAGAAATAAGAGGGGTGTAATGTAACAAGTTGACGTGCTCGAATAAAATAGGGTCTTTTGCATCTTTACTAAATTTAAAAAATCTTACCCAGAATCTAAGTAGTTAATTTACATTTATCATAAAAATGGAACTATTATGGGATTAAATGATCCTCAATGGGGACGAAAAAAAGGTAATTCTGGTCCGCCTGATCTAGAAGAATTGTGGTTAAATTTTAACAAGAAACTTAATAACATCTTTGGAAGTAAACGACCTAATAATGGGCAGTCTGGTGGTGAAGAAGGACCGGGAAACGGTAATTTTAAACGCTACATGGGTGGCATGGGCGCGGGCTTATTTGCTGGGTTAATTTTTTTACTATGGTTGGCCAGCGGATTTTATATTGTTAATGAAGGCCAACGTGGTCTCATTCTGCGTTTCGGTCAATATACTCAAACTACCCAAGCCGGATTACGATGGCACTTCCCATACCCAATTGAAACTGTAGAGAACGTTAACGTAAGTCAAGTGCGCACAGTTGAAATTGGCTATCGCAATAATGTTAAAAGCAAAGTGTTGAAAGAATCTCTGATGTTAACTGATGATGAAAATATCATTGATATTCAATTTGCCGTTCAATATATCCTAAAAAATCCAGAAGAATTTCTATTTAATAACCGTGATCCAGAAGAAGCTGTTTTGCAAGCGGCGGAAACATCGATTCGTGAAGTTATTGGGAAAAGTAAAATGGATTTTGTGCTCTACGAAGGACGAGAGCAGGTGGCAGCGAAAGCAACGCAATTAATGCAAGATATTCTTGATCGCTACAAAATAGGTATTGCCATCAGCAAGGTTACTATGCAAAATGCTCAACCGCCAGAACAAGTACAGGCCGCATTTGATGATGCTGTTAAAGCAGGGCAAGATAGAGAAAGACAAAAAAATGAAGGCCAAGCTTACGCTAATGATGTCATCCCTAAAGCTAAAGGTAATGCTGCCCGTTTAATTGAAGAATCTGATGGGTATAAACAGCGTGTCATTGTTAGCTCCGAAGGGGATGCAAATCGCTTCAAAAAAGTACTTATTGAGTACAATAAGGCGCCTAATGTAACTCGCGATCGTCTTTACCTAGACATGATGCAACAAGTGCTTTCTAACACCAGTAAAGTATTGGTGGACCAAAAGAATGGCAACAATTTACTTTATCTACCGCTAGACAAACTAATGCAAACGGTTGCGCCGCCTCTTGCTCAAATACCAGAGATACCGATAGCTGTTACCCCAGAACCTGTGATTGATAATGCTTCGCGAACACGCGAAGCATTTCGATCTCGTGAACGGGAGTCAAGATAAATGAAAAATCAAAGCTCGGTATTACTAATTGCAATTACTTCGATATTTTTTCTACTTAGTTCATCGCTATTCATTGTAGATCAGCGCCAAAGTGCTATCGTATTTCAACTGGGTGAAGTGGTCGGCGTAAAGACTTCTCCAGGGCTTTATTTCAAAATTCCTATGGTACAGAATGTCCGTTTCTTTGAATCTCGCATTATGACTATGGATACAATCGAACCAGAGCGTTTCATTACTTCTGAGAAGAAAAATGTTTTAGTAGATTTATTCGTTAAATGGCGCATTATTGATGTTAAACAATATTATATTAGCGTACGAGGTGACGAAATGCTGGCACAAACTCGTTTAGCGCAAACAGTAAATTCAAGTCTACGAGATGAGTTTGGTAATCGTACAGTACACGATGTAGTATCCGGAGAGCGCGATAAGATTATGGAAATTATGCGCCAGAAAGCAGATGCCGATGCCCGTAAGATTGGAGTAGAAGTAGTAGACGTACGTCTAAAACGTGTCGACCTACCACAGGAAGTAAGTGAGTCTGTCTACCGTCGAATGGAGGCAGAAAGAAAACGTGTTGCTAATGAATTACGCTCAACTGGCGCGGCAGAATCCGAAAAAATTCGTGCTGATGCTGACAGACAACGTGAGGTAATTTTAGCAGAAGCTTACCGAGAAGCCCAAAAAAATAAAGGTGAGGGTGATGCCAAGGCTTCAGAAATATATGCCAATGCCTTCCAACAAAATCCAGAATTTTATTCTTTCTATCGTAGCTTAGAAGCTTACAAGCAGAGTTTCAAGAATAAAAACGACTTAATGGTACTGGAACCAAATTCTGAATTTTTCAAGTATCTAAGAAATTCTGGAAAAAGTGGAAAATAAACACCAGAAAATTTTATAAATTCAAACTTGTGAATTGATCTTTGTAATCTTGGTGCATCAAGATTTTCTACATACAACACATAAATTATAGTAATTCTGATCGGCGACAAACATTTGTGTAAAACCCTAATTCATTCAGGCGTCTTACTGGAGTTACTGTGATATGTTAGACACATTACTAATTGCATTTTCGCTAATGCTGGTAATGGAAGGTATGTTGCCTTTCTTATTGCCCAGTATTTGGCGCGAAATTTTCAGAAAGTTAACTGAAGTTGGTGACGGACAAATACGATTCATTGGCCTGACCTCTATGCTGGCTGGAATTTTGCTGCTTTATTTCTCTAGATAGATTTACGATTTCCACTTTCACTCAATTGTATCCAAATAAAATCATGCGTAATTGGATTCTTCCGGAGTATATTGAGGATATTCTGCCTGCAGAGGCACTAGCTATCGAAGTAATTCGGCGACGTATTTTAGATCGATTGTTGGTATGTGGTTATCAGTTGGTAATGCCGCCCATGCTTGAATTTGTAGAGTCGTTGATTCCAAGCAACGATAGCAATATGAATTTACGTATGTTCAAGGTGATAGATCAATTGAGTGGTAAGATGATGGGGTTACGTGCTGACATAACATCTCAAATTGCACGTATCGATGCACATTTATTAAATCATGCAGGAGTAACACGTCTGTGTTACGTAGGTAGCGTACTTCACACCACGCCGTCAGGACTAAATCGTACTCGAGAGTTACTTCAAATTGGCGCGGAACTCTATGGTCACGCCGGACTGGAGAGCGATCTAGAAATTCAAAAACTTATGCTGCAATGCCTTATAATCTCTGGGATAAATGAAATTTATCTCGATCTCGGTCACGTGGCTGTATTTCGTGGACTAATAAATGGAGAAAAAATTCCTGTCGAACTTGAGACAGAATTATTCGGCGCACTGCAAGCCAAAGATACTTCCACATTAAAAGAGCTTTGTGTTGGAGCAAAAAAATATATGGGCAAGGTGTCGCAGCAAGCATTTATGTTGCTACCAGAGCTATACGGTGACAGGCGAATATTGATACAAGCACGTAAACTATTGCCCGATTACCCTGAAATTAGAATGGCATTGGATGAGCTCGGAACAGTAGCAACGGAATTAGAATCGTCAGTACGGGCTCTGAATTTTGATCTGGCTGATCTTCGTGGCTATCATTATCATACTGGAATAGTGTTCGCGGCATACACCAATAATTCTCCTAATGCGGTTGCGTTGGGTGGACGTTATGATGAGATTGGTAAGGCATTTGGGAGAGCTAGACCGGCTACTGGTTTTAGCATGGATTTACGTGAATTATCAAGATTAATAAAACTTGATTCCCGTCCAAAAGCAATCTTAGCACCATATAATCGAAACAATAAAAACCTTAATAAGAAAATTGAACACTTGCGTACCGAAGGTGAGATAGTAGTTGTGGAATTATCAAAATATCAAAACAAAAAAAATACACTTGGTTGCAACAGAAAATTAGTATTAAAAAACAAGATTTGGGAAGTTATAGACATCTAATTTTGACTTCTTATAGCGCTGACACTTAAATAACGCTTATAAGACACTATTTCTTACAGTAACTCCAAGAATTTTTGGGATATTCCTTGATGGCTAAAAACGTTGTTGTTATTGGCGCCCAGTGGGGCGATGAAGGCAAGGGTAAGATAGTAGATTGGCTGACAGACCATGCCCAGGGCGTGGTGCGTTTCCAGGGTGGGCACAACGCTGGGCATACACTAGTGATTGATGGTAAGAAAACCGTGCTGCATCTTATTCCTTCTGGAATTTTGCGTAACAATGTGGTCTGTTACATTGGTAATGGAGTCGTGATTTCACCACAAGCACTATTAGAAGAGATTGACATGCTAGAACAGATTGGATGCAATACATCTGGACGACTCCGCATTAGCGAAGCTTGTCCGCTTATTTTACCTTATCATAACGCACTAGATAACGCCCGAGAGATGGCCAAAGGTGTGAACAAAATTGGCACTACAGGCAGGGGCATTGGTCCGGCCTACGAGGATAAAGTGGCTAGGCGAGCAATCCGACTACAGGATCTTTTCCACCCCGATCGCTTCGCTATCAAACTAAAAGAAATACTCGACTATCATAACTTTATCCTAAAAAATTACTTTCATGTGGCAATAGTAGACTTTCAAAAAACTAGAGACGAAACCTTGCTTTTAGCGGAACGCATTAAGCCACTAATAGCGGATGTGCCTCGACTTTTATTTGAAGCTAATAAAGCAGGTGACAATTTATTGTTTGAAGGTGCGCAAGGAACGTTGCTTGATATAGATCACGGCACATATCCATTTGTCACTTCAAGTAATTGTACTGCCGGTGCGGCAGCAACGGGTAGTGGCATTGGTCCACAAATGTTAGGTTACATATTAGGTATCACTAAAGCTTACACGACAAGAGTTGGGGCTGGGCCTTTTCCAACTGAATTAAATGATGATAGAGGTAAGCGCTTGGCTAAACGCGGCAATGAATTTGGTGCTACTACAGGTCGTCCAAGGCGCTGTGGTTGGTTTGATGCTGCAGCACTAAAGCGCTCCATCCAAATCAACGGCGTGTCAGGACTTTGTATCACAAAACTTGATGTACTGGATGGGATGGAGACCATACGAGTAGGTATAGGCTACAAAATAATTAATGACTGTGGAATACAGGAATTAAGAGACATCCTCCCAGTTGGCGCGGATGAACTTGCCTGTTGTGAACCAATTTATGAAGAAATGCCTGGGTGGTTAGACAGTACTTTGGGAATTACAGACTTCGAGCAATTACCCAGAGCAGCAAGAAATTACCTGGAGCGCTTGGAGTTACTATGCGGAGTACCTATAAGCCTCATCTCAACTGGACCGAACAGAGAAGAAACTATTTTATTAAAGCATCCATTTGAATAATTTAGAGTCTTTTAATTACCCTGTCTTCTTATACAATCAGTACCGTAACAAACGGCGGCTAAATCCCTAAAAATTCTTATACTATTCGAATTGCAAATTGGGAGACCGATCGCTTAGCTTTGTGCGGCATTCGTAAGACAGTATTCATCCATGAGCAGCATGTTCCAGTTGCGTTAGAATGGGATACATCTGACGTAAATTGTCTACATGTACTTGCCACAGATCTTGCAAAGCGTCCAATAGGCACAGCAAGATTGTTACAAGATGGCTATATTGGACGCATGGCAGTACTTAAAGAATGGCGAAGAATGGGTGTGGGCAAGTCATTGCTGCAACGACTTCTAATAGAAGCAAAGAAACAACAGATGCGGAAAGTGATTATTCACGCACAGAGTCATGCTGTTGGATTTTACATCGGGTTCGGTTTTCAGATAGTCGGAAAAGAATTCATAGATGCGAATATTCTCCATATCAAAATGACCTTGCAATTATAAAAAATGACATTTGGCTCATTTAATCAAGTGACGCCATATTGCTCTCGATACTTTTCTACCGCGCTCAAATTAAGAGCCATGTCACTTCTGCCTTGCAGATAACTCACTATATTATCTAGATTGACAATACTAATGACTGGAATTCCATATATCTGTCGAACTTCTTGTGCTGCTGAGAGCGACCCGCGTCCTCTTTCCATTCGATCAAGGGCAATAATAACCCCACAAGGTATCGCACCAGATGCCTGAATAAAACTGAAAGACTCATGCACAGAAACACCAGCAGAGATAACATCATCTACAATCAAAACCTTTCCAACAAGTGATGAACCAACTACACTACCACCTTCACCATGGTCTTTTATTTCTTTCCGATTAAAACAAAAAGAGTAATTATTTCCACTCTCTGACAAAGCAATAGTAGTGGCGCTAACTAACGGGATTCCCTTATAGGCTGGCCCAAACAACATATCAAAAGGAAGCTCGGCAGCAAGAATAGCTTTCGCGTAGAATTGACCGATCTTGTATAGAGAATTACCGTCATTAAATAGACCGGCATTGAAAAAATATGGGGACATCCGTCCTGCTTTAGTTTTAAACTCACCAAAACACAGCACGTTACGATTCACAGCAAACTCGATAAACTCTTGCCGAAAATCAGATGCGCTCATAGCTCATAAAGAATTAGAAGAATAGAGATGCGAATTATAACGCTTAATTTGAATGGCGTGCGTTCTGCGACAAACAAGGGTTTTTTACATTGGTTTGCAAAGCAAGAGGCGGACATTTTTTGTGTGCAGGAACTAAAAGCACAAACTACCGATCTTACTGCTGACATGCTCTCGCCTAATGACTATTGCGGGTATTTTCATTGTGCCGAAAAGAAAGGTTATAGCGGTGTTGGTATATATTGCCGTAAAAACCCTGACAAAGTTATTGAAGGTATGGATATAGTTGAGATTGATGCAGAAGGTCGTTACTTACAAGTTGATTTTGGTCATCTTAGTATAATTTCAGTTTATTTTCCCTCCGGTTCCAGTGGCCAACATCGACAAACCGTAAAAGATTTTTTCTTAGACCAATTTTTTCCTATACTAAAAAGACTTGTGGATAGTGACAGAGAAATTATTTTATGCGGCGACTTAAATATCGCTCATAAAGAAATTGATCTGAGAAATTGGCGCCCTAATCAAAAAAATTCTGGCTTCTTGCCGAGAGAACGTGCGTGGCTCACCAGAATCTTTGACGAACTCAAATTAGTTGACGTATTCCGACATATAAATCAAGAACAAGATCAATATACATGGTGGTCAAATCGCGGAAGATCCTGGGCTAATAACGTAGGATGGCGTATTGACTATCAGGTAGCCACGCCCGGAATTGCTCATAAAGCCAAAAATGTCTTCATTTACAAAGCAGAGCGCTTCTCTGATCACTCACCACTCATAATAGATTACAACTACAACTTATGACCCCCATTACGTCATCTAGTTGGCTGCAGGCTTTCCGCATTTATACCCATCCACGGGTCTTAGGTATGTTGTCGCTAGGTTTCTCTGCTGGACTACCGTTGCTATTAATATTAGGCACCCTCTCATTCTGGTTACGAGAAGCAGGAATAGACCGCTCTACTATCGGTCATCTAAGTTGGGTTGGACTAGCTTATGGTTTTAAATGGGTATGGTCACCACTGGTGGATCGTTTGTCACTACCTATATTAACTAGCTTACTTGGGCGACGGCGTGCATGGTTATTGTTATCACAAATAATTATCTCGATCTCATTGATTGGGATGGCCAGCACTGACCCTGCTGAAAATCTAACAAGTATTGTATTTTTTTCCTTAGCTGTTGCCTTCGCCTCTGCTACCCAAGATATTGCGCTAGACGCTTATCGAATTGAAGCTGTTGCACCAAAATTACAAGGAGCCATGGCAGCCACTTATCAGGCCGGTTATCGTCTAGCAATGATTCTAGCTTCTGCTGGGGTACTATGGATAGCTGCGGCTATGGATTCATCAGAAGCTGTTTACAACTATGCACCCTGGCGCTCCGCTTATCTGGCAATGGCTGCCTGCATGGCAGTAGGTATCATCACCACGCTCATCATCCGTGAACCAGAAGTGCCTATTAGTTATCTTGTCTCTGAAAACGAAGATCATGCCAGAAAAGCTATTGCACACTGGGGTCTGAATGTGCAACTTACGCAAATATTGGCTTGGCTATATGGGGCAATGGTGGCACCATTCCGAGATTTTATTGTGCGTCATGGACAGCGTGCATTGTTAATTCTTGCACTTATTGCCACTTACCGAATTTCAGATATAGTGATGGGGGTGATGAGCAATTCATTTTATGTAGATATGGCTTATACCAAAGAAGAAATAGCAGCTGTATCTAAATTTTATGGGGTCATAATGACTATTCTAGGTGCAACTATAGGTGGGGTACTTACAGCAAAAATTGGCATTATGCGCACACTATTCTTGGGAGCGGTGCTATCAGCAGGAACTAACTTGCTATTTATCTGGTTAGCGGGACGCGGGCATGATATTGCAGGGCTGATATTTACCATTTCCTCGGATAATTTATCGGCCGGTATTGCCTCCTCTGCTTTTATCGCCTATCTTTCTGGTTTAACTAACTCAGCTTACTCTGCCACACAGTATGCTTTATTCAGTTCGATGATGTTACTGCTTCCCAAATTCATTGCCGGATTTAGTGGTGATTTTGTCGATGCTTACGGTTATGCTAGCTTCTTTACTTGCACCACCTTACTTGGTTTACCCGTATTAATATTGATATGGCTGGCTGGACAAGCCAAATTTGAAACCAAAGATTTAACAACAAGTCAGAAATAGTTCTACAAATCATCCCTCTTGCTGTTCAAGACGATAGAAAGCTAATGCTCCAAATAGATTGGGTGCAAAAATAATTTGATGATCTCTATTCATTATTCTGCGTTCTAGAATGCGCACATTATGCTGACCACAAAAATTTTCAAAATCAACAAGCGTACACAAATGAACATTAGGGGTATCAAACCACTGATAAGGAAGTGTTTTTGAAACTGGCATACGGCCACATGCTATCTGCAGACGATTCTGCCAATGACCAAAATTAGGAAACGTTATAATTCCTTCTTTTCCTACCCGCATCATTTCCTTGATAATGCCATTGGTATTTCTCATAGCCTGTAACGTCTGCGATAAAATAACATAATCAAAAGATTTTGATTCAAAGATAGACAATCCGAACTCTAAATCTCCTTGAATTACGTTAATTTTATTGTTCAAACATGCCAAAATATTAGCATCATCGATATCCACACCATAACCAACAATATTCCGCGTCTCGCTCAGGTAACTTAGCAGCAAACCCTCGCCGCAACCAAGATCAAGCACTCTTGCACCCGATCTAATCCAGTGGGCAATAGCATAAAAATCTGTTCTAAAGTCAGTATGTGGGATATAAGTCATTCTATCAACACTCTATAATTTGTTAATACGGTAACACTACCGAGAAACTAACGATCGCCCTCTGTCTTAAATAATAATATTGTTTACATAAGCTCTTACCAGCTCATGATAATGAGAATCCTCCATTAAAAAAGAATCATGACCATGACTAGAAGTAATTTCTGCGTAACTAACATCAAGTTTATTATCTACCAGGGCTTTGATAATATAGCGCGAATGCTCTGGTGGGAAACGCCAATCTGTAGTAAAAGACAATACTAAAAATTTCGCTTTGACGGAATGAAATGCATTACTAAGATTATTATTATACCTACGTGCTGGATCAAAATAATCTAACGCTTTGGTCATTATCAGGTAAGTGTTAGCGTCAAACTGCTCGGCAAACTTATCTCCTTGATAGCGTAAATACGATTCAATTTCAAATTCCACATTAAAATCAAAATTAAATTTCTTATTACGTAACTCTCGTCCAAATTTTTTGGCCATCGAATCGCCTGATAAATAAGTAATATGTCCTAACATACGAGCAAGTCGCAAACCCCGTCGCGGCAATACATCATGTAGGTAATAATCTCCGCCATAAAAATCTTGATCAGTAATAATGGCCTGACGTGCTACATCATTAAACGCTATGTTTTGTGCAGTCAGCTTGGCAGCGGCGGCGATAACTATTGAATGCCTGATTCTATTCGGGAAACTCAACGTCCATTGCAATGCCTGCATCCCACCCAGACTGCCCCCCATTATTACGGCAAGCTGATTTATTCCAAGATGGTTGATCAATCTAACCTGGGTTTCTACCCAATCTTCCACCGTCACTACCGGAAAACTTGCACCATAAGATTTCCCGGTTCTTGGGTTAATACTAGAGGGTCCCGTGGAACCATGACAACCGCCAAGATTATTCACTCCTACAACAAAGAACTTACGAGTATCAATAGGCTTCCCGGGACCAACCATGTTATCCCACCAACCTAAATTCTGGGTATTGTCCGCATAATAACCGGCTATATGATGATTTCCAGAAAGTGCATGGCAAATTAATATGGCATTAGATTTAGTCGCATTAAGCTCGCCATAAGTTTCATACGTTAAGCTATAGCTATCAAGTACAGCGCCGCTTTGTAGATGTAAAGGGGTGTCGAAGCATACAGCCTGTGAGGTGACAATGCCAACTGAAGTTAGATTCTGCATTAAAGTAATAAAGACCTGAAAAACTATAAATTAATAACATAAGGGAACATCAGTATCTACGCTGACATGCAAGGATTACATAATCAAGTAAATTATACATTCGATTCTGGTGCGCTACACATAATGCCATCAGAATCATCCTTGTGGTTATATTTAGACGCGTTAAAATTCTGATTTCTTTCATTTAAAAATTATTATAAGAAAGAGGCATTAATGATGAGTAACTGGGTATTATTAAATTTCATGTCACACTCACTGTAATTTATGAAATTCTCCCTTGACTCTCACTTTAATTCCCTCTCATTCTTTTCAATCTCATCAATCACCATTCCTGCTACATTGAATCCAGTCTGATTGTTAATTTCATGCATACAAGTAGGACTAGTAATATTAATCTCAGTCAAGTATTCGCCAATTACATCTAACCCAACCAACATCAAACCTTGATCATGTAATACTGGTCCTAGGGCCTTAGCAATCTCATAATCACGATCGGTCAATAATTTCGCTACACCAAGGCCACCTGCCGCTAAATTTCCACGTGACTCACCCAACTTGGGGATGCGGGCTAATGCATAAGGTACCGGCTTCCCGGCTATTAAAAAGATGCGCTTGTCACCCTGACTGATTTCAGCTATATAACGCTGCGCCATGATCATACGCGCACCATGACGCGTAAGAGTTTCAATAATGACACTGACATTATAGTCAGCGCTATGCACGCGAAATACCCCAGCGCCACCCATGCCATCAAGGGGCTTTAACACGATATCCAAATGCTCAGATAAGAACTCGCGAATTAATTTTTCTTGTCTTGTAATTAAAGTAGGTGGGATGAGTTTAGGAAATTTTACTATGGCAAGCTTCTCATTGTAGTCGCGTATCCCCTGCGGACTATTAATAATATAGGCACCCTGTTTCTCTGCTAGTTCTAATAAATAAGTACTATACAAATATTCCGTATCAAATGGTGGGTCTTTGCGCATTAATACAGCATCAAATTTGTACAATGGTATTTCTTTTTGTTCCCCCGTTCGATACCAAGAATGTTCATTATCTGTCCGTCCAGTTAACTCTAGAGTTCTAACGAGACCAATTGTTTTACCGTCTTTCCATACCAAGTCTTCCTGCTGCATTACAAACAAAAAATGGCCGCGAGAGACAGCTTCGCTCATCATGGCAAAGCTAGAATCTTTGTCAATTTTAATTGAATTTAATTGATCAACAATAAAAGCAATTTTCATTACTTCGACTCTTTAATTTAATTACACACTCTAATCGTGTTCTCTAATGTACCTTGAATAGAAATCTCTCTAGGGGCGCTTATATTTGCTCCAACTCTAAAGCTGCTGCTAATAATGCTAACCGAGCTATAACGCCATAAGAATAAAATCTGTTTGGAATGTGTCCGGGATAAGCCTCATTGTCTGGTAATAAGCAAGCAGTCTCAAAAGCTAATGGCACAAAATGCATGCCAGGAGCATTAAGATTTTCATCAACACCACGTCCGGTATGAACCCGATAAAAACCGCCTACCACGTAATGATCAATCATATATATGACTGGTTCTGCTACCGCTGCATTTAGATTTTCGAATGTATAAACTCCTTCCTGCACCAATACTTTTGTCACTGATTGACCTCCTTTCACCACCGCCATCTTGTTGCGTTGCTTTCTATTAAGTGCACGTATCTCAGCACCATTTTTCACTTTCATAATCCCCATACCATAGGTACCCGCATCAGCCTTAATAATGACAAAGGGATCTTCTTTGATAGCATACTGCGCATATTTTTCTTGGATCTTATGTAAAATTTTATCTACGTTCCGTACTACACAATCCTCCCCTTTGCTCTCAAGAAAATTAATTTCTCCACAGAATGCAAAGTAGGGATTAATGAGCCATGGGTCAATGTCAATTAATTCGGAGAATTCATGCGCGACGCTATCATAGAATGCGAAATGCTGTGATTTACGCCGCGTAAACCACCCCGCTCTAAGGGGGGGGATAACAATTTGTTCCAAATGTTGCAGAATAAGTGGGGCGCCCGTCGAGAGGTCATTATTCAACAACACTATGTGTGGATCAAAATTCTCCAAACCTAAACGATTTCCCTTACGTTGGAGCGGTTCAAATATAAGATTATTACCATCAGGAAGATTAATTTTAGTAATCTTGGTTATTTCCGGTAACAAACTACCAATGCGAACACTCATCCCCGCATGCCGTAATAAAGTCTGCAAAACATATATGTTCTGTAGATAAAAAACATTGCGCGTATTACTTTCTGGGATCAGCAAAATACTGTGGGCGTTAGGAAAAATTCTCTCTATTGCTCCCATAATTGCTTGTACGCATAGCGGTATGAAATCTGAGCTGAGGTTATTAAAACCGCCGGGAAATAAATTAGTGTCTACCGGTGCTAACTTGAAACCACTATTTCGTAAATCTACTGAACAGTAGAATGGTGCTGCATGATTTTTCCATTGACTCCGAAACCAATGCTCTATAATCGGCATAGCGCCCAGTACTCGTTTCTCAAGATCAAGAATTGGGCCTTTCATGGCGGTAGTAAGGTGAGGTACCAGCATGTGAATGGGGATGGGATAAATAGTACGCGACGAGATGCTAATATTGTATCTCAGATACTTCTAAGATACTTAGAATATCTACAACAATGATTATGGTCAATTTTCTTTGAACAGAAAGCACAGATAAAACTGACGGTATATGCATGTAAATCTTGTCTTAGTTGTCGTGAATAGGGTATAGTTGCAAATTTATGTCTGCGCCTCTAGATAGGAAGTGAAGTCACGCGCAATCTCGGGCTTTCCCCTTCTTAGAGAACCATTTAATCTGTAATGAAAAAGACTCCTCTTAATCAAATTCACCGCGACATGAATGCAAGAATGGTCCCTTTCGGTGATTGGGACATGCCGCTACATTACGGTTCTCAGCTTGATGAACATCAGAAAGTACGTAGCGACGCCGGAATGTTTGATGTATCACATATGCTAGCAGTTGATATTAGAGGCGAAGGTGCACGTAATTTCCTGTTAAATCTAGTCGCCAATAATGTCACTAAACTGGTGCAGCCTGGCAAAGCGCTGTATACCTGTATGCTCAACGAGCAAGGCGGAATTATCGATGATCTCATCATTTATTTTCTAACTGAGTCATGGTTTCGTATGGTGGTCAACGCTGGCACGGCTGATAAAGATGTGGCGTGGATAAGAACTAAACGTGACGAGCTCATGCCGGGATTGGAAATTATTCCTCAATTTAATTTAGCTATGATTGCGGTACAAGGACCCAATGCGCGGGCCAAACTTTGGCAAGTTATTATCGGGTCTCAAGCTGCAACAGAGAATCTTAAGCTGTTCCAATCAACAGTATTTGATAAATATTTTATTGCCCGTACAGGGTACACCGGTGAAGACGGTTTTGAAATTATACTTCCTGCTGACAATGCTGAA
The DNA here is from genome assembly GCA_014190895.1 of Nitrosomonadaceae bacterium. Classification (GTDB taxonomy): domain Bacteria; phylum Pseudomonadota; class Gammaproteobacteria; order Burkholderiales; family Nitrosomonadaceae; genus BJGV01. The sequence continues at coordinate 8,158 of BJGV01000001.1, read as the reverse complement.
GATTTTTGGAATAAACTCCATGCTGTAGGGGTTACGCCCGCAGGGTTGGGCGCTCGTGATACATTACGACTTGAGGCTGGTATGAACCTCTACGGTCAGGATATGGATGAAACCACTAACCCGTTTGAGTCTGGATTGACTTGGACAATAGATTTAAAAGACCCACGTGATTTTATTGGTAAAAAAGCGCTCCTAGAAATGCCAATAAGGCAACAATTATTTGGCTTACTTCTGGAGGATCGCGGCATGCTACGTAATCACCAAGAAGTTTTTACACGGTACAACGAAAATGGAGACAAAAATCAAATCACTAGTGGTGGTTTTTCGCCTACGCTGAATCGATCTATTGCACTTGCGCGCCTGCCCTCAAAAATAACTATTGGGGATGAGGTGCAAGTATTAGTACGAGACAAAAAACTAAGAGCAAGCGTCTCAAAATATCCATTTGTGCGAAATGGAAAAAGTTTAATTTAATTGATGCAGTGAAACGAGATTATTTAACTCTGGAGCAGAAATATGCATATTCCATCGCACCTAAAATATACGAAATCGCATGAATGGATCAGACTTGAGATTGATGGCACAGTTACGATCGGTATTTCTCAACATGCCCAAGAACTTCTGGGTGATATGGTATTCGTAGAGTATCCAAAAATTGGACGCAAACTTAAACAAGGGGAAGAATGCGCTGTAGTTGAATCAGTCAAGGCAGCAGCCGATGTCTATGCTCCGATGACAGGAGAGGTAACTGAGGTTAATTCTGAACTTGAATCTGAACCTGAGAAAATTAATCAGGATCCCTACGCGGCATGGTTGTTCAAACTAAAGCCTGCTGATTTAAATGAATTAAATGAACTACTCGATGCAGCGGCTTATCAAAGAATAATAGAAAGCGAAATCCATTAATACAGCAAAAATAAAATTCTGGAATCTTTAATTACTTAAATTACCTGTTTCATGACTGACGAGAATAAATTATGCCATTCATTCCACACACTGAAGCAAATATAGCTGAGATGCTTACGAGCATTGGTGCGAAAACCATTGAAGATCTGTTCGATGAGATCCCCTCTGCCTTAAAAAGCAATGGTCTACAACGAGTATTGCCAAGTTTGAATGAGATGGACATTTCACGGCTAATGTTAGAACGGGCTGAAACTGACGGACGTTATCTGAATTTTATTGGTGCTGGCGCTTACGAACATCATATTCCTGCCGCAGTCTGGCAAATCACCACTCGCGGCGAGTTTTATTCTTCCTATACGCCGTATCAAGCAGAAGCAAGCCAAGGAACGTTACAACTGCTCTATGAATATCAAACTATGATGGCATCATTAACAGGCATGGATGTCTCTAACGCAAGCATGTACGATGGTGCATCTGCGCTAGCTGAAGCGGTATTGATGGCAGTTCGTTCGCACAAAACTTCTCGCAAGGTGTTGATACCCTCAACTACTCATCCAATATATCGTCGAGTAGTAAATGCTATTGTAAAAAATCAGAATATTGAGATTGTAGAAATTCCTTATCATCCAGAACTTGGATGCATAATGACAGAGAACCTTTCGCCCTATTTAGGTCAGGATATTGCGGCCCTTGTTATTCCTCAACCCAATTTCTTTGGTGTACTTGAAGAAGTGGATACTCTCACTGACTGGGCACATCATAACGGCGCATTGGCTATTGGTGTTGTCAATCCCATGACACTAGCGATGCTTACTCCGCCTGGTGAATGGGGTAGCAATGGTGCAGATATAGCGGTAGGTGAAGGTCAGCCTTTAGGTATACCTCTATCTAGTGGCGGACCATATTTTGGTTTTATGGCCTGCAAGCAAACATTGGTAAGACAAATGCCAGGACGTATTATTGGACGCACCACAGATGTAGACGGTAAACCAGGTTTTGTTCTCACCCTCCAAGCCCGTGAACAGCACATTCGCCGCTCTAAAGCTACCTCTAACATTTGTACCAATCAAGGACTCATGGTTACTGCTGCCACTATTTATATGGCTTTACTAGGCCCGGAAGGACTCAAACGTGTGGCTACGCAATCCCACATCAATGTCCTAGAACTTGTGACAAAAATGGAAGCTCTGGATGGGGTAAAGAAAGCCTTCAGTGGCCCTTACTTTCATGAAGCGGTACTAAAACTACCTACATCAACAGACAACATACTAAAAACCCTAAGAACACAAGGTATACTAGCTGGATTGGATTTAAAGGAATATTACCCAGAACTTGGTAATGCAGTACTAGTGTGTGCTACCGAAACAAAAACAGCAAATGATTTAAAGAAATACATCGAATGTCTCAAACGTGCTCTTAAGAATTAAAATTTACTAACATTAGATACAAAAGACATTTGATCAACTTTTATCCCCCTAAATATAAGGAGAATAGTATGGTTACTCTTAAAGGCACACCTGTAAAGATAGAAGGTATTTTTCCAAAAATAGGTACCACAGCACCGACTTTTTCTTTGGTAAATAAAGATCTCAAAGATGTCACACTAAGTGATTTCTCTAATAAGAAAAAAATACTTAATATCGTGCCTAGTTTGGATACTGGTGTCTGCGCCATCTCTACCCGAAAATTTAACGAAAAAGCCGGCAATATAGAAAACACTACGGTGTTAATAATCTCCGCTGATCTACCTTTCGCAATGACTCGTTTCTGTGATAGCGAGGGACTAAATAAAGTAGTAATTCTATCTACTATGCGTGGCGCGGAATTTATAAAGAATTACGGTGTTGCCATCGTTGATGGTCCGTTGGCTGGTTTAGCGACGCGCGCTATAGTAGTACTAGATGAGAATAACACGGTAATTTATACCGAATTAGTATCTGAAATAACAAATGAACCAAATTATGATGCAGCCTTAGCTGCCTTGAAATAACATTAACTACAGAGAAAGACGAATTTTATTATGTTGATATTTGAACATTCACAACCTGGACGGCTCAACTATTCTCAGTCGCCGACGATAATAACTAAAGTAACTGATATTCCGCAAAATTTAGTGCGTAAAATACCACCGCTACTGCCGGAAGTCTCTGAGATGGATACGGTACGGCATTATACGAGATTATCCCAAAAAAACTTTTCGATAGATACAGCATTCTATCCGCTTGGTTCTTGCACCATGAAATATAATCCACGTGCATGCAATTCACTAGCCATGCTTCCACAATTTCTAGCACGACATCCACTTGCACCAGAAGACACTGGTCAGGGGTTCCTTGCATGCATGTATGAATTGCAAGAAATCTTGCAAGATGTCACCGGTATGGCGGGAGTTAGTCTCACGCCGATGGCAGGGGCACAAGGAGAACTTGTTGGTGTAGCTATGATACGCGCTTACCATGAATCCCGAAAAGACTATATTCGCACCGAAATTATAGTGCCTGATGCTGCTCATGGCACCAATCCAGCTACGGCAGTGATGTGTGGTTACAAGGTCGTGGAGATTTCTACCGATAAAGAGGGTAATGTCGATATGGAGGCCTTGAGAACAGCGGTAGGACCTAAAACAGCCGGACTAATGCTAACCAATCCCTCCACACTTGGTGTGTTTGAAAAGAATATTTCCAAGATGAGTGAAGTTGTTCATCAAGCAGGTGGGTTGTTATATTACGACGGTGCAAATCTGAACGCGATACTTGGCAAAGTAAAACCTGGTGATATGGGTTTTGATGTAATTCATATTAACTTACATAAAACATTTTCCACGCCTCATGGTGGTGGTGGTCCTGGCTCTGCTCCAGTAGGGGTTTCCGAACGATTATTGCCATTCATACCAGTACCAGTTGTAGCACTTGAAAATGGCACATACCGCTGGGTGACAGAAAAAGAAATACCGCAATCTATCGGCAGAATGTCTGCACATATGGGTAATGCCGGTGTATTGTTACGAGCTTATATCTACGCTCGTTTACTAGGAGCAGAAGGCATGCATCGAGTAGCTGAGTTTGCTACACTCAACGCTAATTACTTAATGGTTGAGTTGGGTAAGGCGGGATTTGAAATTGCATATCCTACCCGCCGTGCTAGTCATGAATTCATTATCACTCTGAAAAATTTAAAAGAAAAAACAGGTGTAACTGCAATGAATGTAGCTAAAAGATTGCTGGACAAAGGTTATCATGCCCCCACCACTTATTTTCCGTTGCTAGTTCCAGAATGCTTATTAATAGAACCGGCTGAAACTGAATCCAAAGAGACTCTTGATGCCTTTGTTGTGGCTATGAAAGAAATTTTAACAGAGGCTTACACCGAACCGGAATTAGTAAAGAATGCTCCTCACAATACTCCTGTGCGGAAATTAGATGATGTTAAAGCTGCTCGAGAATTAGATCTAATCTGGAAAAAAACACCTAGTTAAGAGATGAAAATAACATTTTTAGGTTTCTTGAACGACTCCTCTCTTAACTAAAATCCTACAGTAACGCTATTAACAGAATAAAGTTCTCTGGAGTATCCTGTCAAATATGCATACTCTTATTTGTGGTTCTATTGCTTACGACACTATCATGGTATTCCATGATCACTTCAAGAATCATATTCTGCCAGAAAAAATTCATATCTTAAATGTTGCATTTCTTGTACCAGAAATTCGGCGGGAATTCGGCGGTTGTGCTGGCAATATTGCTTATAATCTAGATATGATAGGTGGGTCACCACTTATTATGGCAACTGTGGGGGACGATTATCAGCCGTACGCTTCTCGATTAGAGAAATTAAATTTAGCACAAACTCATGTTCGTCATGTGCCCAATACATTCACTGCACAAGCATTTATTACTACTGACTTAGGAGGTAACCAAATCACTGCATTCCACCCCGGTGCAATGAATTTCTCACACCACAATCACGTAACTGATGCAAAAAATATTAATCTTGGTATCATTTCTCCGGATGGACGAGATGGCATGTTGCAACATGCACATGAACTCAGTGAGGCGGGGATTCCCTTTATCTTTGATCCCGGTCAAGGGTTACCAATGTTTAACAGTGAAGAATTACTAAATTTTATTGATAAAGCTGATTACATCATAGTCAACGACTATGAAGGTCAGTTATTACAAGAAAAAGTTGGGCAATCACTGAGCGCATTGGCTAAACTTGTAAAAGGTTTGATTGTTACCAAAGGATCGCATGGCTCAGTAATTTACTCAAACAATCAGGAAATAAGAGTCCCGTGTGTTCGACCAGATATACAAACTGATCCCACTGGTTGCGGTGACGCTTATCGGGCCGGATTACTTCACGGAATCGGACATGGAATGGATTTAAAAACTGCCGGACAACTTGGCGCCTTAATGGGGGCCCTAAAAATAACACAACGTGGTGGTCAAAATCATAAATTCGATCGAAATGAAATTAATCAACGTTATTTCGAGAATTTTGGTAATCGCATTCTATAAGAGGCGGCGCTAGGATAAGTCAATTTAAATTAAAAACATCAAAATTTGGCTATTTAGATATCATTATCTTCTTTACCATTTTTAAGATAAAAGAGCATGTATAAAGTAACCACTAAATTAACGCAGATCTTGCGTGCCACTTTCCTATTCTTTCATATCTTCTCCGGATTGATTCAATCTATAGCTTACCCCCATCTCAGTCAAGAGACACAAAAATGGATGGCACAAAAATGGTCGGCAAAACTTCTCGCAATTCTTTGTATTAAATTAAGTTTCAGTGGTGTTAAGCCCAATGCCCATACAAAACAGGTAATGTTCGTAGCTAACCATGTTTCATGGTTAGATGTTTACTCATTAATAGCATTATGCCCAGCTCGTTTTGTCGCAAAATCTGAGATTCGTAACTGGCCTCTGCTCGGATGGCTGAGTCGAAACGTAGGCACTCTATTTATCGAACGCAAAAAACGTAGAGATGCTGCTCGCATTAACCAAGACATTGTCACTGCGTTAGAAAATGGAGATTGGGTTGCAGTATTTCCAGAGGGAACTACGAGTGACGGTAATAGTATTCAGTATTTTCATGCCTCTTTATTGCAATCTGCAGTAACGTCGGGGGCTTCTCTATACCCAGTAGCGATACGCTATCACAATACATCAGGGGAAATTAGTGAAGCAGCCGCATACATCGGCATTTCTTTACTAAGATCGTTACACAAGATACTGCGGCAACCATCAATTAGTGTTGAATTAATTTTTACCAAATCTATCAGCAGCAGTGGACAAACCCGACGAGAACTCGCACGCTCCTCAGAACGAGCTATTGCTGATGCACTGTCTCTTTCAATCCCGCACAGGGTACATGAAAAATCTTCCGATCTTCCAATCGAATAGCTGTAAGACTACCTCCCCACGTACAACCTGTATCCAAAGCAATCAAATTATTCGTGACTCGCAAACCCAATGCTGACCAATGCCCACAAATAACGGTAACCTGGCGACTGGCTAAATTTGGTATCTCGAACCAAGGTAGATAACCAATTGGTATATCTTTTATTCCGCCCTTATAGGAAAAATTAATTCTTCCTTCTAGAGTACAAATACGCATACGTGTCATGACATTGATGATGAACCGCAAACGATCGTAGCCTTCAAGGTTACTGTCCCAATGACTGGGTTGATTACCATACATATGAGAACAAAATTCACGGAACCTCTGTTTACTCTTCTCATGTAAGACGGTTTCAACTTCCTGTGCAAATTCTACAGCTTGCACTACACTCCATGTCGGTAATATGCCAGCATGTACCATAAGATAATTTCTATCTACATGTAATAATTTTTGATATCGCAACCAATGAAGCAACTCTTCGCGATCAGGTGCAGTGAGTATGTCTTGCAGAGTGTCGTCATGATTCAATCTAGCGAAATTCTCTCCAATCATGAGCAAATGTAAATCATGATTACCAAGCACCACAACCACTGAGTCGCTTATCGTTTTTAAGAAGCGTAATAGGAGTAATGAATCCGGACCGCGATTAACAATATCTCCCACCAACCATAGTTTATCTTGTGAGCTAAAGTCTATTAAATCAAGGAGTTGCCTGAACTCATTGTAATGACCTTGTAAATCACCAATCGCATAAGTGGCTATAATAATCTCATAAATAGCAAAAAATTTGCAGTTCCTTTACTGACAGGTATTTACTTGAACTGACTCACCATATAATCTACCGTGGCCATAACATCAGCATCGGACAGACTGATATTACCACCCTTGGCAGGCATTGCATTCTTCCCCTTGAGTGCACTCTTGTAAAGAGCGTTTTTGCCGCTCTGAATACGTGATGCCCACGCTAATTTATCACCTAATTTTGGTGCACCTGCTATGCCATTTGTATGACAACTAGAGCAATTAGCTGTATAAATTATCTGAATTTTGTCTATATTCTCAGTGGTTGTAACCGAAACTGCTGCAGTAACCAGATCAACTCTTTTCTCCAATGTCTCTGTAATTTTTGGTAAATCACTTATAAGAATTAAAGAACCTACCGGCATCAAACGTCTGGTTATTGATTCTGACGACAAAGCTGGGTCATCAGTATTCAGAGAAATGCCCCCAGATGCAATCTGGGATAACAGCACAATTATCGTAATGGGAAATATAAAAGAAAGAAGCAACACAATAACCAACTGTTTCGGCGTTTTGATGGCAGAAGAAGACTCTTCAGTATTATTATTCACAACAAATCCTTTAAGCTTTAGGGTAAGGTACTGAAATGTATCAATTCTGCATTTTACACCTTTGAATATAAAAATTTGCAAATAACTTAATTAAGCATACAGAAAAATCACTCTGGTATATTGCACCGGTGATTGCTGGATGTCTCATTGCGCTCATAGCTCAGCTGGATAGAGTACCGCCCTCCGAAGGCGGGGGTCACACGTTCAAATCGTGTTGAGCGCACCAATCGTGTATAAAACTGGGCACTTGTTTCAAGTTGCCCTTTTTTATATCTTTATGGGAGAGGGTTTCAGCACTTCTTTTTCGACTCTGAAATCAATCCATATAAAAATCCCGCTGCCTTAATTCCGCGAAATAAGAAGTGAATATACAAAATTCCCTCCGCACAGCCTTCTGGTGGTTGATTTATTGATTAATTAAACCGATAATAGACGGCGTTGGCCGTCTTTTTTGCAATAAATTGGCTCTAATATAAACATATTAAATAAGGTAC